>NZ_JAIQDD010000002.1:0-595109 GCF_020036995.1 Corallococcus sp. AS-1-12 | reverse complement strand
CCCGTGCTTCCCGACGTGTAGATGAGGTACGCCACGTTCTCCGGGCGCACCTCCGACGTCAGCTCGCAGCAGGACTCCTCCGCCCACTCCTCTTCGCGGTCCAGGCACACGGCCTGCGCGCTGAAGGCGGGCAACGACTCCAGCAGGTGCGAGTGCGCCACCAGCGCCGGGCCCTGCGCGTCCTCCAGCAGCCACCCCAGGCGCTCCTTCGGGTAGCTCGGGTCCAACGGCACGTACGCGCCACCCGCCTTGAGAATGCCCAGCGTCCCCGCCACGACGTCCGCCGTGCGCTCCACGCACAGGCCCACACGCGACTCCGGGCCCACTCCCAGCTTGCGCAGCCGGTGCGCCAGTTGGTTCGCCTTCGCTTCCACCTCCCGGTACGTCAGCCGCTGCTTGCCGCTCACCACGGCCACGGCATTGGGCGTGCGCTTTGCCTGCGCCTCGAAGAGGCGCGGAATCGTCGCGTCCCGGTCGTACTCCGCCTGCTGCTGGTTCCACGTCACCAGCACCTGCTGGCGCTCCACGGGCGTAAGCAGGGGCAGACGGCCTACGGCGACTTCCGGCTTCGCCACCACGCCTTCCAACAGCACGCGCAGGTGCTCCGCCATCCGGCGCACCGTCGCCTCGTCGAACAGGTCGGTGCTGTACTCCACGGCTCCGTTCAAGCCTTGCGGCGTCTCCGTGAAGTAGACGCTCACGTCGAACTTCGACGTGTGAAGCTCCAGCTCCAGCGGCTTCATCGTCAGCCCCGGCAGCTTCGCCTCGCCCTCGGGCATGTTCTGCAAAGCCAGCAGCGTCTGGAACAACGGCGTGTGGCTCAGGCTGCGCTCGGGCTGGAGCGCCTCCACCAGCTTCTCGAAGGGCACGTCCTGGTGCTCGTACGCCTCCAGCACCGTGCCCCTCACCTGCTTCAGCAGCTCACGGAAGGACTTCTCCCCGTCCACCCGGGCGCGCAGCACCAGCGTGTTGACGAAGAAGCCGATGAGTCCTTCCAGCTCCGCTCGCGTCCGGCCCGCGATGGGCGAGCCCACGCTGATGTCCGTCTGTCCCGAGTAGCGCGACAGCAGCGCCTGCCACCCCGCCAGCAGCACCATGTACAGCGATGCGCCTTCACGCTGCGCCAACGTCTTCAACTGCTGTTCCAGCGACGGCGGCAAGACGAAGGTCTGGACCGCTCCGGCATTGCCCCGCACCACCGGGCGAGGCCGGTCCGTGGGCAACTCCAGCACCGGCGGCGCACCGGCGAGCTTCCCCCTCCAGAAGTCCACTTCCTTCTGGAGCGTCTCTCCCTGCAACCAACCGCGCTGCCACGCCGCGTAGCCCGCGTACTGCACCGGCAGCTCCGGCAGCGGCGACGGACGGCCTTCCGAGAACGCCGCGTAGAGCGCCCCCACCTCGCGGATCAGCACTCCCAGCGACCAGCCGTCCGACACGATGTGGTGCATCGTGACGAGCAGCACGTGCTCGGTGCCTCCCAACTTCAACAGACCGGCCCGGATGAGCGGGCCCTTGTTCAGGTCGAAGGGCTCCGCCAGCTCCGCCCCGAGCCGACGCCGGACCTCCTGCTCCTGCTGCTCGGGGGTGAGGCCCTCCAGATCGACGTCCGCCAGTGGCAGGCGCGCATGCGGATGGATGCGCTGCACGGGCTGTCCTTCGTGCAGCTCGAAGGTCGTCCGCAGGGATTCGTGGCGGCGCACGACCTCACGCAGTGACCACTCCAGGGCTCCAACGTCCAGTGCGCCAGCCAGCCGCACCGCGACTGGGACGTTGTAGAGCGGGCTGCCCGGCTCCAGTTGGTCGATGAACCACAGGCGCTGCTGCGCGAACGACAGCGGCGGCGCCTCGTCCCTGGCGACATTCTCCAACGCCGCGGGCGACGCACGAGCGGCCGTCCCCAGTCGCTCGGCCAGGACTTCCAGCACGGGTGCTTCGAAGAGGACTCGCAGCGGGAGCTCCACTCCGAATTCCGCACGGAGCCGTGACACCACCTGCGTCGCCAGCAACGAGTGCCCACCGAGCGCGAAGAAGTTGTCCTTCACGCCCACCCTGGGTACCCGCAGGACCTCCGCCCAGATGGCCGCCAGCTTTCGCTCCGCCTCCGTGCGGGGCGCTTCGTACTCGCGCTCCGAGCGGACCGTATCGAGCTCAGGCAGGGCCTTGCGGTCCACCTTGCCGTTGGCCGTGAGCGGCAGCGCGTCCAGCACGCCAATGGCCGACGGCACCATGTATTCAGGGAGCCGCTGCCGAAGCTCTGCCTCCACGGCCTTCGGGTCGATGTTCTGGCCCGGCTTCGCCACGAGGTACGCGACCAGCCGCTTGTCGCCGCCCACGTCCCGCACCACCGCCGTGGCCTCCGCCACGCCCTCCTGCTTCAGGAGCGCCGCTTCGACTTCGCCCAGCTCGATGCGGAAGCCGCGCACCTTCACCTGGAAGTCGGTGCGCCCCAGGAACTCCAGTGTCCCGTCCTCCTTCCACCGGGCCTTGTCGCCCGTGCGGTACAGCCGCGCTCCCGGCTTCGTGCTGAAGGCGTTGGGGACGAAGCGTTCGGCCGTCAGGTCCGTGCGGTGGAGGTAGCCCCACGCCAGGCCTTCGCCTCCTACGTACAGCTCACCCGGCACGCCCACGCCCGCCACGTCCCCGCGCGCGTCCAGCACGTACGCTGTCGAGTTCCCAATCGGCTTGCCGATGGGGACCGATGCGGTGAGCGACGTATCGCGCGTCAGCGTGTGCGTGGTGGAGAACGTCGTGTTCTCCGTGGGGCCATAGCCGTTCACCAGCACCGCGCCTTCTGGCAGATGCTTCAGATGCTCGCGCACACGCTGGGCTGGCAGCACGTCTCCGCCCGCAAGCACCTGCGACACTCCTGCCAGCGCTTCCACCTGATGTAGCGCCATCTGCTCGTACAGCGCCGCCGTCAGCCACAGCGTGGTGATGCGCTCCTGCTTCAGCAGCGCGCCCAGCTCCTCCAGCGTCAGCGCGTGCGGCGGTGCCAGCACCAGCTTCGCCCCGTGCAGCAGCGCGCCCCAGAGTTCCAGCGTCGAGGCGTCGAAGGCCACCGGCGCCAGTTGCAGCCAGACCTCCTCCGGCCCGAAGCGCAGGAAGCCGTTGCCCACCACCAACCGCGTGATGCCCCGGTGCGGCACGCTCACGCCCTTCGGGCGCCCCGTGCTTCCTGACGTGAACATCACGTACGCCAGGTCTTCCGCGCTCACCTCCACCTGCGGCGCTGCCTCCGGCTGGTGGGCCACTTCGCTCCACACTGTGTCCAGCAGCAGCGGCGTACCCGCGCTCTTCGGCAGCTTCTGCACCAGCGACTGCTGCGTCAGCGTCACCTCGACGCCCGCATCCCCCAGCAGCAACGCGATGCGCTCCGCAGGGTAGTTGCGGTCCACCGGCACGTACGCGCCACCCGCCTTCAGGATGGCCAGCAGCCCCGCCACCATCTCGAAGGAGCGCTCCACGAACACGCCCACCCGCGTGCCTCGCTTCACTCCGAGCCCGCGCAGATGGTGCGCCAGTTGGTTCGCCTTCGCGTCCAGCTCGCCGTACGTCAGCGTCCTGTCGTCCTGGGCCTGGAGCGCCACTGCCTCCGGTGTCTTCCGCGCCTGCTCCTCGAAGCGTGCGTGGACCGGCAGGTCGTGGCGGTTCTGGGTGGCCGTCTGGTTCCACGTCACCAGCACCTGCTGGCGCTCCGCCTCCGTCAGCATGGGCAACTGGCTCACCGCGGTCTCCGGCTTCGCCACCACGCCTTCCAGCAGGACGTGCAGGTGCTCCGCCATCCGGCGCACTGTCGCCTCGTCGAACAGCTCGGTGCTGTACTCCACCGCTCCGCTCAAGCCTTGCGGCGTCTCCGTGAAGAAGAGGCTCACGTCGAACTTCGACGTGCGGATCTCCAGCTCCAGCGGCTTCATCGTCAGCCCGGGCAGCTTCGCCTCTCCCTCGGGCATGTTCTGCACCGCCAGCAGCGTCTGGAACAGCGGGGTGTGGCTCAGGCTGCGCTCCGGATGCAGCGCCTCCACCAGCTTTTCGAACGGCACGTCCTGGTGCTCATAGGCCTCCAGCACCGTGCCGCGGACCTGCTTCAGCAGCTCACGGAAGGACTTCTCCCCGTCCACCCGGGCTCGCAGCACCAGTGTGTTGACGAAGAAGCCGATGAGCCCTTCCAGCTCCGCTCGCGTCCGGCCCGCGATGGGCGAGCCCACGCTGATGTCCTGCTGGCCGCTGTAGCGCGACAGCAGCGCCTGCCAGCCCGCCAGCAGCACCATGTACAGCGATGCGCCCTCCCGCTGCGCCAGTTCCCGCAGCGCATGGGCCAGCGCCGATGGCACCAGGAAGGAATGCACCGCTCCGGTGTTGCCTCGCACCGCCGGGCGAGGCCGGTCCGTGGGCAACTCCAGCACCGGCGGCGCCCCGGCGAGCTTCCCCCTCCAGAAGTCCACTTCCTTCTGGAGCGTCTCTCCCTGCAACCAACCGCGCTGCCATGCCGCGTAGCCCGCGTACTGGAGCGGCAGCTCCGGCAGCGGCGACGGGCGTCCTTCCGAGAACGCCGCGTAGAGCGCCCCCACCTCACGGATCAGCACTCCCAGCGACCAGCCGTCCGACACGATGTGGTGCATCGTGATGAGCAGCACGTGCTCGGTGCTTCCCAGCTTCAACAGGCCGGCCCGGATGAGCGGGCCCTTGTTCAGGTCGAAGGGCTCCGCCAGCTCCACCCCGAGCCGACGCCGGACCTCCTGCTCCTGCTGCTCGGGCGTGAGGCTCTCCAGGTCGATGTCCGCCAGTGGCAGGCGCGCATGTGGATGGATGCGCTGCACGGGCTGCCCTTCGTGCAGCTCGAAGGTCGTGCGCAAGGACTCGTGGCGCCGGAAAATCTCGTTCAGGGCCCGCACCAGTGCGCCCCGCTGCAAGGTGCCTTGCAACCGGACCGCCACCGGGACGTTGTAGAGCGGGCTGCCCGGCTCCAACTGGTCGATGAACCACAGGCGCTGCTGTGCGAACGACAGCGGCGGCACCTCGTCCCTGGCGACGTGCTCCAACGCCGCGGGCAACGGACGGGCGGCCGTCCCCAGTCGCTCGGCCAGGACTTCCAGCACGGGTGCCTCGAAGAGGACTCGCAGCGAGAGTTCCACTCCGAGTTCCGTGCGGATCCGCGAGACCACCTGCGTCGCCAGCAACGAATGCCCGCCGAGCGCGAAGAAGTTGTCCTTCACGCCCACCCTGGGTACCCGCAGGACCTCCGCCCAGATGGCCGCCAGCTTTCGCTCCGCCTCCGTGCGAGGCGGCTCGTAGGCAGTGCCTGCCTCGTGCGCATCCAGCGCCTCCAGGGCCTTGCGGTCCACCTTGCCGTTGGCCGTGAGCGGCAGCGCGTCCAGCACCCCCATCGCGGACGGCACCATGTATTCAGGGAGCCGCTGCCGAAGCTCCGACTCCACGGCCTTCGGGTCGATGTTCTGCCCCGGCTTCGCCACGAGGTACGCGACCAGCCGCTTGTCGCCGCCCACGTCCCGCACTACCGCCGTGGCCTCCGCCACGCCCTCCTGCTTCAGGAGCGCCGCTTCGACTTCGCCCAGCTCGATGCGGAAGCCGCGCACCTTCACCTGGAAGTCCGTGCGGCCCAGGAACTCCAGTGTCCCGTCTTCCTTCCAGCGTGCCTTGTCTCCCGTGCGGTACAGCCGCGCTCCCGGCTTCGTGCTGAAGGCGTTGGGGACGAAGCGTTCGGCCGTCAGGTCCGGGCGGTGGAGGTAGCCCCAGGCAAGGCCTTCGCCTCCCACGTACAGCTCTCCCGGCACGCCCACGCCCGCCACGTCCCCTCGCGCGTCCAGCACGTACGCCGTCGAGTTCCCAATCGGCTTGCCGATGGGGACCGATGCGGTAAGCGGAGTGTCGCGCGTCAGCGTGTACGTGGTGGAGAACGTGGTGTTCTCCGTGGGGCCGTAGCCATTCACCAGCACCGCGCCCTCTGGCAGGTGCTTCAGGTGCTCTCGCACGCGCTGGGCTGGCAGCACGTCACCGCCCGCCAGCACCTGCGACACTCCCGCCAGCGCGTCCACCTGGTGCAGCGCCATCTGCTCGTACAGCGCCGCCGTCAGCCACAGCGTGGTGATGCGCTCCTGCTTCAGCAGCGCGCCCAACTCCTCCAGCGTCAGCGCGTGCGGCGGCGCCAGCACCAGCTTCGCCCCGTGCAGCAGCGCGCCCCAGAGTTCCAGCGTCGAGGCGTCAAAGGCCACCGGCGCCAGTTGCAGCCAGACCTCCTCCGGCCCGAAGCGCAGGAAGCCGTTGTCCACCACCAACCGCGTGATGCCCCGGTGCGGCACGCTCACGCCCTTCGGGCGCCCCGTGCTTCCTGACGTGAACATCACGTACGCCAGGTCTTCCGCGCTGACCTCCACCTGCGGCGCTGCCTCCGGCTGGTGGGCCACTTCGCTCCACACCGTGTCCAGCAGCAGCGGCGTGCCCGCGCTCTTCGGCAGCTTCTGCACCAGCGACTGCTGCGTCAGCGTTACCCCCACGCCCGCATCCCCCAGCAGCAACGCGATGCGCTCCGCCGGGTAGTTGCGGTCCACCGGCACGTACGCGCCCCCGGCCTTCAGGATGGCCAACAGCCCTGCCACCATCTCGAAGGAGCGATCCACGAACACGCCCACCCGCGTGCCTCGCCTCACTCCGAGCCCGCGCAGGTGGTGCGCCAGTTGGTTCGCCTTCGCGTCCAGCTCGCCGTACGTCAGCGTCCTGCCGTCCTGGGTCTGGAGCGCCACTGCCTCCGGCGTCCTCCGCGCCTGCTCCTCGAAGCGGGCGTGGACCGGCGTCGTGTTCGTGGACTCCGCCACCGTGCGGTTGCCACCGTCGAGGAGCCGCTGCCGCTCCTCCGCGTCCACCATCGGCAGCCGGGACACGGCGGCCTCCGGACGTGCCAGCGCGGCCTCCAGCAGGACCCGGAGGTGCTCCACCATCCGGCGCACTGTCGCGGCGTCGAACAACTCGGTGCTGTACTCGACCGAGCCTCTCAGCCCTTCTCCCTCCTCCACGAAGAAGAGGCTCACGTCGAACTTCGACGTGCGGCTCTCCATCATCACCGGCTTGAGCGACATGCCCGGCAGCCCCAGGTCTCCTTGCGGCACGTTCTGGAGCGCCAGCAGCGTCTGGAACAGGGGCGTGTGGCTCAGGCTGCGCTCGGGCTGGAGCGCCTCCACCAGCTTCTCGAAGGGCACGTCCTGGTGCTCGTACGCCTCCAGCACCGTGCCCCTCACCTGCTTCAGCAGCTCCCGGAAGGACTTCTCCCCGTCCACCCGGGCTCGCAGCACCAGCGTGTTGACGAAGAAGCCGATGAGCCCTTCCAGCTCCGCCCGGGTCCGGCCCGCGATGGGCGACCCGACGCTGATGTCCGTCTGTCCCGAGTAGCGCGACAGCAGCGCCTGCCACCCCGCCAGCAGCACCATGTACAGCGACGCGCCTTCACGCTGCGCCAACGCTCGCAGGCGCTGCGTCATCGCGGGGGACCACTGGAAGAAGTGCATCGTGCCCGCGTTGCCCCGCACCGCCGGGCGCGGACGGTCCGTGGGCAACTCCAGGGCCGCGGGTGCTCCCGCGAGCCGGCCCTTCCAGAAGGCCACCTCGCGTTCGAGCGCATCCCCCTGCAACCAGCCGCGCTGCCAGGCCGCGTAGTCCGCGTACTGGAGCGGCAGCTCCGGCAGCGAGGAGGGCTGGCCCTGCACGAACGCCGCGTACAGCGCGCCGATCTCCCGCACGAGCACGCCCAACGACCAGCCATCCGAGATGGCGTGGTGCATCGTGAGCGCGAGCAGGTGGTCGTGCCCGTCCAGCCGCACCAACTGCGCTCGGACCAGCGGCCCTCGCGACAGGTCGAACGGCCTCAGCCCCTGCGCCATCACCCGGCGGCGGGCCTCTTCCTCCCGCTCGCCCGCTTCGACGCCGCGCAGGTCCTCCACCTCCAGCGGCATCGCCGAGGGCGGATGCACCACCTGCACCGGCGTGCCTTCATGCGACGTGAACGTCGTGCGGAGCGCCTCGTGACGTCCCACCAACGCATCCAGCGCACCCTGGAGCGCCGCGACGTCCAGGGCCCCCTCCAGCCGGACCGCGAGCGGGACGTTGTAGAGCGGACTGCCCGGCTCCAACTGGTCGATGAACCACAGGCGCTGCTGCGCGAACGACAACGGCAGGGGCTGCTCTCGCGAGACGGCCACCAGCGGCGGGGCGACGGAGCGCGTGGCGCGCTCCAGGCGGAGCGCCAGGGCCTCCAGCGTGGCGGACTCGAACAACTCCCGCAGCGGCAGCTCCACGCCGAACCCGGCGCGGATCCGCGAGGCCACCTGCGTCGCCAGCAGCGAGTGGCCGCCCAGCTCGAAGAAGTTGTCCGTCACGCCCACCTGGGGCACGCGCAGCACCTGCGCCCAGATGGCCGCCAGCTTCACTTCCACTTCCGTGCGGGGCGCCTCGAAGGCCTTCTCCGAGCGCGGGGCCTCCGGCTCCGGCAGCGCCTTGCGGTCCACCTTGCCGTTCGCGCTGAGCGGCAGCGCGGCCAGCGACACCAGCGCCGTGGGCACCATGTACTCCGGCAGCCGCTGCCTGAGGTGGGCCTTGAGCTCCGCCGCGTCGAGCGTCCGCTCCGGCTTCGCGACCGCGTACCCCACCAACTGCTTGTCCGCGCCCTGCCCCCTCGCCACCACCGTGGCCTCCGCCACGTCCGGGTGCTGGAGGAGCGCGGCTTCGATTTCACCCAGCTCGATGCGGAAGCCGCGCACCTTCACCTGGAAGTCCGTGCGCCCCAGGAACTCCAGCGTGCCGTCCTCCCTCCACCGGGCCTTGTCTCCCGTGCGGTACAGCCGCGCTCCGGGCTCCGGGCTGAACGGGTGGGGCACGAAGCGCTCCGCCGTCAGGTCCGGGCGGTTGAGGTAGCCCCAGGCCAGGCCTTCGCCTCCCACGTACAGCTCTCCCGGCACGCCCACACCCGCCACGTCCCCGCGCGCGTCCAGCACGTACGTCGTCGAGTTCCCAATCGGCTTGCCGATGGGGACCGACGCGGTGAGCGACGTCTCGCGCGTCAGCGTGTGCGTGGTGGAGAACGTGGTGTTCTCCGTGGGGCCGTACGCATTCACCAGCACCGCGCCTTCCGGCAGCCGTGACACGTGCTCCCGAGCGCGCGGGAGCGGCATCACGTCACCGCCCGTCAGCACCTGGGACACGCCCGCCAGGGCGTCCGCCTGGTGCAGCGCCATCTGCTCGTACAGCGCCGTCGTCAGCCACAGCGTGCTGATGCGCTCCTGCTTCAGCAGCGCGCCCAGCTCCTCCAGCGTCAGCGCGTGCGGCGGCGCCAGCACCAGCTTCGCCCCGTGCAGCAGCGCGCCCCACAGCTCCAGCGTCGAGGCGTCGAAGGCCACAGGCCCCGTCTGCGACCAGACCGCGTCCGCGTCGAAGCGCATGAAGTCGTTGCCCACCACCAGGCGGGTGATGCCCCGGTGGGGGACGCACACGCCCTTCGGGCGCCCCGTGCTTCCTGACGTGAAGATGATGTACGCGAGGTCCTCTCCGCCCACCGCCACGTCCGGCGGCGTCTCCGGCTCGCGGCGGATGGCGTCCCACGCCGTGTCCACGCAGAGCGGCTTGCCCGCACCGGCGGGCAGCTTCTCCACCAGCGACCGCTGCGTCAGCGTCACCTCGACGCCCGCGTCCTCCAGCAGCAGCGCGATGCGCTCCGCCGGGTAGTTGCGGTCCACCGGCACGTACGCGCCCCCGGCCTTCAGGATGCCGAGCAGCCCCACCACCATCTCCCACGAGCGATCCACGTACACGCCCACCCGCGTGCCGCGCTTCACCCCGAGCCCGCGCAGGTGGTGCGCCAGTTGGTTCGCCTTCGCGTCCAGTTCGCCGTACGTCAGCGCCTGCCCGTCCACGCCCTGCACCACCGCCACCCGGCCCGGCGCCTTGCGCGCCTGCTCCGCGAAGAGCGCGTGCACCGGGCGCTCCCTCGGGTACGCCGCCTGCGTCCGGTTCCAGTCCTCGGCCAGCAAGCGCCGCTCGGCGGCCTTCACCATGGTCAGCCGGGCCACGGGCATCGCCGGGTGGGCCACGGCGGACTCCAGCAGGCCGCGCAGGTGCTCCACCATCCGCGCGACGGTGGCCGCGTGGAAGAGGTCGGTGTCGTACTCCACGTAGCCGCTCAGGCTGCCTTCCGCCTCCGTGAGCTGGAGGAGCAGGTCGAACTTGGCCGTCTGGGTGTCCACCTCCATCGCGTTCAACCTCAGGCCCTGCACGGCCACCGGCCCGCGCGGCGCGTTCTGCAGCGCGAACATCGCCTGGAAGAACGGCGTGCGCCCCGAGTCGCGCTCCGGCTGGAGCGCCTCCACCAGCTTCTCGAACGGCACGTCCTGGTGGTCCGTCGCGCCCACCATCGTCTCGCGGAGCTGGCGCACCAGTCCCTGGAACGACAGCTCCGGCGTGAAGCGCGCGCGCAGCACCAGCGTGTTGACGAACATGCCGATGAGGCCTTCGAGCTCCGAGCGGGTCCGGCCCGCCATGGGAGAGCCCACGCTCACGTCGTCCTGCCCGGAGTAGCGCGACAGGAGCGACTGCCACCCGGCCAGCAGCACCATGAACAGCGTCGCGCCCTCCTGCTGCGCCAGCCCCCGGAGCGCGTCCGTCAGCTCCCGCGGCCACTGGATGGGCGTGCGCGCGCCCCGGAAGCCGCGCGCCGCGGGCCGGGGCTTGTCCGTCGTCAGCTCCAGCGCGGGCGGCGCGCCCGACAACTGCTCGCGCCAGTACGCCAACTGCCGCTCCAGCGCCGCGCCCTGCAACGTGTCCCGCTGCCAGGCCGCGTAGTCCGCGTACTGCACGGCCAGCTCCGGCAGCGGCGACGGCTGGCCCTGCAGGAACGTGGCGTAGAGCACCGCCACCTCGCGCACGAGCACGCCCAGCGACCACCCGTCCGACACGATGTGGTGCATCACCACCAGCAGCAGGTGGTCCGCGTCTCCCAGCCGCACCAGCAGCGCGCGCATCAGCGGCCCCGTGGCGAGGTCGAAGGGACGCAGCGCCCCCTCCCGCACCCGGCGCCAGGCTTCGGCCTCGCGCGCGTCCGCCGCGAGCGCGCCCACGTCCGTGCGCTCCAGCGCCAGCGCGGGCAGTGGCGCGAAGTGCTGCACCAGCCCGCTCTCCGTGCCCTGGAAGGTCGTGCGCAGCGACTCGTGGCGCCGCACCACCTCCAGCAGGGAGCGCTCCAGCACCGCCACGTCCAGCGCGCCCTCCAGCCGCACCGCCACGGGGACGTTGTAGAGCGGGCTGCCCGGCGCCAACTGGTCCATGAACCACAGCCGCTGCTGCGCGAAGGAGAGTTCCGCCGGCTTCGACCGGTCCCTCAGCGGGAACGCCGCCCGCGCCGGAGTCCCCGCCGCGTTCTTCTGCGCGGCCATCTTCTTGAGCAGCTCCGCGCGCTTCTCCGGAGACAGGTTCGCGATCCGCTTCGACAAATCACCGCTGCTGCTCATCGAATTGACTCCGGAATCTGGACACGACACGGCCCCCGAGGGGCGCCCGGAAAGCGGGACGCAGGGCCCAGAGGGTCAGTGCCGGTGGATGTCGATCACGCGCGGCCTGCCGCTCGTCGCGCGAGCAGCGTGGGGGGGGTGGCCATGAAACCTGTTGATCACATTATTCGGTCGAAGAGCGACCTGCCATGCGTTCCACGCCGCCGGGCCTGCCTGCTCTCCAGCAGGGCTGGAACGGGCGTGACACATGCCGCGACAGGGGATGAGACAGGTGTTTCAGCCCCCGTCCCAGGATGGACGGGGTTGGCTCCACGCCTGGAAGCTCAGTGACCCGCGGAGCCGGGCGGCTCGACGCGCTCCACCTGCTTCTGGACGGCGGCATCCGACGCCACGTCCGCGCCCAGTTGCAGGTACGTCAACTGGTACGTGCGCCCCGTCTCCGGGCCCTGCGCCGCCGCCGTGCGGGCCAGGGCGTCGCGCCGCGCTTCGAAGGAGGCCAGCGTCTCCTGGAGCGAGCGGCGCGTGTCCTCGTTCTTCTCCGCCTTCAGGCGCTCCCGCACCCGCGCGATGTTCGCCTCCACCATGCGCTGGCTCTCCCGGGCGCGGTTCGCCTCGGACAGGTCCGCGAAGGGACCATCGCCCTCCACGGACAGCTCCAGCTTCGCGACCTGGCGGCCCCGCTCCCCGGGCGGCACCAGCGTGGACACGCCCTGGCGCTGGGCCATGCCCACGCCCCGGCCGTCGTGCGACTGCACCACGAAGTCCACGCCCTCGGCGCCCTGGGCCAGCTTCACCGCCTCCACGTAGGGCACCGCCGCGAGCACCACCACCAGCGACACCTGCTCCTTCTGGCGCAGGCGCTTGACCTCCGCGGTCACCGCCGGCCCCACCGGCAGGCCCCGGACACCCTCGGGCAGGATGGCGGTGCCCTCCGCGGACGCCGGGGACACACCGAGGATGCCCACCTTCAGCCCGCCCACCGTCGTCACCACCGAGGCGGGGAAGAGCGGCTGCCCCTTCGCGTCCACGAGGTTCGCGGACACGAGCTTCAGCTTCGCGCCCTTCGTCTTCTTCTTGAGGAAGTCCACGCCCAGCACCAGGTCGCGCTGGCCCACGGCCATGGCCGCGTAGCCCTGCGCGTCCAACTGCTCCAGGAGCAGCTCCGCGCGAGGCTTCGCCGTCGCATCCTGGCCATCCGCCAGGGTCTTGAAGAGCGCGTTGCCCGCGTCCAGTGCGAGCACCGGCACGCCCTTCGCGCGCTCCTGGTTCAGGACCGTCTTTCGTCTGGCCAGACCGCCAGACGGGTTGTGGCGTCAACCACAGGGGGCGACTTCGCCCCCGTTGTCTCCGGTGAAGAGCAGCACGAGCTTCTTCGGCGCGGCCCCCGCCACCAGCGGCAGGAGCAACAGGAGCGCCAGGGCGGCGAGCCGGGGGGCGCGGAGGCCCATCACTTCTTCGCCTTCTTCGGCGCGGGGGCGGGCGCGGGCTTCTTGTCCAGCTCCGCCAGCTTCGTCTTCGCCGCCTTGGCCGCGTCCGACTTGGGGTAACCCTTCACCAGCTCCTCCAGCGCCAGCTTCGACTCCTCCTTCATCTTCAGCTTCAGGAAGCAGTCGGAGGAGCGCAGGTACGCGTCCGGCGCGGACGGCGTCTTGGCGTGGTCCTGCACCACCTTGCCGTACTCGAAGAGGGCCTCGCGGCACCTGGACTCGGTGAAGTACGTCTCGCCCAGGCCGAAGTGGGCCTCGCCCACGAGCGCGTCCTTGGGCCACTTCTTCACGAACTCGTTGTAGAGCTGGCGCGCGACCAGCGCGTCGCCGGCCTTCGCCTTCTCCTGCGCGAGCGTGAGGAACTCCTTCTTGTCCGTGGGGCGCTGGAGCTCCTCGGCCTTCTTCTTCGCCTCGGCCTCCTTCACCGCCTCCGTGCCCTGGAGCGCCAGGAGCCGCTGGTTGGTCTCCTCCGTGCTCTTGCCGAGCGCGGCCTCCAGCTCCCCAATCTTGTAGAGGTACGTCTCCACCTGGCCGCGAAGCTGCGCCAGGTCCTCCACCGTCTTCTGGAACTGCACGCCGATGTCCGCGTCCTTGCGGCGCGCGGCGGTGTCCAGGCTCTGCAGGGCCTGCGTCACCTGGGCGATCTTCTCATCGAGCTTCGGCTGGGTGACGGCGAGCTGGTCGCGCGCCTCCTTCAGCTCCGCGGCCAGTTTCGCGTTGTCCGCGCCCAGCCGGTCCACCTTGGCTTCCAGGGCACGGCCGCGGTCGGCGGGGTAGAAACAGCCGGGTACGGCGGCGGTCAACAGGGCGAAGAGCACGAGCCTGCGCATGGGCCGGGCATCCTAGGTCCAAAAGGCCCCGCGCGCCGCTTCTGTTTCCGCCTCGCCCGGCCGCCCCCCTGCCCTTCAGCGCGCCCCCTCCGCCTCCAGCCGCTCCACGGCCCGGGCGCAGGCCACCCGGAGCCGGGGCAGGTTGAGGAAGAAGGGCACCGGCCGCGCCCGCCCGGAGTCCACCGCCCGCAGGGCCCGGCGGTAGGACTCCAGGGCCGCGCCGGGCTGGCCGCACTGCTCCAGCAGGAGCCCCAGCAGGTAGCGGGCGGCGACGTGGTCCGGATCCAGGTCCAGGCACCGGCGCAGGTCGCGCTCGGACTTCTCGTCCGGGACGCCCGTGGAGGCCCCGTCCAGCACGCACGAGAAGAGCCAGTCCGCCTGCGCCATCGCGGCCTCGTCCGCGGCCGGGGGCGGGAGCACGGGTGCGTCGTGCTTCGGTGCCGGCGCGGTGGGGCCGGGGGCTCCGGTAACGCTCGGGAACCTTCCGGAGTCCCGCTTCGGCCGGGCAGGCTCCACGGGCGGCGCGGCGTCCTCGCGCACGTAGAAGAACGCGTGCTCGCTGGGCAGCAGCCGCAGCTCCGGGGGCACCTGGAGCAGGGGCTCCGCGGCGGACAGCACCAGCACCCCGCCGGGCGTCAGCCGCTCGCCCAGGCTCCGCACCGTGCGCTGGAAGGCCTCCGGGGTGAAGTAGATGAGGACGTTGCGGCAGAAGATGATGTCGAACCCGCCGCCCCCGGGGGCCTCCGGATACGGGGCCTCCATCAGGTTGTGGCGCCGGAACTCCGCCTGCGCGCGCAGCGACTCCACCAGCGCGTGGCGCCGGCCCTTCGGCTGGAAGTAGCGCGAGCGCGCCGCGTCCGGCACGCGCCGGAGCGCATCCGCCGGGAAGCTCAGCTCGCGCGCCCGGGTGAGCACCTGCTCGGAGATGTCCGTGCCCAGCACGCGGCTGGCGGGATCCGCGCCCTCCTGCGCCATCAGGAGGAGCAGCGTGGCGACCTCCTCGCCCGCCGCGCAGCCCGCGCTCCACACGCGCAGCGGCGTCCTGGAGCGCTGTATCCGGGGGGACAGCACGTGCTCGCGGAAGGCGGACAGTTGCACCTCGTCCCGGAACACCTCCGACGTGTGCACCGCCACCGCGTCCACCAGCCGCGCCAGGTCCGCCGCGCCCGCCGCCGTGCGCAGGTGCGCCACCAGCCGCGCCGCGCCCTGGCCGTGTCCCAGCGCGTCCAGCCGCGCGTCCAGCCGCCGCCGCTGGGCCCCGCTCAGCGCCATGCCCGTGTGCGCCTGAAGCCAGGCGTGGACGGGAGTCCAGCGCTCGGGAGGGGGCGTCATGGCGCGCGAGGTCAGCGGCTTGCGGCCAGCGACTCTCCACGCGCCAGGCGCGCCAGGGTGGCCGCGACGTCATCGCCGTGGATGAGGTGGTCCACCGCCTTGCGCTCCACCGCCGCGCCCGGCATGCCGAACACCACGCAGGACTCCTCGTTCTGCGCCAGCGCCAGCCCACCGCCCTGCTTGATGGCCAGGAGCCCGTCCGCCCCGTCCGCGCCCATGCCGGTGAGCACCACGCCCACCGCCCTGCGGCCGTAGGCCTTGGCCACGCTCTCCAGCAGCACGGTGCCGCTGGGCATGTGCCCGTCGCGCTCCACGCCGGGCTTGAGCGCCACGCGGCCGCGCACGGGCACCACCATGTGCTGATCCGGCGGCGCCACCAGCACCAGCCCGGGCGCGAGCGTGTCCCCGTCCACCGCCAGGCGCACCTTCAGCTTGCTCGCGTTGGCCAGCCAGCTCGCCAGCGACTCCGAGAAGGCGGCGTTGATGTGCTGGACGATGACGATGGGCGCCGGGAAGTCCGCCGGCAGCTCCGACAGCATCCGGTAGAGCACCTGCGGGCCGCCCGTGCTGGCGGCCACCGCGACGATGCCCATGGAGGCCGCGGGCAGCACCGCCACCGGGGCGTGCGGCGTCCCCGGCGGGCCGCGCTTCTGGCCGCGCACGTGGCGGATGACGCGCACGGAGGAGATGAGCTTCACCTCCTTGGTGAGGTTCCACGCCTCCGGGCCCGCGTCGATGGCGGGCTTGATCTGCAGCGCCAGCGCGCCCAGCTCCAGCGCGCGGTACGTCAGCGCGGGGGCCTGCGAGCGCGGGTCGCCCGTCAGCACCAGGATGGGCGTGGGGCACTCGGCCATGATGTGCTCCACGGCCGTGAGCCCGTCCATGACGGGCATGTCCACGTCCATGGTGATGACGTGGGGGCGCAGCTCCTTGGTGAGGGCAACGGCCTCCTGGCCGTTCGCGGCGGTGCCGATGACCTGGATGTCCGGGTCATCGCTCAACGCCGCGCTGATGAGCTGACGGCAGATGACCGAGTCATCCACCACCAGCACCGTCACTTTCTTGCCCATGTCCGTTCAATACCCCGTACGCGCCGCGGGAGTATAGCAATGCGATGGGCCCCCGGGCGCTCTGTCCCGGTCTCCGGGGAGTTCAGGCCAGCAGCCGCCCCACGACGTCCACCAGGTCCTGGCGGACGAGGTCGCCCTTGGTGATGTAGCCGTCCGCTCCGGCCGCCAGCCCACGCGCCCGGTCCGGCTCCCCTCCCCGGGTGGTGAGGATGACGACGGGCAGCCCGCGCCGGGCCGGGTCCGCCTTCAAACGCCGGGTGAGCTCCACGCCGTCCATCTCCGGCATCTCCAGGTCGGTGACGACCAGCTCCACCGGGGGCCCCTCCTGCGCCAACTGCTCCAGCGCCGAGGGGCCGTCCGCCGCCCGGAGGGTGTCGTACCCCACCGCCTCCAGCAGGTTGGCCACCAGCTCCCGGGTGAGGGGCGAGTCGTCCACCACCAGGATGCGGCGGCGGCGCGGCGCGGGCGCGCGCACCGGGGGCCGGGCGAGCTTCAGGGGCGCGGTGCCATGCACGCCCGCCGCCAGCGCGGCCGCGGACAGCACCATGGCCAGCCGCCCGTCCGCGAGCGACGTGGCCCCGGTGAGGTGCGTGTAGCGCGCGAGGATGCCCTTCAGGGGGAGGATGGCCTGGACGCGCTCCTCCAGCACGCGGTCCACCGCCAGTGCGGCCTCCATGCCCTGGCCCTTCACCACCAGCACCAGCTCGCCCTCCCGGGCGGGGCGCTCGGTGGCGAGCCCCAGGAGCGACGCCAGCGAGGCGAAGGGGAGCACGCGTCCTTCCATCCGGAGGGTGGGACGGCCGGCGACCTCTCCCACCTCCGAGGCGTCCACCTTGAGGGCGCGGGAGACGTGGACGGCGCTCAGGGCGAGCGTCTCGTCGACGACCTGGACGAAGAGCAGGGGCGCCACGGTGAGGGACACCGGGACGCGCAGGGTGAAGATGGTGCCCCAGCCGGGCGCGGACTCCACGCCCACGTCGCCGCCCAGGGCCTGGAGCGAGGTACGTACGGCGTCCAGCCCCACGCCCCGACCCGACAGGTCGGTGACCACGTCGCGCGAGGTGAAGCCGGGCAGGAAGACGAGCTCGCGCGCGGCCGCGTCGGACAGGGCGTTGGCGGCGGGCTCGTCCAGCACGCCCCGGCGCACGGCCACCCGGCGCAGGAGGGCGGGGTCCATGCCGGCGCCGTCGTCCTCCACGCGCAGGACGATGCGGCTGCCCTCGCGGGCGGCGCGCAGGGTGAGGCAGCCCCGGGGGTGCTTGCCGGAGGCGACGCGGTCCACGCGCGTCTCCAGGCCGTGGTCCAGCGCGTTGCGGACCAGGTGCATGAGGGGCTCGCGCAGGGCCTCCACGACGGAGCGGTCCGCGCGGGTGTCCTCGCCGTCCACGACGAGCTCCACCTCCTTGCCCAGCTCGCGCGCCAGGTCGCGGACCATGCGGGGGTAGGGTTCGAAGAGGACGGAGAGGGGCAGCATGCGCAGGCCCTGGATCTCCTCGGACACCTGATCCAGGTCGCGCAGCTCCGCGTTGGCGAGCAGCTTGGCCTCGCGGTGCAGGGTGGCGGCGAGCTCCTTGGCGCGGCCCAGGCGCTCCGCGAGCGCGACGCCGGCGGGACCCAGGTCCTCCGCGGCGCGGGCCAGCTCGCTCAATTCGCGAACGAGCTCCAGGCGGCGCGCGGTGGCCAGCTCGCGGCGGCGGGCCACCTGGCCCAGGTTGGTGACCGCGCTGGTGAGCATGTCCAGGCTGGCCACGCCGATGCGCACGGCCGTGTCCATGCGGACGTCGCCCGTGCGCACCGTGGCCGTCCCGTGCTTCGGCGCGGCGGGTGCGCGCGAGCGAGCGGCGTCGACCATCCGCGCGCCGGGCGAAGCGGCCGGACTCGCGGGGGGCGTGTTCGGGGACGTGCCCGGAGAGGGGGCCACGAGGTGTGAGTTCCCCGGACCGCCAGCGGCGCCGCCCGGGGCGCCCGCGCTACCGGGAGCGGACGCCACGAGGTGCGGGAGCCCCGGGCTTCCCGTCACCGAAGCCACGAGGTGCGCGCTCCCCGCCACCGGGGCCACGAGGTGCGAATGGCCCGAGCCTCCCGGTGGGAGACCGTGCGAACCGGGCGTGGCTCCCGCGCTCTGTCCAGGACCTGGGTTCCCGTACGCAGTGCCTGGTGTTGCTCCGTGGCCTGGATGCCCCGTGTGCGGGCCCGGCGACGCGCCGGCAACGTGGCCAAGCGGGCTCCCTCCGAACGCCGTGCTCGGTACAGCCCCCGTGGCGGACGGGTCTCCGTGCGCTCCCGCCGGACTCCCAGGTACCTCCGACCGGAGGGCCGTGGTCAGGAACTGCGACGCGGTGACTCCTGGAGCCGCGCCTCCCGCCGACGCTTCCGGTCGGGACGCGGGCGCTCCCCAGTGCGCGGGGACCACCACGGCCGCGGACGGCTCCCTGCGGTCCGCCACGATGAGGTGCGACGCGCCCTCCCCCTTCGCGGCCCGGCCGCCCTCCTCCGGACGCGGGGCTCCCGCAGGACGCGCGGACTCCGCGATGACCCGCTCCTGCAGCGTCGCCACCAGCGTCTCCACCGCCAGCAGCGGCTCCCCCGCCTGGAGCGCCCCCGACAGCGCGAGCACCGTGTCCGCCGTGGCGAGCAGCGCGTCGGTGGACTCCGAGGACAGCCGGTAGCGCTGCGGCTCCGCGCACCGGACCAACTCCTCCATCTCGTGCGCGAGCGTGTTGATCTCGCTGAAGCCCATCATCCGGGCCTCGCCCTTGAGCCCGTGCAGCTCGCGCAGCACCCGCTGCCCGGCCTCCAGGTTGCCCCCGGACTCCAGCTCCATCAGGGAGCGGTTGATGCGCTCCAGACGGACCGTGACCAGGTCGCGGAACTGCTTGAGGAGCCGTTCGCTGGGGTTCACCCGCCGCCCCCCTTGCGCAGGGTCGCCTGGTGGATCTGGAAGCGCTCCACCACGCCGCGCAGGTCCTGCGCCAGCCCCAGCAGGTCCCCGTTCGCCGCGCCCACCTGCTTCGTCGCGTTGAGGCTCTGCTGGGTGATGCGCAGGATGTCCGCCATCGTGTCCGCGAGCTGATCCGTGCCCGCCTGCTGCTGCTGCGTGGACCGGGAGATGATCCGCACCGCGTCCGACGTGCGCCCCGCCAGGTCGACAATCTGCCGGAGCGACTCGGACACCTGCTCCGCCAGCCCCGTCCCCGTCTCCACCGCGCGCACGCCGCCGCCCGTCACCGCCACCGCGGCGGCGGAGGCCTCGCGCACCTCCTCGATGAGCCCCTCGATCTCCTTCGTGGACTCCAGCACGTTCTCCGCGAGCCGGCGCATCTCCGCCGCCACCAGCGAGAAGCCCCGCCCCACCTCGCCCGCCTTGGTGCCCTCCAGCTCCGCGTTGAGCGCCAGCAGGTCCGACTTGTCCGCGACGCCGTTGATGAACTCGACGATCTTCCCGATCTGCTGCACGCGCTTGTCCAGCCGCCCCACCGCCGAGCCGATGGCCTGGTTGTCCTGGCGCATGCGCGACATGGCCCCAAGGAAGGACTCCGCGCTGCGCTGCCCGCCCTGCGCCGCCGCCAGCGTGCGCTGGGCGATCTCCGCCACCGAGCTCGCGTTCTCGGCGATCTGCTTCGCCGAGCGCGCCAGCTCCTCCGTGGTGGCGCTCGTCTCGTCCAGGCTGCTGGCCTGCTCCGCGGCGCCCGCCTCGTAGCGCCCGGAGGTGCTGAGGATCTCCTCCGTGGTGGCCGAAATCTGCGCCCCCGCGCGCTGCAGCTCCGCGAGCACGTCCGCCAGGTGCGTGCGCATGGTGGTGAAGGCCGCGGACACCGCCCACACCTCGTCCTCCGCGGGCACCAGCCGGGGGCTGGCCAGGTCGCCCGCGGCGATGCGGCGCGCCTCGCCGGACAGCTCCCGCATGGGCCGCCCCAGCAGCGTTCCGCCCAGGTACGCCGTGGCCAGCGCCAGGCCGAACACCACCGCGCACAGGAGCGCGCTGGACGTGAACGCGTCCACCAGCACGCCCTGCGCGACCGGGCTGCCCGTGTCCTCCAGCCGGTGCAGGAGCCGCTCCGTCAGCGCCGTGACGACCTGCGCGCACATCACCGCGGGCGTCACCACGCAGATGGCGGTGAAGGCCACCAGCCGCGCGCGGATGCGCGAGCGCCGGGGCAGCGCGGCGATGACCTGCGAGTGCGTCAGCCCCTGCTCCGCCACCCACAGCACGCCGCGCCGCGCCCTCAACGTGACCAGCCCGTACACGAGCAGCGACGTGAGCGGGCCGAACAGCGCCCCCAGCCCCGCGACCCGCAGGGTGTCCTTCCACGCCAGGGCCATGGTCGACCCGAGCGCCATCGCCACCACGCCCGTGGTCAGCACCCACAAGCCCAGCGAGCGGAAGAACGCCTCGCCCGGCGAGCGCGCCACCTCGCCCACCGCCTGGGCCAGGTGCTCGGGCGTGGGCGGCAGCGCGCCGCGCTCCAGGGCCCTCAGCCGGGGGAAGCGGCGCAGGGACACGCCCACGCCCAGGAGCATGTGCAGCGCGCTCACGCCCACCACCAGGACGACGAGCCCCCCCAGCTTCTGGGACAGCTCGCCGCCCACCACGAGCGACGCGAAGTGCAGCCCCAGCGTGGAGCCCACCAGGTTCGCCAGCGGCACGGGGAACATCAACTGCTGGCTGAAGGCGGCCCGCCGCGAGCCCGAGGAGCGGTCCATGTCACCCGCCTCCCGTCGCGCCGGGCGCGCCGCCGGAAGCCCCGGGGGACTCGGCCCCGGGAGGCTCGATGTGGAAGCGCTGCACCACGTGCTGGAGGTCCGCCGCCAGGGTGGACAGGTCCGCGTTGGCCGCCACCATCTGCTTGGTGGCCGCGGCGTTCTGCTCGGTGACGCGCAGGATGTCCCCCATGGCCGCCGCGAGCTGATCCGTGCCCGTCTGCTGCTGCAGCGTCGCCAGCGAGATGCTGCGCACCGCGTGCGACGTCTGCCGCGCCAGCTCCAGGATGAGGCTCAGGCTGTCGTCCACCTGCGCCGCCAGGAGCGTGCCCAGCTCCGTCGTCTTCAGGCCCGCCTCCGTAGCCATCACCGCGCCGTTCGTCGCGTCGCGGATCTCCCCGATGAGGCCTTCAATCTCCTTCGTGGAGCGGATGACGTTCTCCGCCAGCCTCCGCATCTCCGCCGCCACCAGCGAGAAGCCCCGCCCCACCTCGCCCGCCTTGGTGCCCTCCAGCTCCGCGTTGAGCGCCAGCAGGTCCGACTTGTCGGCGATCTCGTTGATGAACTCCACCACCTTGCCAATCTGCTGCACGCGCTTGTTGAGGCGCACCACCGCCTCCGCGATGGCCTCGTTGTCCTCCTTCATGCGCTGCATGGCGCCCAGGAAGGCGGTGGCGCCGCGCTGGCCGGACTGCGCCGCGCCGAAGGTCGTCTCCGCGATGGCGGACACGGACTCCGCGTTGTCGGCGATCTGCTGCGCGGACCGGGCCAGCTCCTCCGTGGTGGCGCTGGTGGCGTTGAGCGCCCCGGCCTGCTCGTCCGCGCCCACCTCCTGCTCCGTGCTGGTGGCCACCAACTGCTCGGTGGTGGAGGAGATTTGGATGCCCGCCCGCTTGAGCTGCGACAGGGCCTGCACGAGCTGCACCTGCATCTGGGTGAAGGCCGCGGAGGTGGCCCACACCTCGTCCTCGGCGTGGATGACGCGCGGGGGGCGCACCTCGCCGCGCGCGATGCGGGTCGCGTCCTCGGTGATGGCGCGCAGGGGCTCCGACAGCGCCGTGCCCGCGAGCGCCGCGGTGCCCAGGATGAGCAGCGTGACGAGCCCCGCGATGAGCCCCAGGGGCGGCCCGTCCCCCTCCCGCGCCCGCGCCATCACCTCCGCGCGCGCCTCCGGCGTGGTGGCCTGCGTCCACGCGTCCACCACCGCCACCGTGCGCGTGAAGGCCACGTCCAGGATGAAGAGCGACGGGCTCAGCACCGCGATGGCGGTGAAGACCACCAGCCGGCGGCGGATGTGCATGCGCCGGGGCGGCAGCGCGGCCAGCACCTCCAGCGGCGCCGGCCCCAGCGACACCAGCCGGTCCAGCGTGGCCCGCGCGCGGCGCACCACCATCAGGTAGGTGAGCATGGCGCTCAGCGGACCGATGGACAGCCCCAGCACCATCACCCGCACGCCCTCCGTCCACGGCACGTCCGCCAGGGTCGGGAAGGCCAGGGCCACCGTCAGCGTGCCGCCCAGCCAGCCCTGCATCACGAACCAGAAGCTGCGGCCGGGGATGGCCGCCACCTCCTGGACCGCCACCAGCAGGTGCTCCGACGTGGCGGGCAGGCGGCCCTCGCCCAGCGCGAAGAGCGTGCGCAGGGCCCGCGTGTCGCGCGCGTACCCCACGCTGATGAACAGCACGAGCGCGGAGAACATCAGCCACGTCAGCGGCGTGCGCCCCGCCTCCGGCAGCGTGTGCGACAGGTGGATGTGGAGGAACGCGATGCCCACGCCCAGGCAACTGCCCGGGATGCGGGGCCGCGTCGTCCAGCGGCCCAGCGCGCGAAGCTCCAGCGGCGCCATCATGCGCCCTCCCCGTCCAGCCCGCGCAGGTAGCGTTGGAAGGCGTCCAGGCGCAAGAGCGGCCAGAGCACCCCGCGCGTGAGCACGAAGCCGCGCAGGCTGCCCCCGGAGGCCCCCGCCACCACCGGCGAGGGCGGCAGCACCGATAGCACCTCCGAGTCGATCTCCAGCCCGTCCACGCCCACCGTCTCGCCGGTGGCCGTCACCAGCACGCGCTGGGCGCCGCCGCCCCCCAGGAAGGCCCGGTGGGCGGACACGGTGCCCGCGTCGGGCGCGGCGATGGAGGCCACCTCGCCCGCCTCGAAGGCGATGCGGTGCGGCCCCACGTGGCACAGGAGCGTCCCCTCGACCCGGCCCGCGGGAGGCATGGGGCTAGCCGCCCTGGCTGAGGTGGTCGAAGAGGCCTTCCGGGTCGATGACGGCCACGTCGCGCGAGCCGCTCTTCACGGGGCCGCGCAGGTGGACGTGCACGCCCGAGGGGCCCAGGGGCTCCAGCGGTCCCATCAGCGCGGACACGCCGGCGACGTTGCTGGCCGTGAGGGCCAGGGTTCCCCGGGTCAAGCGCACCAGGACGGCGCGGCGGGACCCGGCGGTGACCCCGCCCACCAGCAGGCTCATGTCCACGACGGGGATGACTTCACCCCGGTGCGCGAACACACCCAGCAGGTGTGGCGGGGAACCCGGTACCCGCGTCAGCTCGGGGAAGGTGACGACCTCCGCCGCAGCTTCCGCGGGCACCGCGTACCAACTGCTTCCACACGCGAAGACGAGGTAGGACTGACGCGTTTCCGACTCTAGGGCGGCCATGCGCGCCAGAGCCTACCCCAGAACTAGCGCTGGAACTCCACGCGGCGGTTCTCCGCCCAGCCTTCCTCGGTGGCCGCGCTGGACACCGGGCGGGTCTCACCATAGCCCACCGTGGACAGCCGGTTGGACGGCACGCCCAGGTCGACCAGGTAGCGCTTCACGGCCGCGGCGCGGCGGTTGGACAACTGGAGGTTGTACTCCTCCGTGCCGCGCTCGTCCGCGTGGCCGCCCAGGGTGATCTTGCCCTGGCTGGCCTTGATGCAGGCCGCCAGCTCGCCCAGGCGCGACTGCGCGCTGGAGTCCAGGGTGGACTCGTTGAAGCCGAAGCGCACCGGCGAGTAGTCGCAGCGCGAGGAGGTGTCCGCCGTCACGCACTTGCCGGACTGGCACTCCTGGCCCTCACCGCAGTCGGTGTTGGCGGAGCAGGTGTCCTTGGGGGCCTGGCAGCGGCCGGCCTGGCACTTGCCACCGTTGCACGCGGAGTCGTCCTTGCACTGGGCCTCGGCGCACTTGCCGGCCTCGCAGATGCGGCCGGTGCCACAGGCCGTGTCCGTGGTGCACTCAGGGGGCTTGGGCGCGCACTTGTTGGCCTGGCAGGTGAAGCCCTCACGGCAGTTCGCGTCCGTCGCGCACTCCTGGCACTGGCCCTGGACGCAGACCTCGCCCTTCTCCTGGCACTGCTCGTCGTTGTTGCACTTGGGGTAGGTGGGCGGGCACCCGGTCATCACGGCCACGGCGAGGGCCAACCCGGCCCAAAGCGAAATCCGACGCATCATTCCTCCGACAGCAACCACGGGAAAAGAGAGGCCCACAGAGGGCGGGCCCGGCCTGTCGCGTGTAGTCGGACCCACCGGGGAGAGTCAAAAGATTTGTCTTTTCCCTGCCCCTCCGGGCAACACGAGACCCTTGATGCCCCGATTATTTCCGTGAGAGTGTGAACGGTTTGCCCATGCCCGCTGCGGTCCTCATCGTTGATGACGAAAAGAACATCCTCCTCACCCTGAGCCAGTCGTTGCAGTTGGCCGGCTACCGCACGGAGCTGGCGAGCAGCGGGCAGGTGGCGCTGGACGTGGTCAGCGCGCGGCCGGTGGACGCGGTGTTGATGGACGTGAAGATGCCGGACATGGACGGCCTCACGGTGCTGGCGCGGCTCACGGAGCTCAAGCCGGACCTGCCCGTCATCATGATGTCCGGCCACGGCACCATCGACACGGCGGTGAAGGCGACGCAGTTGGGGGCGCGCGACTTCCTGGAGAAGCCGCTGGCGCGCGACCGGCTGCTGGTGGCGCTGCGCAACGCGCTCAAGCACCAGGCGGCGATGGAGGAGTTGCAGGAGCTGCGCGCGCAGTTGGGCCGCTTCGACATGGTGGGCGGCGGGCCCGCCATGCAGCGCATCTTCTCCCTCATCCAGCGGGCGGCGCCCAGCGAGGGGCGCGTGCTCATCACCGGCGAGAACGGCACCGGCAAGGAGCTCATCGCGCGGGCGCTGCACCAGCACTCCCGGCGCAAGGGCGGGCCGTTCGTGAAGCTCAACTGCGCCGCGGTGCCGCACGACCTCATCGAGAGCGAGCTGTTCGGCCACGAGAAGGGCGCCTTCACCGGCGCGGTGAGCGTGCGGCGCGGCAAGTTCGAGCTGGCGCACGAGGGCACGCTCTTCCTGGACGAGATTGGCGACATGCCGGCCGCGATGCAGTCGAAGCTCCTGCGCGTGCTCCAGGAGGGCGAGCTGGAGCGCGTGGGCGGCGCGGAGACGCTCAAGGTGGACGTGCGCGTCATCGCCGCGACGAACAAGAACCTGGAGAAGGAGATCGCCGCGGGCAGGTTCCGCGAGGACCTCTACTACCGGATCAACGTCGTGCAGATCCACTCGCCGCCGCTGCGCGAGCGCCGCGAGGACCTGCCGGACCTCATCGACACGTTCCTGCGCGAGGCGTGCGCGAAGAACGGGCGGCGGCCCCTGGCGCTGTCGCCGGACGCGCTCGCGGTGATGAGCGCGTATGACTACCCGGGCAACGTGCGCGAGCTGCGCAACCTGGTGGAGCGGCTGGCCATCCTCTGCGAGGGGCCGGTCGTCTCGCGCACGGACGCGCTGGAGCTGCTGCCCCGGGGCCGGCCCCTGCCCCCCATGCCCGAGCCCACCGTGGGCGGTGACGTGCCCGCCACGCAGCCGGCCCCGGTGGTGACGGCGCCCGCCGAGCCCGCGCCCTCGAACCCGGGCGGGTGGAGGCCGCGCGTGGATCAGACCTTCCGCGAGCAGGTGGAGGACGCGGAGCGGGAGATCATCCAGCGGGTGCTCGCCCACACGCATGACAACGTGACGGAGGCGGCGCGCATCCTCGACCTGGAGCGGGGTCACTTCTACAAGAAGATGAAGGCCCTGGGCCTGCGCCGCGGACAGTCCGAAGCGTAGGTGCCCGCATTGGCCGCTCCCTACCCTGGGGGCGGAAGCGCGGGGCGCGGGTGCCATCCCTGAAGAATCCGCTCGGCGGCGGCGCGGTCGTGCCACTCCGCCCGGCCGAGCAGCACCTGCTCACCGCGCTTGATCCGGATCGCCACCCATATCGGCGGGCCCGGAACGAAGTGCGCCTCTCCCACGGCCCAGGCAAGGCCGCCCGTGGCCTTCACCACGCGTGAGACACAGGCGTCGAACTCCTCCGCGGGCAGCCAGCGCAACGCCTCCAACACCCGGTCCGCCTCGAATCCCTTCAGCGACGTGGGCCTTCCGGTGACGGCCTGAAGCGCCTGGGGGCCGCGCCTGTCTGGGATGAACGCCAACGCGTGGGGACGCAGGACGCAGACACCCTCGACCTCCCCCACCTTCGCGGGGAGGAGGGCGACGTCCTCCAACTGCACGCCCGACCGGACCGCGCCGAGGAGGGGTGGCCGGCGGTGCAGCTCCAGCGCGACCATCAGATGAAGGGCATCCGACACGCTGCGCGCGCGCAGCCGACGGTCGCCCGTCACCTCCAGGTCGAACTGGCTCCTGTCCAGGTGGACGCCGTCATCCGCGATCGAGTCCAGGCGCACCTCCTGTGCCTCGCCGAACACGGGCGTCCAGAGGAGCCGCTCGCTGGTGATCCGCACCCTGCCGGAGCGAAGCTGGGGCCACAGCAGGACGCCTCCAATCGAGAGCCCCATGAGGGCCAGTCCCAGCTCCATGGCCCCGGGAAGCCCCGAGACCATGAGGAGGGTGAGGAGCAAGGCGCCCAACGGAACCGGCAGGAGATAGCGGGAGGGCACGTTCATGCCGCCCACGCCTGGGCCTGGCTTCCCCCTCGAACCGCCGTAGTCGGGCTCGAAGACGAGCACCTCGCCCTCTTTCAGCGTCTTGCTGACAGGCTGGCGAAGCAATGCCTCCAACCGCGTCAGCGCCTCTTCGAGGGTCACGTCCGGAGGCGCGACCGTCAACGTGTCCAGCCGTTGTCGCGCGAGCCGGGTGAGGCGCTCGCGCTGCGTGGACAGCGCCCGAGCCTGCCGCAGGACGGGCATGTCCTCGGTCCACGCCTCCACCTCCGCGCGGCGGTGCACACGCGCCAGCGCGTTCCGCACCGCTTCGGCTCCGGCCACGAACGCGGACACCCGCTCCGGCTGCTTCAGGAAGCGGCGCTTCCAGCCACGGGCCGACAGCATGGCCTCCAGCTCCGCATGGGGGCGCATCGCCCCGGCGATGAGCTCCGCGCCTCCCTCCAGGATCCGCACGGCCTCCAGCTCGGAGGCAGCAGGGTCGTTCGCGGAGGGGGCTGTTCGTGCGCGTTCGGACGTCATCGCCGGAACATACCCAGCACATGCTCCCCTGGGGATGGGCCGAATCAAAGGGCGCCCTCCCGGCCGCACGTCTCCGGCCGCGTTGACGCCCGCGCGGCGCGTCTGGTCTATTCGTCCCACGGGTGCCGAGGGGTGCCCGCCGCCCGGAAAGACGACGTCACCCTCGCGTCACCCGCTGTCGCCAGACTCCTGATGAAGTCCTTCCACGGTCCCCCAACGGGTGAGGGCCAGCACCGGAGGATTCGTCATGGGAACCGGCAGCACCCTCCCCGTCACGCTTCATGAATACAAGGTCCGCGCGTCCCTGCTCCTCAAGGACCTGGACTCGTCCGACACGGCCCGCGCCACGCGCGCCGCGGAGCGGATGCGCGCCCTGCCCTTCTTCGCGGCTTTGTCCCTGGGCGAGGTGCTCGCGCGCCGGGACACCGTGCGGCACAAGCACGGGCTCGCCGTCGTCGCGCGGGAAGCCGGGCACACCACCTGGACGGAGCTGAAGCAGGCCCTGGAGGCCCGGGCGCACGCGCTGGACACGCGCGCCTTCTTCCAGAAGGGCCAGAGCACGTTCCTCAACCGGTGGTTCTCCACCTACGAGGAGGCCGCTCGCTCATTGGCGGCGCAGGGCGGCTTCCTCTTCCCCTTCCGCGAGCAGTGCTTCATCTGCGAGGCCGGCTTCCTCCAGGCGCTGGGCATCGACTCGCGCGACGCGGACTGGGAACGGCTGGGCCACGACTGGGTGCGCCCGCGCGACCCTGACGCGAAGGCGCGGCTGGAGGCGAAGCTCGTCGCGCGGGGCTTCGGAGGTCACCATGACGTCCGGTGACGACTCGCGCGCGGCCCGCGCGGAGCGCAAGCGCGCGTACAAGGAAGCGGAGGTGCCCATGGGCATCTACGCCATCCGCTGCCACGCCAACGGCAAGCTGTTCGTGGGCCATGCCCTCAACCTGACCGCGATGTTCAACCGCATCCGGTTCGAGTTCGCCCAGCGCATGCACCGCGTCCCCGAGTTGCAGGCGGACTGGGAGCGCCATGGCGAGGCGGCCTTCTCCTTCGAGGTGCTGGACCGGCTCAAGCCCCGCGAGGAGCCCGGTGGCCCTCCGCCCGTGGAGGAGCTGAAGGTGCTGGAGGAGATGTGGCTGGAGCGCCTGAGGCCCTACGGCGACGCCGGCTACAACACGCCGCCCAGGCCCTGAGCGCCGGAGCACCGGCCGCCTTCCCGGAAACAATCCGTCACGGCCATGTAACGAAGAGGTCACGTCAGCCCTTCAAGGTCCGCAATCGCAGTGCCACGGAGGAGTCTCGCGCCGCCGTGGCACCGCGCCCCCGCACCCGCAAAGGGACCCCCATGGCCTTGCCTCGTCCGCGCCTCTCCGGCGCCTTCGCATTCCTGGCGTTCGCCCTCGGAGCCTGTGGCACCGACCGCCCCGACACCTGGACCGACGCCTCGCACGGGAAGAACGCTCCGCCCGCGTATGACGTTGTCTTCCCGAAGGGGAAGGTGCAGCGCCTGGACATCGTCATCACGCCGGAGGACTGGACGACGATGCAGGACGACATGACGTCCATGCTCGGCGAGTTCGGCGCGGGTGGGGACTTCGGCGGTGGGGGTGGCATGGGCGGCCAGCCCGACGGAGGCATGGGCGGCGGCGGAGGTGGCTTCCCCGCGGAGTTCGAGTCCGAGTGCGTGGGCAAGGCGTCCGGTGACGCCTGTACCGCCACCTTCAATGGCACCCCCTTCACCAGCACCTGCTCCACGTCCCCCATGGGCGGCGCGCTCGCGTGCCTCCCGCCGATGGGCGGTGGCGGTGGCGGTTTCCCTGGCGGGCCTCCCGACGGCGGAGGGCTTCCGGGCGGAGGCGGCGGTGGAGACCTCATCCCCAACACGCCGGTGTACGTGCCCGCGACGGTGAAGTTCGAGGGCAAGGCGTGGAACCACGTGGGGCTTCGCTACAAGGGCAACTCGTCGCTGTCCCAGGCGTGGCGGAGCGGCGTGGGCAAGATGCCGCTGCGCTTCAACTTCGACAAGTTCGAGGACGAGTACCCTGAAATCGAGGGCCAGCACTTCTACGGCTTCGGCAAGCTGTCGCTGTCCAACGCGGTGTCGGACGCGTCGCTCATCCGCAACAAGGTGGCCACGGACCTGTTCCGCGAAGCGGGCGTCCCGGCCAGCTACACCGCGTTCGCGGCCGTCTACGTGGACCACGGCGACGGGCCCCAATACTGGGGCCTCTACACGCTGGCGGAGGACCCCGGGGATCCGCTGCTCGAGCGCTTCTTCAGCGACGACAGCGGTCCGCTCTACGAGGCGGACGGCGTTGGCGCGCGGCTCCAGAGCTTCGACGAGGCCTCCTTCGAGCCGGACAACAAGGCGGCGGAGGCGGCGGGCTGGGGCAGCGTGGAGGCGCTCATCACCGCGCTCAACTCGGAGCGCACGGACTCCGCCGCGTGGCGCTCGCGGCTGGAGGCGACGCTGGACGTGGACGGCTTCCTCAAGTGGCTGGCCTACAACACCGTCATCGAGAACTGGGACGCGTACGGGGCCATGGCCCACAACTACCTCCTGTACTCGCACCCGGGTGAGAACGGCCGGCTGCACTGGGTGACGTGGGACCATGACCGGTCGTTCCAGGACGGCATGCGCGCCACGTCGCTGTCGCAGGAGTCGGTGGACGCGACCTGGCCGCTCATCCGCTACCTGATGGACGACCCCGTCTACCGGCCCATCTACGAGAAGTACGCGCTGGAGGCGGCGGACGGACTGCTCGCCCCCGGCCCGCTGGAGGCGCGCTTCCGCGAGGAGCACGCGCTCGTCACCCCGTGGGCCGTGGGTGAGAACGCGGAGCAGGCGGGGTTCACGTTCCTGAGCAGCCCGCAGGCGTTCCAGGACGCGCTCACCGGGGCCAACGGCCTGGTGGACTTCGCGACGAAGCGGCAGGCGGAAGTGCACGCGGCCTTCGGTACGAGCCCATGACCGCGACGGCCCGGGTGCAGGACGCGCAGAGGCCCGCGCCCGCCGCGGAGCAGGACCGGGAGCGGCGCTTCCAACCGCCGCGCGAGGTGCTGGCGTCCTTCCTGGGCGCCGTCCAGGGCTGGACGTCCCGGCACCTCTACGACCCGGGCCTGCCCGTGGCCTACACGCGCACGACGTACCTGGACACCGACGGCCTGGACTTCCTGGGCACGTGCCACTCGGGACAGGCGGAGCGCCTGCGCCTGCGGGAGTACGCGGGCGCGGCCCACCTCACGGAGGCTCCGGTGCTGACCGGGAAGCGCGTCCTGGAGCTGAAGCGCAGCCATGGCGAGCGGCGCACCAAGGTCCGGCTGCCCGTCACGGAGGCGGAGGCCCGCGCGGTGCTCACCGGCCATCCCCTGCCGGTGGACGGCGCCGCCGCGCGGCTCTTGCGACAGGCGAGCCTCTTGCCGGTGCGGCCCCGGGTCACCGCGTGGTACCGGCGCACCACGCTGGCCACGGTGTCCTGCGACGTGCGCATCACGCTGGATGAAGGCCTGGTGTTCGCCCTGCCGCCGGACACGACAGCGGATGGCGCGTTCGCGGTCCCCGCGCGGCGCGTGGGCCGGGCGCCGCCCGCGACGGTCGTGGAGGTGAAGTGGAAGCGCGACGCTCCCTCCTGGCTGGAGGAGGCGCTGTGGGGGCTGTCGTCCCATGAGACCGCCGCCTCGAAGTTCGAGCAGGGCATGCGCGCGCTCCTGGAGGACGCGCGCCCCACGAAGTGAACCCCCGAAGGAATCCCCCTCCCGTGCCACCGAGACTCCGCCCCCCTCCTGGCCGTGCCATGCCCGCGCGCGGACTGCTGCTGACCTCCCTGCTGTTCTGCGCGTCCGCCAGCGCGGGGCAGGCCGACCCCTCCCTTCCGACGGGCACGACGCCGTCGCTCCCGGAGCCGCCTCCCGCCGCCGAGCCATTGCAGCCTCCGCCAGGCGACGACACGGGCTCGGACGTGCCACCGCCCACGGTGCGGCTCCCCGCCGGCTCCGGGGTCATCGAAGTGGGTGGCAGGCTGTCGGTGCGGGAGACGGTGGACTCGCGCCCGGACAAGGTCTGGTCCGGGCGACTGTCCTTGCCCGCGACGCGCCTGGAGGCCACCTACCGCTTCAAGAAGAAGCTCAAGGCGGTGGTCGAGTTCGACGTGCAGGACGGCCTCAAGGACGCGTACGCGTGGCTGGACCTGCCCCACGGCTTCGCCATTCGCGCGGGCCAATTCAAGGTCCCCCTGTCGCTCATCGAGCTGGAGTCGTCCCGGTCGCTGCCGCTCGTGCGCCGGGGCCTCATGCGGGACGTGCTGCGCGACGCGCTGGTGCTCACCGGCCGCAGGCCCGGCGCCCAGTTGGAGTGGAAGTGCAAGGACTGCGCGGTGGACCTGAAGCTGCGCGCGGGCGTGTGGCAGACGGGCCATGACACCGGCAAGGTGGACCTGTCCAAGGGCCTGGGCGTGGTGCCCGCCTTCCGGGGAACGCTCACGCTGGGCACCGTGGAGTTGGGCGCGTCCGCGCTCCTCCAGCCCGCGGGCTCCATCGACGGGGGCTCGCACACGGGCTGGACGGCGGGGCTGGACGTCCAGCACGAGCTGCCCGTGGGACTCGGCGCGCTGCGCACCTGGGGCGAGGTGCTGGTGGGCCGCACCGAAGTGCTCACCGGCCTGGAGGGCCCCTTCCTCACCGCGCGGGCGCTGACCGGCTGGCGCATCGGCGGCGGCGCGAGGGGCGCGCTGTTCGTGGAGCCCTTCGTGATGCTGTCCGCGTTGGACCCCGACCGCACCCTCCACCAGGACCGGGTGTGGGAGGGGGCCGCGGGCCTGAACGTGGGCCAGTTCCGCCACTGGCGCCTCCAGGCCCAGGCGGAGGTGCGCGAGGCCGGCGACGCCGTGCCCGCCGTCGTCACGGCCCTGGAGGACAACCTGGCCTCGCGCAAGGCCGTGCTGCTGCAGATGGAGGTCTCCTTCTGATGTTCATCGTGTTCGAGGGAATCGACGGGTCGGGCAAGACGACGCTGTCCAACCGCGTGGCGCGCGAGCTGCGCCGGGCCGGGCTCACCGTGCGCCACGTGCGCGAGGACGGCCGGCTGGCCTCGCCCGTGTCGGAGGGGCTGCGGCGCTTCACGCGCGACCCGCTGCACCTGGCGCTCACGCCCGTGGCGGAGCTGCTGCTGTACGCGGCGCGCGAGGCGCAGCTCCTGGAGGAGGTGACGCGGCCCGCGCTGGCGGAGCACGACGTCGTCATCGCCGACCGCTTCCTCTACACCGCCGAAGTGCTCGCCCGCTTCGGCCGGGGCCTGCCAGAGGCGGAGGTGCGGTCCGTGCTGGACACCTGCCAGCGCGGCCTGCACCCGGACCGCGTCTTCCTCATCGACGTGGACCCCGCCATCGCCCGCGCCCGCCGCCGCGCGTCCAAGCTGCTGGCGAAGGACCGCTCCACGCCATCGCGCAAGGGGCTCACCGGCGCCGGCCTCCAGTCCCGCCTGCGCGCCGGCTACCGCGCCCTGGCCGCCGCGAGCCCGGAGCGCTGGAGCATCATCGAGAACACCGACGTCCCCCTGGAGGAACAGGTGACGCGACTGGTGGAGGACGTGCTGCGCGTGCGCCGCGGTGAAGCGCCGCTCCACGCCGCGGGCCTGACGCGGCCCAAGGTCCCGGTGCGCTCGCTCGCCGAGGCGCGCGGCCGGTTCCTCGCCCGGCTGGACGGCTGGACCGTGGACGAGCCGGGCCTCGCCGCGTGGTTCCTCGCGGGCCTGGAGGGCCAGGACGTGGAGGCACGCCGCGCGCTGCTGGCCGAGCGGTGCCCGGAGTTCATCGCGCACGGGCTCTCCGGCCTCACGCATCCCGCGGCCTGGGAGTGGCGCCACCGCCTGGAGGCCGCCGCGCCCGAACAGGTGCTCGAGTCCCTCACCGACGGTGCCAGCGATGCGCCAGCGGCCTGGCACCTGCGCGAGCGGTGGGAGACCCGGGCTCCGGAGGCCGTGGCCGCGTCGCTCACCAGCCTGGACTCCGAGCGCGCCTGGCTCATGCGCGACCGGCTGTCACGCGCCGCGCCGGAGCCGGTGGTGGTGTCGCTGTCCGGACTGGACAGCCCCCGCGCCTGGGACGAGCGCTGGCGGTGGCTGTCCTCGCGCGGCGGCGACGCGGCCTTCGCGGACGAGGGCGTGGCGCGCGCGCTGTGCCGTTCGCTCCGAGGCGTGGACAGCGAGCGGGCCTGGGAGTGGCGCGAGCGCGCGATGGCCGTGGCACCGGACGCCGTGCTGCGCTCGCTGGAGGGCCTGGACAGCCCCCGCGCCTGGGCCCTGCGTGAACAGCACGCGGCGCGCGCCCCCAAGGCGGTCATCGGCTCGCTCACCGGGCTGGACGTGCCCGCCGCGTGGAGGCTGCGGGAGACGTTCGGGGTGACGTGCGAGGAGGTCCTGGACTCGCTCACCGGCATGGACGTGCCCGCCGCGTGGAAGCTGCGCACGGCGCTCGCGGACACGTGGCCCTCCGCCACCGTGAAGAGCCTGGGCCTGCTCGCGACGACGGCGCGGGGGCAGGCCCTCACGCTGGAGCTGCTGGAGCGCCATCCCCACGACTTCGCCCTCTTGCGCCAGGCGGCGCGGACGGCCTCACAGTTGGAACAGGAGCCTCGCCATGGCGTCGCTTGAGGTCTTCAACGCGGGCGCGCAGGCGTCCGTGCACGGTCTGCCGCTCCTGGAGGTGTTCGAGCGGCTGGGCTTCGCGCTGGTGCTGGGGTCGCTGCTGGCCTTCCGGCCCTGGCGCCGGTGGATGCCTCGCGCGCCGGTGATGGCGCAGGAGACCATGCACACCCAGTTGCTCATCGCCATCGCCGGGGCGGTGATGACCACCGTGATTGGCGACAGCATGTCGCGCGCCTTCGGGCTGGTGGGCCTGGGCGGCTTCATCCGCTTCCGCTCCGGCATCAAGGACTCGCGCGACGCGGCGGTGATGTTCGTGATGATCGGCGTGGGCATGGCCTGCGGCCTGGGTGCCTTCCCCATCGCGGTGTGCGCCACGCTGTTCTTCGGCGCCGTGCTGCTCGCGCTGGACTCCACCCTCCAGCGCCACCCGCAGCGGCTGAAGCTGTCCCTGGACGTGGAGGACCTGGGCGCCGCCCTGCCTCCCCTGCGCCAGTTGCACCCCGACTCGCGCGTGCTCACCCTGGAGCAGGCCACCGCCACCCCAGGTGGCACCGCCGTGGTGGAGCTGGCCGTGCCGGAGCGCACCGACACCTTCCTCCTGTTGGAGAAGCTGCGCGGCGCGCTGCCCGGCGTGCGCGCCGCCTCCATCGACCCCGAGTAGGTCCCGATTCCACATCCAGGCCCTCGTGCCCCGCCTCGACGGCGCGCGGGAGGTGCCCCGGCGCGGCGGGACGTGCGAGGATGGCGGCCTCACATGAGCACGAGCGCCGCCCCCATCCTCGGCATTGACTTCGGGACCACCAACACCGCGGCGGCCTTCTTCGACAAGGCGAACAAGCTGCGCGTGGTGCCCATCGCGGACAAGAGCCTCACCCTGCCCTCCATCGCGTGGTTCCACGCGGGGGACAAGGCCATCGTCGGCCCGGCCGCGCGGCGGCAGATCATCGACGACCCGCGCCACACCGTCTTCGGCGCCAAGCGCTTCCTGGGCCGCCGCTTCCAGTCCGAGTACGTGGCCCGCCACCGCGGCCGCTTCGCCTTCGAGCTGGTGGAGGGCCCGGACGGCTACACCGCCGTGGAGGTGTACGGGAAGGTGACGCCGCTCATCGACGTGGCGCACTTCATCCTCAAGCACCTCAACACGCTGGCCACGCACGCGGCCGGGGCCCCGTTCCAGGAGTGCGTGCTCACCGTGCCCGCGCACGCCTCCATCCGCCAGCGCGAGGCCATCCGCCGCGCCGCGGAGAAGGCGGGCCTGCGCGTGCGCGCCATCGTCAACGAGCCCACCGCCGCGGCGCTCTACTACGCCAACCTGCGCAACCCCGAGCAGACGGTGATGGTGTTCGACCTGGGCGGCGGCACCTTCGACGTCACCCTCATGTCCGTGCAGAACCGCGTGGTGAAGGTGCTGGCCACCGGCGGCGACGCGTTCCTCGGCGGCGCCAACTTCGACGAAGCCATCGTGGAAGCGCTGGTGGACGACTTCCAGAAGCAGCACGGCATCGACCTGCGCGGCAACAAGGTCGTCATGCAGCGCCTGGTGTTCGCCGCCGAGTCCGCGAAGATGGCGCTCTCCAGCGGCGCGTCCGTCCCCATCCGCATCCCCTGTATCACTCAGAAGGATGGCGCCTTCGTGGACTTCAACGTCACGCTCACGCGCGAGCGGATGGAGGCCATGGTGTTCCAGCTCATCGAGCGCACCGCCGCCGCGTGCGACGACGTGCTGGAGAAGGCGGGCCTGAAGCCGGACGCCATCGACGAGCTGGTGATGGTGGGCGGCCAGACGCGCATGCCCGCCATCCGCAGGCGCCTGTCCCACTTCAAGAAGCTGTCGTCGGATAAAGAAGTGCACCCGGAGCTGGGCGTGGCCGTGGGCGCGGCCATCCTGGGGCGCAACCTGGCGCGCGGCATCAGCGGCCTGTCGGACGTGGTGCCCATGCCCATTGGCGCCATGGTGCCCGGCGGCGGCCAGCACGAGGTGCTCCCCGCCAACACGCCCGTGCCCGGCACGCGCTCCGTGGACCTGGAGCTGCCGCCCTGGCCGGGCCCCGTGCCGGTGGCGCTCTTCGAGGCCCTGGACCGCACCACCGTGGAGCGCGAGCTGCTGGGCACCGTGCGCATCGAGCCGGACTGGCGCGTGGCGCACCCGGGCCCCACCACGCTGGAGCTGCGCATGGGGCCGGACTTCGCCCTCACCGCCAGCCTCGTCGCCAAGGACGGTCAGCGGCAGCCGCTCACCATCAGCGACCCGAACGCGCCCCAGCGGGCCTGAGGCGCTTCAGCCCGCGGCCCGTTACACCACGGTGCCCTTGAGCTGCTCCAGGAGCCGGCGGCTCTCCTCCAGCGCCTCCTGGCAGTGGGCGACGAGCGGCTCCAGCCCCTCCAGCACCCGGGCGTCCGCGCGCTGCTCGATGTCCCAGCACAGCGACTCCAGCATGGCCGCCCCGAAGTAGGCCGCGTTGGACTTGAGCGTGTGCGCGGCGCGCGCCAGGTTCTCCAGCTCACCGCGCGCGAGCGCCCCCCGCGCGTCGTCCATCAGCCGGGGCATGCTCTCCAGCGCCGTGTCCACGAGCTCCGGGAGCATCCGCTCCACCTGCCCGTCCAGCGACTGCCACAGCCGCTCCAGCGCGCTCGCGTCCAGCCCGCGGATGCGCGGGGCGCCCAGGCGCGGGGCCTCCGGGGCGCGGACGACGGGGGCTGCCCCGGGCTTTCCCGGCAGGCGCTCCCAGGCGCGGCGCAGCGCGGAGATGAGCTCCTCCACGCGGATGGGCTTGCTGAGGAAGTCGTCCATGCCCGCGTCCAGGCACTCGCGGCGGTCCGCCGTCATCGCGTTGGCCGTCATGGCGATGACCCACGGCTGCTCGCCGGCGGGCATGTCCTGGCGCAACTGGCGCGTCGTGGCCAGGCCGTCCAGCTCCGGCATCTGGACGTCCATCAGCACGACGTCGTAGCGCTTGCGCGCCAGGAGGTTCAGGCCCTCGCGGCCGTTGTTCGCGGTGTCCGCCGGGTAGCCCAGCCGCTCCAGCACCAGCAGCGCCAGCTTCTGGTTGGTGGGGTTGTCCTCCACCAGCAGGATGCGCAGCGGCATCTGCTCGCCGGGGCGCGTGTTGAACACGGAGCGCTCGCGCGTGGCGGGCGCGGGCACGACGGGCATGGGCCGGGCGGAGATGAGGTCCTGCGCCAGGCACGTCATCAGCGCGTCATGCAACTGCGACGCCTTCACCGGCCGGGGCAGCACCGCCGTGAAGAGGCCGGGGGGCTGCGCGTCGCGTTGATCGTACGAGGTGAGCAGCAGGAGGGGCAGCTCGCGCGCGTCGCGCTGCTGGCGGATGTGCGCCGCCAGCGTGGGGCCGTCCATCAGCGGCATGCGGTGGTCCAGGATGGCCAGGTCGAAGCGGGCCCCGGACTCCAGCCGGGACAGCGCCTCCGCGCCGGAGCCCACCTCCACGATGGCCATCCCCCACGCGGCCAACTGGCGGCCCAGCAGCTTGCGGTTGATGGCGTTGTCGTCCACCACCAGCACGCGCCGGCCATGCAGCTTGAGCGCGTCCGGACGCAGGGCCTCCCCGCCGCGAGGGGCCTCGCGCGCCTGGAAGGTGAAGTGGAACGTGGCGCCCTTGCCCGGCACGCCCTCGCTCTCCATCCACAACCGCCCGCCCATCGCCTCCACCAGCCGCTTGCTGATGGCCAGCCCCAGCCCCGTGCCGCCGTAGCGGCGCGACACGGACTCATCCAACTGGTTGAAGGGCTGGAAGAGGCCCGCGCGCGCGGCCTCGCTGATGCCCAGGCCGGTGTCCTGCACCGCGAAGTGCAGCTCGAAGAGGCCGCCCGGCGCGAGCGGCTGGCGCGGCGTGTCCACGGAGATGGACACCCCGCCGCGCTCGGTGAACTTCACCGCGTTGCCCACCAGGTTGAGCAGCACCTGCCGCAGGCGCGCGCCGTCGCCCACCACGCTGACGGGCGTCTCGTCCGTGACGTGGTAGCCCAGGTCCAGGGACTTCTCGCTCGCGCGCATGGCGAGCAGGTCCAGCACGGACTCCACGCACTGGCGCAGGTTGAAGGGCTGCTGCTCCAGCTCGACCCGGCCGGCTTCGATCTTGGAGAAGTCCAGCATGTCGTTGAGCAGCCCCAGCAGCGCGTCCCCGCTCTGGCGGATGGTGGACGCGAAGTCGCGCTGCTCGGGCGTGAGCGCCGTGTCCATCAGGAGCCCCGCCATGCCGATGATGGCGTTCATCGGCGTGCGGATCTCGTGGCTCACGGTGGCCAGGAACAGGCTCTTGGCCTGGTTGGCGTCCTCGGCGGACTGGCGCGCCCGCTGGAGGTCGGTGACGTCGTGGTAGATGGCGATGAAGCCCATGGACTGGCCGGCCACCGTCACCGGCATGGCGCGCAGCTCCACGTCCACCACCGTGCCGTCCTTGCGCACGCGCCTGGTGACGACGTGCACGCGGTCCTTGCGCAGCACCTCGCGCGACGTCTCCTCGGCCTGCGGACGGATGTCGTCCACGTTGGCCACCAGCTTGAGGATGTTGCGCCCCAGCGCCTCCTGCGGCGTGTACCCGAAGAGCCGCTCCGCGGCGGGGTTCCAGGACAGGACCTCGAAGGCGCGGCTGATGGTGACGATGGCCACCGGGCTGTGGCGCACCACCGCCTCGAAGAACTCCTTCTGCTGCCGGAGGATGGACTCGGCCTCCTGGGCCACGTCCAGGCCCCGCAGCAGCAGGAGCCAGCCGCCGTCCTGGGGCACCGCCCGCACCCGCACGGAGCGCACCGGGCCCACCGGGAGCTCCGTCTCCGGGGGAGCGTCTTCACCCGGCGATGAGACCTGGGGGGGCGTCCAGCCCGGCAGCACGCCGTCCACGGGCTGCCCCACCCACACGTCACGAGGGCCCAGCAGCGCCTCCGCGGCGCGGTTCACGGCCACGACCCGCAGGGTCGGGTCCAGGACGAGCACGCCGTCTCGCGTGTGCTCGAACAAGGCCGGATACGCGCTGGGTGGCAGTTCGGGCAAACTTCCCCCTCCGTTCAAGAACTGTAGGTCAGTCGAGGCGCCAGTTCCATGTCATCCACGGAAAACCGTGGAGGTGGGCAGGCGCCGGCCTCTTCCCGGGGCTCCCGGGACGGCGATTCAGGGGGTTGAAATGCCTGCCTGGCCATGCAGGGGGGCGGGATGTTTCGTCGTGTTTTCATACAGCGCGGTGAGGTCTCCCAGGGTGCTGGCGAGGACGCCCCGGGCGAGGTGTGAGCGGGCCAGGCGGCCGGGGGCCCAGGGGATCCATGCCACGGACGAGGCCAGGGAGGACATGCCAGATGCGGGGTCCTCCACCGTCACGCCCCGCGTCAGGGCGATGCACCGGTTCGCCTCCGTCGCGCAGCGGGGTCTCGAACCTCCCCTGGTACCAGGCCTCCACGCCCAGCAGGGTCGCGCCGGCCAGCACGGCGAGCCCCGTCAGGGACGCCACGGCGATGCGGCGGCGCCTGCCCGGCATGCCCCTGTCGGAGGACGTCATGGCGCGAATCCTAGGGGGCTTTTTCCGGAGCACCCAGGAACTGTCCAGGGACCGCCGCGCCACTGTTTCAGGGCGGACGGGCAGGCGGCCCCCTGCCCTCATGGCCGTGGTGGAAACCGCCGTCCCGGAATCTATGATGGGTCCTGGGCGGTGCGGCGTTCGGGCGACCTAGCTTTCCTTTGACCCCAAGGAAGAGAGCGCTGTGCCTGACGCGACGACCCCGCCCTTGATCCTCCTCATCGATGACGAGCCGGAGCTGGAAGTCACGGCCCGGTACCTCGAACTCGAAGGCTATTCCGTACTGACGGCGGCCAACGGCGAGGAGGGGCTGCTGGCGCTGGCCTCCTGCCGCAAGCCCTGCATCGTGCTGCTGGATTTGATGATGCCGGTGATGGACGGCTACGGCTTCCTGCGGCGGCTGCACGACGACGCGACGCTGTGCGGGCTCCCCGTGTTCGTGCTCACGGCCAGCTTCCAGACGGAGCGGATGGCCGGCGTCGTCGGGACGCTCCAGAAGCCCCTGCACATGGAGCTCTTCAAGGAGGCCGTGGCGCCCTACTACCCGTCTCCGGCGAAGAAGGAGGGCCCCTCCGCGGGATAGCGCCGGCTCAGGCCGCGACGCGGGCCACGCACTCCGGGCCGTCGTTGGCGGGGGAGTTCACCCCGCGCGACACCTCGTGGACGTCCAGCGGCGCCTCCGGCGCGGGGACGAGCAGCGGCAGCAGGACGGACGCCTCCTGGGGCTCCGGGCGCAGCCACACCGCCTGGCCTTCCGGCGACAGGATGACGGGCATCCGGTCGTGGATGGGCGCCATCAGCGCGTTGGGGCCGGTGGTGATGATGGTGCAGGTGCGCAGCACCTCGCCCGTGTCCGGCGCCGTCCACTCCTCCCAGAGCCCCGCCAGGGCCAGCGGCCTGCCCTCGCGGTGGTGGAAGAAGTACGGCGTCTTGGGCTTCGTGGACTGCTTCCACTCGTACCAGCCGTCCACCACCACCAGGCACCGCCTGCGCTTCAACGCCGAGCGGAAGCTGGGCTTCTCCGCCACCGTCTCACCGCGCGCGTTGATGAGCTTGTTGCCGATGGACGCGTCCTTCGCCCAGGACGGGATGAGCCCCCAGCGGAACACGTCCAGCAGCCGCGCGCCGTCGTTGGGCACCACGGGCAAAAGCTGCGTGGGACAGAGGTTGAAGCGCTCGCGCTCCAGCGTCGCGCGCGCGCCCGCGAGCTCCAGCTCGGCGACGAGCTGCGCGGGGGAGGTCCGGACGGTGACTCGGCCACACATGGGGGTGAAGCGTAGCGCCCGGCGGCCGGCGCCGCACGCTCCCCGCGCCCGAGGGCCTACGTGGGGAGCTGGATGCCGGACAGGCGCTGGTACAGCTCCACCGCGCGGCTGTCCGACAGGCCGGTGATGTAGTCCGTCACGCACAGGAGCCGCTGGTACGGCGTCAGCCGCTGGATGGCCTCGTCCCGCCGCAACGGCCGCTGCGCCGCCTCATCCGCCGCCGCGAACTCCGGGCGCTGGAAGCACTCCAGGGGCAGGAGCTGCCGCAGCTTCTTCTCCTCCGCGTTGGGGGTCTCCGCCACCACCGACAGGGCGAACATGTCCAGCAGGCCGCCCAGCGTCTTGAAGCCGGCGCTCTCAATCTGGAGCACGCGCTCGCTCCAGTAGCCGTGCTCGCGGGTGAAGTCGGTGATCTCCTCCAGCCGCGCGCGCACGTCGGGCTTGAGCGCGGTGAGCGACGTCTCCGTCCGCCCCGCCTCCAGCTCGTGCGCGTGCTCCACGAAGGCCTCCACGCACTTCGGGATGAGCTTCCCGATGGCCCGCGCCCGCGCCTGCGCCATGCGCGTCTCCAGGTGCCGGGGCGGCTTGCGGGCCGTGGGCTCCGGCAGCACCGACTCCAGCAACTGGCACGCGCGCTCCATGGGCACCAGCCCCAGCTTCGCGGAGTCCTCCAGGTCGATGACCGCGTAGCAGATGTCGTCCGCCGCCTCGACGAGGAAGGCCAGCGGGTGGCGGCTGAACACGCCGGGCTCGCGCTCGCGCAGGCCCGTGGCGCGGTACGCCTCCAGCGCCAGGTCGACGTCGTCCTGGAAGTAACCGAACTTCTTCTCCGACACGACGCCCTTCGTCTTCTGCCGCGAGCCGGGCAGCACCGACGGGCGCGGGTACTTGCTCATGGCCCCCAGCGTCGCGGCGGTGTAGCGCAGCCCGCCCCGGCGCTCGCGCGACTGGAGCCGGTTGAGGATGCGGAAGCCCTGCGCGTTGCCCTCGAAGTCGCGCAGGTCGCGCCACTCGGCCTCCGTCGCGAACGGGCTCTTCCTCCCCTCCCCCGGCGGCGAGAGCCGCTGCCCCACCCAGTGCTGGATGGCCGCCTCCCCCGAGTGTCCGAACGGCGGGTTGCCGATGTCATGCGCCAGGCACGCCGCCGCCACGATGGTGCCCAGGTGCGACGGGTCCAGCTCCACGCCCTGCGCCTTCAACCCCAGCCCGGCCTGGTGGCCCAGGGAGCGGCCCACGCAGGACGCCTCGATGCTGTGCGTGAGGCGCGTGCGCGTGTAGTCGCTCGTCGACAGGGGGAACACCTGCGTCTTGTCGTGCAGGCAGCGGAACTCGCTGGAGAAGACGATGCGGTCGTAGTCCCGCGAGTAGTCATTGCGCTCGTCGAGCTGCCGGAGCGCGGCGTCCTCCGCCTGCGCGGAGCGCGGCCCCGACCCGACGCGGGCGTCCGACAGGAGCTGGCGCCAGCGCTCCGTCCGTTCCTGACTGTCATTGCGGCTCACGCGGAGAAGACCTCCCGGTACGAGGAGAGCCCGCCATCGTGCTCCCCCGCACGGGGGGCGCAAGTTCCCGCGCCCTCCGCGGGCGCGACGCCCAGGGGGACCGGGCCCCAACTCCCGGTCCCCGCGCCCCCTACTGGAACATCCGCCAGCGGGACACCTTGGGCGCCTCCGTGGGCAGCGCGACGGGGGCCTCCCAGGAGATGTGGTACTCGGTGTCCAGCAGGCCCAGCTTGCGCCCCTGGACCCGGGGGTTGCGCGCCCCCACCATGGTGAGCACCTCGCGCAGCACGCCCTCGTGATAGGCCGGTGGCATGAAGTCGCGCCGCATGACGAACAGCGCGTCCCCCTCTCCCCTCCAGTCGACGGTGCGCTCCCCGTAGCTCACCGCCATCTGGTAGCCGGACGGCAGGTTCGTCACGAGCTTGCGCGCGTCCCCCGCGGCGAGCAGCAGGAAGGTGCGCCCCACCGCGGACTCCAGGAAGCTGCGCGTGGCCTGCATCCCCATCTGCCGCAGCGCCTCGTCGGCCCCGCCCCACCGGGGCGACAACTGCCGCGCCGCCACCTGCGCCAGCTTGAGGAAGCTGGCCACCGGGTAGTTGAAGAAGCCCACGAAGCGGCGCTCGTCGGTGACGGCCCTGCAGGCGGCGACCGCCTCCTCGCCCGCGCCGGTGCGCACCGTCTCCAGCACCCCCAGGAAGAACATCCCCCGGGCGGTGTCCAGCTCCGTCGCCGCCATGCGCCGCACCGCCCAGTCCGCCTCCACCGCCCCCGCCTCCGGGTACGGCTTCGCCTGTACCTGCATGCCTGCCTCCGTTATCGCGTGGGCCCACGCCCCACGTGCGAATCGCCAACGTGACGCTGCTCTCTTCCGGGATGCGCCGCGGCAGCAGGTGCGCATGCTTCAGAGAAGAGACGCCTCAGGGAAGAGGACGGTGAAGCGCGAGCCGTGGCCGAAGTCGCTCTCCGCCTGGATGCGCGCGCCATGTCCCTGCACCAGCCGCTTCACGATGGCGAGCCCCAGCCCGGTGCCGCGCAGCTTGGTGGTGAACATGGGCTCGAAGATGCGCTCCAGGAGCGACGCGGGGATGCCCGGCCCGTCGTCCGTCACGCGCAGGCGCCAGCCGCCGTCCCCCAGCGCGTCGGCGTGCACGCAGACCGTCCCGGAGCGCTCCGCCGGGATGGCCTCCACCGCGTTCTGGATGAGGTTGACCAGCACCTGGCGGAACTGCTCGCGGTCCAGGTGCGGCACCGGCAGCCCGTCCGGCACCTGGTTGTCCACGCGCACGCCCTCGCGGCACGGCACCACGCTGATGGCCTCCTCCACCAGCGGCTTGAGCGGACAGGGCGTGCGGCGCGGAGGCCGGCCCTTCGCGTAGTCCAGCAGGTCGGAGATGATGACCGAGCACGCCTGCAGCTCCCGGTCGATGATGTCCAGGAAGCGCGCGATGCGCGGATCCGCGGGCAGGGTCTCCGCCTTGCGCAGCCGGCGCAGGACGAACGCATGCGCGGTGCGCGCGGCCGCCAGCGGGTTGCGCAGCTCGTGGCTGACGCTGGCGGTGAGCTGCCCCAGCGACGCCAGCCGCTCCATCTGCTCCGCGTGGCCGCGGACGGCGTGCACCTCGCGCACGGCGGCGTCCAACTGGCCCGCGCGCAGCGCCAGCTCCTCCTCGATGGTGGCCTCCGCCAGGGCCTGGCGGGCGGCCCGCTCCCCCACTTCGCGCAGCGCGTCCCGGCAGGCCACCACCAGCACCACGTCGATGGCGGCCACCCAGAAGGCGTGCTCCAGGAAGCGCCACCACTCCGGATGAAGCTGGCCGTAGACGGACTCCGGCCACAGCGCGCCGCGCAGGCAGTGGTCCGCGACGATGGCCAGGCTGGCGGTGAAGAGCACCTTCGGGTCGCGGTAGAAAGACAGCACCGCCAGCGAGCCGAAGATGTGGAAGTGCGTCTCGATGCGGCCCCCCGTCAGGTGGATGAGCAGCGCGGACCAGAGCATCTGGCTCACCGCCACCACGTGGCGCGTCGCCGTGTGTCCCGCGTGCAGCCGCGTGAGCATCACCGGGAACACGCTCAGCGCCGCGCCCAGCAGCACCGCCGTCTGCACGTGCAGGTGCACCGCGCGCACCTTGCCCTCCCACCCATAGGGAGACACGAACACCGCCACCAGCACCGCCGCCGCCCACTGCCCCAACATCAACCAGGTGAACAGGCCATCCACCCGCTTGCGCGACTCGCGCAACTGCAACGCCAGCAGCGCCGCCGCCCGGCCTTCCAGGCCAGCGGAGACATGCACCGGAGCATGAATGGAAAAGGCAGACATGAACGGAGTCATCTCTTCACCCGACCGGACTGGTGGCGAAAGCGACTAATCCTGCAAAATAGGAACTACACGGAACTCTTCAGCCCAGCCATGCTGCCTGGGGGCACCTGGAGTGCCCGTGCTTCAACACTGCCGGCTCCCACCCACGCCGACGGTGTGGGACGCCGCCCGGGTGGCGGCATCCCTTTCATTCGCAGCCAACAATGACAAGCAGGCCATCCCCGCGTCCACCGAACACGCGGGAATCAGGACCGCGGTACGAGTCCCGCGCTCACGTCTGATCACTGGCGCCCGCCCAGGAGTCCCAGGGGGGCGCAGGGGGCATCCGCGTACACGGCCCCTGGGGGCGTGTCATGAGATGGCGGCGTGGGCGCGCGGGGGGGCTTCGAGCGTGGCGTCCTCGTCGCCCCGGGGCAGCTCCCGGGCGGCGGGGATGAAGGTCATGGCGCGCTCGGCGAGCGCGGTGATGGTGAGCGAGGGATTGACGCCCGGGTTGGCGGAGATGGCCGCGCCATCCACCACGTACAGCCCCTCATAGCCATACAAGCGGTGGCGCGCATCGATGGCGCCTGTCTTTGGGGAGTCCCCCATGCACGCGCCGCCCAGGATGTGCGCGGTGGTCGGGATGCCCATGAGCGTTTCGCTGACCATGGTCATGGGGAAGCCGTCCAGCTTGTCGGCCACGCGCTTCGCCAGGTCGAAGGCCTCCGGCATGTTCGCGGTGGGCGCGGGGCCCTCCTGCAGGCCGGTGGTGAGGCCGGAGCGGAAGCCGGTGGTGAGCGCCCGGCCGCGGCGCATGCGCAGGTGGCCCTCCATGGTGCGCATGTACAGGAGGATCATCGTGCGGCGCGCGAAGTCCGGGACGAACCAGGCCTGGAGGAAGCGCAGGGGGCGGCGCGCGAGCAGCCCCACCAGCCGGGCCACGCGCGTCCACGCGGTGGCGCCGGGGACGTGGGGGGCCATGAGCAGGCGGAAGAAGCCGGAGCCCTCCGGGTAGCGCACGGGCTCCAGGTGCGAGTGCTCGTCGGTGTGGAGGATGGACCCGATGGCGATGCCCCGGGACAGGTCGCGGTCCTTCTGCTTCCTGCCGCTGACGATGCCGATGAGCGCCTCGGAGTTGGTGCGCACGCCGTCGCCCACGCGCTCGGAGAGGTTCGGCAGGCCGTTGGGCGCGTCCTTGAGCTTGAGCAGCAGGTCCAGGGTGCCCAGCACGCCGCCCGCGAAGATGACGTGCTTCGCGGTGAAGCGGCGCGTCTTCTTGAAGAGGCCGGTGCCCTGCTTCGCCGTCACCTCGTAGCCACCGCCCTCCGGCAGGGGGCGCACCCACGTCACCTCGGTGTCCGCGTGGAGGGCGAGGCCCTTCTTCTCCGCGAAGTAGAGGTAGTTCTTGTCCAGCGTGTTCTTGGCGTTGTTGCGGCAGCCCAGCATGCAGCCACCGCACGCGTTGCAGCCGGTGCGGTCCGGGCCCTCGCCGCCGAAGTAGGGGTCCTTCACGGTGACGCCGGGCTCGCCGAAGTAGACGGCCACGGTGGTGGGCTGGAAGTCGGTGCGGCCCAGGTCCTGGCCCACGTCCTTGAGCACCTGGTCGGGGAAGGTGTTGAGCGGGTTGACGGTGGCGCCCAGCATCCGGCGCGCGGTCGCGTAGTGCGGCGCGAGCTCCTCCTTCCACGGCGCCAGGTGGCCCCAGGAGGCGGCGTCGAAGAAGTCGTCCCGTGGGATGGGCAGCGTGTTGGCGTAGACGAGCGAGCCGCCGCCCACGCCGACGCCGGACAGCACGGTGACGTGGCGGAAGAAGGTCATCTTGAAGAGGCCCCGCCACCCGAGCTGGGGCATCCACAGCCAGCGCTTCAGGTTCCAGTTGGACTTGGGGAAGTCCTGGCCCTGGAGGCGCCGGCCCTTCTCCAGCATCACCACGCGGTAGCCCTTCTCGACGAGCCGCAACGCGCTGACGCTGCCGCCGAATCCCGAGCCGATGATGAGCCAGTCGCAGTCCATGACGTCCTCCCCGTCTCCCGGAGCGTGAGCGTTCCCCACACCCAGGAGGTCCGCACTCTATGCCACGAGCGCGAGCCGTCCTGGTGGGACCTGTCGCACGCCCCCGGAATGAAGGGAGGACCGGGCGGCGCGGGCTAGCGCTTCGAGGCCTGCTTCCTCGCCCGGCGTGCGGCGGGCGTGTTGGCGACGAACTGGCGTCCCGCCCGGGAGCCCGCGCGCTTGCGCCGCTCCGTGGCCTTCTTCTGCGCCGGGCTCAGGTGGGCCCAGGCCTCCTTCGGAAGATAGCGCGCGGTGGTGCGGCCGTGGCGGGCGCGGGTGCGGCCGTCCTGGGTCTGCCACTTCTCCTTCGTCCAGGAGGACAGGTGGCGCTGCGCGGTGCCGCGGGAGCCCCGGTAGCCGCCGCCGGCCTTCTTGTACTCCGCGGCGAGGAGCTGGGCCTTGCGCGCGCTCCACTGGCCGGCGCGGCCTCCCTTGTCGCTCTTCATGATGCGCTTCTTGAGGCGCTCGCGCAGGGCGGGGTTCGTATAGCGGCTGCTCGCGCTGGCGGACGCGTGGGGCTTTCGCGCGGCGCGCTTCGCGGGCGTGGCGGCGGCGTGCTTGCGCCGGGGAGCGGCGTGGGTCTTGCGACGGCTGGCCATGAAGGCTCCTTTGCTGGGGACAAAGGTACGGATGGCTGGCGGGGAATGGCCCGCGCCGCTCCGCTGCCTGCTCGGCGCTGGAGACCGGGGCGCTACGCCGGGGTGGCGCCGGGCTCGCGCGGACGGAACAGCGAGCACGCGCGCACGGGCTGGGGCGCGTACTTCTGGGGCAGGAGCGGGCACATGATGAACGTGGAGGTCCGCGTCTGGACGTAGCGGGGCGGCGCGGCGCAGCGGTGGCAGAGGCTGCCCGGGAACGGCAGCGGATCAGGGGGCGGCGTCATGACAGTGGACAGCATCGCACGGGCCGGGAAGGAAAGGCGGGTGCGGGCCGCGCGCGCTCCCTAGATTGCGGGCCATGCACGTCGCTGACGCCCACGTCGAATCCCACCGGCTGCGCCTGTCCGGCCGGCACGCCGTCCTGGAGGTGTCGTGTCCGCTGCCCGGGGTGCTGCGGCTGAGGCACGCGCCGGTGTCGTCGGAGACAGGCTTCCTCCATCCCGAGCTGCCCGGCAAGCGGTCCTGGTCCGTCATCGCCGAAGGGAGCCACCCCGTGAAGGTCGAGCGCGACGGCGAGCTCGCGCGGGTGACGGCGGAGGGCGTGTCCCTGGAGGTGGATGTGGAGTCGGGGACGTGGCGCTTCCGGGACGCGCGGGGGCGGGAGCTGGCGCGCTGCGTGGAGGTGTCCGGCGAGGTGCAGGCCGCGTATCCGATGAGCCGGCACCGCGCGCGGCTGAAGCTGCGGGCGCCGGAGGGCGAGCGCTACCTGGGGTTCGGAGAGAAGGTGGGGCCGCTGGACAAGCGCGGCATGCACTTCACGTTCTGGAACACGGACGTGGTGCCGCACCACCCGGACACGGATCCGCTCTACCAGTCCATCCCGTTCTTCGTGGGCCTGCGCGACGGCGTGGCGTGGGGGTTCTTCCTGGACGAGTCCTGGCGCTCGGAGGTGGACGTGGCGCTCGCGGACGCGTCGCGGGTGGCGTGGGAGTCGTGGGGGCCGGAGCTGGACTGCTACCTCTTCGCGGGGCCCCTGCCCGCGGACGTGGTGCGCGGGTACGCGGCGCTGACGGGGCGGCCTCCCCTGCCCCCGCTGTGGAGCCTGGGCGCGCAGCAGAGCCGCTGGGGCTACGAGAACGCGCAGGACATCCGGGGCGTCATCCAGGGCTACCGGCAGCGGGACCTGCCGCTGGACTGCGTGTACCTCGATATCGATTACATGGATGGGTACAAGGTCTGGACCTGGGACCGGGCGCGCTACCCGGACCCGGCCGGCCTGGTGCGCGAGGCGGCGGCGCAGGGCGTGCGGCTGGTGCCCATCATCGACCCGGCCTTGAAGCTGGAGCCGGGCTGGAGCGTGTACGAGGAAGCGAAGGCGCGCGACCACCTGGTGCGCTACGACCGGGGCGACGTGCTGGTGGGCGAGGTGTGGCCCAAGCCCGCGGTGTTCCCGGACCTGACGCGGCCGGAGGTGCAGCGCTGGTGGGGCGGCCTGCATCGCGACTTCGTGGCGCTGGGCATGGCGGGGTTCTGGAACGACATGAACGAGCCGTCGTGCTTCGGGGTGCAGCCGGACGTGGGCATCCTCACGCTGACGAGCGAGCGCGCGGAAGGCATCGGCACGGTGGAGGGCAAGACGCTGCCGTACGACGCGCGCCACGGGGAGAAGCGGCACCTGGAGGTGCACAACGTCTACGCGCTGGGCATGGCGAAGGGCGCGTTCGAGGGCCTGCGCGAGCTGCGGCCGGAGGCCCGGCCCTTCCTGCTGACGCGTGCGGGGTTCGCGGGCATCCAGCGTTACTCGGCGGTGTGGACGGGGGACAACTCCAGCCACTGGACGCAGTTGGAGACGTCCCTGCCCATGTTGATGGGCCTGGGCCTGGCGGCGGTGGCGCACACGGGGGTGGACATCCCGGGCTTCATCGGCCGGGCGAACGGCGAGCTGCTGGTGCGCTGGATGCAGACGGGCACCTTCTACCCGCTGATGCGCAACCACGCGGGCAAGGGAACGTCGCCGCAGGAGCCGTGGCGCTTCGGAGAGCCGTACCTGACGCTGGCACGGGCGGCGCTGGAGCGGAGGTACCGGCTCCTGCCCACGCTGTACACGCTGATGCACGAGGCGTCGGAGACGGGGCTCGCGCCGCTGCGGCCGCTGTTGATGGAGGCGCCCGGCGACGCGGAGGCGGCGGGCGCGTTTGATCAGTTCCTGTTCGGAAGGGACCTGCTGGTGGCGCCGGTGGTGCGGCCCGGCCAGACGAAGCGGCTGGCGTACCTGCCCGCGGGTGCGTGGTTGGAGTGGCCGGGGTTGGAGCGGACGGGAGAGGTGCGCGAGGGAGGCCGGCACGTCATCGCGGACGGGCCGCTGGACACGGTGCCGGTGTGGCTGCGCGCGGGAGGCGCGGTGGCGCTGACACGGCCCGCGATGCACACCACGGACGCGAACTGGAAGCACCTGGAGTGGCACGTGCACGCGGCGCCGGAGATATATGGCCGGCTCTACGAGGACGCGGGAGACGGCTACGGCGAGTCACGGCTCACGGAGCTGCGCGGCGGAGTGACCGCGGGGGCGCTGCGACTGGAGCGGAGCGAGCTGGGGACACTCGCTCGGGCGCGGGTGGAGGAGACGATCCGGGTGTATGGGTTGACGTCCGTGCGGCACGTGACGGGTGCCCTGGCACACCGTTTCGAGAACGGTGTGCTGGAGCTCCAGGTCGCCGCGGATTGGACGCGGCTGAACGTGGCGCCGTAGGTCAGAGGACGGGGATCTCCTTGAACACGACGCCTTCGAATTCAAGGCGGTTCACGGCGTCCACGAAGCGCTCCGTGGCGATGATGATGGTCGTGTAGTCACGGAGGCGAAACAGATCCAGATCGCCGGTCAGGGTTTGCCCGTCGAGGATGGGCGCGTCTGGATAACTGCCGCCCTGACGCCCACACCGTTCGCAGGCGCGTTCCCGCCCGCCTGGGAAACAGTTGTCGTGCACGCGGCCCCGGCAATGGATCTCGACCTCCCGCAAATCCACTTCAGTCTTACCCCTGAATCGCAGGTCCATCTTGCTGACGCGAAGAGCGATGCCCGCATCACGAAGGCGGTCCACGGTCTCGCTCCGCATCACAAGGGTCCACGGGTCATACAGATCGAGCGCACTCCACTTGCCGGAGGCCTTGCCGATGAGGGGCCCGAACTCGGCCCCTGGCAGCAATGGCGCCTCGAAGGGAACCTGGAGCCGGACCAACTCACGCAGCCGCTCGTACTCCTCCAGCGGAACCTGCCTTGCTTCCGCGAGTTCCTCACGATGGGCCCAGCCAGAGAGATCCACGGAGGGATAGGCCTCTCCCAGTCCACCAGGGCTGGATCCGCACACAGGGCACAATCCTCCCGGCAATCCCCATCGGTGCGTTCCATTGATGAATCCGGTGAAGCGCGGCCCTTCCGCCGCATTCACTTCAAAGAACCTCACGGTTCCTCCAGGCAATTATCGAAGCTGGTAGTAGGAAACGATGGGACCCATGATGTTGAAGTCAACAATCATCCGAGCCAGTTGATCCTGGATCTCCTTCGGAGTCGCATTCGTGTTCTTTCGAGCGAAGTCGCGCCACGCCTGATTCCAGGGCCCGCCCCGTCCTCCCGGACCATGGATTCGTACGTGCTCCGCACGAGGAATGACCATCGTGAAGTCATGCACGTTGATTCTTCCCTGCTGCCAGAAGAACTCGGCGAGACGTTCCTCTTGGGGGTAGAGGTGATGCTTCACCCATCCCGAGCCAGAGGGCTTCCTGCCATCGGGAGGCGGAGAAGGCGCGGGATGGTTGTACCAGCGGATGACGAAGATGGCTTCACGGTCACCCGGAAGCGACTGAGCGCTGCCCCAGTTGCGCCGGGGACCTGAACCGGGTGCTGCTGACGACACGGGAGGCCGGATGCCTCCCCGTGCCAGCAACACACCGGTGTCCTCGCAGCGATAGAGGCCGCAGAGGTCGTCGGCACAGACCAGCGCCACGCACCGGTCGTGCCCCTCGCAGGCGCCGTGCTCCGCCGCGCTCCAGTCCTCCAGCGCCGGCAGGGGCGCGGATGCGCAGCCCACCAGCAGCAGGGAAACGACGAGCGCGAAGACCTTCATCCATCGGGCGCTCACCACAGTGGCGCCATGTTCTCCACGTACTTGAAGCCCGTACCCGTGTTGAACACGACCACCGTCTCCTCCGGCTTCACGTCCCCGGCGGCCTGGAGCTTCTTGAGCGCCGCCACGCACGCGCCGCCCTCCGGCGCCATGAACAGGCCTTCCGCCGCGGCGGCGTCCTTCGTGCCCTGGACGATCTCCGCCTCCGTCACCGACACCGCCGTGCCGTGGCTGTCCTTCACCGCGCGAAGGATGAGGAAGTCACCCAGCGCCTTGGGCACCCGCAGGCCGTGCGCGTGCGTCGTCGCGCCCTGCCACATGGGCGCGTCCGGCTTGCCTTCCGCGTGCGCCTTCACGATGGGCGCGCAGCCCTCCGCCTGCACCGCCACCATCCGGGGCCGCTTCGAATCAATCAGCCCCATCGCCTCCATCTCCTCGAAGGCCTTCCACATCCCGATGAGCCCCGTGCCCCACCCGTCGGGTACAGGATGACGTCCGGCAGCGTCCACCCGAGCTGCTCCGCCAGCTCGTAGCCCATCGTCTTCTTGCCCTCGACCCGGTAGGGCTCCTTCAGCGTGGCGCACTCGTACCAGCCATGCTCCTTCGCCAGCCCCGCGCACACCCGGCCCGCGTCGGAGATGAGCCCGTCCACCGTCTCCACGTGCGCGCCGTACGCCCGCGTCTCCATCAGGAACAGCGACGCGATGTCCTTCGGCACGAAGACGTGCGCCTCCATCCCGCCTCGCGCCGCGTACGCCGCCAGCGCGCTGCCCGCGTTCCCTGCGGAGGGCAGGCACACCGCCTTCGCGCCCAGCACCTTCGCCATGCACACCGCGGCGGACAGGCCTCGCGCCTTGAAGGAGCCCGTCGGGTTGCCGCTCTCGTCCTTCACCCACACCCGCTGCAAGCCCAGCCATGACCCCAGCCGGGGCGCGGGCAGCAGCGGCGTGAAGCCCTCTCCCAACGTCAGGCGCTGTGCCGGCGCCTCCACCGGCAGCACCTCGTGGTAGCGCCACATGGAGCGCTCACGTTCGGGCAGCGCTTCCTTGCGCAACGTCTTCGCCGCGCGCTCCAGGTCGTAGCGCGCGAACAGCGGCGCCTGACACGCCGTGCACAGGTTCCACACCTTGCCCGGCGCATACGTCTGGTCGCACTTCGTGCATTCAAGTCGGAGGACGGACATGCCTCCGACTCTACTCAGTCCTTCAACTCCAGCCACACCGGCGCGTGGTCCGATGGCTGCTGTCCCTTGCGCTCCTCGCGGTCCACGTCACACGCCGTGAGCCTTGGCACCAGCGGCGCCGTGAGGAACAGGTGGTCGATCCGCACGCCCTTGTTCTTGGGGAACATCAGCATCCGGTAGTCCCACCAGGAGAACTTCTGCACGTCCGGGTGCAGCCTGCGGAACGCGTCCGTCAAACCAAAGGCACACACCTGCTGGAGCGCGTCGCGCTCGCGCAACGTGAAGAGCGTCTGCCCTTCCCACTGCGCCACGTCGTACACGTCGATGGGGTCCGGCGCGATGTTCCAGTCCCCGCCCATCACCACCAGGTCGTCCGGCTTGTGGCGCGTGTCCAGGTAGTTCCGCAGCCGCCGGTACCACTCCAGCTTGTACACGTACGCCGGCGAGTCCACCTGCTGCCCGTTGGGCGCGTACGCGCTCACCACCCGGAGGCCGTTCACCGTCGCGGAGATGAAGCGCGCGTGCGTGTCATCCACCCCGTCCGACAGGCCCCGGATGACGTCCGTGGGCTCCGTCTTCGCCAGGATGGCCACGCCGTTGTACGTCTTCTGCCCGTGCACCGCGGCGAAGTAGCCCGCCTCCTTCACCGCGTCGAAGGGGAAGTCCGCGTCGGTGCACTTGAGCTCCTGCAGGCACAGCACGTCTGGCTGGGCGCTCTTCAGCCAGTTGACCAACCGCTGCTGCCGGGCCCTCACCGAGTTCACGTTCCAGGTCGCGATTCGCATGCGGCGCGGACCGTCGCACGCGGCCCACGCCCCTGCCACGCTTTTCCCCTCGCGCCTGTGGCCCCAGGGACACACCCGCCGTCCCCCAGAGGGAAAACCCGTTGGCACACCGGTCGCAGTAGGGGAGGCCATGAACCCGAAGACGCGCACCCGGTCCCGTCGCCCCGCCTCCTTCCGGCGCTTCACCGTGCCGCCCGCGCTTCGCAAGGCCCTCATCCCCGCCGCGCTCGCCGCCCTGGGGCTCGCCGCCTGGGAGGACGTCCCCCTGCCCCGCCTGCTCAAGCCCTGGCTCTCCCACGCCCTGGAGGCCCGCGCGGGACAGGCCCCTGTCGCCGCCGCGCCCACCCTGCCCCTGGAGGCCACCGGCGACGAGCCCCCGCTGATGGCCGCCCCGCGCCCCGTGGAGGAGGCCGCCCCGGCGGAGGCTCCCGTCCCCGGTGACGCCCTGGCGCTGCCGCACACGCACGCCCGCCGGGTGGACCACGTGGCCCGCGCCCAGGGCCTGCGCGAGCTGGGGGACCTGTCCGGCGCCGTCACGGAGCTGCGCCGCGCGCTGCACGACGACCCGGGCGCCACGGACGCCCTGGCGCAGCTCGCGCGCACGGCCCGGCTGGCCGGGGACACGCCGCTCGCCATCGACGCGTACGCCCGGCTGGGCCAGGCGGAGCCCCATGACGCGGGGGCGCTGGTGCAGCAGGCGCGGCTGCTGGTGTCGGAGGGCCGCTTCCCGGACGCCGTCCGCGTGGGCGAGGAGGCGCTCCTGCGTGACCCGGAGGACCCGGAGGTGTACCAGGTGCTCGGCCGCGCGCACCTGGGCGCCCATGAGCTCACCTCCGCCATCCTGCGCTTCCAGCAGGCGGTGCACCTGGACCCCGAGCACGGCCACGCGCTCAACAACCTGGGCTTCGCCTACCTGCGCGCCAACGACAACGCGCGCGCCGTGGAGGTCCTCACCCAGGCCGCCAGCCTCCTGCCGAACGTGGCCTACGTGCAGAACAACCTGGGCGTCGCCTGCGAGCGCCTGGGCCGGCTGGAGGAGGCCCGGTCCGCCTACGCCGCCGCCACCCGGCTGTCGCCTCGCTACGTGCAGGCTCGCGTCAACGCGGAGCGGGTGGGCCGCGTGGCCCGGGCCGACCCGGCGGGTCCTGTCACGCCGGAGCCGCTCCCGCCCGCCGCGCCGTAGGGCGGGCAGCCAGGAAACAGCCCCGTTTCCGGGGGGATGGCCCGGACGGGTTCACCCCGCCCGCCCCCCGGTCTAACCTCCAGTCCTTCATCCAGCCTTCACGAGCGTCATGACTCCGGCCCGACCGATGCCTCCTCCTCCCGAGCCCCTCCCCCCGGCCCCGACCGGAGCCCCGCCGCCCCGGAAGGGCGGCTTCGGCGCCGCGCTGTGGCGCTGGACGAAGCGGCTCCTGGTGCTGGGCGCCGTCGGGCTGGTGCTCCTCATCGGCGTGTGCGTGGGCACGTACGTCTACTTCAGCCGCGACCTGCCCTCCGTGGAGTCGCTGCGCAACTACCAGCCGCCACAGGTGACGAAGGTGACGTGCGCGGACGGCTCGCTCTGCGCGGAGTACGCGCTGGAGCGCCGCACGCTCGTGCGCATGGAGGACCTGCCCCCGCACGTGCGCAACGCGTTCCTCGCCGCCGAGGACGCGGACTTCTACAAGCACGAGGGCCTGGACCCCTTCGGCATCCTGCGCGCGGGCGTGAAGAACCTCATCCCCGGCAGCCGCAAGTCCGGCGCGTCCACGCTCACGCAGCAGGTGGTGAAGAACATGCTGCTCACGCCCGAGCGCAGCCTGGGCCGCAAGATCCGCGAGTGGATCCTCACCCCTCGCCTGGAGCAGGCGCTCACCAAGGATCAGATCCTCAGCCTCTACATCAACGGCGTGTACTTCGGGCAGCGCCGCTACGGCCTGGAGGAGGCCGCGCTCTTCTACTTCGGCAAGCACGCGAAGGACCTGTCCGTGGGCGAGGCCGCCGTGCTCGCGGGCACCGTGCAGTCCCCGCACCGCATCAACCCCGTGGCGAACATCACCCGCGCCAAGGCGCGCCAGCGCTACGTGCTGGAGCAGATGGCGGGACAGGGCTTCGTGCCGCGCGCGGTGGTGGAGGCGGAGAAGGAGAAGCCCATCGTGCTCGCGCCGCGCAAGCCGGTCAGCGCGGGCGCGTACTACGCGGAGGAGATCCGCCGCACGCTGATTGAACGCTACGGCGAGAAGATGGTGATGGAGGGCGGCCTGCGCGTGGACATCGCGCTCGTGCCCAAGCTCCAGGCCACCGCCGAGCAGGCCGTGCGCGACGGCCTGGAGGCGCTGGACCGGCGCCAGGGCTACCGGGGCGCGCAGGGCAGGCTAGAGGAGGCGCAGTGGAAGCGCTACCGCGAGCTCATCGTCCAGCGCATCGAGGAGGCCGGCCGCCGCCAGAAGGACCAGGGGTATGTCGCGGACCTGGCGCCGCTCGCCCAGCCGCTCGCCGCCCCGGCTCCGGCGAAGACGCCCACCGCGCCGGAGGTGGAGGGCGCCGAGGAGCAGCAGCCCGCCGCCCTGGCCGCGGACACGGACTCCGAGGAGGAGGAGGCCCGGTCTCCGGAGCGCGAGCGCGCGGGACAGGTCCTCCTCAAGCCGATGGAGGAGGGGCTGCGCCTCACCGGCTACGTCACGGAGGTGGACGCGAAGCGCAACGTGGCGCGCGTGGACCTGGTGGGCCGCACCGCGGAGGTGTCCTTCGACTCCGTCACCTGGGCGCGGCAGAAGAAGAAGAGCGCCCCCAAGAACATCTCGGACGTGTTCACGCCCGGGGAGCTGGTGTTCGTGCGCGTGCTCAAGGCCCCTCCGGCGCCGGCCTTCGTGGAGGCCACGTTGGATCAGGTGCCCCTGGTGCAGGGCGGGCTCGTGGTCATCAACCCGGCCAACCGCAACGTGGTGGCCATGGTGGGCGGCTACGACGCGGAGCGCTCGTCGTTCAACCGCGCCACGCAGGCGAAGCGGCAGCCGGGCTCGTCGTTCAAGCCCTTCATCTACGGCGCGGCCCTGGCCAGCGGACGCTTCACGCCGCTCTCCATGGTGAACGACGCGCCGGAGTCCATCCGCGACCCGTACACGGGCAAGACGTGGCGGCCCAAGAACTTCGACGGTCGCTTCGAGGGCCCCATGACGCTGCGCACGGCGCTGAGCAAGTCGAAGAACACGGTGTCCGTGCGGCTCATCGAGTCGATTACGCCCGCGACCGCCATCGACTTCGCGCGCCGGGCCGGCATCCGCTCCACCATGCCGGAGAACCTCACGCTGGCCCTGGGCACCGGCGAGGTGACGATGCTGGAGGCCGTCAACGCGTACGCCACGCTCCAGGCCAACGGCCGCTACGCGGAGCCGCTGACGCTGTTGCGCGTGCGCGACGCGAAGGGCACGGTGCTGGAGGAGCACCAGCCGGCCTTCGAGGAGACGCTGCCCCCGGCGGTGGCGTACCTCACGACGTCGCTGATGCGCAGCGTGGTGGAGGACGGAAGCGCGCGCGCGGTGCGGGAGCTGAACCGCCCCGCCGCGGGCAAGACGGGCACCACCAACGAGTCCAAGGACACGTGGTTCAACGGCTACACGATGGACTGGGTGGCCAGCGCGTGGGTGGGCTTCGATGACAACACGCCCCTGGGCAGCAGCGAGACGGGTGGCCGGGCGGCGCTGCCCATCTGGCTCAACTTCATGCGCGTGGCGGAGGAGGGCCTGCCCGCGCGTGACTTCGAGGTGCCTCCGGGCGTCACCCAGGTGCGAATCGACCCCGTCAGCGGGCTGCTCGCGGGCAACGCCGTCCCGGGCCGGATGGAGCCCTACCTGGAGGGCACCCAGCCCACCGCCGAGGCCCCGCCGCCCGGACAGGTGACGCCGGACAACTACTTCCTGGAGGAAGGTGGCAAAAGGGGGCTGTGAGTCGCTCGCTCCTGTCGCTGGTCCTCGCGCTCGCGTTCGCCCTGCCCGCCTTCGCGGAGTCGGACGAACGCGAGCCTCCTGCCTCCGCCCGGCTGGCCCTGGCCGTGGCCGACGCCATCCGCGGCGCGCCCGCGGAGGCGCCCGTGGCCCTCTGCCTGTCCGGAAGCTCGCCGGAGCTGCGCCGGGCGTTCGGGACGCTGCTCGCCGCGCGGCTCTCCGCGATGAACCTGGGGCCGGTGGTGCTGGACGTCCCGCCCGAGCGCGCCGAGGCCGCCGCCCGCGAACAGGGAGCCCGCTCGCTGGCGCGGCTCACGCTGGACGTGGAGGGCGGCGAGCTGGTGGCGCGGGGGGACGTGCTGGGCACGTGGGTGAACTTCTGGTCCGGCCGCACGCCCACGCGTCCGCCGAAGCCCGCCGCCGCCGTGGCCGAGGGCGTGGAGGCCGACGCCGCGGTGCTGTCGCTGGCGGCGGTGGGGACGCCGTCGTCGGGGGTGACGGGCCCGGGGCCGCAGCCTCGGAGGCCGGTGCGCCTGCTGGGCGCGGTGTTCGCGAGGCTGGAGACGCCGCTGGCCGCGCTGGCGGCCGGGGACCTGGATGGCGATGGCCGCGACGAGGTGGCCGCGCTCACCGAGCACGAGGTGGTGGTGTTCAGCGCGGACGGGCGGGTGCTCGCGCGGCGGGAGCTGGAAGGGGCGGCGGCCGCGGCGACGACGCGCGAGCCCTTCGGCGCGCTGGCGGTGCTGACGGGGCCGCCGAGGCTCGCGGCCTGGAGCACGCGGTTCGCGCGCGGCGAGGTGCTGGTGCTGGACAAGGCGAAGGGGACGCTGCGCACGTCGGGGACGCTGGACGCCGCGCCGCTGGGGACGGCGGAGCGCGGGGCGTTCGTGCCGGGGCAGACGGTGTTCGCGCCCGAGGTCCGGCTGGCGGACGGGCGGAGCCTCACGGTGCCCGCGCCCTTCGGCACGGCGAGCTTCGCGGGGCCGCGCATGCTGTTCGTGCACGCGGACAGCACGGCGTCGCTCTACGCACGTCCCACGTCCGCGCCGCTGAAGGTGTCCGGGCTGGGCGCGGGCAGCGCGCTGGGAGACCTGGATGGGGACGGGGCGCCGGAGCTGCTCACCACGTCACCGCAGCTCCAGCCGTCGCCGGACGTGCTGCGGGTGCTGTCGCTGGGCTCCGACGCGCCGATGGCGCATGAGCCCCTGTGGCAGGGGGCGCTCCCGCCGGGCCGGGCGCTGTACGTGGTGACGGCGGACCTGGATGGCGACAAGCGCCGTGAAGTCCTCGTGGGTTCGTGGAAGCCGGACGGCACGAGCGAGCTGTTCCTCCTGCGCCAGGGTGCACCGTGATGAAGGCTCGAACGACACGCGCCCTCGTGCGCCAGCGACACGAGCGAGTGGGTCCTCCCGCGTCAGGGTGCACCGTGATGAAGGCTCATGAGCGCGGCGAAGTCCCGGTGATGGCGTCGCGCTCCAGCGGGGCGCCGCTCCAACCGGTGCGCCGCGAAGCAGCAGCGGCACCGCGGTATGGACGGCAGGGCATCGTGAGGATCCGCACCGCCCTCGCGGGCCTCGTGCTGATGGCTTCCACTCCGGCGCTGGCGGCCAGCCGTCCGCGCTACGGGGGCGAGTTGCGGGTGGCGCACGCGGGGCCACCTGAAATCGGGGAGCCCGCGCTCGCGGACACGCCGATGGAGGCCGCGCTGCTGGGGCTGTTGACGCGGCCGGTGTGCCGCGTGGACTCCGGCGGGCAGGTGCACCCGACGCTGGCGCGAGAGCTGTCGCGCCCCGTGCCGCAGGCCCTGCGTGTGACGATGCCCTCTGCGGCCAGCGCGGCCGCCGTGGCCCGTGCGTGGACGCGGCTGTCCGCCACGGAGTCGCCGTCTCCGTATCGCGCGCTCCTGTATCCGCTACGCGGTGAAGGCCGTCAGGTGACGTCCACGGGCGCCACGCTGGACCTGGCGCTGGCGTTTCCGTGGCCCGACTTGGAGCGCGCGCTGTGCCACCCTGCCCTCGCGACGCCGCCGTCGCCCGCGTCGGGGCCGTTCAGCGCCGAGGGCCGGGGCGTGCTGGGGGCCCAGGCCGCGTGGCCCGAAGGTCGTCCGTACGTGGACCGGCTGGCGCTCACCGCCACGGATGAGCGGGGCCTCGCGCGGCTGTGGTCCGCGCGGCAGGTGCAGGTGGTGCTGGGCACCCCGCCCGACGACAACACGCTCACAGGCGCCGGGCTGTACGCGACCTATCTGGCGTATTCCCCCCGGAAGGTGCCCGCGGACTTCCGGCAGGCGGTGGAGAGCGCCATCGACCGCGAGGACCTCACGCGCCTGTTCGTGAGGGGCCCGGCGGTGCCCATGGCGAACCTGCTGCCGCCCGCGCTGATGCCCCAGGGGCCCAGGCCCCGGCCCACGGCCCCCGCGGGAGCGACCCGCAAGGTGACGCTCGCCTATGACGCCGCGCTGGCGGATCAACGCGCCGTGGCCGAACGCATCCAGGTGAAGCTGCACGACCAGGGCTACACCGTCGCGCTGGAGCCGCAGTCGCGCGCCGCGCTGCGAAGCCGTCAGGCGAAGGGCGACTTCGAGCTGATGCTGAGCGCGTTCCTGCTGCCGCCCGTTCCCGGTCCCGCGCTGGCGGTGGTGCTGGAAGCCGGAGGACGTCGAGACCTGCTCGGCGTGGAGCTGCCGCCCATCGGGGCCCTGACGGACGCGGGGGCCCGGGATGCGCGAAGCCGCGAACGGGCCCTGGCGCTCGCGCCCTCCGTGCCCATCATCCCGCTGTACGCGCAAGGGCTCGCCCTGCGCGCGGCACCGGAGGTAACCGGGCTGGTGCTGGATGCCCAGGGCCTGCCCGTGCTCGAAGGCGCCTGGCTCGCCCCCATCGAGGCCACTGGCGGCGGAGGCCGGCCATGAGCCCCGAAGGTGTGGCTGCGCATGCGGCGCTCAGGCACTGCCGTCGCTTGGGCTTCGGGCGGCAAAGGCCGACCATGAGCCTCATCCACTCGGCAGCCAATGGGAAGGACGGGCCCGCATGCGCCTGAGGACCCGGCTCGCGCTCGCCTTCGCCCTGCTCGCGCTGGTGCCGCTGGCGGTCGTCGTTCCCCTGACGCTGACGCGCCTTCGCGACACGCTGTCGCGCGAACTCGACGCGCGCATGACGGCCGCCACCGCCTCCGCGCAGGAGTCCCTGGAGCGCTCCGCCGCCAACGCGCGCCGCGCCGTCGAGGAGCTGGTGGAGAGCCCCGCCATGGAGGACCTCGTGCGCGAATCGCGCACCGCCCCCCTGCGCGTCATCCAGGCCAACACCGCCGAGGGCCTGATGAAGAGCCGCGGCCTCACCGTGCTCACGCTCTTCGACCGCAACGGCACCGTGCTGTCCTCCGGCCACCTGCCCGCCCGGCGCGGCGACCCGGACCCCGCCCTCTTCGCCGTGACGAAGGAGAAGTCCCCCAGGCCCGTGCCCGTGCGCGTGGACGTGCGGGGCGACGCGGGCCTGCGCCAGGTCCCCGCGCTCGTCACCGCGCGCCCCGTGGACTACGGCGACGTGCGCCTGTGGGCCGTGGGCGGCGTGGTCCTGGACGACGGCCTGGCCCAGCACCTGGCCCGCCTCACGCAATCCGACGTGACGCTCCTGTCCGGCGGCGCCCAGGTCGCGCACGCGGGCAGCGCCGCCCCGCCCACCGTGGAGCAGGTGCTGCCGCTGGGCGACGCCGCCTCCGTGCGCCTCACCTTCAGCCGCGCCGCCGCGCGCGAAGCCGAGGAGGGCGTCATGCGCGCCTTCCTCCTCCTCGCCGGCCTGGGCCTGGGCTTCGCCGCGCTCCTCGGCCTGCTGGTGTCCCGCTGGATGACGCGGCCCGTGGAGGCCCTCACCTCCGGCGCCCGCCGCGTGGCCGAGGGCGCGCTGGACGTCCAGGTGACGGCCCGCGCCACCGGCGAGGTGGGCGAGCTGGTCCGGACGTTCAACCACATGACGTCCGAGCTGAAGAACACCACCGAGCGGCTGATGGCCACCGAGCGCATCGCCGCGTGGCAGGAGGTCGCCCGGCGGCTGGCGCACGAAATCAAGAACCCCCTCACCCCCATCCGCATGTCGCTGGAGACGCTGATGGCCGCGCACGAGGCGCGCCACCCCAGCTTCCCCACCCTCTTCAAGGAGAGCGCGGGCGTGGTGCTGGAGGAGGTGGAGCGGCTGCGGCGCATCGTGGACGAGTTCAGCCGCTTCGCGCGCCTGCCCAAGCCCCAGCTCGCCCCGGTGGACCTGGGAGAGCTGGCCCAGGGCGTCCTGTCGCTGTACGCCGCGCCCCCCGAGGGCATCCAGTTGGTCCCCGCGCTCCAGACAGGCGTGGTGGCCCGCGCGGACCGCGACCAGCTCACCCAGGTGCTCGTCAACCTGGTGAAGAACGCGGAGGAAGCGATGGCGGGCAAGGGCGGCGCGCTGCGCGTGCGCGTGAAGGGCACGGACGCGGACGCCATCGTCGAGGTGGAGGACGAGGGCCCCGGCATCCCCCTGGAACACCGCGCCCGCGTCTTCGAGCCCTACTTCACCACCAAGGACGGCGGCACCGGCCTGGGGCTGGCCATCGCCGCGCGCATCCTCCAGGAGCACGGCGGACGCCTGGAGGTCGGCGGAGAGCCGGGCCAGGGAGCCCGCTTCAGCGTCGTGCTCCCCCGAGCGAGCTGACCCTCACGCAAGAAGGCCCGGCACCTCGTGAAAGAGGTCCCGGGCCTTCGGGCACCGCACGGTGGCGCGCGGCCGTCAGTCCTTGACGGGCGTCGCCTTGAGGGCGGCCTTGCCCTCCTTCACGTAGACCTGGAAGCGCACCGTCTTGCACGCGTACTTCGTGACGAGCTGCTCCTTGTTCTTGCGCAGCTTCTGCACGAACTTGTCGTACGTCAGGCCGTCCGCCTGCTCACCGCAGCGCTCGCGCGTGGTGACGAACTCGCGGAAGACGTCCTGGAAGTGCTGCTCCTCCGACAGCGCCGCCGCCGCGCCGTTGCCGCCCGGCATGGGCAGCGGAATCGCCTGCGGCCCGCTGGAGCGCGGCGCCGGCATCGGGATGGCCTCGGACGTGGGCCGGGTGCTGGCCTGGAGCAGCTCGCGCGGAATCGCCGCCACGCGCGTCGTCTCCGGGGACTCCGGCTCGGAGGACTGCGCCGCCGCCAGCGCGAACGGATTGGCCGCCTGCTGGAGCGAGTACGCCGCCGTGGGCTGATCCTCGAAGGCGAACGCGCCGTGGCGCGGCGCGGCCGGGGCAATGGGCTCGGCCGGCGGGGGCTCGAAGGGCACCGCGCCCCCCTGCGCGTACGCCGGAGGCGGCGCGAACGGCTCCGCGGCCGGCGGCGGATAGGCCGCGGGCGGAGACGGGAAGGGGAACGCATCCGCGCCCGCGAACGGATCCGCCAGCGGCGCGGCGGCCTGGGGCGGAGGCATCGCGAATGGATCCGCCAGCGGCGCGGCGGCCTGGGGCGGAGGCATCGCGAACGGATCCGCGGCCGGAGCCGGAGTCCCCGGGAAGGGGAACGCATCCGCGCCCGAGAACGGATCCGCGGCCGGCGGCGCCACCGAGGCGAACGGGTTGGACAGGGGCTCCGCGTGCGCGGCCGACCCGAACGGGTTGGACACGGGCTCCGGGGGCGCGCTCGACGCGAACGGATCCGCGGGGGCAGCGGCCACGGGGGCCGGAGCCGGCGGAGACGTGGTGCTCACGGGCTGCGCGGGGGGCGCGGACTGCTGAGCGGCCATCGCCGCGCCCCAGCCCAGCGTGTCGGAGCCGCCCGACACGGTCTCCTCGTCGGAGGACTTCTTGCTCCCGCCCATCAGCGCCGTCCACAGCAGGCTCAGCACCAACAGGCCCGCGAGCGCGAGCAGCGCGGTGTGCTGGTACGCGGCCAGCGGCGCCAGCGTCGCCGCCGTGCCCGCGAGGACCACGACCTCGTACGGCGTGCCCGCCAGCGCCTGGCGCGAGCCCACGAACAGCGGCGCCTGGCCGCCCATCGCGTCGCCGTTGGTGAAGGCAGGCAGTTGCACCGGGCCCAGCGCCTGGAGCGAACCCGACTCCAGCACCGTGTCCTTCGCACCCGCCGTCAGCCGGGGCAGCGCGCCATCCAGCCGCGCCTTCTCCGCGCCCACGCCGCCCACCACCTTGTCGCCCTGCACGAGCCCCACCGCGGCCGCGCCGGACGTCTCCAGCGCGCCCTGCAGCGCGGCCTCCGCGGCCAGGGGCGCGCCCACCACCAGCGTCACCGCCGGAGCAGGGGTCCCCTCACCGCCCCACGCGAGCGGCACGGCCGCGAACACGTGCGGCGCCCCGAAGGCGTCCACCACGGACGTGCCCGCCCGGGCGAGCGCCGCGACGTCCAGCGCCGCGGTGTCCGAGGAGGGCTCGGCGCCCGCGCGGGCGTGGAAGACCGCGTCGCCGGCCACCACCGCCACCACCGCGCCCTGGAGCTCCTGGGGCAGACCGGCCTGCGCGGCGGTGCGCAGCGCGCCGAAGCGCTCCGCGGTGAGCGGCAGCATCCCGGCCGGCTCCTCCGCGTCCTTCGAACCGTAGCGGTCGCGCGGGGACTTCGGCGCGGGCGCGGGCGTCAGCGCGCGCATGGCGGCGGCCACCTGGGGGCTGCCGGCGAGCTTCAGCGCCAGGGATTGCACTTCGGCGCGGCGTGCATCCACGCGACGCGCGACCTCGCCGGTGCCCGACGCGGCCTGGAGCGACGCACCTTCCACCGCGCGCGCGCGCTGAGGCGCCGACAGCGTCGGGAGGTGAGCCAGGCCCAGTCCGAGGACCAGGAGTGCGAACAGCAGGAACTTGAGGCGGACCATCGCCGTCCTTTAGCCCAGGGGTGAGAGGTCCGCTTATAGCGTCCACCGTTCGACCCCAGCAAGGAACTGGCCCGAAGGAACCCGGGGGCCGGATGCCTGGCTGGCATCCGGAATTCCCGGGCCCTTCGTTCTGTCACGCCCGATACGGCCGGCCGCCTAGTAGTTCGTCGCGTCGGCGTTGAGGTCGAACGGCATGCCGCTGTTCCCCATGCCCTGGCGACGTCGCTCCACCGCGCGCTTGATGGCCTTCTCCAGGCGGTCACGCGTTGCGTCGATGGCCTGGAACAGCGTCTCCGATGTCTCCGTCACGTGCACGGCCTCCAGGCCGGGCATGCGCACCGTCACCCGGCACTCCTTGTCCACGCCTCCCTTGGGCCCGTTGATGTCCACGAGCGCGATTTCGATCTCCGACGCCTCGTCCTCGGCGAACCGTTCGATATGCGCCACCAGATGCGTGTCCACGTACTGCTTCAGGTTGTCGTTCAGCCCCAGATGCACTCCCCGCAGCTGCACCTTCATGGATTCACCTCCGGGCATAAACATGGGCAGTCCCCCGCCCGCCCGTGAGGGGCTGTCGCAAGCCTTCCCGCCTGCCCTCCCCCGAAGCAGCCGGCCGGACGTCACCGCGCCCGGGACGCGTTGGACGAATCCCGCGCCGCACCGGGTTGCTCTAGTCGCATGGATGGCGAGCGAATCAAGGTGCTGCTGGTGGAGGACGACGGGGACAGCCGCGAGCTCCTGGCGGAGCTCCTGGAGGACGACTTCGAGGTCACCACCGCGTCGGACGGCGTGGCGGGCCTGAAGGCGTTCGAGGCCACGCACCCCGACGTCGTCGTGACGGATGAATCCCTGCCCGGAATGAACGGCACGGAGCTGGCGCAGCAGGTGAAGGAGCGCGAGCCCAGGGCCCGCGTCGTCCTGGTCTCCGGCTACGCACAGGTGGAGGGCGCGGACTACTGCGATGCCGTGTTGCGCAAGCCCATCGACGTGGAGCGCCTGAGCCGCATGGTGGGCGAGCTGGGGGACGCCGCGCGGCACTGACGGGAAATTCGCGCGGGGCACCGCCTGCCATCCGCGCGAGCCGTTCCTAACATTCCAGCCATCGCCCAGGAGGGCTTCATGAGGTACTGCGCACGGTGTGGCTCGGAGTATCAGGACAGTGTCGTGGACTGCACGGATTGCCCCAACCACCCGCCGCTCGTCTCCGCGGAGGAGATGCACGAGCGGGGGCTGCCCCTGCCCCATGAGCTGGATCAACGCCGCTTCGTGAGGGCGGGCATCGCGGACGACCCCGTGACGGCCCAGGTCTTCGTGGACGTGCTGGACGAGCACCGCATCCCGCTCATCGTGCGCCCCGGCCGCTCAGGCGTGGTGGACGAGCTGACCACGGGCAACCTGCTGCCCTGGTGGGAGCTGCTGGTGCCGGACACCGAGCAGGTCCGCGCCGCCCGGCTCCTGGAGGAGGAGAAGATCCAGGCGCGCGCCTACGCGGACGAGGCCGGCCGCGCGGCGGAGGAAGAGGAGCTGGAGGACGAGCGGGCGCGCCAGGCCCCGGCCGACACCAGCGCGCCTCCCGCGTACTAGCGCCTCAGGGTGAGCCCACGTCCGCGCTGCCTTGAGCGGGCGCGGGCTGGGACGCGAGCGTGGCGGGCGGACGCCGGGCCTCGAAGAGGCTCACGCCCGTCACCTTCCACTTGTCGTAGCGCGCGTTGCGGGCGAGGAACGTCTCCAGGTCCTCGTCCACCACGCGGTTGTAGCCGCCCCGGGACGCGTGGCGCAGGTACGTGCGCTTCTTCTTCTGCACCACGAAGCCCAGGTGGGTGATGCGCGTGGCCTTCAGCGGCAGGTCCTCGCGCATCACGACGAGGATGGTGCCGGACGCCACGCCGCGCGCGTGCTCGAGCACCTTGTCCAACGGAATCATGTCCAGGGTGAAGGTGCCCACGGGCTGGCGCTCGCGGGGCAGTTGCAGCGCCATGGACGACTTCGACTGCCAGGTGTGCGCGGTGAGCTTCTTGGTGACGGAGACGGTGTCCTCCTTCGCGTACCTGCGCGTCACGTCCACCAGCAGGCCCTTCTTGATGTTGTTGGGCAGCCACTGCGCTTCCATCAGGTGGTTGCGGTCCTCGTAGGTGGGCGTGCTCGCGTAGCGGATCCGCTCCAGCAGCGCCGGCACCTCCGGCTCGCCGTGCGCCAGCCCCAGGGCCAGCGTCTCCTCCACGAAGGTGAGGCAGTCCACCGCGTCCAGGCGGAAGGTGGGGTCGGGGTCCACGCCCTGCCCTTCTCCCAGCGGCGACAGGACATAGGGCGTGTCGAGGAACTTCTCGCTCATGCCCAGGAGGCGCTCCGCCAGCGGGGAGTCGGCCTTGTCGGCGATGAGGGCCGCGCGCTGCTCGGGCGTGAGCGCGCTCCAGCCGTTCTCCCTCACGGGGGGGGCCACCGGGGCCGCCGGATGCGCGGGCGAGGTGAGCGACGCGGGCACCGCGCGCGCCGGGGGCACGGCCGGCGTGGCCGGGGGCTTCGCGGGGGCCTGGGACAGGAGCGCGAGCGCGCAGACACCCCACGGGCTCACGGCGCCACCCCGGCCTTGCGCAGGATGGCCTTGCGCCGGTCGTCCGCGAGCTGGAGCGTCTCCAGCTCCTTCTCGTAGACGAGCTTCTCCTCGCCCTTGGCGTTCCACGACGCGAGCACCAGCCAGTCCAGCGACGCGGCATCGCCGCCCTGGTACAGCACGCGCGCGGCGGTGGCGGCCAGGGTGCGGTCCGCGTCCTTCAAGAGCGGCGTCAGCACGGGGCTGGCCTTCTTCGCCGGCACGCCCTCGAAGAGCACCAGCCCCTGGCGGCGCACGAACTTGTCCGTGTGGCCCAGGAGCTTCTGCGCGAAGGCGAAGCCCTCCGGGGCGCCCAGCCGGCACAGGCCCCGGGCCGCGGCGAAGCGCGTGCTCTCCGAGTCGCTGTCCAGGTATGCCTTGAGCGCGGCCTTCTGCTTCGCGTCGCCGGTCGCGCCCGCGGCCTCCAGCAGCGCCGCGCGGACCTCCAGCTCCTGCTCGTCCTTCGCGGCGGCCATCAGCGGCTTGCCCATCTTCGGGTTGCGGGACGCCCCCAGGGCCCGCGCGGCCTCGCGGCGCACGCCGCTGCTCTTGTCCTGGAGCAGCGGCAGCACGGCGGCGGTGTTGCGGCTGCCAAGCCGGGCCAGCCCCTGCGCCGCGTACATGCGCACGGTGCTGTCGCCGTCCGACGCCAGCTTCACCAGCGTGGCCTCCCCCGTGCGCGCGCCCAGCGACGCCAGCAGCGCCGCCAGGTTGCGGCGGGTGCGCTCCTCGTACGTGGTGCGCAGCAGCGGGCCAATCTCCTCGGCCGCGTAGGCCTCCTGGCGCAGGAAGCGCAGGCGAGACGTGGCGGCGGGCACGGGGCCGCCGTTGGCCACCTGGTTGAGCACGATGTCCGCCTCCGCGCGGCCCTGGGCCTTCTTGGACGCGGCCCCCGGTCCGGAGAGGGCGGTCAGGGGCAACAGCAGCACGACGAGCAGGGCACGGACGGACGGTGGACGCACAGGTCCGGAACGATGGCAAGCACGGCACCCGCCGTCAAAGTCCACCCCTCCGCCCGGCCCCCTGCTCCACGCCAACCGCCCGATTCTTGACCCCCCCGGAGGCGATTGATACGACCGTCGACCAGTCTGTCTCCGCTCTGTCGACCGAGGCCCTCGTGATGACGAAGCAGTCGCTCCTGTTGGCGTTCGCGGGCGTGCTGACCGCATGTGGCCCCGTGAAGTCCACGTCCAACATCCTCGACGCCGAGGTGCAGATCCAGGCCGCGCGCACCGCCGGGGCGCAGAAGGAAGCCCCCTACGAGTGGACGGCCGCCAACCTCTACCTGCAGAAGGCGCGGGAGGAGGTCGGCTATTCGGACTACCAGGCCGGCGTGGACTTCGCCGTGAAGGCCTCGCGCTTCGCCAACGAGGCGCGTGAGAAGGCCATGTCCGCGGCCAACAGCGGCGACTCCCAGGGCCGCCCCCAGAACCCGTGACGCCCGAGCGTTCTCCGATGAAGCGTCTGACCCAGTCCGCGCTCTTCACCCTGCTGCTCACCTCCCTCGCCTGCGTCAGCGGCAACAAGATCCGCGCTGACACGGAGGTGCTCACCGCCGACGTGGAGCGCGCCCGCCGTGGCGGAGCCCTGCGCTGCGCGCCCGCGGAGCTGGCCGCCGCGGAGGCCAACCTCGACTTCGCCCGCGGAGAGCTCAGCCAGGGCAACAGCTCGCGCGCGGCCCAGCACGTGCGCGACGCCGACACCGCGGTGAAGCGCGCCCTGGAGCTGTCCAAGAACTGCGGCCCGCGCCAGGTGCTGGTGCGCGACCGCCCGGAGACGCCGCAGCAGCCGGAGCAGCCCCAGCAGCCCACCCAGCCCCAGCAGCAGCAGCAGGTGGTGGTGAGCATCGAGGAGACGGACAACGACGGCGACGGCGTGCTGGACAAGGACGACCCCTGCCCCGAGCAGGCCGAGGACGTGGACGGCTTCCAGGACCAGGACGGCTGCCCGGACCCGGACAACGACGGCGACGGCGTGCTGGACGTGCAGGACAAGTGCCCGCTCATCCCCGGCGTGGCGGAGAACAACGGCTGCCCGCCGGAGGCCCCCAAGGACCGCGACGGCGACGGCGTGCTGGACAACGTGGACCGGTGCCCGGACCAGCCCGAGGACAAGGACGGCTTCGAGGACGAGGACGGCTGCCCGGACCTGGACAACGACCTGGACGGCATCGTGGACGGCACGGACAAGTGCCCCAACGAGCCGGGCCCGCTGCAGAACCTGGGCTGCCCCATCGTGGACAAGGACGGGGACGGCATCAACGACGACAAGGACAAGTGCCCGGACGAGCCGGAGGACAAGGACGGCTACCAGGACGAGGACGGCTGCCCGGACCTGGACAACGACAGCGACGGCGTGCCGGACGCGCAGGACAGGTGCCCCAACGAGTCCGGCCCGCAGGAGAACGGCGGCTGCCCGGATCCGGACCGCGACGGCGACGGCGTGGTGGACCGCCTGGACGCGTGCCCTGACGACCCGGGCGTGAAGGAGGAGCGCGGGTGCGCCAAGCAGTACAAGATGGTCATCGTCAAGAAGGACCGCATTGAGATCAAGAAGCAGATCCTCTTCGGCACCGGCTCCGCGAAGATCATCGGCAAGCAGAGCACGACCATCCTGGATGAGGTGGCGCAGGCGCTGAAGGACGCGCCGTGGATCCGCAAGATGCGCATCGAGGGCCACACCGACTCGATGGGCAACGACACGGCGAACCTCAAGCTGTCCCAGAAGCGCGCCGACGCGGTGATGGCGCAGTTGCTCAAGCGCGGCATCGACCCGGGCCGCATGGAGGCCGTGGGCTTCGGTGAGACGAAGCCCGTGGCGCCCAACAACACGAAGGCCGGCCGCGCGCTCAACCGCCGCACGGAGTTCAACGTCATCCGGCAGTGACGTGACGCCCCACCCCGCTCCGTCCAGGACGGAGCGGGACAAGCGGCTCCCCCACGCGCCTCCCCGGGCCTCACGCCCAGGGAGGCGCGGTCGTTTCCGGGCACGAAGCAGCGCGAGGCCCTGACGACCTTCGCGCCCCTCCGAGGCGTCGAACCGCGAGGCAGCGCCAGCGCGGGCCGGAGGCCTCAGCCGTCCTTGAGCAGCTCGTGCAGCACTTCGGTGGCGTAGGCGCCGCGCGGCAGCTCGAACGTGAGCAGCGCGTCCTCGCCATCCGCCGTGAGCTCCGCCGCACCCAGCCGCACGCGGTACGGACGGCGCGTGCCCTCCGTCTCGTCGCCGCCCCGCTGGAAGTCCCCCAGCGTGACGCCCGCGTCCGCGAGCAGCCGCGCCTCGAACTCCGCCACCTCGCCCTTGGAGGCGGTCATCTTCGGGCCGAACATCGGCCCGGCGGGGCTCACCTCGAACGCGGCGACGCGCGGACCGTCCACGTCCGGCGCCTCGCACACGAAGAGGCCGCCCGTCTCCTCCTTGCGCAGCACGTCGCCCAGGAGCGCCGTGGCGAAGGTGCCCGCGGTGAGCCGCGCGGCCAGCGCCTGGTTGAAGAGGCGCGACTGGAAGGCGGACAGGTACAGCTTGCGCTGGAAGCGGTCCGGCCGCTTCGGCAGCCGCTGCCCCAGGATGAGCATCCGGCCCAGGTCCGCGTTGTCCCCGGCCCGCCCGAAGCGCTGCTCCCCGAAGTAGTTGGGCACGCCTTCAGCGGCCAGCCGGGAGAAGGACTCCCGCGCCGCGCCCAGGTCCTTCACGCCGCGCAGCCGCAGCCGGAAGCGGTTTCCCTTCAGGTGCCCGGTGCGCAGCTTGTTGCCGTGCCGCTTCGCCTCCAGCACGCGCACCCCGTCCAGCGCGAACTCCGGCAGCCGGCCTTCCGCGTTCGCGGGCACGGACAGCCACTGCCGCGTCACCGCCTGCCGGTCCTTCATGCCGGCGGCGCCGATGTCGTCCTCGCGCACGCCCAGCGCGGTCGCCAGCGCGCGCACCACCTCGCGCGTGTCCCGGCCGCGCTTCTCCACCCAGAGGTACAGGTGCGTGCCCTCGCCGGAGGGCAGGTACGCCGGCAGCTCCTCCACCTCGAAGTCCTCGGGGGAGAGCTTGAACGCGCCGCCGCACCCGGGCACGCCCGCGGTCAGCCTCGGAAAGCCGGTGTCCGTCACGGCGCCTCGAGCGTGGCCAGGAGTTCCTTCACCCGGCGGGCCAGGTCCTCGTCCGCGCGCGACTCCAAGAGTTCCCCCGCCTGGAACAGCAGGAAGAACATCACGTCGCTCAGCGCCTGACGGAACGAGGCCAGCGGCTCGCTGCCCAACTGGGCGCGGTGCTTGTCGAAGGCCTCCATCAGCCGGCCCTCCGGCAGGCTCCCATCCGCCGCGAACGCCAGCCCCTCCAGCACCGGAGACGACGACAGCGCCTGGTTGGACAGCGCCGCGTTGGCCGCCGCGATGAACTCGCGGTCCATGCCGGAGCGGGCCACCTCGTCGCGGATCTCCCGGAAGATGAAGTTGAAGACGCGCGCCACCGGCCGGGCATCCACCGGAGCCGGCGCGCGCACCGGCGGACGCACGCGCGGCGCCGCCGTCTTCTCCTGCGCCACGGCCGAGGCGGGCGCCCCCGCGGGCTTGTCCGTCAGCCCCGCGAAGCCGCCCTCCAGCAGGCGGAAGACGACCTTGGTGACGTCGAACTCGGACAGCCGCGCCGCGTGCCCCAGCTCCAGCACCGTGCGCCGCCCGTCCAGCATCGCGAGCACGCGGTCCTCGTCCTCCTCCAGCTTGCCGTCGGACGGGCGCTTGCGCGCCACGTACATGCGGCCGTGGGGGATGCGCTTCCGGAAGTGCGCCATCTCGTCGATCTTCCGGATGCTGTCCATCAGCAGGCTCTGCGTGGATAGCTGGAGCGAGTGGCCCGTCTTCTCGTCCAGCGGCTGGTCGATGAGGAAGAACGACCCCTCGCGGCACAGCACGATGGCGTGGAAGATCTCACTCACCTGGTGCGTGACGCACTTGAAGAGGTCGTGCGCCTGCAGCACGCCCTTCTCCACCAGCGCCCGGCCCAGCTTGGACGCCGACTGCTCGCGCAGCACCGCCTCCACCTGAGCCCGGTCCGCGTAGCCCAGCCGCACCAGCACCTCGCCCAGGCGGTCCGCGGGCTCCTCGGAGGTAGCGCCGCGCACCTCGCCCTCGCGCAGCGTGAGCGACCGCTCGCCGCCCGGCGTGTGCACGCGGATGACGCCGCTCCAGCGCGACTGGCTGAGGAACGCGATGAGGTCCGACAGCGGGAACCCGCCCGCGTCCCCCGAAAGCACCACGCGCGGCGTGGGGATGGAGCCGCCCTCCGGCGGCGTGCGGGAGAACACCAGCAGGTCGGGCGCGGTGGGCATCAGCGCGTACGTCCCCGAGCGTCCCGCGAGCGCGGGGATGCCGGTGCGGTCCTCGGGGACCAACTGCGCGGCGCCATCGATGCGGAAGCGTGGGTTCATCAAAGCGTCAGTCAGCGGCCCACGCGTTGTTGTTCGCGCGCCACTCCACCTCGTCCTCCATGCTGTGCTCCAACTGCCCTTCCTGGAAGCCCAGCTCGTAGGCGCGTCCATTGAAGAACACGGACGGGGTGCTGTTGATGGCCGCCATGCGCCCCTGCGCGCGGAAGCCTTCAATCTCGTCCTTGTACTGCTCCGTCCTCAGCACGGCGGCCAGCTTGTCCCCGTCCAGGCCCACCGACTTCGCCAGCGCGGGCAGCGCCTCCGGCTTGAGGTTGTTCTGCTGGCCGAAGAGCGCGTCGTGCATCTGCCAGAACTTGCCCTGGTCGCGCGCCCACAGCACCGCCTGCGCGGCGGGGACGGCGTTGGGGTGCATGGAGAGCGGGAACGGCAGGTAGCAGAAGCGCACCTCGCTGGGGTGCTTCTTCGCGAAGCCCTCCAGGATGGGCCGCGCCTTGCCGCAGAAGGGGCACTCGAAGTCGGAGAACTCCGCCACCGTCACGGGCGCGTTGGCGTCCCCCTGGCACATGCGCGGATCCACCTGGAGCTGCACGCGCGGCTCGCGGAAGGACGCGTAGTACTTGGACAGCGTGACGATGACCTCGCTCGCGGGCCCGCCCTCCGCCACCATCCGGGCGGACAGCCGCGCCATCCGCTTCGCGTGCTTGCAGGGCGTGTGCTGCTTGAGGCACGCGCCCAGCGAGTGGGGGCAGCCGCAGTAGCAGAACTCGTCGCTGAACACCGTGGCCAGCTCGCGCTTGGCCGCGGGCGGCAGCGCGGAGAAGTCCATGCCGGGGATGCCCGTCAGCACCTGGGCCGGATCCGACGAGGGCGCCTCCGCGGCGGGGCTCGCGGCCGGAGCGGCGGCGGGGGCCGGGGCCGGAGCGGCGGCCGCCGGGGCCTTGGGGGTGGCCGGGACTTCCGCGCTCTTGGCGCAGCCGGCGCCCATCAGGGTCGCCGCGGCCAGCACGGGAGCAACACGCTTCCATCGAGGGAGGAGCACGGCCCCGGGGTTTAGCCACGCGCGCCGGGCTTGTAAAGCAAGGCGGCCTTTGGCAGACGGCCCCTCGCCCATGCCCAGAGTCCTGCTGCTGCACACGGGAGGCACGCTCGGAATGGCCGGTGGCCGGCCTTCCGCCCTGCGTCCCGCGGCCTTCTTCCAGACGCTCCGCAAGCGAGCCCCGGAGCTGTTCCAACTGGCCGACATCGAACTCGAGCTGTTCTCCAACCTGGACAGCTCGGAGATGCAGCCGGAGCTCTGGAGCCGGATGGCCGCCCACCTCCACCGTCGACTGCCGGACTTCGACGGGGCGGTGGTGACCCATGGAACGGACACGCTCGCCTTCACGGCGAGTGCGCTGTCGTTCATGTTGCGCAATCCGCCCTGCCCGGTGGTGCTGACGGGCTCGCAGCGGCCGCTGGGGGAGATCCGCTCGGACGCGCGGCTGAACCTCATCGACGCGGTGCTCTCCGCGCTCCAGGGTCCGCGCGAGGTGACCATCTGCTTCGACTCGCACCTGTACCGGGGCAACCGCACGCGCAAGGTGAAGGTGGCGGAGTACGACGCCTTCGAGAGCCCCAACTTCCCGGTGCTGGGCACGCTGGGCGTGGACGCCACCTTCGAGAAGGGCCTCGTGTCCCGGGGCCCCTTCCGGCTCCACGACCGGCTGGATCCGCGCGTCTTCCTCCTGAAGGTGTACCCCGGGCTGGACCCGGCCCTGCCCCTGCAGCTCCTGCCGCACGTGAAGGGGCTGGTGTTGGAGGCGTACGGGGCGGGCAACGTGCCCATCGCGCCGGAGCTGGGCCGCTCGCTGCTGCCGCTCTTCGTCCAGGCGCGGGAGCGGGGCGTCCCGGTGCTGGTGGTGAGCCAGTCGTACCGCAACGGGGTGGACCTCACGCTCTATGAGTCCGGGGCCAAGGCACTGGCGGAGGGGGCCGTGGGGGGCGCGGACATGACCCCGTCCGCGGCGCTGGTGAAGCTGATGCAGGGGCTGGCGGAGCATCCCCGGGGGGGCGAGGCCCTCGCCCGCTTCCTCCGGACGCCCGTGGCCGGCGAGCTGTCCGTCGGGCGGCCGACAGTTCCGCCACCGGAGAAACCCAGGCGCCGGCCGGCGCGGGTGGGGCGGGTCGGCTGACACCGGGTGCGTGAAAGGAGCGTGGGTGTGCTTGCCGCCGTGAAAAGGCGGCCCGTAAGATGGGAGGCGCGATGTCCGAGGAGAAAACTTCCGTCCATTCGATTTCGGACCTGCTGGGCAGTGCCCAGCAGCAGAGCGCGTATCTGATCGTCATCAGCGCCAAGTCCGCCGCCGGCATCGGGCGGATGTTCAAGCTGGACCGCTCGGAGGTGGTGCTGGGCCGCAGCTCGGAGGCCCAGTTCCAGGTCGAGGACGACGGCATCTCCCGCAAGCACGCGAAGGTGGTCGCCATTGGCGACGGCCGCTTCCAGCTCGTGGACCTGGGCAGCACCAACGGCACGTACCTGAACGGCCTGAAGGTGAGCGCGGCGCCGCTGTACGACGGCGACAAGATCCAGATCGGCTCCAACACGGTGCTGAAGTTCAGCATCCAGGACGCGCTGGAGGAGCAGTACCAGCGCAGCATCTACGAGTCCGCCACGCGCGACGGCCTCACCCGCGTCTACAACAAGAAGTACTTCATGGAGACGGTGCGCAAGGAGTTCGCGTACTGCCTGCGCCACCGCGTGCCGCTGTCGCTGGTGCTCTTCGACGTGGACCACTTCAAGCGCATCAACGACGTGTACGGCCACCCGGCCGGAGACTTCGTGCTGACGCGCATCGCGCAGCGGGTGGCGGACACGGTGCGCACCGAGGACCTGCTCGCGCGCTACGGCGGCGAGGAGTTCGCGCTGATGCTGCGCGAGTCCGCGGAGGACGCGGCGCTGGCGTGCGCGGAGCGCTGCCGCGTGGCGGTGGACCGCGCGGACTTCATCTTCAGTGGCACGCCCATCAAGGTGACCATCAGCCTGGGCGTGGCGACGCTGCTGGACTCGGACTTCTCCCAGCCGGAGGACCTCATCTCCGCCGCGGACAAGTACCTCTACCGGGCCAAGCACGCGGGCCGGAACCGCGTGGACGCCAAGGCCATCAGCGGCCCGTGAGCGCAAGGAGGAAGGCCTGATCCACGGGCCTTCCGCCTGAAGCGCTCAGCGTCCGAAGCCCAGCCGCCGCAGCCCTTCCGCCGACACGTGCTTCACGTGCGTGTCCGCGTCGTGCGCCGCCGCCTCGCTCAGGGCGGCCACCGCGTGCGGCCCGCCCAGCACGGTCAGCGTCCTCGCCGCCGCGACGCGCACGTCCGCCACCGGATCCCCGCGCAGGCGCTCCGCCAGGACGCGCACGTGCGCGGTGCGCCCCACGAACTCCAGTGCCCGCGCCGCCGCCGCGCGCACCACCGGGTGCTCCGACTCCAGCAGGCCCGCCGCCTCGTCCCCGCGCGACGGCTGCCGGTAGGCGGACAGCACGTCCAGCGCGGCCACCACCACCTCCGGCGCGCCGTCCTCCAGCGCCTTCGCCGCCAGCGCCATCGCGTCCCCATTCCGCGGCAGCGCCCCCAGCGCGCGCACCGCGCCCGCGCGCACCGGCGTCACGTTCGACGAGAGAAAGGGCGCCAGCCGCCGCGTGGGCGGAGGTCCTTCCGTGCAATCCCCCAGGAACGCCACCGCCTCCCCCTGCACCTCCGGCGTCCGGGCGTTGCGCCCCTCCGCCAGGTCCCGCAGGAAGGCGAAGCACCCCTTCTCACGCGCCATCGCGCCCAGCCACGGCCGGGCGGCCTCCGCGGACTCCGCGTCCTTCACGCCCTGGAGCGCCACGTCCCGCAGGGGCTTCCCGGCGGACTCCGCCAGCCCCCGCGCCGCCAGCTCCCGCACCCGGCCGTCTTCATCCCCCAGCGCCCCCTCCAGCTCCCGCTTCGCCAGCGGGCCGTAGCGGCGCAGGGTGGCCACCGCCGTGCGCCGGCGCCGCACGTCAGCGGAGGTGAGCTCCGGCCGCAGCGCGTCCAGCTCGCGCGAGTACACGGCGAAGAGCCGGTTGATGACCGCCTCGTCCGGGGGCCTTGCCTCTGTCAGGAGCAGCCGGCCCACGGACGCGTGCTGCCGCTCGGCGACCGCGGAGAGCAGCTCCGCCATCACCGCGTCACCCGCGACGGGCCGCGACGCCACCGCGTCCAGCACCACGCGCGTCGCGGACCGCCCCTGGAAGGTGGCCAGGTGCAGGAGCGCCGGCAGCCGCACGGACGGCTCCTGCGAGAACATCTCCAGCGACAGCGACTGCCGGACGGCGTCCCGCTTCGCCCACACCCGGGCGGCGGCGGCAGGCCCCCGGGCGCCGGCCTCCCGCAGGAAGTCCGCCGTGGAGCGGCCGGAGTCGGCGGCGGCCCGGACGGCGGTGAGGCAGGCCCCCAGGTCCGCGTCCGGCGGGGTGTCCATGATCCAGTCCGCCAGGGCCCGCCGCTCCGTGAGCCCCCGGCTCCGGGCCTCCGCCCGCACCGCGGCCCAGCGCACCCGCCAGCTCGGGTCCTTGAGCGCCGAGGCCAGCGCCTGCTGCGCCTCCACCCCACCCGTCCCCAGGGACGCCACCCAGCTCTCCACCCGCCCCCCGGTGATGCAGGCGCCACAGGTCCGCGCGCGCAGGGAGGGGTCCGCGACGTGACGGCGGCAGGAGGCCCAGCACTCGGAAGCGACCGTGCCGGCCCGGGAGGGGCTGGCCGCCAGCAGGAGCACCAGGAGGAGGAGGCGGGACACGCGCCGGACACTCTAGCGCACCCGGCCCATCCTTTCCGTGCGGGTCTCCTTGCCTTTTCCGGCCCGCTGCGCCATACCCCCCGACCCTCTGAAGATTTCCAGATTGCATCCAGCTAGGCGGAAGGAGGTGACTGCATGCCCGGTATTCGAGTGAAGGAAGGTGAGTCCATCGAAAGCGCTCTCAAGCGCTTCAAGAAGGCCACCGAGAAGGCCGGAATCCTTTCCGAGATCCGCAAGCGCGAGCACTACGAGAAGCCTTCCGTGAAGCGGAAGAAGAAGGCCCTCGCCGCCAAGAAGCGCGCTGTGAAGAAGGCCCGCAAGTCGTACTAAGCAGGCCCGCAGTGAGGAGCCGGGGCTCCTTGGAAGCGTCAGGTGCCCTGGCTCCCGCCGTCCCATCCGCTGGCGCGGCGACCCTTTTCCCCGCCCGTGAGGAATCCCGACATGACCACCCTGAAAGAGCGCCTGACCGCGGACCTGAAGGACGCGATGAAGGCCAAGGACGAGCTGACCCTGAGCGTGGTGCGCATGCTCAAGAGCGCCGTGAAGTACAAGGAGGTCGAGCCGGGAGCCAGCGAGCTGGACGACGCGGGCATCCAGCAGGTCATCGCCACCCTCATCAAGCAGCGCCGCGACTCCGTCGAGCAGTTCAAGGCCGGAGGCCGTCCGGAGCTGGCGGAGAAGGAAGAGCAGGAGATCTCCGTCCTGCAGCGCTACCTGCCCCAGCAGCTCACCCCCGCGGAGCTCACCGCCGCCGTCCAGGCCGCCATCGCCGAGGTCGGCGCCAAGGGCCCCAAGGACATGGGCGCGGTCATGAAGAACGTGAACCCCAAGGTCCAGGGCAAGGCCGAGGGCAAGGCCATCTCCGAGGAAGTGAAGGCCCAGTTGGCCAAGCTGTCCTGAAGCACCCGTGATTCTTCGGGGAAGGGGCGCCGGGAACATCTCCCAGGTGCCCTCCCCACCCCGGGCTCGAAGCGGATTTTTTGATCCCTCGCCCGCTGCCCATTAAGCGCTGATCCTCAAGGCATCTTCGCCCGTCCCCCAACCCGGGAGGCGGGCGGGCAGCCGTCAGGAGTGCGCGCCGTGTCCCAGCTTCCGTCCGTTCGCGTCAGAGGGGGCCGTCAGGATTGCGGGCGGAAGGCCGCGCTCATGCGGATGGATGGAGGGGCGTCGTGATTCCGGAGCACAAGATCCAGGAGGTCCTCGACCGCGTGGACATCGTGTCGCTGGTGTCCCGTCACGTGGAGCTCAAGAAGGCCGGCCGCGAGTTCAAGGGCCGCTGCCCCTTCCACCAGGAGAAGACGCCGTCCTTCTACGTGGTGCCGGAGAAGCGCTTCTACTTCTGCCACGGCTGCCGGGCGAGCGGCGACGCGGTGTCCTTCATCCAGCGCTACCTGGGCAAGACGTTCCAGGACGCCGTGCGCGACCTGGCCCAGGAGGTGGGCATCGACCTGGAGGCCGCGCAGGACCCCGGCCTCAAGGAGCGCCAGCAGGTCAAGGAGGCCACGGACTTCGCCGCGGAGCACTTCCGCGGCCTGCTCTGGCACGAGGACGAGGGCCGCGCCGCGCGCGCCTACCTGGCCAGCCGGGGCGTGTCGGAAGAGGTGGCCCAGGGCTTCGGCCTGGGGTGGGCGCCCGCTCAGTGGAGCCTCCTGGCGGACCGCTTCCAGAAGAACGGCATGCTGGAGTGGGGCCTGAAGGCGGGGCTCATCACGAAGCGCAACAGCGGGGATGGCTGCATCGACTTCTTCCGCAGCCGCCTGATGGTGCCCATCCGCGCGCCGGAGGGGCGGCCCATCGCCTTTGGCGGCCGGCTGGTCGCGGCGGAGGACGGGCCCAAGTACCTCAACTCGCGCGAGTCCCGGCTCTACAACAAGAGCGAGACGCTCTTCGGCATGGACCAGGCGCGCGACGACATCCACAAGCGCAAGACGGCCGTGCTCGTGGAGGGGTACTTCGACTGCATCGGCCTGCACCAGGTGGGCGTGCGCAACGCGGTGGCCCTGTGCTCCACCAACCTCACCGCCGGGCACCTCCAGGTGCTCAAGCGCGCGGAGGCCCGCGACCTGGTGCTGCTCCTGGACGGGGACTCCGCGGGGCTCGCCGCGGTGGAGCGCCTGGCCGGTCCCCTGCTCGCCGCCGGAGCCCCCACCCGGGTGGCGCTCCTGCCGCAGGGGGATGACCCGGACGTCTTCGCCCGCCGCGAGGGCACCGACGGCGTGGAGCGCCTGCTGGAGGGCGCCCAGCCCCTCACCGCCTACCTCTTCGCCACCCTGCTCCCCATGGGCAAGCAGGCGAGCTTCGAGGAGAAGATGTCCGCCCTGGAGCGGCTCAAGCCCGTCACCTCCCAGGTGCCTCCGGGCCTGACGCGCTCGGCGCTCATCAGCGCGCTGGCGGACCACTTCGGCTGGATGCCGGCGCAGATCGAGTCGTCGCTCCAGTACAGGCCGCCCCCCACCCCCAAGCCCGCCGCCACCGCCTCGCACCCCAACGCCGTGCCCGCGCAGGCCATGCCGCGCCCGGTGCCCAAGCCCCAGGCGGAGCGCCCCCCGCCGGAGTCCGAGGCGCTCTATGTGGCCGCCATCCTTCGGGATTCCCGGCTGCTCGCCCGGGACACCTTCCGCGTGTGTGATGAGCTGTCCCACATGGGACTGCGGATGGTGCTGGCCCAGGCCACGTCCGGGCGGGGGTTGGAGGAGGCGCTCTTCGAGGCCTCGGAGGTCGTCAAGCGGACGCTCCTGGAGGCTGGCCGCCGGCTCTCTCCGGGGGGAATGGAACTCGAAACGGAGTTCATCCTCGCGTGCCGCGACATCATGAAGAAGCGCATTGACGAGCGGCTCGTTTATATAAAGCGAGCGACGGAACAGACGCAGGGGGCTTTTGATTTGACAGAGGAGACGCGGTTGCTCCTGTCCGAGCGCAAGGAGCTGCTCGCCCTCCGCAAGCGCGTCCTGGATGAGCTGTCCCCCGCTTCCTCGGCAACGGGAACAAAGGGACCAATGCAACCGGTTTGAGTTCGCGTTTGTAAGAAAGCTCGACTTTGCGGTAGATCGGCCGGCTGGCCCAGGCCAAAGCACCTGATTTTCTTAAGGAGAAGTACCCGAATGCCGACGCAGAAGCCCCCCAAGGCATCCGTGAAGCCCACCAAGAAGAAGGTGGATCCGGTGATCCGCAAGAAGAAGGCCCCGGACAGCCCTGCGGCGAAGGTCACGAAGGCAGCGGAGCCTGAGGAGAAGGAGCTGGTGGCGAAGGAAGCCCCCGCCGAGGCGACCGAGAAGATCAAGAAGAAGAAGGGCGTGGCCGCCATCGCGGACGACGTGGACCCCGAGGAGGCCGCGGAGGAAGCCGCCGCCGCCGTCCAGGTGGACCCGGACGCCGTGGAAGACGACGTGGAGGAGGATCCCGTCGCCGAGCGCAAGGAGGTCAAGGACCTGCTGGCCGCGGGCCGCGAGAAGGGCTTCCTCACCTATGACGAGGTGAACGACGCCCTCCCCGCCGACATCGTGTCGTCCGATCAGATCGACGACGTGATGAGCATGTTCGGCGACAACGACATCGAGATCGTGGACGCGCAGAAGGCCGCGCAGTCCAACGAGATCAAGCCCACCGTCGCCGTCGAGGAAGAGAAGGAAGACCAGGACGAGGACGAGAAGGACGAGGACGACGAGCCGGGCGGCAAGTCCAACGATCCTGTCCGCCTCTACCTGCGCAAGATGGGCAGCGTCAGCCTCCTCACCCGCGAGGGCGAGGTGGAGATCGCCAAGCGCATCGAGGAGGGCGAGAAGGAGGTCCTGCGCGCGCTCCTGGCCTGCCGCGTCGCGGTGGCGGACATCCTGGACATCAGCAACCGCCTGAAGACGGGCAAGCTGCGCGTGCGCGACGTCATCAAGGACGCGCCGGAAGAGGCCCAGTCGGAGAACGCGGAAGAGCCCGCCGAGGAGGCGGCCGAGGGCGAGGCCCCCGCGCAGCTCGCGCAGAGCGAACTCAACAAGATCGAGCAGATCTCCAAGCAGATTGAACGCTTCCGCAAGTTCGCCAAGGACTGCGAGGTGCTGGAGGAGGAGCTCTCCGGCAAGAAGAAGCTGACGGAGGTCCGCAAGAAGGAGCTGAAGCAGGAGGTGAAGGACCTCAGGACCAAGATGATGGAGGTCCTGGAGGAGATGCGGCTGAACAAGAAGCAGGTGGACCGCATCGTCCTGAACCTCAAGGGCCTCATCGAGCGCGTGGAGAAGGCGGAGGAGGAGCTCGGGGACCTGGAGCGCCGCTACCAGGTCAACATGAAGGACCTGCGCCCGCAGCTCAAGGAGTCGCGCGAGAACCCGAACATCGCCAAGAAGCTCCAGAAGCAGCTCAACTTCACGCCGGAGCAGTTGGAGGTCCTGGACCGCGACGTGCGCACGGCGGTGCGGAAGATCAAGCGCGTGGAGGAGGAGGCCAACCTCCCGGTGGACGCGCTCCGCCGCAACTACGACGCCATCCGCCTGGGCGAGAAGCGCGCCGAGCGCGCCAAGAGCGAGCTGGTGGAGGCGAACCTGCGCCTCGTGGTCTCCATCGCGAAGAAGTACACGAACCGCGGCCTGCAGTTCCTGGACCTCATCCAGGAGGGCAACATCGGCCTGATGAAGGCGGTGGACAAGTTCGAGTACAAGCGCGGCTACAAGTTCTCGACGTACGCCACCTGGTGGATCCGTCAGGCCATCACCCGCGCCATCGCGGACCAGGCCCGCACCATCCGCATCCCGGTGCACATGATCGAGACCATCAACAAGCTCATCCGCACGAGCCGCTACCTCGTGCAGGAGATTGGCCGCGAGCCGACGCCGGAAGAGATCGCGGAGAAGATGGAGCTGCCGCTCGACAAGGTGCGCAAGGTCCTGAAGATCGCCAAGGAGCCCATCTCCCTGGAGACGCCCATCGGCGAGGAGGAGGACAGCCACCTGGGCGACTTCATCGAGGACAAGAGCCTGGTGTCGCCCGCGGACGCGGTCATCAACATGAACCTGGCCGAGCAGACGCGGAAGGTGCTGGCCACGCTCACGCCGCGCGAGGAGAAGGTCCTGCGCATGCGCTTCGGCATCGGCGAGAAGAGCGACCACACGCTGGAAGAGGTGGGCCAGGACTTCGAGGTGACGCGCGAGCGCATCCGCCAGATTGAAGCCAAGGCGCTGCGCAAGCTGCGCCACCCCAGCCGCTCCAAGCGCCTGCGCTCCTTCGTGGAGAGCTGACGCCAGGCCGTTGAGCTGATGGGATTCGAAGGCCTCCGTTCCCTGAGTGGACGAGGGCCTTCGTCGTTTTTCGTCCCGGTGTGAGGTGCGCCATGGCCGCGAAGAAGCCCCTGCCCTTCTCCGACAGCGTGATGAAGCAGGTGCGCTCCATTCCCCGGGGGGAGGTGCGCTCCTACGCGCAGGTGGCCATCTACGCGGGCAGGCCGGGCGCGGCGCGGGGCGTGGGGCGGGAGCTGAAGCACCTGCCGGGGCAGGCCACGCAGGTGCCCTGGTGGCGGGTCATCCGCTCGGACGGGACGCTGGCGCCCCCGGTGGCCCACGAGCAGGCGAAGCGCCTGCGCGCGGAGGGCGTCACCGTGGATGAACGCGGTCAGGTGTTCCGCGTGGTGGTGAAGAAGGACGGCAAGGCCTTATAGTCAGCGCGAGGGCCCTTAGCTCAGCGGTTAGAGCTGTCGGCTCATAACCGATTGGTCCCTGGTTCGAATCCAGGAGGGCCCACTCCCCTCACCTTCCGCCTCCCGTCGCCGGAAGCCCTCCGCCAGGAAGGCGTCCTGGCGGAACCGGTTCCGGGCATTGACGCTGCTGGAACGCGCGAGTTCTCCTCGTTCCATGACGATCCAGCTCAAGAACCTGGCGGGCACGAGCGCGCTCTCCACCGAAACGGCGCGCAAGTGGCTGCGCGGCGGCGGCTACGCGGTTCCCGACTACATCGACGACAACTGTCTCGACCTCTTCCTGGACACCCGCGACAAGACCTACGGCTTCATGCAGCAGCAGTGGTTCCTGTCCGACATCGACGGGTTCTACCAGGCGCGCAAGAGCCTCCGGATGGCCCGGAAGAACCTGGAGGGCTACGCGCAGCATGTCAGGCGTCTGAGCGTGACGGACTCGCTGGTGCTCGAGGTGCTCGGGGTCAAGAAGGGCGGGAAGACCACCCCGGAGCTGCTGGGCGCGGGACGGACCGCGATCGAGGACCTGCTGGCCGAGGAGCGGGCCTACATCCGGGAGTGCTGGAGGTCCCTGGAGGAGCAGTGGAACTGGCACCTCGAGGGGCGCGTGGACAAAGGCCTTCTCTCCGACGGAGACATCAGCGGAATCCTCGCGGCCTTCTCCGAGGAGACCCGGCTCCACAACGAGAAGGTCGAACAGGTTCGGGAGGCCCGGAAGAAGATCCAGGACGACACCAAGGAGGCCAAGAAGAAGAAGCCCAAGGGCACCCAGGACAAGGACGCCGAGGCCTATGTCCCGCCGCCGATGCCCGACCCGTACGTCCCCCCGGCGGAGAAGGACCGGGTGAAGTACGCCTACTACGAGCCCGTCCGCAACCGGCTGATGAGCCTGGGCTTCGTCGTGTCGCCCCCGGGCACCGCGCTGGGCGCCGTGTTCCCGCCCAAGGACTGGCGCAGGAAGGTCCCGGAGGTGATGTTCAACCAGAAGGTGAAGGCCTACACGGATGAGCTCGTGAGCCGCTATCACCTGGTGGGCGACGACGAGACCTCCCTGACCCGGCTGCTGCTGCCCAGGAAGAGCGCGTTCCAGGACCTGAAGAGCTTGTTCGCGGGGGCGGTGGGTTGTCTTTGCGTCTCCTGGACCCGGCACCAGGTGAACGGAGAGACCGTGCACGTGCCCATCCTCGGGCTCTCCGGGGTTGTCCGGGAGGAGCCCGGTGCCGCCTACCTCCAGCTCTTTTGCAGACACCTGGCCCTGCCGAACTGGCAGCCGGACACCCCCATCCCCCCGGCGCCCGACCAGCCCTTCCAGTCCAGTGAAAAGCTCAAGGGGCTCCAGAAGCAATCCGGAATGACATACACGCAGGTCAAGGACTTGCTGACGAAGAAGGACCTCGACCCTGAATCCGAGGATGGCAAGGCGCTGGCGGCCTACCGGGAACTCCAGGCCAAGACGAAGAAGCGCGATGAGAAGGAGCGCAAGGCCTACCAGGAGGGCAAGATCCAGAATGAAATCCAGCGGGAGCTGACGGTCAATTACGAGACGATGCTCGAGCGGACCAGCCTCGCGGCCTTCGGCTATCGCGCTCGAACGCGGATGCGATTGCGCACGCCCGCGCGGCAGGCGTTGTTCAGCTACGTCTCCTTCCGCAAGGACAAGGTGAGCAAGAACATCCAGCTCAACGTCGCGTCGGACCCCGGGCTGGGCGTAGACCTGTGGCTCAGCGGATGGCACTCCCTGAACTGCGCCGAACCCGCGGCGCTCATGACCGCGTCGTCGTACTTCGCGGAAGGCTGCGACGTGATCATCTGCTTCCCCTACGAGGGGTTCAACGACACGGGTCCGGGACGGAACCGTCCGAAGGAGACGTGCCCCTGGTGCGCCGCCGTGGAGCTCGGCTTCCGGAGCCTCAGCGAGAACAAGAACCAGGTGAACCAGAGCGTCAGCACGGGCAACTGGCTGACGCAGTTGACCTCCCCTCTCCAGGACGAGCCCCAGAAGGCCCTGCCCGTGAACCAGGGCTTCGACGCCTTCGACGATGACAACCCCATCATGCACGCGACGCGCAACACGCTCGCGGGGACCGGGCCGGGCCTGGTCAAGAACAGCGACCTGGAGACGCCTGCCTATGCGCCCTCGGTCATGACGAAGATCGGCCGCCTGCGGTCGATGTATTACATGCTGGGTCTGGCGGACCGTGAGGTCGTGGCGCTGGACCGCCCCCTGTACCCGTACGCGGGGTTCGGAGAGGTGACGAAGTTCCTGCGGTGAAGGCGCGCCGGGCACGCAAGGACGAGGGCGCGTCACCAGTGTCTGGGATTGGGGCAGACCTGCCCCGTCCTCGCATAGGATGCGCGGCCATGGACTTCCAGGCGCGGCTCGCGGCGCTCACGCACGAACTGCGGCCCTGGGCCCCGCTCTGGTCCCGCTCCATCCTCCAGGGCTGGCCTGAATCCGGCGCCGCGTATCCCGGGGACTGGCTGGCCCATGCCCGGTCGCTCGATGAAGCGGGCGAGCGGCGGCTGGACCAGGGGGAGCTCGTGGGCGCCCCGCCTCCGTCCCTGTCCGCGCTCCTGGGCACGCTCCAGGAGCTGACGGCGCTGCCCTGGCATGAGGGCCTTCACCCGCTGACGGTCACGGAGACGCAGGGACTCAGCGCCAAGAAGACCCATGAGCTCGAGCGGGTGCTCGCCCTGCTCGCGCCCAGGACGCGCTTCATCCACCAGGCGGTCGATATCGGCGGCGGCATGGGACATCTCGCCCGCCTCTGCGCGCGGACGTTCGGGTGGACCTTCCACAGCATCGACAGGGACGCCGCGTTGCAGGACAAGGGCCGGCGGTGGCTGGCGAAGACGCGCCCCCAGGGTGGGGACACCCTGCACTTCATCCAGGCCTCCGTCGAGGACGGGCTCCAACCCCGAATCGATCCGCTCTTCTCCGGACGGGACCGGGCCTCCATCGGGCTGCACACCTGCGGGCCGCTCGCCCTCACGCAGCTCCGCAAGAGCCAGGGGGCGGGCTTCGTCCTGAACATCGGCTGCTGCTACGACAAGCTGGAGGCCCCGCGAGACTTCCCCGTCTCCCGCTTCGGCGGCGCGCATCCGCTGCCCTTCACCCCGCATGCCCTGGCGCTGACGACGCGGGGACGGCATCACAAGAGCGAGGAGGAGTTCGCGCGGATGAAGCGGGTGTATGCGTGGCGCTTCGCGTTCGATCTCCTGTCGAGGCAACGCTTTCCCGAGCGCGGCTTCGTGCGGGCAGGAGACGCGCCCCGGACGCTCTACGACGGCTCCTTCGCCGGCTACGCGCGCGACCGCCTGGAGCGCCTGGGGCTCGATGCGAACATGACGGACGCCGCGCTGGATGCCTTCGAGGTGTCCGTTCGCGCCGAGACGCGAGACCTGCTGCTCTGCCACCTGCTGAGGGACCGCTTCGCGCGGGCGCTGGAGGTCGTGCTCCTGCTCGATCGCGCGATCCTCCTGGAGGAGCTGGGCTTCCAGGTCGAACTCCTCCAGCTCTTCGATCCGCGCCTGTCGCCGCGCAACCTCGCGCTCATCGCGTCGCGGGGCGATTGAGCACATGCCGGGCCGAGCGCTCGAACGTCTGTGTCTGACAAATCAAGGCACGTAGGCGATGCAATCAATCTCCACGCGCAGGCCGGCGTCTGGAAGCGCGGACACCTGCACGGTGGTCCGCGCGGGCCGGTGCCCGGCGAAGACGCGCTCGTAGACGGCGTTCATCCGCGCGAACTCCTGCATGTCCACCAGGAAGACGCCGCAGCGCAGGACGTGCTGGAGGCTGGAGCCACCGGCCACCAGGATGCGCTCCAGGTTGCGCAGCACCTGCTCTGTCTGCGCTTCGATTCCCTCGGCCTGTACGCCGGTCGCGGGGTCCCTGGCCGCCTGTCCGGAGATGAAGAGCAGCCGGTCCAACCGCATGCCGGGAGAGTACGGGCCCGCGGGCTTGGGCAGACCCGGCGCGGCGATGGGCTGATGCTGGGTTGACGACATGGGCTTCTCCTTGAATGGGCTTGCACGGCTTTCGGCGTGTCTGTGAAAGGCTTAGGAGGCGTCCCACGAACATCGCACATCGGAAAGGACAGACCGCATGCCCCGGCGCCGCCAGGAACAGGGAATGTCGTCCACCACGAAGTGGGTGCTGGGGGGACTGCTGGGCCTGCCGCTGCTGTGTTGCGGAAGCGGAGGCCTGATGTGCCTGGGCATCCGGTCCGAGCTCCCCTACTCCGAGGCCATCTCCCGGGTGGAGAACCATCCCGGGGTGGTCAGGCTTCTGGGGGCGCCCATCAGCGCGAGCAGCTTCTTCAGCGGCTCGTTCAACCTGATGAACAAGGATGGCCAGGCGAACCTGACCATCAACCTCTCCGGCAGCAGACAGGACGGCCGGCTGGAGGTGAAGGCCGTCCGTACCGACGACGTCTGGGGCTTCAGCCGGCTGCGCGTGGTGGCGGACAACGGTGAGACAGTGGACGTCGGTAGATACAGCCGTCACTGAAGCCCGGTGCCGCTCTCAGAGCAGCTTCGCCATGATGTCGCGCTCGCGCTGATCGAGCTTGATGGAATCGAGCGTCCAGTCGATGAGCTCGTCGGCGACCGCGGCGGCGTAACCGAAGGTGGTGGCGGCCTCCTTCACCGACGCGCGCTCCGCGGCCGCGAGCTCTCCGTCTGCGCAAGCCACTTCGACGAGCATGCGCAGCAGGGAGGCGCGCAGCTCTCGGATTTCAATCTTGCCGATGATGTCGGAGAGCCGGCCGGGCTTCTGGAACTCCGCCTCGATGAGCGCGGCGACCTGCGGGTCGCGGGGCGACAGGCCGATGTTCAGCACCACCTCGTCGAGCTGCTGGCGCTCCTCCTCGGTGACACGGCCGTCGCTCGCCGCCACGTTGGCCATGGCCTGGACGAACGCCAGCAACTGCTCCTGGGGGTACTCGCGCGACATGTCATCTCCTGGGTAGGCAGCATGCGGCCGGCGGGGGGCTCACGGTCAGCCACGACGCCGGGCTTCTCGGCCACACAGGATAGTGGGCGCACATGGGGAGCGAAAACGGTTTCAGCCGGACGCGCCCCCGAATGAGGAGCACGGGTGGGGGACGATTCGGGCTTGTCGCCAGGATGTGATGACGCAGAGGGACAAGCCCCCTCGCTTCTCGACAGGGAACCCGTGACAATCCGCGGCATGACCCTGCGACGCTCGATTCTCTCCTTGTTGATTTTCTCCCTCGCGGTCGTCCCCACCCTCTCCGCTTGTGGCTCCGATGACGGCGATACCCCGCCGGATGCGGGCACCCGGCCCGACGCAGGTCTCCCGCCCGACTCAGGTACCGAGTTCGACGCCGGAACCGAAGTGGACGCGGGCACCGAGTCCGATGCGGGCACCGAAGTGGACGCGGGCACGGAGTCCGACGCTGGCACCGACGTGGACGCGGGCACTGAGTCCGACGCTGGCACCGACGTGGACGCGGGCACCACCTCCGATGCGGGCACTGAGTCCGACGCTGGCACCGAAGTGGACGCTGGCACCGAAGTGGACGCTGGCACCGAAGTGGACGCAGGCACCACCTCCGATGCGGGCACCGAGCCGGACGCGGGCACCACTCCCGATGCGGGCACCGAGCCTGATGCAGGCACCGAGCCGGACGCGGGCACCACTCCCGATGCGGGCACCGAGCCTGATGCAGGCACTGATTCCTTCACCACCTGCGAGGGTACGTGCCAAATCACCGCCGCCACGGCCCAGATGTACGGGAACCAGGTGGTCCTGAACCACGCCTACTTCGGCTACGCGGAGCCGGAGAACGCCGGAGACCCGTGGGCGCTGTGGATCGAGCTCAGCAACGGCACGACCGATGAATGCCCGACTGAGAGCGCACCCACCCCGCCGCAGATCGTCACTTTCGAATCGGTGAAGGTCCCGGTGGACACAACTCCGGAGACGGGCTCCACGGCGGGTGGGCCGACCTCGGTGCTGTTCGACTTCGGTGGCACGCTGATTCCGGATGACTATTTCTGGATCGTCAGCAGCACGAATCTCACCTTCACGCCCGTGGCGGCCTCGCTCTGCCCCAGTTGCGTCAAGGCCGGAACACCTCCCGCGAAGCACTTCTTGGCCTTCGACGTGAACATCACCTACGAGAACAATGGCACCGTCTCCGGCCATGGATACGCGACCTACTGCCCCTCGATGAATACCTTCCAGGAGAACTGAGCGCGGTCCCGCCACACATTCCCCCGGCCCTCCAATTTGGGAAGGCCGGGGCTGGACCTTCGCGGACGACAAGCCACACCGGAGATCGCCAAAGCGGGCGCGGGGCGACGCCCTTGGCGCCTCCCTCCCCCACCCGGCCCCGCCCATCCCTAACTTCAAATCCTGAGGTTCTTTCGCCACGGGAGGCGAGCCATGAACACAGGAGCATCCGAGCCCACCGAGGCCATCCCCCGCTACGTGCTGGAAGGCCGGGTGGTGACGCTCGACTCCCGGGACGAGGTGCTGGAACGGGGGCGCGTCCTCGTCCAAGGCAACCACATCGTCGCGGTCGAGCCTTCGGGCGGCCCGCTCCCCGAGGCCTTCCGGAACGCCCCCAGAATCGACACCGGTGGGACGCTGTATCCGGGGCTCATCGACCTGCACAACCACTTCGTCTACGACGTGCTGACGCTGTGGCAGGTGCCGAAACGCTACCTCAATCGCACCCAGTGGCCGCGCCACGCGGACTACGCCACGCGCATCTCCCTGCCGATCCGCACGCTCGCGGGCCACGCCCCTTCGGCGCGCGCCGTCGTCCGCTACATCGAAGCCAAGGCGCTGCTGGCGGGCACGACCACCGGCCAGGGCATCCGGACCCGCGTGTCCGGCGGAGAAGCCCTCTTCCGGGGCGCCATGCGCAACGTGGAGGAGCCTCGCGACGCCCAACTGCCCGCGGGCAGCACCCGCGTGATGGACCTGCACGACAACGCCGAGGACATCGAATCCTTCCGCGACGCCCTGAGGTCCCGCGCCGCGTACTTCTACCACCTGGGCGAAGGCGTGGATGACTACGCCCACCGCTGCTACGTCGAACTCGCCGTTCACGACCTCGTCCAGCCTTCACTGATTGGCATCCACAGTCTGGGTTTGCAGCGCCCGGACCTGGACCGGATGGCCGCCATGGGCGCCAAGGTCGTGTGGTCTCCCTTCAGCAACCTGCTGCTGTATGGACAGACATTGAACGTCGCGGACCTGCTCGGCGCGGGCGTGACGTTCTCCCTGGGCTGTGATTGGTCCCCCACCGGCAGCAAGAACCTCCTCCAGGAGCTGAAGGTCGCCCGCCACGAAGCGGCGCGACAGGGCGTGTCCCTGTCCTCCAAGGCCCTGGTGCGCTCGGTGACGGCGGACGCCGCCCGCGTCACCGGCTGGCAGACCCAGTTGGGCACGCTCCAGGCCAACGCCCTCGCGGACCTGCTGGTCATCGCGGGCACCGGCGGCGACCCCTATGACGCGTTGATCTCCGCCACGGAGAAGGCGGTGCGCCTCGTCATCGTGGATGGCGTTGCCCGCTTCGGAGACCGCGCGCTGATGGAGCCGCTCGCCTTCGACCCGGGCCATCCCGCCGAGCCCTGGACCCTCGACGGCGTCGAGAAGGCCTTCTCCCTGTGGACGGGCGACTCCCCCCTCAACGACCTGGGCTTCGAAGCGGCGCGCGACCTCCTGGAAGAGGCCATGGCGGACCTGCCTGACTTCCGGCGGCGGATGGAGCGTGAGGAGCGCCAGCAACTGCGCCCCGGCGCCCCCAGGCCCTTCGAGCTCGTGCTCGACAATGAGCCGCAGGACGTCTTCGCCGCCGGCCCCGAAGCCTCCGCGTTCGTCTCCGACCTGGACCGGTTGGCCGGACGGATCGTGCTCGACGCGCCCACCGTGGGCGGGCCGGACTACTGGGAGCTCGTGTCGGCGCAGCCCAATCTGGATGACACGCTGAAACAACAACTGAGGTCGGACTACGCGTGAAGCAGGTCCGGGGCGGGGCCTGCGGAGGTGACGACGACACCCCGTCCCCGGACGGAGGGACGCAGCCGGACGCGGGGATGCCCCCCGATGCCGGCACGAAGCTGCCCGCGGAGGAGGGCCGGGCGCTGGCGGTGTCCAATGGCGGACTCATCGTGGTGGGCTCCACCGAGGCGAACCTGGCCACCACGGGCGTGGACCTGCTCGTGCGGCGCTACACCGCGTCGGGCGAGGTGGACACGTCGTTCGGAACGCAGGGCTCCGTGGTGCTCGACTTCGAAGGCCCGGCCAAGGGCCCCATCTCCGGGCAGCGGGAGCAGGACGACCGCGCGGACACGGTGGCGGTGCTCGCGGACGGCAGCATCCTGGTCGCGGGCTTCGCCCGGGGCGGCAGCAAGACGGACTCGCGCGACTTCGCGGTGGTGAAGCTCCAGCCCAACGGCCAGTTGGACACCGGCTTCAACAAGACGGGCAAGTCCCGGCTGCACTTCGGCGAGGAGGGCTCGGTCAACTTCGTGGGCACCGTCCGCGGCATCCTGCCCCTGCCGGACGGCCGCTTCTACGTCGGCGGCTTCCTGACCAAGTCCGACGGGCTGGACGAAGACTTCGCGTTGATCCGCTACAACGCGGACGGCTCGCTCGACACGACGTTCAAGTCCGCGGGCAGCCCGTCCGGTAGCTGGATTGGCGGCGCGTACACGGATGCCGAAGCCGTGCAGGGCATGGTGCTCCAGGGCTCCAACGTCGTCCTGGCCGGGGGCGACCACTTCGCGGCCGTGCGCATCACCTCCAGCGGCAGCCAGGACCTGAGCTTCGGGACGTCCGGCATCGCGAAGAGCGAGGGCGGCCAGGCCCACGCCCTGGTGGCGCGCCCCAACGGGGGCCTGCTGCTCGCGGGTGAACGGCAGGACGTGAAGGTTGGCGGTGAAGCGCACGGCGTGCTCAAGCTCGTGGCGTACACGGCGGATGGCAAGCCGGACGTCACCTTCGGCCCCGCGGGCGTGCGGGAGCTCACCGCGCCCGCGGGCGTGCTCGACGTGGTGGACGTCAGCGGGCTTCGCATCCAGGCGGATGGGAAGATCCTCGTCTTCGCGGACGTGTACGCGAAGCCCGTGCTCTTCCGGCTGCTGGCCAACGGGGACCTGGACACGTCCTTCGGAACGGACGGCATGGTGCGCTGGCCGGAGACGCAACTGGCGGTGCCGCTGTTCATCCGCTCCACCACCGGGCCGAAGCTGGCCATCCTGGGCGACCGGGCCTTCGTCACGGACGCGAACGTCTTCTCGCCCGGGTACTTCCCCAGCGAGAACGCGTCCGTGCTGCTCAAGAGCACGGGGCTGTAGTCCCAAGGGCAATCAGTGCATTCGCACCTTCACGCTCATGCGGCCCCGGGGGATGTTCAGCTCGCACCTGGGCGCCGGGGCCGGAGAGGCCTCCGCGCGCTTCCTGGCGTCGTAGCGCTGGCGCCTCGCCGCGTCGCCCAGCTCGTCGTAGGCGGCCTGGATCCGGAGGAAGTGTTCCGTGGACTCCGGCCGCGGGTCGCTGTCCGGGTGGTAGCGCCGCACCTGCCGCGGGTAGGCGCGCCGGATGTCGTGTGCGTCCGCTGTCATCGCCACGCCAAGCACCGCGTACAGGTCCGCCATGCACCGGAACCTGGAAACGGCGCGCGCTCGGGCAAATGGGCCGGGAGGCGCAAGCGTCCGTCCGCTGATGACACCACGAGGGCGACCCCCACGAAGCGGCTGGCGACGGCCTGCGTCAGTCGGTGAAGACGGGCGGGGTCGTCTGGGTGAGGATGGGCACGGGCTTGTCGCCAGACATCGCCAGCAGGCCCTTGAGGCACCGCGCGGCGAGCAGCCAGTTCCTCGGGTTCTTCATGTCGAGCCCGCCGACGAGCTGTTTGAGGATGCTGAGCGTGTCGAAGTAGACGCGCTCGCACACCAGCGTCTCCGTCGCGTCGAAGATGAAGTACGCCGACATGCGCACCCGGAACGTGTTGCCCGTGGCGGGAACCCGCCCCAGCGGCCCCCGGTGGGTGCCCATGAGCCAGAACTCCACGATGACGGCGTCATCGCTGTGCCGCAGCGAGATGATCTCGTGGTGCTGATCCGGAAACGCCACGCGGGTGTCGCGGTAGTAGTCGCGCACCGCGCTGCTGCCGGCATGCACCGTCAGGGTGGGGATGAGCTCGTAGTGCGGATGCGGGAAGGTCGACAGGACCGCGTCCCAGTCCTGCTTCACCTCGTCGTGGAAATGGGCCAGCACCAGCTTCTGTCGTGCCTTGCGGACCTGCTCCGTGAGCATGCATGTCTCTTTCGTTGGGGCCGGACCCGGTCACCCGGGTCCGGCCGGTCGGGAGAATGCCTGCCGTGCCACGGCACGGGAAGTCACGAAGCCGGGTGCCTAGCGATCCGGGCGCTGCGTCACCCGGATGGCATTGATGAGCGGCACCCCGTAGCCCTCACGCGGGATCAGCCGGAGGTTGAGCTGGCCGTCGGTGACGGTGAGGAAGAAGCTGTGATCATCCGCCGTCAGTTGCCCCACCTCGTTGGCGATGTCATGCGCCGGCAGCACCAACTGGGTCTCCGCCACCACGTCGTAGACCCGCTTCAGGCGCGGCTGGTCCTGGATCTCCGCGAAGCGCAGCTCCAACTGGTAGACGCCCTCGGGGAGGTTGTCGAAGCGGTACTCGACGAAGCCCCGCCGCCCCCGCTGGTAGAGCGGATCCTCCACCGTTCCGGCGATGGGCCGGTTCGTCGCGACCCGCTCCGAAGGCTCCAGGTACCCCCAGCCGCCCTGGCTGTAGCGCTGGTCCGCGGCCCACGTGTCCCCGATGCGGTCGACATACCTGGCGCCGCCCGAGTTCACCGCCTGCTGGTAGGCCGGGACGATGAGGCTGACACGGGTCTGCAGCAGCGGCTGCCGCCCGCTGTTGCTCCGGATGAACACCGTGGCCTGGTAGACGCCCGGCGCCAGCCCGGTCGTGTCGACCGTGACCGTGACCTCCTGGCGCTGCCCGGGGGCCAGGGTGCCCCGCCGCGGCCGCTCCGAAAGCCAGGGCACGTCCGTGAACTCCGGCACGCCGCTCTCCATCAGGTACACCTGCCGGGTGCTCTGGGCCACCATCCACAGGTTGCCGTCCTCGTCCAGCTCCAGGCCGCCGCCGTTGTAGCCCGGGCTCGGGTGCGCCAGCGTGTTCAGCACGGTGCAGGTGGCGGGGTTGAGCTCGTAGAGCGTGTCCGTGGGGCTGTTGGTCGCCGCCCAGAGCACGCCGAACGAGCCGTTCCAGGCCAGACCGGAGATGGCGCCGTCAGGAGGCCGGCACTGCCCGATCACCGCGCCCCGGTCCGGGTGGGAGAGGCCCTGGACGTGGTAGATGATGCCCTCGGTCCAGCCGCCCACGTAGAAGGTGTCGTCATCCGGGCGGTAGGCCAACCCCCGCTGGGAGATGCCCGTCCACGCGAACGGGCCCGTGATGGAGTCCACCTCCTCACCCGTGAGTGGGTTCCAGCAATGGATGCCATTGTCCCCGCCCACGGCCAACTGGCACATCAGCCCCCGGGCGGCGTCGTAGGCCATGTCCGCGGGCCACTCGCCCGACCAGGGCGCCGCCCAGGTCCGCCCCGTGGCCGCGCCCGCCACGGTGAACTCATGGTTGAAGCGTCGGCTCCCATCCGAAACCCAGACGTTCTGCGTGTAGCCCACGCCCCAGGGCACGTCGAGCCCCGTGGCGGGCCAGCTCCTCAGCACGTCCCCGGCCAGGCTCGCGGCCCAGCCAGGCGTGGCGGAGAGGCCCATCATCCGCCGCGCGGTGCGGCCGTTCGGTTCGGCCTTCGCGTCGCGGGCCCTCGCGTGCAGCGGCGTGGGCCGCATCTGCTCGCCACCCGCCTCGGCCAGCTCCCACCGCAGCGGCACCGAGCCGGTGTTGCTCAACGTCAACGTGCGGACCCGCCGCTGCCCCTGCGGGACGATGAACTCCAGCACCGAGGGCGAGACCACGGCGCGGGCGGTGCGCAACGTCCAGTCGCGGGTCACGACCTCGTCATCCACCGACAGCCTGACGCCTCCCGACTTCGTCTCATAATTGACCGCGGACACCACCAGCCCATACGTCCCGAGCGGCAACTGCATGTGGTAGCGGCCCTGCGCGTTCGTCGTGGTGCTCCGGAAGACGCTGCCCCCCACCAGGGCGCGCACGGTGGCGTCGGCGACAGGCAGCCCGTCATTCGCGTTCGTCACCACGCCCTGGACGATGCCGCTGGGCGGCAGGTCGAAGAGGATGGCGCGCTCCGCGCTCACGGCGGGCGTGTTGAACGACGTCATGAGCGCGACGGTGCCGGACGCGTTCTCGATGCCCACCGTCGCGGAATCCCCCCGCTCCAGCGAGCTGTCGCCGATGTCCCGGTACTGCAGGAGCACCTCCCCGGTCTCGGAGAGCACGACCTCGAAGCTCACGCGCGAGGTCTGGTCCTGGAGGAAGGCGACGTTGCGCCACTCGATGACGAACTGCCGGTTGGGCGCCACGCCCCGCGTGAGGGTCCGGACGCTGGCCTCCGAGTCCACGTAGAGGTCATCCCAGAACGGATAGATGGCCGCGTTGGGAGGCGCGACGTCCGGCAGCGGGGTGTTGCTGTAGTACGCGTTGTGCTCGAGGAAGTTCAGCACGCCGTTGGTCGAGACGAAGACGCGCTCGTATGTCTCTCCATAGAAGGTGAACGGGAAGGGAAGCGGCAGTTCCAGGGAGGCGTCGTCCCCCGACAGCGGGATGACCGTGGTGGCGTCGACATAGCTGGGGCCCTGGAGACGGCAGAAGTAGCCGAACGCGTCCGTCCGGCCGCTCAGCGCGAAGTCCACCGTCTCGTCGCCGTCCACGGTCACCGTGCGCGTCAGCGGCTCGAAGCACCCGCCCGCCTCCACGCGGATGTCATACGTGCCCTCCGGCACCTGCTCGAACCGGTAGCGGCCATCCGCGCCGGTGATGGCGGGCGGCAGCGGCGTCTCCAGCACGGTGACCGTGGCGCCGACCACCGGGGTCCCCGCCGGGTCCGTGACGCGGCCCGCGACGGCGTGCGAGGGCACCTGCGCCAGGGAGAAGTCCTGGGTGACGGTGCCGCCCTCCGTGACCACGACCCCTGCCACGGTGACCGTCGCACGGCCGAACAGCGCGGCGGACACCGTGTAGGTCCCCACGGGGAGCACCAGGGAGTAGCGCCCCACCTCATCCGTGATCGTCGTCCTCTCGCTCGTCCCCGTCACGTCGATGCGGACCCCTGGGAGCGCGGCGCCCGTCTCCGGGGCGGTGACGACGCCCGTGAGCAGCCCCGTCGGTCCACGCGGAGAGAGCTCGACGGCGCGGAAGGCATCCAGGGTTCCTTCGCCCCAGACGTTGTTGTCGCCGGGCGTCCCGCCGCAACTGAGGTCTTCCCGGTCCACCGCGGACGCGTCGAGCAGCGAGCGGGTGGCGGCCACGTCTCCCATCAGCGAGGGGGCCGCCGACCACATCAGGGCGACCGTCGCGGCGACGTGGGGCGCGGCCATGGAGGTGCCGCTCCAGGACTCATACCCGCCCCCTGGCACGCTGCTGCGCACGCTCACGCCCGGCGCCGCGACGTCCGGCTTGGTGCCGCCGAACGAGGAGGGCCCACGGCTGGAGAACGTCGCGATGACGTCATTGATGTCGAACGCGCCCACGCTGTAGGACTCCGGATAGGCGCCGGGGATCTCCGAGGTGCCGCAGCCCGACTCGCCATCATTGCCATTGGAGAAGACGGGAAAGATGCCGGCGGCGATCCAGGCCTGCACGATGGGCTGGAAGACGGGATCCGTGGGACCGTCTCCCCAGGAGTTGTTGATGACCTGGGGCCGCAGTTCCGGGCGCGGGTTGTTGCCGGCCAGGTCCGTGGGCGCCAGCATCCACTGCCCGGCGGCCAGCAACGCCGACGTCGAGCAGCCCAGATCCTCACACCCCTTCGCGGTCATCCACCGGACGCCCGGCGCCACGCCAATCTGGTTTTGCCCTGGGTTGCCGTCGTCACCCACCATGGTGCCCATCGTGTGCGTGCCGTGCCCCACGTTGTCACAAGGCACCAGCGACGGGCTGCCGCACACCTGGGATGGATCGAACCAGTTGTAGTTGTGGTCCACGGTGCCGTCCGGCTGAAGTCCCCGGTACTGGCGGGCCAGCGCGGGGTGGTCGAACTGGGCGCCGGTGTCGATGCTGCCCACGGTGATGCCCTCGCCGCGGGTCCCCAGGGACGCCCAGACCTCCGGGGCCCGGACCCTGGCGATGTTCCACTCGATCGCGCTGGGGTGGACCGTGGGGCCGGTGATGGGTTTGGGAATCTGGAACCGCACGTCCCGCATCACCCGCTCGACGTCGGGGTGCCGGGCCAGCTCCTTGGTGGTGGTGGCGTCCGCGTCCACCCGGATGGCGTTGATGATCCAGGCGGACTGGTACTTCAGTCCGCGGCGGGTCAGCTCGTTGCGCAGGTTCGTCTGGCTGTTCTGGGCCACTGTCTGCAATTGCTGGGTGACGAAGCGGCCCCGGGCGGCCCAGTCCTTGATGCCGTGGGCCGCGCTCAGGTCCGCCTTGCTCCGGAGCACCAGCCAGACCGCGCTGCGTTGGCCCGCGGGAGGCTCATGGGCGGACGCCACGGCTGGCGGTGTGGTGGATGAAGGGCCCGCGGCGAGCAGCGGCACCGAGGCGAGCACGGCCAGGGCAAGCGCGAGCGCACCCCAGCCCTTGGGGTGTCGAATGAAGGCATTCATGCGAACTCCTCCGTCGGAGCCCCACAGGCAGGGCGATCCGGAGCGTCTGGATTGACGACGCCGTGATTCGCATGGACAAACGCCGCTCGACATCGAGCATTGGCCGGGCGGCGGGGCAGTCTGGCGAACAATCCTGCACGCCCTATGGGATTGCCGGGGCAATGGAGCGCGCTTTTTCTCATTGCCCGCGACAATCCATTCTCGAAGTCCGACGGTGGCGGGCTCCCGGTCCAGCGGGCCGTCAGCGCCAGAGGCAGCGCGTGTCCAGGTGGTAGAAGTCCGAGGGCACGAACGGGTCCCACGTCTGCCGCACGAAGTAGAGCTGGCTCAGGTCGCGGCTCAGCGTGGGGTGGAACTCGTCCTTCTCCGTGTTCACGCCAGGCCCCAGGTTGGCGGCGGGCGTCCACGTGCCCGCGACGTTGAAGCTCACGTACAGGTCCCCCAGCCCGTAGCCCCCGGGGCGGTTGAGCGAGGCGAAGACGAGCACCCGTCCGTCCGGGGACACCCAGGGGTTGTATTCCCACGTGTCAGCGGTGTTCACCGCGGGGCCCAGGTTCTCCGGCGCGGTGTAGTGAGCGCCCTGGCGCCGGACGCGATACAGCTCGAAGTCCGTGTCGAACGTGCCGCTCGCGAAGTAGACCGTCCCGTCGCGCGTCACGCTGGGGTACAGCTCCTCCCTCGGTGAGTTCACGAGCGGACCCAGGTGCTCGGGCGTTCCCCAGCCGTCGCGGACGCGGTGCACGACCCAGAGGTCGGTGTCCGGGCGCTCGGCGCCTCCGCTCACGGGGCGGGTGGAGGAGAAGAAGAGGGACTGCCCATCCGGAGAGAGGAACGGATCCGAGTCCCGGTACGTGCCCGAGAACGACACCACCTCCCCGGGCCCCCAGTGGCCGTTCTTCAGGCGCGTCACGTGGATGGCCTGGTACGGCGGCGTGTCCGAGTCGACGTGGTAGTACGCCGTCTTCCCATCCGGGGAGAGCGCGAGCCGGTACTCCGAGCGCTCCTCCAGCGAAATCTCCCCCGGCGCGAAGAGGCTGCCCCCCGGCTCGCACCGGGGCTGCGACCCGAACGCGAGCTCCGGCTCCTGGGCACTCGCGGAACCCGACACCGCGGAGACGGCGAGGAGGACGTTCATCGACCACTGCCTGGCGAAACGACGCATGTGCATCTCCTTTGTTGAAGCCACCGTCGCCCGGCGGCGGCGAAGGGGTCCAAGGAGATGTGACGAACCGTGGAGGGTCAGGGACGAACGGTGGAAGGCGGCCTCACGTCGACAGCTCCAGCGCGCGTTGCACCTGCGCGCGGTAGCTGCGGCCCGACGTCAGCCGCGTGCCATCCCGCAGGACGAACACGTACTCACCAGGGGGAAGCGGCTCCACCTCCTCGATGCGGTCCAACCGCACGATGAACGAGCGGTGCGCGCGCAGGAACTGCCCGGGGTCGAGCTTCTCCTCCAGCGCCGCCATCGTCTCGCGCGTGAGGTGCGACTGCTTTCCCACGTGCACGGCGACGTAGTTCCCCTCCGCCGTCAGGTAGTCGATGTCCTCCACCGGGAGGAAGCGCATGCGCCACCCCACCCGGGCCACGAGCCGCGTCACGTAGCGCGCGGGCGCGGCCGAGGGACGGGCGGCGAGCGACTCGAGCCGTTCGAGCAGCGCCGCGTCCAGGGAGGACGGCCCGGTCCGCCGCCGGTCGCGCGCGCGCTCCAGGCTCGCGCGGAAGCGCTCGCGGTCGAAGGGCTTGAGCAGGTAGTCGAGCGCGTTGGCGTCGAACGCCTGCACCGCGAAGTCCCGGTGGGCCGTCACGAAGATGACCGCGGGCGCGGGGCCGGGGGCCAGCGCCCGGAGGACGCCGAAGCCGTCCGGGCCGGGCATCTCCACGTCCAGCAGCACGAGGTCCGGACGCTCGGCCCCGATGGCCGCGATGGCTTCATGGCCATTGCGGCACTCCCCCACCAGGTGCATGTCCGGGGCCTCCGCCAGCAGGTCCTTCAGGCGCTGACGGGCGAGCGGCTCGTCGTCGACGATGAGCACGCGCATGGCGGCGCTCATGGGGAGGGCTCCGTGCGGAAGGGAATGGCGAGCGCCACCGTGGTGCCGCCGCCCACCGCGTCCCGGAGCTCCAGCCGGTGGGCGCCGCCATACAACTGCACCAGTCGCTCGCGGGTGATGCGCAGCCCCCGTCCGCCGCGCACGCCCTGGGAGATGTCCGCCGGGCGCTCCTTGAGGCCGACGCCGTCGTCGCGGACCTCCAGGTGGAGCTCGGGCCCCTGACGCCGGGCGACCAGCGTCACCGTCCCTGGCTCCGACCCCGGAGCGATTCCATGCTGGATGGCGTTCTCCACGAGCGGCTGGAGCACCAGATGCGGGACGTGGGCCCCGAGCGCGTCCCGCGCGATGTCGTGCTTCACCGTGAGCCGGTCCGCGAAGCGCACCCCCTGGATGTCCAGGTAGGGCTGTAGCGCTCGCAGCTCCTCCTGGAGCGACACCTCCTCCGTGCCCGCGGCGTCGAGCGTGCCGCGGAGCAGGTCGCTCAGCCGCGCGATCATCCGCTCGCTCCCGTGCGGGTCGCGGTGCACGAGCGCGGAGATGGAGTTCAGCGTGTTGAAGAGGAAGTGGGGGTGGAGCTGCGCCTTGAGCGCGTGCAACTGCGCTCGGGCCAACTGGGTGTCCCGCAGGTGGAGCAGGTCCGCGTAGTGGACGGCGTGCGCCACGCCGAGCACGGTCAGATAGACGAACGGGTTGGAGAGCAGCGCGTGCTGGAGCACGTCCAGGAAGGGAGGACGCTGCGCGTACCAGCCCACCCAGGGGTCCAGGGAGAAGATCAACGCCGCGCGGATGAACGAGACGGCGAGCGCTCCGGCCACGTGGAGCGCGACCCGCGACGTCACCCGCCGCCGCTCCAGCGGGAAGCGCAGCGCGAACTGGAGGATGGCGATGGTGAGGGGCACCCAGAGGAGGTGCGCCACCATCGACGTGAGCAGCGCATGTCCCCATTCCATCCCACCCACGGAGTGGGATTCGCTCGCGGCCGCCAAGCCGGCCAGCGTCCAGTAGGCGGATGCGACGGCCCATCCCTGCCAGGTTCCGCGACGTGCCATGACGTCGCACTCTACGCCTGGATTATGGTCGGAGCGCCATGTCGATCCTCTACGCGGTGCCTCCCATCGGCAACTCGACCAACGCCCAGAAGGGCCCGACGTGCTGGTACTACGCGGCCAAGATGGTGGCCCGCTGCCATGAGCCATGGCCTCCCCCCGGCCAGAAGTGGATCTCCCTCATCCGGAAGATCAGCACCTTCATCGCCGCCAACAACCAGAACCTGAACAACCTGGGCGATCAGGATCTGTTGCTCGCGCACAAGAACTTCATGGGCTCGTCGATGAACAAGGACAAGGTGCAGGTCAACCCTGCGCTGAGCCAGACGGGGTTCAAGGCGCTGGAGCCCACCTACAAGTGGGATCTCCTGCCGGACTCCCTGTTCAACCCCACGAATGCGAAGCTGGTGCCAACACCCAGCTTCATCCGGCAGCAGGACCTGCCCTTGCCCTCCGGCATCAAGGGCTCCCTCAGCCAGCTTGAAGGCAGGCAGTTCGACGGACTGGACGAAGTCCTCCAGGTCCTGACCGGGCAGCATGACGAAAAGGACATCCGCTTCTACCGCAGCCAGATTGAAAGCAGCTTCGTCGCGACCAAGAAGCACAGCACCCAGGAAGTCGAGGCGTCACTGCAACAATTCATGGAATGGAAGAAGCAGGGTTTCGCCCGCGGCTATCTGCTGACGATGCTGGGCTTCAAGGGTCTGGACAAGCTGACGACGATGTCGATTCTGGGCAGCACCAGCAAACTCGACGTCTTCATGAAAGAGCACGGCCCGCTCTGGTGTGGCTCTCCGCTCAGCATGGGAGCGATCGACAGCACCACGGTACACAACTACACGGGCTCGGTCGGGTTCGCCGCCTACAAGTGCCCGTTGGTCTCGACGACGGGTGCGGCCACGCACGCCATCGCCCTGTGCGGCGTCAGCGTCAAGAAGGACTGCATCTACTACCGCGATCCCAACTTCAGCAGTCACGTCTTCTTCACGGACTTCAATGCGTTCGCGTCTGCCTTCGGGTCGGTCCTCAAGGATCCGAACGTCGGCCTGATGTATTACGTGAAGAACGCCAATGGAGGGACCCAATGCCAGAAGCTGGAGAACTGAGTTCATAGCAGGACGACAGCCTTCAAAAGCCGGTGGGACTGTGCTGACGCAGCACCAGCAGCCGCTCCTCCGTCATGTCCTCGATGGCGTACTTCACGCCCTCGCGGCCCAGCCCGGAGCCCTTCACGCCGCCGTAGGGCATGGTGTCCACCCGGAAGCTGGGCACGTCTCCAACGACGACCCCGCCCACCTCCAGTTCATCCCAGGCCCGCATCGCCTGGGACAGGTCCTGGGTGAAGAGGCCTGCCTGCAATCCGTAACGGCTGTCATTCACCCGGTGCAATGCCTCGTCGAAGTCGCGGAACGGATGGAGCAGCACCACCGGGCCGAAGGCCTCCTCCGCGCACAGCGCCGCGTCCTCCGGCACGCCCTCCAGCACGGTGGCTTCGAGCAGCGCGCCGCGCCGCCCTCCTCCCGTCAACACCCGGGCCCCCCGCTCCACGGCCTGTTGAATCCAGCCCTCCAGCCGCCGCGCCGCGGGCTCGTCAATCAGCGGCCCCAGCGTGGTGGCTTCATCCCGGGGATTGCCCGCGCGCAGGGCCTTCGCCCTCGTGACGAGCCGCTCCTTCAGCGCGTCGTAAACCGACTCGTGCGCGAGTACGCGCTGCACCGAGATGCAGCTCTGCCCCGCCTGGAAGAAGGCTCCCTGGGTGATGCGGTCCGCGACGAAGTCCAGGCGCCCGGCCTGGTCCGCGTCCACCACGCAGGCCGCGTTGCCCCCCAGCTCCAGCACCACCTTCTTGCGCCCGGCGCGGGCCTTCAACTCCCAACCCACCTTCTCCGAGCCGGTGAACGACAGCAGCTTCAGCCGGTCGTCCTCGATGAACGGCCCCACGTCCTCCAGCCGCGTGGGCAGCACGGAGAAGGCGCCTTCGGGCAGCGCCGTCTCCGCGAGCACCTCCGCCATGAGCAGCGCGCTCACCGGCGTGCGGTCCGACGGCTTGAGGACGAAGGGGCAGCCCGCGGCGATGGCGGGCGCCACCTTGTGCGCCACCAGGTTGAGCGGGAAGTTGAACGGCGTGATGAACGAGCACGGCCCCACCGGCACGCGCTGGGTGAAGCCCCGGTAGCCCGCCGTACGCGCTGACACCTCCAGGTTGAGGACCTCGCCGCCGCCGCGCACCGCCTCCTCCGCCGCCGCCTTGAAGGTCTCGATGAGCCGGGTGACCTCCGCCCGCGCGTCACGCAGCGGCTTGCCTGCCTCGATGCAGAGGGCGAGCGCGAACTCCTCTGCCCGCTCCTGGAAGCGGCGCACGCAGTGCTCCAGCACCTGCTGCCGGGCATACGGCGCCAGCTTGCGCATGGGCCCCGTCGCGCGCACCGCCGCGGCGATGGCCTCCTCCACGGCGGCCGCGTCCGCGACGGCCACTCGCGTGACGACCTCCCCTGTGTACTTGTCGGTGACGGGCAGCTCCGCGTTGGGCTGCTGGGGCCGGTTGGCCAGGTAGTACGGGTAGCGCTCAGCCAGCATGGCGTTCCTCTCTTTCACGTGTGTGCCCATGGCTCACGACTCCACCAGGGGACCGGCACCGAGCGCCCGCGCGGTGTCCGTGTAGTCAATGGGCAGGTCAATGACGTGCACGCCGCCCGACTCCAGGCAGCGCGTGAGCGTGGCGCCGAACTCGGTGGCGCTCGCCGGACGGTGGCCTCGTGCGCCGTAGGCCTCCGCGTAGCGGACGAAGTCCGGGTTGCCCAACGTCATCCCGAAGTCCGGCAGGCCCATCTCCTCCTGCTTCCAGCGGATCATCCCGTAACCGTCGTCGCGCACGACAATCACCGTCAGGTCCAGCTTCAGGCGCACCGCCGTCTCCAGCTCCTGCGAGTTCATCATGAACCCGCCGTCACCGCAGACGGCCACCACCTTGCGACGCGGGTGCACCAGCTTCGCGGCGATGGCGGACGGCAGGCCCGCGCCCATCGTCGCGAGCGCGTTGTCGAGCAAGAGCGTGTTGGGCCGGCGGCAGCGGTAGTAGCGGGCGAACCACAGCTTGTACATGCCGTTGTCCAGGCACACGACGCCGTCCTCCGGCATGGCCCGGCGCACCTCCGCGACCAGCCGCGCGGGGTAGATGGGGAAGCGGTCGTCCGCGGCGCCGCTGACGAACTGCGCGTCGAGCCCCGCGCGCGACTTCTCGAAGGGCGTGAAGTCCCAATGCGAGCGCGGGCCCACGCCCTCCGCGATGCGCCACACGGCGTTCGCCAGGTCTCCCGTCACCTGCACCTGCGGGAAGTACACGGGGTCGACCTCCGCCGAGGAGAAGTTCAGGTGGATGACCGTGCGGCGGCCGTCGCGCATGACGAACGGCGGCTTCTCGATGACGTCATGGCCCACGTTGAGGATGCAGTCCGAGGCCTCGATGGCGCGGTGGACGAAGTCGCCGTCCGACAGCGCGGCGGTGCCCATCCACAGCGGATGGGTTTCATCCACCACGCCCTTGCCCATCTGCGTGCTGAAGAAGGGCAGGCCCACGCGGTCCACGAAGGCGCGGAGCATCTCCGACGTCAGCTTGCGGTTGGCCCCCGCGCCAATCATCAACAGCGGACGGCGGGCCGACGCGAGCGCCTCCACCGCCTGGGCGATGGACGCCTCGTCCGCCACCGGCCTGCGCGCGACGCCCGGCGACAGGGGCAGGGCCTCGGAGGACTCGCGCGCCACGTCCTCGGGCAGCTCCAGGTGGGTGGCGCCGGGGCGCTCCTCCTCCGCGCGGCGGAAGGCCTCACGCACCGCCGAGGGCACGTGCTCCGCGGAGACGAGCGTGCGGGTCGACTTGGTGAGCGGCCGCATCATCCCGACGACGTCGACGATCTGGAAGTGCCCCTGCTTGCTCACCTTGATGGGCTTCTGGCCGGTGAGCATCACCATGGGCATGGCGCCAAGCTGCGCGTACGCGGCCGCGGTGACGAGGTTGGTGGCCCCAGGCCCCAGCGTCGCCAGACACACGCCCGCGCGCCCGGTGAGCCGTCCCTGCGTGGCGGCCATGAACCCGGCCGCCTGCTCGTGCCGCGTGACGACCAGCCGCATGCCGGCGGTGCGCATGGACTCCAGCAGGTCCAGGTTCTCCTCGCCGGGGAGTCCGTAGACACAGCGCACGCCCTCCGCTTCGAGCGCCTTCACGAACAGATCCGATGCCTTCATGGGGTGCCCCTCCTTCGGTGACGCGGAAGATGTACCCAGGGGGCTCGATTCGTACATTCGTCTGTTTTCATCGAGCCGATAGATGCCGTCTATGATGGCTCCATGGAGCTTCGACACCTGCGCTACTTCTCCGCCGTCGCGGACGCGCTGCACTTCGGGCGCGCCGCGCGGCGGTTGCACGTCTCCCAGCCCACGCTGTCGCATCAGATCCACCAACTGGAGGAGGAGGTCGGCACCCCGCTCTTCGAGAGGGCTCGCACCGGGGTGCGCCTCACGCAGGCCGGGGAGCTGTTCCGCACCTATGCCTCCCGCGCGCTGGAGGACGTGAACGCGGGCCTGTCCGCGGTGGGCGCGCTGCGCGGACTCGCCACGGGGGCGCTGCGCGTGGGCTATCCCCCGAGCATGCGCGGCCTGGTGGTGCCGGCGCTGGCGGCGGTGCTCCGCAGACATCCGGGGCTGGCGCTGAGCGCGCAGGAGGCCGTGGTCCGGAAGCTGGAGCGGCAGCTCGCGGACGGCAAGCTGGACGTGGGACTGGGCTATGCGCCCGCGCGGCTGGCGGACCTGGACGCGGAGCCCGTCTTCGACAGCCGGCTCGCGCTCGTCGTCGGACGAGGCCATGCGCTGGCGGGCGCGGAGTCCGTGGGGGTGAAGCTGCTCGCGGAGGAGCCGTTCGCGCTCCTGTCACGCGGCCTGCGGGTGCGCGCCCGCGTGGACGCGCACTTCGCGGCGATGCGGTTCGCGCCTCGCATCGCGCTCGAGTCGAACGCGGTGGCCACCGTGCTGGCCATCGTCCGCGCGGGCCTCGCCGTCACGGTGCTTCCGGAGCCGAGGCTCGCGGACGCGGAGCGGCTGGTGGTGAAGCGGCTGTCTCCGGCGCCCCGCTCGGAGCTGGCGGCGCTCCTCTGGCGCAAGGGCGCCCCGCGCACGCCCGCGGCGGAGCTGTTCGCGGCGGAGGTCCGGGCGCGGGCGAAGGAAGACGCGGGTTAGACGAAGGCTTCAGCCCCAGGGCCGCAGCCAGAGCACCCACCCCGCCAGCCCCAGTTGCACGACGAGGGTCAGCACGGCGCCGACCGCCTGGATGGGGCTCGCGCGGAGCATTCCGATGGCGTGCGCCAGGCGTGCCACGAGCAGCGCGCCGCCGAAGACATGGAGCGCCGTCGAGTTCCCGCCGCTCAGCTCCGCCAGCAGCAGCAGGATGAGCGCCAGGGGGACCTGCTCGATGTTGTTGCCATGCGCGCGGATGGCGGCGCTCAGGCCGGCATGTCCGCCGTCGCCCCGGAACACCTTGTGCTGGGTGCGGACCCGGCTGACGTTGGCGGAGAGCGCCAGCGTGAGGAAGGCGTTGAGCGCGGCGTAGAGCGAAGTCACCGGGACCAGGGAGAGCGTGCCGAGCAGGGGATTCGTCAAAGCGAAGGCCTCCGACCACGAGAAGGCCGGGACGGTAGCCGGTTCATGACGCCCGCGCGCGTCCCATGCACCGCGCGGGAAGCCTTGCACCCCGGTGCGTCCTCACCGAGCATCGCGCCCCGTGTCCCCCCTGCCCTCTTCGTCCGCCAGTGTCCTGGCCGACCGCTTCGCGCGCACGCGCGTCCAGGAGGGCGCGCTCGTCCTGGGCGCGGCGCTCGTCACCGCGCTGCTGGCCCAGGTCGCCCTCTCCGTGCCGGGCTCACCGGTGCCGGTCACGGGACAGACGCTCGCGGTCGTCCTCACGGCGGCGGCGCTCGGACCCGGGCGGGGCGTGGCCGCGCAGGCCGCCTATCTCCTGCTGGGCGCGGTGGGGCTGCCCTTCTTCGCGAAGGGCGCCAGCGGCTGGGGCGCGCTCACCGGGCCTACCGGTGGCTTCCTGGTGGGCTTCCTCCCCGCCGCGTTCCTCGTGGGCCTCGCCGCGCGCCACGGATACGACCGGCGGTGGTGGACGGCGGCGCCGCTCTTCCTCGCGGGCCAGCTCCTGGTCCTGACCCTGGGCGTGTGCTGGCTCCAGGTGAAGGCCGGGCTCGACTTCGCCACGGCCTTCCAGAAGGGCTTCCTCCCGTTCATCCCGGGAGGTCTGCTCAAGGCTGTCGTCGCGGGGCTGCTCATGCCCCTCGCCTGGAAGCCCACGCGGCCTCGCGGGGCCTGACGAAGCCCGAGGGCTTCGTCCCGGCTCCGGGCGGTTTCGTCCCGCGCTCCGGCGGTCTCGTCACATAACGCCCGGGCGTCCCAGCGCACGCCGGTATCTCCCCTTGCGCCGTGCGGCGGTCCGCACGGGTCCCAAGGAGACACCGTGAACATCCTCAACACCCTTCGAAGCACCCTTCTCACGGGCGCGCTGGTCCTGGCGTCCACTCCGGGCTGTCAGGGGGAAGCGCCGCCCGACACCGTGCCCATCGTGTCCGAGACCGACACGGGCACCGTCGAGCAGGGGCTCACCTGCGTCAACGCGATGCCCGTCATGACCGGCTCGACGACCCCCGCCGGCGTCGTCACGCGCTCCAGCGCGTACAGCGCGGAGTACGAGGCCTGGAAGGCCTTCGACGCCGCCTCCTCCACGTCGATGTGGATCTCCGCGCGGGGCAACACGCCCGCGTGGATCGGCTACGAGATGCCCACGAACCCCGTGACCATCCATCGCTATGCCATCGTCTTCAACAACGGCTCGACCCTCACCTCGCGCGCCCCGAAGAACTGGACGCTGCAGGCCTGGAACGGCTTGACCTGGGAGGCCATCGATACCCGCACCAACCAGACGAACTGGGCCGGCTACGAGCGGCGTGAGTTCACGCTCGCCGCCCCCGCGACGAACCTCTACTTCCGGCTGAACGTGACGGACGACAACGACGCTCGCACGGGCATCGAGGTCGTCTCCATCCGCCAGTTGGAGCTGATCCACTGCGAGAACACCGTCCCCTACACCCCCGTCACCGCGCTCTGGACGCGGAGCGCGGGCGCCGCGGGGACCTGGGCCCAGGTGCAGGGAATGGCCGGAGACCCGGCCGGACGCTCCTACGCCGCGGGCATCACGGCGGGCGGACTGCTGGGCAACCCGATGGTGGGCCTGATGGACGCCTTCCTCCACGCGCGTGACTGGAACGGCAACGTCCTGTGGTCGAAGCAGATCGGCGTCCCGGGGGGTGTCACCCTGGGTTACGACATCGCGCGCAACAGCACCTGGGAGGAGATGTTCGTGGCGGGCTTCACGAGCGGGTCGCTGGATGGCGCGCCGCTCGTGGGCGAGCGGGATGCCTTCCTGACGAAGTACCGCTACACCGGCGTCCGTCAGTGGACCCGGCAGGTCGGCGCTCCGGGCGTCCTCACGGAGGGCTACGGCACCGCGGTGGATGGGGCCGGCAACTCCTTCCTGGCCGGCACCGCCAATGGCGGCGTGGATGGGAACACGCGCATCGGAACCTTGGACGCCTTCGTCACCAAGTTCGACGCCACGGGCGTCAAGCAGTGGACCCGCCAGTTGGGCAAGGCGGGCGGGAGCACGAACGGGCGCAGGGCCGCGGCCGATGCCTCGGGCAACGTCTACGTCTCCGGGTGGACCAATGCAGGACTGGATGGAAACACCCTCACGGGCGACCAGGACGCCTTCGTCACCAAGTTCGACGCCACGGGCGTGAAGCAGTGGACCCGGCAGCTCGGCTCCCCGGGGAACACGGTCTGGCTGTATGGCTCCGCGACCGATGCCGCGGGCAATGTCTATCTGGCGGGCTACAGCGGCGGCGGGCTGGGTGGGAACCCGAACGGCACGCCCGGCCTGGATGCCTACCTGGCCAAGTACGACAGCGCGGGCACGCTGCTGTGGACCCGGGAGATCGGCTCCAATAGCTGGGTCTGGGGCACCCGGATCTTCATCGACGACACGGGGGTGTACCTGACCGGCCATGGACAGGGGGACGTGGGCAATCCCACCAACACCCTGTCCAGCGTGGCGCACGGCTTCGTCGCGAAGTTCGACACGGCGGGCAACCGGTTGTGGCTGGTGCAGCAGAACGCGGCGACGAACGCGGGGGCCGCGTCGCCCGCCTACAGCAACGGGCTGAACCTGGACGGAGACGGGAACCTCTACCTGGGCGGCTACTTCACCGGCGTCCTCGACGGCAACGCGTCGGCCGGTGACCCGGGCACGTTCGTGTCGAAGCTCCCGGCGCAGTAGTCCCTGGGGGGTGGCGGCGCGACGGTCGTGCCGTCACTCCTCCGCGTCGGCGGGAAGCCCCCTGACGACGGCCCCGGCGCTGACCCGCTGGTCGCCGTCCGGGTCGGACGCCTGGAACTCCGCGAGCAGCTTCCGGGCCTCGGAGTAGCGGCGCAGGCCGACGAGCGCCCGGATCTCCAGGCCTCGCGCGTCCCGGTAGTCATCCAGCTCTCCCGGCGTGGACCCGACTCCGAAGTCCTTCTGGAACGCCCGGCAGGCCGTGAGCGCCTCCTCGTGGAACATCCCCACGGGGACGGTGCAGCGCAGGAGGGCCAGCTTGCGGTGGACGGGGCCGGTGGGCTCACCGCGCTTCTCGCGCTCCGCGATGTCCCGCGCCGCTTGCTGCTCCGCCTTGTGGAGGGTCTCCGCGTTGTCCTTGCGGCACCGCGCTTCGTACTCACGGGTGTGGGCGACGTTGCGCATCTGGAGTTGGACCGAGCTGGCCATGAGGCTGCCCGGATACATCCGCAGGAAGACCTCCCCTTCCTGTGTCATCGGGTCCCACTCCCTCAGGTTCCAAAGGGCCATGATGCGCGTCCAGCGGGCGTGCTCGGCGGGGAGGCGGTCCTCGAAGCGCGGCAGGTCCAGCCGGGCGATGCGCTCCGCGTCGCGGGCCAGCGAGCGCCAGCGCTCCCGGCCCCAGTGGGCATCCAGCAGGCGCAGGGCCGCCTCCGAGCGCTCCAGCGGCGGAAGGGCCTCGTCCTCGATGAGGGCTCGCGTTCGCGCCACCTGCTCCGGAAGGATGGGCAGGGGCAGGGGCTGGCGCTCCGGGAGGGCCGGCTCCGCCGCCGGCGGCGACGTGACTGGGGTGGCGGAGGCAGCGGGAGGCTTCGTGGTGCCACGGAGGAAGACCGCCACGCCAGGCAGCGCGAGGCCGGCGGCCACCAACAGGGCGGTCAGCGCCGTGGACGCGCGGCGCCCTCCGGTGCCCCGGCGGTCGCGGTCCACGACCGGCTCGGCATCCTCCGCGCCTTGGACATGCAACGTGCCGCCGCGGAGTTCGGGCGGGGTGTCCCCGGGGTCTCGGTCTGGAAGGCGTTGCGTCACGGTTCGGGGAAAGCATAACGGAACCCGCTCACGGGCGGCTTCCTCCGCTACGCTGCGAGCCTTGGACGAGAGGAATCAAGGTTCGCGGGAGTCCAACGGGAGCAAGGAGCTTGCCCTCCGTCTGCGTTCGACCGCGAGGGTCTGGGCGCTGGGCATGGCCGCTGGAGTCCTCGGCGCTCTCCCCCACGCGCTGCGCGCCTATGCCGTGGAGCCTCGCGACCTGCTCCTCAAGTTCGCCCTGGAGCTGGTGCCCTACAGCGCGTGGGCGCTGCTCGGGCCGTTGGTGCTGATGGTCTTCCAGCGCGTGCCGCTCGAAAGTCCACACGGGGCGCGCCGGCTGGGAGTGCTGCTGCTGGCCGGCGTGGGCTTCGTCCAGCTTCACCTGCTGCTGCTCTCGCCGGTCCTGGCGGCGCTCCAGGAATGGGACGCGCGCGGCACTTCCTTTCCCCAAGGCCTGTGGGGCCTGCTGCTCGAGCGCGGCGCGGTGGGCTACTTCGAGTACCTGCTCTTCCTCGCGGCCTGGACAGCGCTGCGGACCACGCGGCGGCTGCGCGACCGGGAGCTGGCGCGCTCGCGCCTCGCGCTCCAGCTCGCGGAGTCCCGCTTGCAGGCGCTGCGCTCGCAGCTCGACCCGCACTTCCTCTTCAACACGCTGGACGCGGTGGCGGGGCTGGTCCGCCAGCAGCGCAACCCGGAGGCGGTGGAGGCGCTCGCGGAGCTGGGGCACCTGCTGCGCGCGAGCCTGGAGGGCCAGGGCGACCACCAGGTGCGGCTGGAGGACGAGCTGGAGCTGGTGCGCCGCTTCCTGGGCATCGAGCAGCTCCGGTTCGGCGGGCACCTCTCCATCCAGTTCTCACCGGCGCCGGAAACGCTGAAGGCCCGGGTCCCCGCGCTCATCCTCCAGCCCCTGGTGGAGAACGCCATCAAGCACGGCATCGCCCGTCGCGCGGCCCGGGGCCAGGTCCACGTGCGCTCCGAGCGCCGGGGGGACCGGCTGTTGCTCGAGGTGATGAATGACGGGCCAGGGCTGCGCTCGGGAGGAGTCCGGGGCATGGGCATTGGCGTGAACAACACCCGGGCCCGCATCCAGCAGCTCTACGGCGAGCCGTATGGCCTGGTTTTGGAGGACCTGCCGGAGGGTGGCGTGGTCGCGAGGGTGGAGCTGCCTTTCGAGGAGTCGCGCCATGGGTGAGCCCGGGCGGGGTGGACCGTGGCGCATCCTGGTGGTGGACGACGAGCCGCTGGCCCGGGGCAACGTGACGCACCTGCTGGCCCAGGCGCCCGACGTCACGGCCGTGCAGGAGTGCGAGGGAGGCAAGGACGCCATCGCGGCCATCCTGCGCGAGCGGCCGGACCTCGTCTTCCTGGACGTGCAGATGCCGGGGTGTGACGGCTTCGACGTGCTGCGCGAGGTGGGCGCGGAGCGGATGCCGCCCGTCATCTTCGTGACCGCCTTCGACCGGTACGCGGTGCGTGCCTTTGAAACCCACGCGCTGGACTACCTCCTCAAGCCCTTCAGCGACGCGCGCTTCAAGGACGCGCTGGACCGGGCGCGGCGCCAGCGTGCCCAGGGGAAGGACCGGGAGCTGCTGCGGCACCTGTCCGCGCTGCTCGAACAGCACCACGCTCCACCCGCGCTTCCCGAACCGGCGCGCGTCACCGGGAACGAGCCGGTGGAGCGCATCGCGGTGAAGACGGGCGGCAAGGTGATGCTGATCCCCGTCGACGAGCTGGACTGGTGCGAGGCGGAGGGAAACTACGTCGTGCTCCACGCGGGCACCCGTTCGCCCATGCTCCGCGAGACATTGAACCAGGTGGAGCAGTGGCTGCATCCGCGCCGCTTCGTGCGCATCCATCGCTCGCTGCTGGTCAACGTGGACCGCATCCGCGAACTGGAGCCCGACGTGGACAAGGGCTGGGTCGTGGTGCTGCGCGACGGCACCCGCCTGAGGCTGAGCCCCCAGCGCAAGGCCGCGGTGGAGGCTCTGCTGCGTCAGTCGTTCTGACCCGGTGTCCAACCCGGCCCGGACCCACCCTGCGTCTCCCGCGGTCAGCCCCGAGGCGCGCGATACGCCGGGAAGAAGCCCGTGTCGGCTCGGCCCGCCGAGAGGCGCGCATACGCCGAGGGTTCGCAGATGACCTCGTGGGTGTGGAGGCGGGAGCTCGAGTTCGCGAAGCTCCGCTTGAACTGCTCCAGGCCGTCACCCGGCCGCACGCCGCCGCCCAGGTGCAGCGGGAGCCCCAGTTGGAGGCTGAGCTCCACCATGGCTCCGAAGACCGTGTTCTTGGCCGGAGAGCGCGACAAGTGCGCGTTCGCCGTCCCGCCCAGGTAGTAGTGCAGCACGCTGTCACTGGCGACCGCCACCCCCGAGGAGGCGATGCCGCCGTCCGGCGCCCGCGTCGTCACCAGCCAGGCCACGGCGGAGGCGAACATGTCCTCGAAGTACGCGTCGGAGAAGAAGTACCGCGCCTGCGCCTCGTCGCGGACCATGGTCTGCCGGTAGACGTCCTTGAAGCCCTCGCGCTCCTCGTGCGAGGCCTCGCGCGCCGGAGCGCAGGTGCTCACGTAGCCCAGCCGCGTGTTGCGCCGCATCTGCCGGCGGGCCTCCGCCTGGAACTCGATGGGGCGCTGGGAGTCGATGAAGAACACCTCGTTGCGCTCCGTCCCGCCCGCGAAGCAGCGGGGCCCGGAGACGCGGTCGCGCACGAAGAGGCTCACGAGCTCCGTCCCCGTCCAGTCCACGGCGTCCTTCGAGACGTCGCTCAAGCCGTCCAGCCGCCCCCCGGGGAAGCCATACGGGGAGATGGCGTCGCGGTAGGGCGTTCCCTCGATGGGCCGCACGACGAGCGGCACCCGCAGCGCGCGCCCCTCGCCATCCTCGATGACCAGCGTGTGCGTCACCCGTTCGGCCCGCAGGTGGTGGGCGGAACGGAAGTAGTCCTCCGACAGGGCGGACCTCCCCGCGTCAGGCACCAGGACGGCACGGCAGGGCTTCCGGCTCGGAGACCTCGGTCTCAAGGCTTCGGGTGGGGTCATTCGAGCGCATCCTTTCCATGAGCGAGGCAGGGCACGCGGCTCCCGGCACCTGCACGGGGCGCGGAGGCCCTCAGGTGGGGTGTGACGGGATCGCCGCACGGGCGCCTGCCTTCCGCCGCCACTGACGGAAGGCACGCAACGCGGGCTGCTCGACCCGGTAGGTGATGACGATGGCCAGCAGGAGCCCGACCCCCATCGCGACCGCGATGGCGGCCTCGGGGCGCCAGGCCGCGGCCTCGAGCCGCCGGATGATGACGTACCCGATGTTCTGGTGGACCAGGTAGAACGGATAGGAGATGAACCCCATGAAGAGCAGCGGGCGCCAGGTGAGCCAGCGCAGCCAGCCGCGGGACAACGCGTAGGACAGGCCCAGCACCACCGGGAACACGGCGGCGGGCGCCTCGCTCCCCACGAGCACCTCGTGAGCGAAGCTGACGGCCACGAGCACCAGCGCGGACGGCGGGGAGACCTCGCCGCGGCCCAGCTTGAAGGCCAGCACGCCCAGCGCGAAGTACTGCAGGTGCGGCCGGCTCGCGAGCCGCGCCAGGAAGGTCATGCCCAGGGCCTGGGCGGCCAGCTCCGCCAGGGTCTGCATCACGACGAGCACGATGAAGATGGGGATGATCCTGGGCAGCGTCCGCGTGTACGCGAGCACGAACATCAACAGGTAGAACGACAGCTCGATGGTCAGCGTCCAGTACACGGTGTCCACGTGCGGGACGCGGAGGAGCTCGTGAAACATGGTCAGGTTGACCAGGGCCGTCTGGAGGCTGAACTCACGCTCCGGCAGCCCGAACAGGGTCACCACCGTGAAGGTGAGCGCGACGGCCGTCCAATAGGACGGGTAGAGCCGGGCCGCGCGGCTCCACACGAAGTCCCGGACCCGCTCGACGCGCTCCAACGACATCAGGATGACGAAGCCGCTGATGGCGAAGAAGAGCTGGACCCCATACTTCCCGAAGCGCATCTCCCAGAGGGGAACGGTGTGCCCGTAGAGGTCGCTGTATTCCGCGGTGAAGTGATACATCGCGACCGCCAGCGCCGCGAAGCCCCGGAGTGCGTCCAGCTCCACCAGCCGCGGCGGATTCGCCTCTGGGGCGGCAGAGATGTGAGTCATCTGGGGGCACCCTTCCTGGACCTCTCCGGTCAGCGTTCGGAGCGAGTCGAACGGTAGATGTCTCACGGCTTTCCCACCATGCGCCTTGGGGTCAATGCCATGTGTCACGTCTTGCGCAGGTGCCGGCCCTGCTGGCCGAGGGTGGCAATGCGACATGCCCATCAGCCCCGGGGCGCGCGGTAGGAGGGAAAGAAGTCGCTGCCGGTGTGACCTTCCGACAGGCGGGCATACACCGACGGCTCGCAGATCAGCTCATGGGTGAGGAGGCGGGAACTCGCGTTGGACAGACTCCGTTTGAACTGCTCGAGGCTGTCACCCGGCCGGATGCCTCCGCCCAGGTGGAGCGGGACGCCGAGCCGCGAGCAGAGCTCCGCCAGCATTCCAAAGACATTCTTCGCCGGAGAGCGCGCCAGGTGCGCATCCACCGTTCCGCCCAGGTAGTAGTGCAGCATGCCGTCGCTGTGGACACACAGCGCGGAGGAGGCCACGCCCCCTTGCGGCGCGTGCGCCGTCACCAGCCAGGCGCACGGCGACAGGAACAGCTCGTCGAAGTAGGCGTCGGAGAAGAAGTAGCGGGGGCTTGCCTTCTCACGGAGCATGGTCTGCCGGTAGGCCGCCTGGAATCCCTCCCGCTCCTCGCGCGGCGCGCTTCGCGCCTGGGACGCGGTGCTCACGAAGCCCAGCCGCGTGTTGCGCCGGATGTGCCGGTAGTGCATCTCCCGGAACGCCACCGGCAGGCGCGGGTCGATGAAGAACACCTCGTTGCGCTCCGTCCCGCCCGCGAAGCAGCGGGGCCCGGAGACGCGGTCGCGCACGAAGATGCTGACCAGCTCCGTTCCCGTCCAATCCACGGCGTCCTTCGAGACGTCGCTCAACCCGTCGAGCGCGCCGCCGGGAAAGCCATACGGGGAGATGGCGTCGCGGTAGGGCGTGCCCTCGATGGGCCGCACGATGAGCGGCACCCGCAGCGCGCGCGCCTCGCCGTCCTCGATGACCAGCGTATGCGTCACCTGTTCGGCTCGCAGGTGGTGCGCGGAGCGGAAGTAGTCCTCGGACAACGCCAACGCCCCCTGGTCAGGGACGAGCACGGCCCTCGTTCGCGGCATCCGCATGGCTGTGCCCCCTCCGCCTGTGGCATCACGAATGTATTTCGTTTTGTTACGGGCTTTCGCGTTGCAGAGTAGCGTTCCCGCCCCTGCGCTGGAGCCGCCCACGGGGGCATCCCGGATGTTGGGATTCAGGCTGTGATGCGCCGGGGCCTCGCCCTGCCGTCGTGGTGTCAGGTTCTACCGGCGGGCGTGCCATGCCCCACCTGCTGCTACGCTCGGCGGCGACCTCTCCGGGAACCGTCAATTGATGAAGCGCGTCCTCCTCGCCCTGCCCATCGTCGTCCTGCTGCTCGGGGGCGTCCTCGTCGTGCGCACGCTGCGCTTCGGTTCACGGCAGGTGGCCGCCGAGCCCGCCGAGCCCTTCACGGTGGATGCCGCCGGAGCCGCGGACCGCCTCGCGGAGGCGCTGCGTCACCGCACCATCGCCGCCTCCGACGGCACGGGCGCGGAGGACGCCGCCTTCCAGGCGCTGCACGCCGGGCTCGTCGCCCGGTATCCCCGCGTGCACGCGGAGCTCGCGCACGAGGCCGTGGGCGCGCATGCCCATCTCTATACGTGGAAGGGTTCGGAGCCCGGCCTTCGCCCGGTGTTGCTGATGGGCCACCTGGACGTGGTGCCCGCGGAGGCGGAGGCCACCTGGAGCCACCCGCCCTTCGCGGGCGTCGTGGCGGAGGGCTACGTGTACGGGCGCGGGACGCTGGACGACAAGGGCAGCGTGCTCGCCATCCTCGAGGCCGTGGAGGGCCTGCTCGCCGAGGGCTACCGCCCCCGCCGCACGGTGATGCTCGCGTTCGGCGCGGACGAGGAGGTGGGCGGTCACGACGGGGCCGAGCGCGTGGCCGCGCTGCTGCGTGAGCGGGGCGTGGGCCTGGAGTCGGTGCTGGACGAGGGAGGCCCCATCGGCGTGGGGCTCGTGCCGGGCGTGGCCGCGCCGGTGGCGCTGGTGGGCGTGGCGGAGAAGGGCTCGGCGCGCGTGGAGCTGGTGGTGCGCAGCGCGGGCGGACACGCGTCCATGCCGCCCCCGCAGACCGCCGCGAACACCCTGGCCCGGGCGCTCGTGCGGCTGGAGGAGAACCCGTTCAAGTCCGAGCTGCGCGGCGGGACGCGGTCGCTCTTCGAGTACGTGGGGCCGGAGATGGGCTTCGGCATGCGCCTGCTCTTCGCCAACACCTGGCTCTTCGCGCCCCTCATCGAGCGGCAGATGGCGGCGGCGCCCTCCACGAACGCCAGCATCCGCACCACCTTCGCGGCCACCATGCTGGAGGGCAGCCCCAAGCCCAACGTGATGCCCTCGCAGGCGCGCGCGGTGCTCAACGTCCGCCTGCTGCCGGGCGACAGCCTGGAGGACGTGCGAGCCCACGTGCGCGACGTGGTGGATGACGCGCGCGTGGAGCTGACCGCCGAGGGCTACGAGGCCTCGCCGGTGTCGAGCCTGGACACGGAGGGCTGGAGGCAGTTGCAGCGCAGCATCCGGCAGGTGTTCCCGGACGTGCTGGTGGCGCCCTTCCTCACCGTGGCGGCCACCGACGCGCGCTACTTCCATCCCCTGAGCGACAGCGTCTACCGCTTCGTGCCGGTGCGGATGACGCGAGAGGACCTCACGCGGATGCACGGCCGCGACGAGCGGCTCTCCGTGGAGGAGCACGCCGCCGCCATCCGCTTCTATGCGCAGTACCTGCGCAACACCACGCGCTGAGCGGGCGCGCCCTACGCAGTGACGACTTGCAGCAGCTCGTCCAGGCGGGTGAGGACGACCGTGGGCGCGCGTGAGCGCAGGAGCGCCTCCGTCGCGTAGCCCCACGTCACCGCGGCGGTGGCGATGCCCTCGGCCGCCGCGGCCTCGATGTCGCGCGCCTCGTCGCCCACGGAGAGGGCCTCGCCGGGCCGCACGCCCGCGGCCTTCAGCACCTGCCGGAACTTCGCCCGCTTGCCGAAGATGCCCGCGCCGCAGGCGTAGTGGCGGATGCGCGCGGACGCCACCGGCCCCAGCACGCGCCGCACGTTCTGCTCCGCGTTGGAGCTCACCACGGCCAGGGTGAGGCCCCGCGACTCCAGTTGCTCCAGCATCGCCTCCACGCCCGGGAAGGTCGGGATGCGGTGCGCGTCACGCGCGACGAGCTTGCGCATGTGGGCGGCGATGAAGGGCAGCTTCCACATGGGCACGCCGAGCCGCGCGATGATGGCCCGGCTGTCCTGCCCGCGCAGCGCCTCCAGCTCCTCCGCGCTGACGCTGCGAAAGCCGTAGCGCCGTGCCACGTCGTTGAAGATGCCGCGAAACCAGTCCGCGCTGTCCGCGAGCGTCCCGTCGAAGTCGAAGATGATCAGCCGGTATCCCATGGGGGCGCGCTCTCTTCCCAGGCCTCAGTTCAGCGTCCCGCAGTCCGCGATGCGCTGGACCCGGAGCGCGGCCAGCCTCGCCAGCGGCGCCGCCACCTCCGGGCCTTCCAACAAGGCCACGGCGCGGGCCACGGCGTCCAGGGTGGACATTCCGGCGGGGTGCGAGGGCTCGCGAAGCCTCAGCAGGCCGGGCTCCGGCGGAGGCAGCACCAGCCGGGGCAGCGCCCGCAGCTCGGGGAGCCGCTGGGTCATCCGCCGCGCCTGCGACCAGTTCGCGTCCAGCACCACCACCTGCCTGGGAGGAGGCGCGTCCGGCGGCGCGGTGGGGCCGTCCGGGAAGAGCAACCAGGTCCCCGGCTCGTGGAGGATCTCCAGGTCGAAGGTCTCCGCCATGGAGCCGTGGATGAGCAGCTTCGCGTTCGCGAGGGCGAGCGCGGCCACGCCTCCGGTGTTGCTCCGCTTCGACACCTCCATCACGTGCTGGAGGAAGACGAAGCGGGTCCGGGTCTCCACCCGGGGAACCTCCGCGCACAGGCACAGGTGTTTCGCCAGGTTGCAACGCGAACAACGGGGTGGACGGGCAGCGCGGGGAGGCATCCTCCCGTCATCCTGTGCCGGTCTCCGCGTGAAGAGAAGGACTCGTTGCCGGGCCGGCGGCCGCCGGGCCCTGCTTCTCGCGCCGCGCCAGCTCCATGGCGCCCAGGAAGCCCTTCACGAGCACCGAGAAGATGAAGACGCGGATCACGAGCCACGTCATGGTGGACAGCCCCACCCCCTTCGGGGACGTCAGCTTCATGAAGGCCGTGTAGAGGGTGTCCGCGGAGAGGATGAGGATGGCCACCAGCGGCGCCACCCTTGAGCGCTTGAACATGAAGAAGCCCAGGACGGCAACGACGCCTCCGTAGATGAGGTTGAGCAGGAGGCCAGGGAGCGTCTTCTCCACTTCGTCCGTCACGACGAACAAGACCATCACGGCCGCCGTGGTGAAGGCCGCCATCCCGTAGAGCATGTATGTCGCGGAGCGGACCAGCGAGCCGGGGTCCGACGCGCTGTCAGGCAGCGGCACGCCGTCGCGCTTCACCCTCAGCTCCGTCGCGACGACATGGACGAGCTGGACATGCAGCACGCTCCCGTCCGGGAGCGTGAACTCCACCCCCTGCTCCAGTTGGAGCGGGTCCTCCACCGAGCCCACTGGCTGATCATCCAGCTCGATCCGCAGGTCCCGCCAGCCAGCCCCCCAGAACAACTCCAGGTTCCGGGGCCCGCCCTCTTCCAATGCCAGCTTCAACACGCCCATCGAGGAACTCCCGCCCCGGCTCAGAGGTGGTTGTAAAGACCCAGGAGGAGAAGAAAGAGCATCACCACGTGGAACCACCCCACGTTGCGTGCGATGACCGCCGGCTCGTGTCCCGACACGGGGGCCTGGCCAGCTTCAATGGCGTTGAGCTCCTTCTGCCCCAGCACCAGCCCGACGATGCCAGGGGCGAAGCCGCAGAAGCCCACGGTGGCGAACACCAATGCCAGCACCGCGCGCCCGGAGGGCTTCTCACGCCTGCTCAATTCCTGGCAGGAAGGACACAGCCCGCGCTTGCGGCACCGGGCACACATGAAGGTCCCGCACCGGGCACAGGTACCTTCCGCGAGTGTTTCAGGATGTCTGGGACAGAGAGCGGCGGGTGCTGCGTCCATTCCAGACGTCTAACATTTCCACGGGCTTTCAGTCACTTTGCCCTGGAGGCGCGTGCGAAGGCCTCGCGGGCACCGGTTCGAGCAGCGTGCGCTCACGCGCTGCTCCAGGTCAGCGCCATCGTCTTCCACTTCTCTCGCGGCGAGGCGGCGAACACGCCCTTCAACTTCTTCCTGCTCGCGCTGTCGCTGTTCGTCTTCTGGGGGCGCCGGACGCGCGCGCCCATCCAGCCCCGGCGCGCCTGAGAACCTGGCGAAGGCGCCCAGACACTCCGCGGACAGGAACGGGGCCTCCCTGTCCGGAAAGCCCCGCGCCTTCGCATCACCTCGCGTCAGGCCTTGGCGCCCTTCGGGGCCTCGTGCTCGTCGCGGCCGTGCGCGGAGGAGACGGGGCTGGTCGCCTCCACGGCGGAGAAGGTCTCCAGGATCTTGTACGTGTGGCTGGCCCCGCGCGGCACGAGCCAGGAGTCGCCGGGGTTCAGCAGGATGGTCTGCCCCTCCAGGTGCAGCTCCGCGCGGCCCTTGAGCACGAAGCCCACGGTCTCGTAGTCGCGCGTGCTGACGGGCTTGGCCTCGGCGGGCGGCTCGTCCTCCCACAGCCGCATGGCCACCCGGACGCCGGATGCGAGGTACTTCTGGCCCATCTCCCCCTTGGGGGAATGGCGGCTTTCGACCTTCTTCACGCTGGTGTCGCCCATGTTCGCCTCTCCTTGGGGGGCGGCGTCCGGCGCCGCGCTCCTCCTGGGAGAAGGTAGGGAAGACCCCGGACCGGGGCGGACCGCGCCACGATGGCCGCCCGCCTGCCCTGCGTCCGGAAAGACGAAAGCCCAGCCTCCTTGGGGAGACTGGGCTTCGAGGACTCACCTCAGAGGGTGAATCGAAGGTTCAGCTCGTTCAGGCGGCGCGAACGTTCTGCGCCTGCAGGCCCTTGGGGCCCTTGGTGACTTCGAACTCCACCTTCTGGCCCTCGGCCAGGGTGCGGAAGCCATCCATGTTGATCGCAGTGTGATGGCAGAAGACGTCCTCGCCATTGTCCTGCGCGATGAAACCGAAGCCCTTCGCGTCGTTGAACCACTTCACGGTACCAGATGCCATTGTGAGTCTCTTCTCTTTCTCTGCTCTGTACAGGTGAGAGGCTCGCGCCTTCCACCGGTGCCGGAACGAACACCGCCCCGGCACGCCGGCCACTCTACCCACTTCCAGCGGGAACTCCACTCCCGTGGGTCGAATCCCGCTGGCAGTCGTCCTTCATCCGACACAGCGGACTCGGGACGGGCCTGGCGGAAGAACATCCCATGCCCCGCGGGGCATTCCGGACGCCCTCCCCGGCCTTCACATTTCTTCACCCGCGCCGGGCGTGGGCTTCACACCCGTTTTCTACCTTGAGCTCCGTCAGCAACGACACGGGCCCGCCGGTTCGGCGGGCGCCTGCTTCCTGGAGCCAAGACCATGTTCGGATTCCTCTTCGGTACCGCCTGCCTCGCCGGTCTCTTCGCCACCCTGCGCCGGGGGCGCCACGGCTACCACGGCCACCACGGCCGCGGAGGCCGCTTTGGCATGCGCCCCCGGCTGCGCTGGCTCTTCGAGCGGCTGGAGACGTCCCCCGGCCAGGAGAAGGTCATCGTGAAGGCCGTGGAGAGCGTGCGCGAGGCCTTCGCCAAGGTGAAGGACCAGTGGGGCCCCAGCCGCACGTCGCTCGCGGGCTCGCTGCGCGGGGAGCACTTCGACGGCGCCATGCTGCGCGAGCTGTTCAGCCGCCACGACGTGGCGCTGGAGACGCTGCGCAACGCCGTGCAGGACGCCCTGTCCCAGGTGCACGAGGCGCTGGAGCCCAACCAGCGCCGCGAGCTCGCGGACATCATCGAGCACGGCTGGGGCTACGGCTGGCGCGGCGAGGGCCGCGGCTGGCACGGCCGGCGCTGCGGCGGGTACGGCCGCTGGGGTGGCCGCCCCCACAACGATGACGGCCCCGCGTCCTTCGTCTGAGTCCCCCGCCCCTCTTCCTGGAGATTGCCCATGCGCCACCGTCTGCTCGTCGTCCTCCTCGCCGCGGGTGCCATCGGAGGCTATGCCTCCGGCTTCGCGAGCCTCTCCCGCCACCACCGCTCCCACTGCCACCGGGGAGACTGGGGTGGCCCCGCCTACCGCAACGGGACGCCGCCGTACTGGGACTGGCACGCGCCCAGGCCCCAGGACACCGCCGGCCCCGCCGACGCGCCGGGAGCGCGTTAGGATTCGCCCCCGCCCATGCCCACCCGCGTCCTGCTCATCGATGACGACACCCGGATGTTCGAGTTGCTCGCGGAGTACCTCGGGCAGAACGGCATCACCGTCAGCCACGCGCCCGACGGGGGCCGGGGGCTGGCGGCGCTGGAGGCGAACGCCTACGACGCCGTGCTCCTGGACGTGATGATGCCGGGCATGGACGGCCTGGAGGTGTGCAAGCGCATTCGGGCCAAGAGCCGCATCCCGGTGCTGATGCTCACCGCCAAGGGCGACGAGACGGACCGCGTGGTGGGCCTGGAGCTGGGCGCGGACGACTACCTGCCCAAGCCCTTCGGCCCGCGCGAGCTGCTCGCCCGCCTGCGCGCGGTGCTGCGGCGGGCGCAGCCGGCGGCGGTGGCGGACCGGATCGAGTCGAGCGGGGTCTCCATCGACGTGTCCGGGCGCGAGGTGAAGGTGGAGGGGCGGCAGGTGGAGCTGACGGGCCTGGAGTTCGACCTGCTGCTCGCGCTGGTGCGGCGCGCGGGCCGGGTGATTCCCCGCGACGCGCTGCTGGGCGAGGCGGGCCGCAACGACACGGTGGTGAGCGAGCGCACGGTGGACGTGCACATCTCTCACCTGCGCCAGAAGCTGGGGGACGTGGGCACGCGCCTCATCAAGACGGTGCGCGGCGTGGGCTACGTCTTCGCCAAGGAGGGCGCCTGATGGGCTGGGGCCACTGGCATCCCCACGATGACCGCTGCGGGCCCGAGCTGCACCGGCGCTTCGGCCGCCACGCCCAGGCCCATGCCCACCACCACCGGCGCAGGTTCCACCTGGGCCGGCTGGGCTCCTACGTGCAGGCGCGGCTGCGGCGGCGGCTGTTCGTCATGTTCGGGCTCACCATCCTGGTGACGGTGCTGGTGGTGTCGTGGGTGATGAACCTGACGGGCGGCAACAGTTGGAAGCAGGAGACGGAGCGCATCCGCACGTTCGTGGGGCACCGCTTCGCGGAGGTGTGGGACGCGCCCGCCGAGCGCGACGCCCTGATGCGGAGCATCTCCGAAGACCTGGACGTGGACGTGGTGCTGACGGACCTGTCCGGCGCGGTGGTGGCCCGGGGCGGCGCGCCGTGCTCGAAGCCGGACGCAACCCTCCCGGTGATGCGGGAGGACACGCAGTTGGGGTCGTTGCAGGCCTGCTACCTGCAGACCCGCTCGCGGGGCCCCTGGCGCGCCGTGCTGCCGCTGGGCATCGCGGTGCTGGTGCTGTGGACGGCGGCGGGCGGCATCTCCTTCCGGCTGGCGCGGCCGGTGGACACGCTGGTGAAGGCCACCCAGGCGCTGGGCGAGGGCCACTTGGGCACGCGGGCGAGCCTGGACCGCCACCTCACCGGGGAGTTCGCGGTGCTCGCCGAGTCCTTCAACGACATGGCGGCGCGCATCGAGAAGCAGTTGGCGGACCAGCGCGAGCTGCTGGCGGCGGTGTCGCACGAGCTGCGCACGCCGCTGGCGCGGCTGCGGGTGCTGACGGAGCTCCTGCGCGACGGCGGGGGCAACCCGCGCACGTTGGACCAGGTGGACCGCGAGGTGGTGGAGCTGGACGCGCTGGTGGGCGAGCTGCTGGCCAGCTCCCGCCTGGACTTCGGGCAGCTCACGCCCAAGGCGCTGGAGGCGGGGGTGCTCGCGGCGCAGGCGCTGGAGCGCGTGGGGCTGTCCGCGACGCTGCTCCAGCCGGAGACGGACGACGTGGCGCTGATGGCGGACGCGACGCTGCTGGGGCGCGCGCTGGTGAACCTGCTGGACAACGCGCGCAAGCACGGCGTGGGCGTGGAGGCGCTGCGCATCCAGGAGCACGGGAAGGAGCACCTGGCCTTCAGCGTGGAGGACCGGGGCCCGGGCCTCCTGCCCGGCGAGGAGCAGCGCATCTTCCAGCCGTTCTACCGCAAGGACCGGGGCGGCGAGGCGCGCGAGGCCGGCTCGCTGGGGCTGGGGCTCGCGCTGGTGCAGCGCATCGCCAGGGCCCACGGCGGCGACACCTTCGCGGAGAACCGGCCCGCCGGCGGCGCGCGTGTGGGCTTCACGGTGCGCAAGGCCGGGCCGCCAGGGCCGGTCTCGAACGCGCACGGGTGAAGGGGCCGCGCGAGCAGCCCCTCCCCCCGGGGGCTACTGCTTCGCCTGCGCGTCCGTCGCGGCGAAGGAGAACGTCGCCTCCGCGGGCGTGCCGTCCTTCACGGTGACTTCGGCCGTCTTCGTGCCCAGCGTCTCGTGCCACGCCTCCAGCGTGTACGTGCCCGCGGGCAGGCCCGTCAGCGTGAAGGTGCCGTCCGCGCCGGTCGTGGCGAAGTACGGGTTGGGGTTGCTCACCACGTAGGCCGCCATCCACGGGTGCACGTCGCACTTGAGGCGCAGCACCTCCGCGTCCGCGGGCATCGGCTTCTGCACCGGCGCCCCCATGGGCGGCTGCGCCACGTTGAACAGGGGCTTCGTGCCCACCACGCCGCGCACGTTGTGCAGCGTGCCGTCGCTGTTCTTGAACACCACCTGCTGGCCCGCCACCGCGCCCTGCACGCGCGGCACGTAGGAGCACTTGGACTGGTCCACCACCACCGGCGAGGACGGCGCCGCGGGCGCACCCGCGACCGGCCCCTTCACGCGCACCAGCACGTTCTGGAGCTTGCCGTCCTTCACCAGCACGGACTCCTCCTTCTCCGGCCGCCCGTCACACGCCGGGTCGGCGCTGGGCGCCAGGTCCGCCATCACCGGCGGCGTGCCGGTGAACGACACCGCGCCCTTCACCACGCCGTTGCCCGCGGGCGCCGCCGGGGCCGCCGCCTCGCCCGTCCCCGCTCCCGCCGTGGGAGCCGGAGGCACGGCCTGCCGCGTGGGGGCCGCCGGAGCGGCGGCGGGGGGCGCGGGCGCCTCCTCCTTCTTGCACGCGGGCAGGGCCAGGAGCCCCGCGACACCGACCATCGACAAGCCAAACAGACGCAGCTTCATGAGGCGGTCTCCTCTGGAGGATTCTTCGTGATGCGGTGCCCGCCGTCGTAGTGGAAGGCACCGGGCAAGTCCACCGACACACGGCGAGCAGGCTACTCGCGGCGGCTCACGCTGAACGCGGCCAGCCCCACGAACACCGCCGCGAACGCCAGCAGCGCGGGGACCTCCCACCCCACCGTCGCCCCACCTTGCGAGCCCACCGCCAGCGACGCCTGCGCCCCGTACAGCGCGCGGCGCACGCCCTCCACGGAGAAGCGCATCGGGTTGAGCGTCATCACCCACGACAGCACCGGCCCCGCGCCCTTCACCGGGAACATGGCCCCGGAGAGCACCCACATGGGCAGCATCACCAGGCTCATCACCGCGTGGTAGCCCGCGCTCGACTTCACCCACCAGGCGAGCGCCATGCCCATGCCGGTGAGCGCCAGCGCGGACAGCACCATCACCGCCGCGAGCAGCGGATAGTCCACCGCCTTCACGTCCACGCCCGCCAGCGGCGCGAAGAGCAGGAACAGCGACGCCTGCATCAGCGCGATGCTGGACGACCCCAGCGCCTTGCCCAGCACCACCGCCAGCCGCGAGCCCGGCCCCGCCAGCACCGCCTGGAGGAAGCCCTCCTTGCGGTCCTCGATGACGGTGATGGTGGCGAAGATGGCGCTGAAGAGCACCACCATGGTGACGACGCCCGGGAAGAAGAACTGCTGGTAGCCCAGCCCCTGCGCGCCCTCCACGCGGAAGGACCCCGCGAAGCCGGAGCCGATGACGAACCAGAACAGGATGGGCTGCGCCAGCGCGCCCACCACCCGGCTGGGCTGACGGAAGAAGCGCACCACGTCGCGCGAGAGCAGCACCCACACGGTGGCCCACTGCAACGCCAGCGGCCCCGGCTCCCGGCGGTGGGCCGGGGCGGCGGGGGCCTCCATGGGAGACGGAACAGGCACGGGGATGTCGGCGCTCATCGGCGTTTCCTCGGCGCGGGCGTGGGCGAGGGCGCATCCGCCCCCAGGGCCTTCCCGGTGAGCTGGAGGAACACGTCCGCCAGCGTGGGCCGGCGCAGCGACACGGAGGCGAACCGCCCCGGAGGGAAGGCCTCCACCAGCCGCGGCACCAGCGCGTGTCCCTGCGAAGCCTCCACCTGCACCCGCCCCTCCACCACCGTCGCCCCCAGCCCCAGCCGCTCCGTCACCTGCGCGGCCAGCGCCTCCGGCTCCGGGCCCTCCAGCGTGAGGATGTCGCCGCCCATGCGCGCGGCGAGCGCCCGGGGCGTGTCGCACGCCACCAGCCTCCCGGCGTCCAGCACCGCCAGCCGGTCGCACCCCTCCGCCTCGTCCGCGCGGTGCGTGGTGAGCAGCACGGTGACGCCCTGCGCGTCGCGCAGCCGCTTGAGGTGCGTCCAGAAGGTGCGGAAGGCCGCCTCGTCCAGCCCCTGCGTGGGCTCATCCATCAGCACCACGCGCGGCTGGTGCACCAGCGCCCGCGCCAGCTCCAGCCGCCGGCGCATGCCGCCCGACCAGGTGCCCACCTTCTCCTCGCCCCGGTCCTGCAGGCCGATGAGCGACAGCATCGTCTCCGCGCGCGCCTTCGCGTCCGCGCCCGTGAGGCCGTACAGCCGCGCGCCCAGGAGCAGGTTCTCCCGGGCGGTGAGCAGGTCATCCAGGCTGCTGCGCTGGAAGATGATGCCCATCTGGCGCCGCAGCGCCGGGTCGCTCAGGGACAGCACCCTGCCGGCGAAGTGCACCTGCCCCGCGTCCGGCGCGAGCAGCCCCGCGAGCAGTTGGAAGGTGGTGGACTTGCCGGCGCCGTTGGGCCCCAGGAGGCCCAGGATCTCGCCCGGCTGCACGGACAGCGACAGCCCGTCCACGGCGGTGCGCCCGCCGAAGCGGCGCGTGAGCCCCTCGATGCGCAGGAGCGGCGGGGGCGGAGTCGGAACGGAGGTGTCAGGCATGCGAAGGGCGGTCTCGCACCCGGACGCCGCGAGGGGGCGCTAGCCGCGGGGGATGCGGTCCAGCGCCATCACGGCGAACAGGCCGGTGAGATACACGAGCGAATACAGGAACGTCTGGCGCGCCCAGGCCTTTCCCAGGTGCTTGAAGAAGCCCCACGCCCCCATGCCCAGGAAGCCCAGACCCAGCACCACCGCCGCGGCCAGGTACCACGTGCCGGCGATGTGGAGCTGGAAGGGCAGGAGCGTCATGGGCACCAGCGCCACCAGGTAGAGCACCACCTGCGCGCGGCCGGACTCGTCCCCGCGCTCCAGCGGAATGGATTTGAGGCCCGCGGCGGCGTACTCGTCCTTGCGGAACAGCGCGATGGCGATGAAGTGCGGCATCTGCCAGAGGAACATGATGGCGAACAGCGCGAAGCCGCCCGCGTCCATCTGGCCCGTCACCGCCGTCCAGCCCATGAGCGGCGGCAGCGCGCCGGGGATGGCGCCCACCAGCATCGCCGCGGACGTGCGGGCCTTGAGCGGCGTGTAGGCCAGCACGTAGCTGAGCAGCGCGATGAGCCCCAGCACGCCGGTGAGCAGGTTGGCGCCCATCACCAGCGCGGGCAGCGACACCGCCGCCAGGGACAGGCCGAACCACAGCGCCGTGCTGGGGTCCATGCGCCCGGCGGGCAGCGGCCGGTTGCGCGTGCGCGCCATGAACTGGTCGCTGTGGCGCTCCCAATAGCAGTTGAACGCGTTCGCCGCGCCCACCGTCCCCGCCGTCGCCAGGAGCGTCACCAGCGCCCGCACCGGCGTGAAGTGCCCCGGGGCCAGGAACATGCCGCCCGCCGCGGTGATGAGCACCAGCGACGACAGCCTCGGCTTCGTGAGGGAGATCAGGTCGGACGCGGTGGACGACTGGGACAGGGCACGCGCGCTCAAGCGGACTCCAGCAGGTGGCCCCTGGACCGCTGTCGAATCCGGTCAAGGGGGTGTGGGGTGGACCCTCCCATACCGTCACCCGGCAGGGGTGGCAAGGCTGGGGCTCCCCGCCACATCAGCCTGCCTTGTCGCCCCCCGTCAAAAACGAAACGCCGCGAAGCCCTGGAAGGGGGCCTCGCGGCGCGTGGGGGGGGCGGCGCGGGAGCGGGGTTCAGTTCCCCGCGAGCCGCTGCGCGTCGGCGAGGTACTCGCCCTTGGGCTCGCGCCGCACGTACTCGGCCGCCAGCGTCTTGACCTTGCCCGACTGCTTGGCGTCCTTGGAGAGCAGCGACGCGTAGAAGTAGTACACCGGCGAGTAGTTCTCGTCGGCCTGCAGCGCGCGCTGGTAGGTCTCGTCCGCCTTCGCCGTGTCGCCCTTGCCCTGGTAGACGCGGCCCAGCTCCGTGAGCGCCGTGGCGACGCGGTCCGGCTGGCCGAAGAACTCCTGGCTGGCCTTCTCCAGTTGCTCCTTCGCCTTGTCCCACTCCGAGCGCTCCCGGTAGATGGCGCCCATGGCGAGCCGGGCCTCCGGGTTCTTCGCCTTGGGGTCCTTCACCGCGCGCTGGTACTGCGCGAGCGCGTCCTCCAGCTTGTTCTGGCGGCGGTAGGCGTTGCCCAGCATCACCACCAGCTTGGGGCTGTCGCCCATCGTCTTGAGCGCGGTGACGAGCGCCTCGGAGGCCTCCTTCTCACCGCCCGGCTTGCCCATGAGGGCCTTGGCCAGCTCGACGTGGAACTGCGCGCGGCTGCCGTCCGCGCGGATGGCCTTGCGGATCTCCTCCGCGGCCGCGTCGAAGTTGCCCTCCGCCAGCAGGCGGCGGCCCTTGATGAGGTTCAGCTCCGGGTTCTGCTTGTCGAGCGCGAAGCCGGTCTCCTCCGCCTTGGTGACCTCCTGCTTCGCCTTGGCCGGGTCCGCGGGCACGCCCGTGGCTTCCGTCATCTTCTGCTGCATGTCCGGCTTGAGCGAGGGCATGGCCAGCGCCACGCGGGCGATGAGCAGCGAGCGCGCGAGCTGCGCGGTGGCGAGCTGACGGGGGCTCGGCGGGGGCTCCGCCTCCAGCAGCTTCTTGATGTCCCGGCTGGCCACCGCGTAGTTCGGCTCGTCCTGCTCCAGCATCAGGAGCGAGCGGCCCAGCAGCGACTCCGGGTGGTCCTTCTCGTAGCGCAGGGCGAAGTCGTAGTTCTTCCAGGCGGTGTTGTCCTGGCCCAGCCGGCGGTACACCGCGCCCAGGCCCGCGTAGACGCGCGGGTCGTCCGGCGCCAGCGCCTGCGCGCGCTCCAGGCTGTCGCGCGCGCGCTCCAGGTCGCCCGCGTTCATCTGGATGAGGCCCAGCGTGAGGTACAGGAGCGAGGACGCCTTGTTCTGGTCGTTGAGCTCCTTGACCTGCGTCTCCAGCGAGCCCAGCGCGCCCTTGCCGTCGCCGCTGTACGTCTTGATCAACGCCTGCGCGGCGATGAGGTGGCTGGACAGCTCCTTGCCCTTCTGGGCCGCCGCCAGGTGCTCCTCGGCCTGCCGGCGCGCGTCGTCGCCGCCGCCGTGCTCACCCCAGCGGATGGCGTACGCGTACGCGAGGTAGCCGTGGGCCGCGGTGGAGTCCGGGTCCACCTCCAGCGCCAGGTCCGCCGCCGCGCACGCCTTCTTGTAGCTGTCGAACGAGTCGTGCTTGAGCTGCTCGGTGGCGGCGTCCAGGTTCTTCTTGAGCTCGCGGCCGCGCTTCTTGGCCTGCGCCGAGTACCAGCCGTAGCCCCCCGCGAACAGCGGGATGAGGATGAGCAGGACCAGCGACAGCATCTTGCTGCCGTTGCTCTTGGGCGCGCTCTTGCGGCGCGACGCCGGCTCGTCGTCGTCGTCCTCGACCTCCTCCACCACCACCTGCGGGCGGCGCTGGGCGGGGCGCGAGGCGGAATCCGCGGGGCGCGCCGTGCGGGCCGCCTGCTGGGACGGGGCGCTGATACGGCCCACGGCCGTGGCGGCGGGCGCTTCAGCGGCGGCGGGCGGGGCGGTCACGGGGACGGTCGCCGCGGCGGGCGCCTCCGCGGCGGCCGGGGGCGGCGCGGCCACGGGGGCGAGCACCGGGGTGGGCGCCACGGGGCGGGGGATCTCCACCTTGTACTGCTGGAGGAGCGTGACGGTCTCCGGATCGCCGGGGTCCGCCTGGTAGGCCTTGAGCAGGTTGCCGCGGCCGGTGTCCGTCTCTCCGCCCTTGATCTGCAGCACGCCCGCCATGCGCAGGGCGGCCTTGTCCTCTGGCTGCACCTGGAGGGCGCCCATCACCTCTTCGAGCGCCTTCTTGTCCTTGTTCTGCGCCGCGTAGACGCGCGCCAGCAGCAGGCGGGGGTCGGCCGCGGTCGGGTGCGCCTTGACGCCCTTCTTGCAGACGACCATCGCCTCCATGAAGCGACCCAGGTCCAGGTACGCCTCCGCCAGGGGCTTGTACGCATCCGACGAGGGATCGGAAGCGAACGAATGCTCAAGCTTCGCGAGCTCGGTGGGGCTCAACGTCTTCGATGGGGAGGTGGACATGAACCAGAAGGTGTCCGGATGGGCCGGGAAGGATGCGCTACCGGAAGGCGGTTTTTATGGCATCCACAGTGCGGCACGTCAATCGCAGGGTTGCTGCCGGAAACGAGCTGCTTGACAGCAGGGTGAGGCTCCGGTACTAGCCCACTCACTTCGCGGGACCCAACGCCCGCGAGGCGCAGCAGGCAGCCAGCAGTCCCCATATGGGGGTGTAGCTCAGTTGGGAGAGCGTCGCGTTCGCAATGCGAAGGTCGTCGGTTCGATCCCGTCCACCTCCACCATGAAGCACGAAGGGCCTCACGGGAAACCGTGAGGCCCTTTGCATTTCAGGCCATTGGCGAATTGCAAAGGCTTCCGGCTTTGTTATCCGGGGCCGATGACCGACCCGTCCGCCTCCCTGTCGTTCTTCGCCCGCTTCTGGCTCGCCTGGCTGTGCTTCTGGCGCTGCCTCGTGTCCCGCGAATTCGCGCAGGCCGTGCTGCCGACCAGCCGCGCCTATGACGCCGGCCAGCTCAAGGAGCTCCCTTCCGGGGGCACGCAGGCCCCACCGCCAGTGAAGGCGCCCGCCGTCCCGGCGCCCGTCGCGCCCGCCCCCCTTCCCCCCGAGCGCGAGCACGCCAGCGCCCTGTCGCTTCTGGCCATGCTCCAGCGCGAGGGCCGCTTCCTGGACTTCGTGCAGGAGAACGTCGCGGCCTTCCCGGACGCGGACGTGGGCGCGGCGGCCCGCATCGTCCACGAGGGCTGCCGCAAGGTGGTGCACCAGTACCTGACGCTCCAGCCGGTGCTGCCGCAGGGCGAGGGCGACAAGGTGACGGTGCCGCCGGGCTTCGACGCGCAGCGCATCCGGCTCACCGGCAACGTCGCCGGGGAGCCTCCTTATGGCGGCACGCTCCGGCACCACGGCTGGGTGACCACGGAGGTGAAGTTCCCGACCGTCAGCCCCGCCATGGAGCCGCGCGTGCTGGCCCCGGCGGAAGTCGAGCTCGCCTGATGCCCGCCTGAGCAGCAGGCGGCGCATCCTCCGAAGTCCCCTTCCCTTCGAGGAACCACAAGGCCCCCTCCGGGGGTTTCCGACCGATATGGCCCGATACGCAATCGGCATCGACCTGGGCACCACGCACTCCGCGGTGTCCTACTTCAACCTCGAGGACGGCAAGCCGCGCGGCCCCTCGCAGTCCATGCTGCCCGTGCCGCAGGTGACGGCGCCCGGCACCGTGGAAGCGCGGCCGCTGTTGCCCTCCTTCCTCTACCTGCCCAGCGCGCAGGAGTTCCCGGAGGGCAGCCTCGGGCTGCCGTGGAGCCCGGAGCCGGGCGTCATCGTGGGTGACTTCGCCCGCTCGCACGGGGCGAAGGTGCCCACGCGGCTGGTGTCGTCCGCGAAGAGCTGGCTGTCACACCCGGGCGTGGACCGGAGATCGGCGCTGCTCCCCTGGCAGGCGCCGCCGGAGGTGCAGCGCGTGTCGCCGCTGGACGCGTCCGCGCGCTACCTGCGCCACCTGAAGGAGGCGTGGGACCACACCTTCGCCCGCGCGCAGGAGGAGTCCGGCAACGCGCTGTCGAAGCAGGAGGTCATCGTCACCGTCCCGGCGTCCTTCGACGCGGCGGCGCGCGACCTGACGCTGGAGGCCGCGAAGGCGGCGGGCATCGAGCACATCACCCTGCTGGAGGAGCCGCAGGCCGCGCTGTACGCGTGGCTGGAGGCGATGGGGGAGAACTTCCGCAAGCAGGTGCGGCCCGGGGAAGTGATCCTCGTGGTGGACGTGGGCGGCGGCACGTCCGACTTCTCCGTCATCACGGTGAAGGACCGCGAGGGCGACCTGGAGCTTTTGCGCGTGGCGGTGGGCGACCACATCCTCCTGGGCGGCGACAACATGGACCTCGCCCTGGCGCACACGCTCAACCAGCGGATGGCCGCGGACGGGCGCAAGCTGGACGCGTGGCAGTTCAACGGCCTCACCTATGGGTGCCGGCAGGCGAAGGAGACGCTGTACGCGGACCCCTCCGTGGACCGGGTGCCCATCGCGATTCCGGGCCGGGGCTCGTCGCTCATCGGCGGCACGCTGCGCACGGAGCTGACGCGGGAGGAGCTGGACCGCGTCCTCACGGATGGCTTCTTCCCGGTGACGCAGGTGGCGGACCTGCCGCGCACCGCCCGGCGCACGGGCCTGGCGCAGATGGCGCTGCCCTACGCGCAGGACCCGGCCGTCACGAAGCACCTGGCGGCCTTCCTCACCCGGCAGGCGCAGGCGCTGGCGGCCAGCGCGGACTCGCCGGTGGACGTGGAGGGCAAGGGCTTCCTGCACCCCACCGCGGTGCTCTTCAACGGCGGCGTCTTCAAGGCCGGGCCGCTGAAGGGCCGCGTGATGGAGGTCCTCAACCAGTGGCTCGCGGCGGAAGGGGCGCCCCCGGCGAAGGAGCTGGAGGGCGCGGACCTGGACCTCGCGGTGGCCCGCGGCGCGGCGTACTACGGCTGGGTGCGTCAGGGGCACGGCCTGCGGATCCGCGGCGGCACGGCGCGCGCCTACTACGTGGGCGTGGAGACGGCGATGCCGGCGGTGCCGGGCATGGAGCCGCCGGTGAAGGCGCTGTGCGTGGCGCCCTTCGGCATGGAGGAGGGGACACAGGCGGACGTGCCTCCCCAGGAGTTCGGGCTCGTCACCGGCGAGCCCACCAGCTTCCGCTTCTTCGCGTCGTCCGTGCGGCGCGACGACCGCGTGGGCGAGATGGTGGAGGACGTGGAGTCGGAGCTGGCGTCCGGGGGGCTGGAGGAGGTGGCGCCCATCGAGACGACGCTGCCCGGGCAGCCCACGCCCTTTGGCGACCTGACGCCGGTGAACCTCCAGGCGGCGGTGACGGAGGTGGGCACGCTGGAGCTGCGGTGCCTGGAGAAGAACGGCTCCGGGCGCTGGAAGCTGGAGCTCAACGTGCGCATGAAGGAGTAGAAGGGGCCCCGCACACCGGAGGCGTATGCGAATCGTCGGCATCGACCTGGGCACCACCCATTGCGCGGTGGCATCCGTGGATCCAGGCAAGGGCTCGGGGGCACCCGTCGAGGACTTCCCCCTGCCCCAGCTCGTCCGCCAGGGCGAGGTGGCCCCCCGCGCCCTGCTGCCGTCCACCGTCTACGTCCCCGCCGGCCACGAGCTGGCCCCGGAGGTGCTGCGCCTGCCCTGGGGTGATGACGGCGGGCCGTATGTCGTCGGCGAGCTGGCCCGCTGGCAGGGGGCGCGCGTGCCGGGCCGGCTGGTGGCCTCCGCCAAGAGCTGGCTGTGCCACCCGGGCGTGGACCGCTCCGCGCCCATCCTCCCGTGGGGCGCGCCCGCGGACGTGCGGAAGCTGTCCCCGGTGGACGCGTCCGCCCTGCTGCTCACGCACATGGCGCGGGCGTGGGACTTCGCGCACCCGGACGAGCCGCTCTCCAAGCAGGAGGTGGTCATCACCGTCCCCGCCTCGTTCGACGAGGCGGCGCGCGCCCTCACGGTGAGCGCGGCGCGCAAGGCGGGGCTGGAGAAGTTCACGCTGCTGGAGGAGCCGCAGGCGGCCTTCTACGACTACACCGCGCGGCACCGTTCGGACCTGGAGCAGACGCTGTCCCAGGTGCGGCTGGTGCTGGTGGTGGACGTGGGCGGCGGCACCACGGACTTCACGCTGGTGCACGCGGGCGTGTCGCCGGAAGGGCCCATGCTGCGGCGGCTGGCGGTGGGCGACCACCTGATGCTGGGCGGCGACAACATGGACGCGGCGCTCGCCCGGCGCATGGAGGAGAAGCTCACCCAGAACGGCCGGCGCCTGTCCGCGACGCAGTGGACGCAGGCCATCCAGGCCGCGCGCGCCGCGAAGGAGGAGCTCCTGGGGCGCGCGCCGCCGGAGAAGTACGGCGTGTCGCTCATCGGCGAGGGCAGCCGGCTGTTGGGCGGTACGCTGTCCACGGAGCTGGGCCGCGACGAGGCGCACGCGCTGGTGCTGGACGGCTTCTTCCCCATGTCCTCGCCCGGGGACCGGCCCCGGAGGGCCGCGCGCATGGCGCTCCAGGAGCTGGGCCTGCCGTACGTGCAGGACCCGGCCGTCACGCGGCACCTGGCGGCCTTCCTCGCGCAGCACGCGGCGGCGGGCTTCGCGGCGCTGGGCGAGGCGCCGTCGCACGAAGGCGCCCTGCCCCGCCCGGACGCCATCCTGCTCAACGGCGGCGTCTTCAACTCGCCGCAGATTTCGGCGCGGCTCATTGACGCGCTGTCCGCGTGGTGGCCGCAGGCGCCGCGCATCCCGCTGCTCAAGCACGAGTCGCTGGAGCTCGCGGTGGCGCGTGGAGCCGCGTACTACGGGCTGGTGCGGCGCGGGCACGGCCTGCGCATCGGCGGTGGCGCGGCGCGCGCGTACTACGTGGGACTGCAGCGCGGCCCGGACAGCGCGGAGCAGCCCACGCTGTGCCTGATTCCCCGCGGCTTCGAGGAGGGCCAGAAGGTGGACCTGGGCGAGCGCCCCTTCACGCTCACCCTGGGCCGGCCGGTGCAGTTCGCGCTCTACTCCACGACGAGCGACCGCATCGACAAGCCGGGGGACCTGGTGCCGCTGGCGGAGGACCTGAAGCCGCTGCCGCCCATCCACACCCTGCTCAAGGGCGCGTCCGGCAAGGTCAGCGAGGTGCCGGTGCACCTGCAGGCCGCGCTCACGGAGATTGGCACGCTGGAGCTGTTCTGCGTGTCGGACGTCGCGGACGAGCGCTGGCGCCTGGAGTTCGAGCTGCGCGGCACCGGCGGCTCGCACGAGCTGACGGTCACCGAGTCCATGCCCGCGCGCTTCGCCGAGGCGAAGGACAACGTGGAGCGCGTCTACGGCAACAAGCCGCTGCCCCTGGGCCCCAAGGACGTGAAGCAGTTGTCGCGCACGCTGGAGAAGGTGCTGGGCCCGCGCGAGACGTGGCGCGTGCCCGTGCTGCGCGAGCTGTGGAGCACGCTCTACGCGGGCGCGAGCAAGCGCCGCCGCTCGGATGACCACGAGCGCGTCTTCTACAGCCTCACCGGCTTCTGCCTGCGCCCCGGCTTCGGCTACCCCCTGGACGGCTGGCGCGCGGAGCAGACCTTCAGCCTCTTCGACGCGCTGGTGCAGCACCACACGGACAAGGCCGTGTGGACGGAGTTCTGGGTGATGTGGCGCCGCATCGCCGGCGGCCTCACCGAAGCGCAGCAGCAGAAGCTGTACGGCTACCTCCAGCCGCACCTGGCCCGGCGCGTGCCGCCGGACGCGCCCACGCAGGGCGGCAAGTTGAAGGGCATCCAACCGGAGGGGTTGGACGAGATGATCCGCACCGCCGCCTCGCTGGAGCACCTGGCGCCGGGCGACAAGGCGGAGGTGGGCCGGTGGATCGCCGCGCGCCTGAAGGCCGAGTCCCGCTCCGGCGGCCCGTGGGCGTGGGCCCTGGGGCGGCTGGGCGCGCGCGTGCCGCTGTACGGCAGCAGCCACAAGGTCGTGGACGTGGAGACGGCGGAGGCGTGGCTGGAGCTGCTCCTGTCCCTGGACCTGCGCAAGGTGGACGGCGCGCCCTTCGCCGCCGCCCAGTTGGCGCGCCTCACCGGCGACCGCACGCGCGACCTGGACCCGGCGCTGCGCGAGCGCACGGCCCAGGCGCTGGTGGCCGCGAAGGCCGCGGACACCTGGGTGCGGATGGTGCGAGAGGTCGTCGCCCTGGAGGCGGCGGACGAAGCCCGGGCGCTCGGCGACACGCTGCCGGCGGGCCTGCGGCTGTCCTGAGAAGAAGGAGGCGGACCGCCCCGCCAGGGCGGATCATCCGCCCGCGGAGAGACACCTGCCTGGGCGCTTCGAGCGGGAGCTCCGGGCGGATCCGTCACATGCGGGGCGCGAACGGTGCGCGCCCCAGCAGGGCGGATCATCCCGGGCGGTGCGTCAGACCAGGGCGGGGGCCGTCGCGTCGCCCGCGAGCGCCGCCGGGGCGTCGACGAGCGTCGGAGCCACGGGCGCGGCGTCGAGCGGCACGGCGGCGACGACCTGGAGCACGGGCTCCGCGGCGGCGACGGCGGGCACCTCGACGGTGGCGGCCTGGGACTCGTCCTTCTTCGGCTTCTTCGTGCCCGCGCCCGAGCGGCAGCCCCGGCACCACGGCTGGTTGCGGATGGCGCCGTCCGCCATCTTGCGCAGCCCGAACTGCGCCAGCGGCTTGAGCGTCTTGCACTTCAGACACATCAGCGAGATCAACACCTCGTGGCCGTCGGCGTCGTAGACGGAGGACTTGCGCCGCTTGCGCGGCTGGCCCGGCTCGCGCGCCTCTTTCTTCTCGGGCGCCGCGGGGACCATCATCGGGGTCACTTTGTAGAGCATCTCTTCTGTCCCTCCCACGCACGGGCTCCCACTTGCTCGCGCTGGCCTTCGGCCGCGCCGCAAGGGGATCTCGCGTGCCCTAGAGTAGGGAGGTTTCCCTCCGTTGGAAACTGATCCCAGGCCGAAAATTCGGCCCTGGGCGCCTTTCGCTGATCTTCCGCTGGGTTGCGCCGCGATCCAGCCCCAGCGGATCAGCGCGGAGGGAAAATTTCCAACGGCGGGCGCACTTTTTTCAGGGCTTCGCGTCCGCGCAGGGCTCCGCCGCCTTGACCCGGTGCACGCGGCCGAGCGCCGGGGGCTTCAACGCGTTGCCGTGGGCGTGGCCGTACGCGGTGAGCACCTCGCGCAGGTCCTGCGCCTGCAACAGGCTGATACGCTCCCGTGGCAGCGTGGAGGTCAGCGGCCCCACCCCGTCACCGCCGCGCAGGAGGAAGTCCGGCACCGCGACCCGGTAGGTCCCCTTCGCCTTCAGCGGCTTGCCTCCCGGCAGCGTCACGCCCTGGAAGCGCTCCGGCCCCGGGCACGCGCCCAGCGTCACCTCCAGCCCGGACACCGCGAAGACGCCCTTGCGGCCGCCATAGGCCAGCGACAGGAATCGGCGCAGCTCGTCCGCGCTCAGCTCCAGCACCGCGAGCGTGTTGTCGAAGGGGAGGATCTCGTAGAGCTTCCCGAAGGTGAGCGGCCCCTGCGGCAGGTCCGCCCGGATGCCGCCCGCGTTCATCACCGCCGCGTCGGAGCGGGCCGCCTCCCGCATCGCGTCCGCGATGAGGTTGCCCAGCGCGCTCTCGCCCTCGTAGACCTGGGGCATGCGGGCCTGGGCCTCCACGCCCACCGGGCGGCGCTGCTCCTCCTCCACGCGCGCCTCCGCGGGGGCCACCAGCGCCTCCACGCGGGCGTCCGGCGTCACCGGCTGGCCCAGGAACGTGGCCGGCACCAGCCGCACGTCCTTCGCGTCCTTGAGCTTCAGCGGATCACACGACTTCAGCGTGGCGTCCACGGCCCCGCACACCGGGATGGCGGCCTGGATGCGCGTGCGCTCGGGCAGCACGCGGTGGGTCGCGGCATCCACGAAGAGTTCCACCACGCCGAACGAGCGCGCCAGCCCCGTCGTCTCGATGACCGGCACGTCCCCGAAGAAGTGCCCCATGACCTGGTGCGTGTGGCCCGCCACCACCGCGTCCACCGCGCCCCCGGGCAGCGCCTCCAGCACCGCGTAGATTTCGCCGTCGTCGCGCTCGCACCCGGACGTGTCGCGCGGGTTCGCCAGGTCCGTGCACTTGCCGCCCGCGTGCGCGATGGCGACCACCACCTCCGCGCCCTGCTCGCGCAGCGACTTCGCGGCCTGCTTCGCGGCGTCGGCCAGGGACTCGAACCTCAGGCTCGCGACGTTCGCGGGGTTGGTCGTCTGCGGCGTCGACAGGGTGGACAGGCCCAGCAGGCCCACCTTCACGCCCTTCACGGTGACGACGGTGGTGCCGTCATTGCCCAGCCACGCCGGGGGCTGTCCGTCCTTCTCCCGCACGTTGGCGGACAGGAAGGGGAACTTCGCCTGCGCCACGCGGGCCTTGAGCGCGCCCAGCGGATCCTCGTCCGGACGCGTGGCCACGGGCCCCGGGCCCACCGGCCCGTAGTCGAACTCGTGGTTGCCGATGGCGACCGCCGTGTAGCCGAGCAGGTTGTACACGTCGACGACGATGGCGCCCTCGCCCAGGTTGGACGCCAGCGTCCCCTGGAACAGGTCACCGCCGTCCACCAGCAGCACGCCGCCCGGGTTGTCCTCGCGCAGCCGCGCCACGTAGGACGCGAAGAGGGCCGCGCCCCCCTGCTCCACCTTCTGCCCGTCCGGCAGCGTGGCGCGGTGGGGCATCACCCAGCCGTGGAAGTCGTTGGTGCCCACCAGCGTGAGCCGCACGGGCGCGGCCGGGGCCGGAGGCGGGGCGGTGGGGGCGGGCGTCGGGCCGCCCTTGCAGGCGGAGGCGAGCACCGCGAGCGCCAGGACGGTGGAACGAAAGGTGCGCATGGGGCGCGCACTTCATCCCGCCCCCCTGCCGCTTTCAACACGCTTCGAGTGTCAGCTCCGGCGCCTGCGGCCCAACAGCGACAGGGCCAGCAGCCCCAGCGTCGCGATGGCCGGCACCGACGTGCTGGTGCACCCGCAGCCGCTGTCGTCGTCGGTCCCGCCGCCTTCGCCGCTCGGGTTGCCGTTGCCCGGATTGACGACGACGCCGCCACCGCCGTCCTTGCCGGTGCCGCCGTCCACGCCGCCGTCCGCCGGCTGCTGCGCGATGATGAGCGGCGGGGAGAACGCCCGCGCCACGTTGCCCCACGAGGTGAGCTTCAGGTTGTCACTCAACGTGCTGCTGCTGACGCCGTCATGCGCGACGAAGAGGCCCTCCGGGAAGGCCGTGCCCAGCGCGCCCGAGTACGCCACCAGCCCGCGCGACTGCTCCACCGGGTCCGTGCCGCCGTCCTGCCCCAGTTGGAACGCGCCCACCCGGCCCAGCGTGCGGCGGTCGAAGACGACGAAGGTGTTCGCGCTCGGGTCCGACGCCACCAGGTAGCCGTCCACCCCGGACGCCTCGTACAGCGCGAGCCGCCCCACGGACGTCAGGCCGCCGTCCCCCAGGCCCACCACCAGCGCACCCTGGGTGCCGGCGTCCGCGTCCGCGCCGTAGCGGTAGAGCCCCTGCCCCTGCTGCGCCACGTAGAGCGCGCGGTACGCCGGGTCCACCACCAGCCCCAGCACCGCGCCGGCCGGGATGTCCCGCTGCGGGGTCGCCGTGACGCCGCCGTCGGTGGGCGTCAGCAGGAACTGCCGCAGGCCGCCCGACGCCAGGCCCCCGAAGGCCTGGATGGTCCCATCCGCCCCGCGGGCCAGCCGCACCGTCCCGTAGGTGACGCCCACATCCAGCGGGGCCGCCGTGGGCGACAGGCGGGTGAGCCCGCCGCCATCCGCCGTGGCATCCATCACGTAGGGCACCAGCCCCGACAGCGTGGGGTTGGCGCTGAGCACCAGCGCCGCGGACGTCCCCCCCGCCAGCGGGAAGCCGCCCAGCACGTCCACGCTCGCGGAGGTGCCCTCGGTGACGGCCTGCAGCTCCCCGCCGTCCAGGGCATAGGTGAACAGGCCGTTGTTCTGGTCCGCCGTGATGAGCCGGCTCGCGGCCGGGTCGGCCGGGTTCACCCACAGCGCCACGTCGTTCACGGTGCCGCCCCCGGAGCGCGCCCCGGGCTGGGTCTGCACGGTGTAGGGAACCGCCACGGGAGCCGTCTGGGCCCCCGCCGCCGCGCTCACGAGCACGGCCGTCAACGCTGGGAGGGAGAGGTTGCGCATGGGCGGCTCCTGGGCAGGTCGCTCCCTACCTAGGCACGGACGGCGTCCTCTTCAAGTTCCCTGAAACCCTGGAACGGTTGGCAGGAGGCGAAAGCCTCGGGTACAACGAACAGCGTCTTCCAGCGAACAGACAAGGGCCATGGCCAAGCGCGCACTCATTACGGGCATCACGGGGCAGGACGGCAGCTATCTCGCGGAGCTGCTCCTCAAGAAGGGCTACGAGGTGCACGGCATGGTGCGCCGCTCTTCCGAGGAGAAGTTCGAGCGCATCGCGCACCTGCAGGGCAAGGTGACGCTGCACCAGGGCGACCTGCTGGATCAGTTCTCGCTGGCGGCGCTGTTGAACCTCACCCAGCCGGACGAGGTCTACAATCTGGCGGCGCAGTCCTTCGTGCCCACCAGTTGGAACCAGCCGGTGCTCACCGGTGAGTTCACCGCGCTGGGCGTGACGAAGATGCTGGAGGCCATCCGCCACACCCGCCCGCAGGTGCGCTTCTACCAGGCGTCCTCCAGCGAGATGTTCGGCAAGGTGCTGGAGGTGCCCCAGTCGGAGGACACGCCCTTCTACCCGCGCAGCCCGTACGGCGTGGCGAAGGCGTACGGCCACCACATCACCGTGAACTACCGCGAGTCCTTCAAGCTCTTCGCGGTGAGCGGCATCCTCTTCAACCACGAGTCGCCCCGCCGCGGCCTGGAGTTCGTCACGCGCAAGGTCACGTACAACGTGGCGCGCATCAAGATGGGCCTCCAGGAGAAGCTGCCCATGGGCAACCTGGACGCCAAGCGCGACTGGGGCTTCGCGGGCGACTACGTGGACGCCATGTGGCGCATGCTCCAGCAGGAGACGCCGGAGGACTTCGTCGTCGCCACCAACGAGACGCACACCGTGCGGGAGCTGGTGGAGATCGCCTTCGCGCGCGTGGGCCTGGACTGGCAGAAGCACGTGGTCATCGACCCCGCGTTCGTGCGCCCGGCGGAGGTCGACCTGCTCATCGGCAAGTACGACAAGGCGAAGGAGAAGCTCGGCTGGGAGCCCACGGTGCGCTTCAAGCAGCTCGTGGAGATGATGGTCGACGCGGACCTGGAGCGCGTGAAGGCAGGACAGCGGTAAGATGCGCGTCCTCGTCACGGGAGCGGATGGATTCGTCGGCCGGCACGCGTGCGCCGCGCTTCGCGCGGCCGGCGACGAGGTGGTGGAGGTGCACGGGCCCCGCGGCGAGGGCATCAGCAGCACCGCGTTGCACTTCGACATCGCCGACGAGGCGAAGGTCAAGGCGGCGGTCTCCGAGGTGAAGCCGGACGCGGTGCTGCACCTGGCCGGCTTCAGCTCGGTGGCCAAGAGCCACCAGAACCCCGCGCGCGTCTTCGCCGTGAACACCATGGGCGTGGTGCACCTGCTCACCGCCCTGCGGGAGAGCGCCCCCAAGGCGCGCGTGCTGCTGGTGGGCTCCGGTGAGGTCTACGGCCCCGTCGCGGAGGGCACGCGCGCCGAGGAGTCCCACCGGCACGTGCCGCTCAGCCCCTACGCGGCGTCGAAGTCCGCGGGGGAGCTGGCGGGCGAGCAGTTCTTCCGCAGCTACGGCATGGAGGTCATCCTCGCCCGGCCCTTCAACCACCTGGGCGCGGGGCAGGACCCCACCTTCGTGGTGCCATCGTTCGCGGCGCAGATCCGCGCCATCGCGCTGGGCACGGTGGACCCCGTCCTGCGCACGGGCAACCTGGACGCCATCCGGGACTTCTCCCACGTGAAGGACGTGGTGGACGCGTACCGGCTGCTGCTGCTCCAGGGCGAGGCGGGCCAGGCCTACAACGTGGGCAGCGGCGAGGGCCGCACCATCCGCAGCCTGCTGGAGGAGATGCTCCAACTGTCCGGCGTGCAGGCGCGCATCGAGCTGGACCCCGCGCGGCTGCGCCCCTCGGACATCCCCAGCCTCGTGGCGGACCCCGGCAAGCTGCGCGCGCTGGGCTGGGCCCCCCGGCTCACCGTCGCGGACGCGCTGCGCGACGTGCTGGGTCCCCGGGTGGGCTCGCAGCACTGACGCACCGCTGGCGCGCGCCTCACGCGGGGCGCGCCAGCGACTGCCACGCCTCCAGGCGCCGGTCCAACGCGGTGAGGGCCCACAGGTCCGCCGCGTTGCCCGGCTTCACGGCGGCCAGGTCCCGCTGGCAGTACTCGCGGGCCTTCACCTCGCCCCACTCCGACAGGATGCGCAGGGCCATCAGCGACGGCTTGCGCGCCACGAGCCGCAGGAGCACGTCCTGCACGCGCGGGCTCCGCTCCGCGTCCGCCAGCCGCTGCACGGCCTCGTGACGGGCGTCCGGCGTGGAGTCCTCCGACTCCAGCGGCGCCGCCAGCTCCGCGAAGCGCGCCTCGTCCAAGAGCGCCGCGGGACGCCGGCTCTCCCAGTGCTCCACCGTCACGGTGGTGCGCCCCCGGGCCACGCACTCGCGGCGGATGCCGTCCGTCTTGAGCATGTCCAGCACCCGCTCCGGCGCGGGCGTGCCGCCCTCCACCGTGCGCAGCGCGCGCTGGGACAGCATGGGGGACTGGCCCAGCAGGTGCGTGCGCAGCACCGTGGCCTCCACCGTCTTCTCGTCGCCGGGCGCCACCCGGTCCCACTTGAGGAACACCTCCGCCATGCCGCGCTCGCGCACGTACCAGCGGTACTCCAGCCACACCGCCCCGCCCCGCTCCGCGAAGCGCGGGTCCGAGGGCTCATGGAGGCGCGGCGCGCCCTCCCGCGTGCCGGTGAAACAGCGGTCCAACAGCTTCTGGGCTTCTTGAAGTCGCATGGGGAGCGGGCGGGCATTGTAGGGCCCCGCGTCAGGTTCCTCCATCGCCGCACGTTCGTGTCATTATTACACGAAGATTTCCGGGAGGCCTGGGATGGGCACGACGATGGCGGCGCGGTTCACGTTCTTCTGGAGGGAGGACTCCTTCTTCTCGCAGTGGCACCCGTCCGTCTTCACGGTGGACGGCGTGCGCTACACCTGCGCGGAGCAGTACATGATGGCGGGCAAGGCGCGCCTGTTCGGCGACACGCGCGTGATGGAGCAGGTGCTGCGCGCCGCCACGCCCAAGCAGCACAAGGCGCTGGGCCGCAAGGTGAGCCCGTTCGACGCGGCCCTCTGGGAGCGCGAGCGCGAGCGCATCGTCTACGAGGGCAACCACGCGAAGTTCACCCAGCACCGGCACCTGTTGGAGGCGCTGCTCGCCACGGCGGGCACGGAGCTGGTGGAGGCCAGCCCCCTGGACCGCATCTGGGGCGTGGGGCTCTCCGTGGAGGACCCGCGCATCCAGGACCCGTCCACGTGGCGGGGGCTGAACCTGCTGGGCCAGGTGTTGACGCGCCTGCGCGAGGACCTGCTCGCGCAGGGGCACGCACCGGTCAGAACTTGAAGCGGGCGGACTGGTCCGGCACGCCGTTGAAGTCCAGGTGGAGCGTGGCGTGGTCGCCGTGGCCCTTCTCGCTCCACTCCTGCTTCAGCGTGGACAGGTCGAACGCCAGCTCCTTGTAGACCATCGCCTTGCACCGGTCGTTGTTCGAGTCATGCATCAGGGTGAGCTCCGCGCGAGGCTCCCCCTCCGCCGTCTGCGTGAAGCGCCCGTCCCACGCGAGGCCGTAGCGGTGCTCCTTGCAGCCGCCGCCGTGGCGGACATGGAGCGTGAGCACGTCGCCCTTCACGCTCTGCGACTCGATGCCAATCGGGTCGCGGGGCGCGGGCGTCTCGGTGATCTCCAGGGGCATGACGATGGCCGCCTCCGGGTTCTCCGCCTCCGCCGCGGGCGACCCGGCCTTCTTCTCCGGGGGCGTCACGGGGGTGGACGGCGCCTCCTCCTGCTCGGCGGTGGGGGCCGGCTCCCGGGCCTCGTCCTTGCGCGCCGCGTTCGACCCCGCGCACCCGAGCAGCATTCCGCAGACGATTCCACTCCACACGAGCAGTCGCATGTTCCTCCAGGGGGCCCTTGCCGGGCCGGTTGACCTCTGGCGCCGTTCGCCTACCGGTGGCGCAGCGCCGCATCGTAGGCGGCCCGCGTCCCCTCCGCGGTGCGGGCCCAGGTGAACTTCGCGGCCTGGCGCTGGCCCGCCTCCGACAGCGCGCGGCGCTCCTCCGGTGAACGCAGCAGCCGGTCGATGACCGCGGCCAGGCCCTCCGCGTCGTCCGGGTCCACCGCGGGCGCGGCACCGCCGCACACCTCCGGCAGCGAGCCCGCCGTGGACACCACCGTGGGCGTGCCCAGGCGCATGGCCTCCAGCGGCGGAAGGCCGAAGCCCTCGTAGCGCGAGGGGAAGACGAACAGCGCCGCGCGGCGCATCAGCGCGTAGAAGATGGCCGGCATCTGGTAGCCCAGGGGCCGCACGTCCAGGCCCTCCGAGCGCAGCCGCGCGATGCGCGTCTCCACCGTGCCGGAGCCGTACCAGGCCTGCCCCGCGAGCACGAGCGTGAAGGGCCGGCCGCGCGCCCTGAGCCGCTCCTGCGCGTCCAGCACCAGCTCCACGTTCTTGCGCACGTCGAGCGAGCCCGCGTACAGCACGTAGTCCCTCGGCAGGTTGAGCGCGTGGAGGAACTCCTCGTCCGCGGCACTCAGCGGGGCCGCGTTCACGTGGTCCACGCCGTTGGGCACCACCACGGTGCGCGGCTCCACCTGGGGGAAGCGGCGCACCAGGTCCTGGCGCGTGCACTCGCTGATGCACACCAGCCGGTCCGCGAGCATCAGGCTGCGCGCGAGCCACAGCCGGAACTGCCAGCGGTACGGCGCGGAGACGGTGTGCGGCAGGTCCAGCGGCACCAGGTCGTGCACGGTGAGCACGTACGCGGTGCCCGGCGTGCGCCTCAGCGGCAGGTTGAAGTTGCTGAGCGCGTGGTAGACGGGCGGCGATGAGGCCTTGAGCAGCCGGGGCAGCGTGGCCAGCGTCCACGGCGTTCGCTTCTGGACGCCGCGCGGGTGCTCACCGGACTTGCGCGCCCCCATGCGGTCCAGGCGGACGCCCTGGGCCTGGAGCGCCTCCGCGAGGCAGCGGGTGTACAGGCCGATGCCGGTGGTGGGCTCGTCCCACAGGGTGGCGTCGAAGGCGATGGGTCCAGGGGTCGACACGGGGCCGCCTCATACCATGCCCGTGTGCTACACACGGCCCTCCATGGCGGTCCATCAGTTGATCCCAAGCTTCGGCCCCGGCGACGCCTCCGGTCAGGCCGCGCTCCATCTGCAACTCCTGCTGCGCCGCATGGGGCACGTGGGGGACATCTACGCGGAAGAGGTCGCCGGAGGGCTGCAGGGCCTGGCCCGCCACGTCTTCACGCTGAAGCCGAAGCCGGACGACCTGGTGCTGTACCACCACGGCATCGCGTCCCCGCTGAGCGGGCGGCTGATGCACATGGACTGCAAGCGCGGCGTGGTGTTCCACAACATCAGCCCCGCGCGCTTCTACCGGGACACCCCGCTGGAGCACGCGCTGGTGGCCGGCCGCGCGCAGGTGGCCGCGATGGCGCCCTTCCTGGACGTGTCCATCGGGGACTCGGACTACAACAGCGCGGAGCTGCGCGTCGCGGGCCACCGCAACGTGCACACCGTGCAGCTCTTCATCGAGAAGGAGCGCTTCGCGGCGTCCGTGGCGGACGCGGCGAAGCTCGCGGAGCTCTCCGGGCCCGGCCCCACCCTGGTGTCGGTGAGCCGGGTGATGCCGCACAAGCGCTTCGAGGACCTGCTCGCGCTGCACCGGGAGCTCCTGCGCATCCGTCCCCAGGCGCGCCTGCTGATGGTCGGCGGCTACGAGCCGGGCAGCCGCTACTTCAAGATGCTCCAGCGCGAGCTGAAGGACCTGAGCGGGGTGCACTTCCTGGGGCGCCTGTCGCATCCGGAGCTGGTGGCCGTGTACCGCTCCGCGTCCGTGTTCGTCTCCATGAGCGAGCACGAGGGCTTCAGCGTGCCCATCATCGAAGCCATGGCCTCCGAGGTGCCGGTGCTCGCGTACGCGGCGGCGGCGGTGCCGGAGACGCTGGGCGGCGCGGGCATCGCGTTCGACCAGAAGCGCTACGCGTTCCTCGCGGAGCTGGCGGTGGACCTGAGCGAGGACAAGGCCTTGCGCAAGGCGGTGCTCGACGGTCAGGCGCGCCGGCTCCAGCACTTCTCCCCCACCGCCGCGCAGGTGTCGCTGACGCGCGCGCTGGAGGGCGTGGTGGCGCCGCCGCCCCGTCCGCGCAAGGCCCCGGCGAAGCGTCCGCGCGTGGCGCTGGTGGTGCAGCGCTATGGCGAGGTGACGGGCGGCGCGGAGGCGCACGCCGCGCAGGTGGCGGAGCACCTGGCGCCGCACTGGGACATCACGGTGGTGACGACCTGCGCGAAGAACCACCTGACGTGGGAGAACACCTTCCCGCCCGGCGAGGACCGCGTGGGCCGCACGAAGGTGCTGCGCTTCCCGGTGACGCGCACGCGCAACATCCACGCGTTCAACGACCTGTCGCGCCACGTGTTCGGGCACGGCAACGAGCGGCTGCGGGAAGAGCAGTGGGTGGCCGAGCAGGGCCCGCTGAGCCCCGGGCTGATGGAGCACCTGGGCACCACGCAGGACGCGTACGACGGCTACCTGTTCTTCACGTACCTCTACGCGCCCACGGCGTGGGGGCTGCCGCTGGTGGCGGACCGCGCGATGCTGGTGCCCACCGCGCACGACGAGCCGCCCATCCGCTTCGGCGTCTACGCGGACGTGTTCAACCGCCCCCGGGTGCTGATGTGCAACACGCCGGAGGAGGTCGCGATGCTCGGGCGCTTCCACCCGAACCATGCGCGGGCGCGCGTGGTGGGCGTGGGCGTGGACGCGCTGCCGGCGGTGCCCGACCGCTTCCGGGCGAAGTACGGCGTGCACGGCCGCTACCTGCTCTACGTGGGCCGGCTGGAGCCGGGCAAGGGCGTGCCGGACCTGCTGAAGTTCCACCGCCAGCTTCGGGCGAGCTACCAGGACGCGCCGGAGCTGGTGCTCGCGGGCGAGGCGCACATGGACGTGAGCGGCGAGGGCGTGCGGCACGTGGGGCGCATCTCCGAGCAGGACAAGCACGACGCGCTGGCGGGAGCGCTGGCGGTGGTGGTGCCGTCGAAGTTCGAGAGCCTGTCGCTGCTGACGCTGGAGGCGTTCGCGCAGGGCACGCCGGTGCTGGTGAACGGGCACTCGGAGGTCCTGGTGGGACAGGTGGAGCGCAGCGGCGCGGGCCGGGTGTACCGGGGGCTGGCGTCGTTCGTCGAAGGGCTGCGCGAGGTGGGCGAGGCCCGGGACGCGATGGGCCAGCGGGCCCGCATCTACGCGCAACGGCACACGTGGCCCCAGGTGGTCGCGGCGTACCGGGAAGAGATGGCGCGCATCGTGGAGGAGACACACCGATGAAGCTGCTCGGACGGGACATTCCCACGGGGGCCCTGGTGGCCCGCATTGAAGAGCGGCTGCGCGTGCGCGGGCTGCCCACGTCGGAGCCGGCGGAGGTGCCGGAGGACGGCGTGGAGCCGCGCGTGGATCCGCTGACGTTCAACATGCACGCGCTGGAGGAGAACGCGGACACGACGCGGGCCCTGCCGCTGCACACGCACCGCGCCGGCATGGGGCAGGCGGTGCTGCTGGCCAAGTGGGCCTTCCGCAAGACGTGCCAGGTGTTGATCAACGAGACCCTGGGCCGGCAGCGCGTGTTCAACGGGCTGGTGCGGGACTCCTACGCCCAGCTCTCCGCGGAGGTCCTCCGGCTGCGCAAGGAGGTGGACACGCTGAGGGCCCAGGCCGCGAAGGCCCAGCCGCCGGAGGCCCCCAGACCGCCGAAGCCGCCGCCCCCGGCCATCAGCCAAGGCCGGCCCGCGCCCCGGCCGCCTCCCGCGAAGGAGGCGGAAGGCCCCGCGCCCAGGGAGCGGCCCCTGCCCGCCATCGAGTACGGCCGCCCGCCGAAGCCGCCGCATGCCGGGCAGGCCCATCCGCCGAAGCCCGCGCACGAGGAGCACGCCCGCCCGCCGAAGCCGACGCATGCCGGGCAGGCCCGTCCGCCAAAGCCCGCGCACGAGGAGCACGCCCGCCCGCCGAAGCCCTCCCGGCCCAAGAAGGCGCGGACCGCGAAGGCCCCGCGCGAGCAGACGCCCCGCCCGGAAGGCACGACTCCCCCTGCCTCCCCTGCCGCGCGCGCGAAGCGCGGAGGACCGAAGAAGCGCTAGCATCGCGGGCGGTGCGGTCACGCACCGCGAGGGGGAACCGCCATGCGTTCGTGCATTCTCGTCCTGGGCCTGCTGGCCTTCACCGGAGCATTCCAAGCCGAAGCCGCGGGCAAGCCCGTCGCGCTCATCTGGAAGGGCTCCAAGGACAAGGCCGAGGCCGAAGCCCAGGGGGACAACTGGGACGGCCTCGCCGGGCTGCTCGAGAAGACGGGCCTCTCCCTCGCGGAGGGCCATCCCAAGCTCGTCGAGAGCAAGACCGTCCCGGGCCTCAAGCCCGGCTTCTGGGTCTGGCTCCTGGGCACGTGCCCGTCCGACGACGCGTCCCCTGTCCTCGAACACCTCAAGCTGCTCGCCCCGGGCACCTACTCCCGGCCCGTGAAGCTCGCCGCGAAGAAGCTCGCCTGTCCCAAGCCGTCAGCCACCCCGCCGCGGGCCCGGGACGAGGTCCTCAAGCTCGCCTCGGGTGAGACCCTGCGCGTGTTCACCCAGGAGGAGACCGAGTCCCCCGACGAAGAGGGACGCGGAGAATCCATCTCCCGGACCCGCTTCCACTTCGTCCTCTTCGGCAAGGGCGGCGAGGTCCTCGCCACGGAGGACGCCGAGGGCGACCTGGACGTCAGCGGAAACAACCCGGGCGCGGGCCCCATCTCCTATCGCTGCACGGGCGCGAGCCTCGAAATGGAGCCGGACGACGGCAAGGTGGTCCTCACCCGCCACTGCGCCGCCAACGCCTCCGCCGAGTGCGGCGCCATGCTGTCCGCCGACGAGAGCGTCACCGTCACCGTGAGCGACAGCGCCGTGTCCGCGAGCCCCGTGGAGCGCACGGACGTCCAGTACGCCGAATGCGGGTGAGCGCCGCCCTCAGGGGAAGCGGTACACGGTGACGTAGCCGTCCTGGTGCACCATCTGGCCGCCCAGCTCGTCCGTGATGAACTGGTGGCGGATGGGGTGGAAGAAGTGCGTCACGTACCACTTGAAGTGGTGCTCCTTCAGGTAGCGCCGCATCTCCTCGCGCTCCTCCGGCGTGACGGTGCCGAACGCGCTGCGCATCCCTTCCGCCGCGCGGATGAGCCGCGAGTCCACCATCGCCGCCTCCCGCACCGGCAGCCGGGACAGCCGGGCGTAGGACACCGGCTTGCCGTGGAACATCTGCTCCCACTGCCCCTGCACGTTGTCCGTCAGCACCGCCGCGGGCATGGGGGTGTCGCGGATCTCGTTGAACACCGGCGGCAACCGGGGAATGGGGGGCATCTGCATCTGGAGGCCCCGGTACTCCACGTTCGGCACCAGCGCCACCGCGAGCGCCACCGCCACGCCCAGCCGCGCGTCGCGCCGTGAGGCCCACGCGCCCGCGTGCGCCGCCGCGAACGCCACCAGCACCGACAGCGACAGGAGCGTGAGCAGGATGAAGCGCACCGGCATGCCCCCGCGTGAGAACAGCGGCACCACGTGCTTGAACACCACGTACGGCATCGGAAGCTGGACCTTGAGCGGCACGTTGAACGCCGTCAGCGGCTCCGACAGCGACAGGTAGACGGCCAGCCCCAGCAGCAGCAGCACGTCCCGCCGCCACACCCGCTCCCGCCACGCGGGCACCAGCGCCACCGCGAGCACCGTGACGATGAGCAGCACCACCGGCGACACCCGGTCCTCCAGGCCGATGTTGAGCACCGTGCCCATGGACAGCACCGCGAAGCCCAGCCCCAGCCCCAGCCACCGGCGCCCCTCCGGCACGCCCCGCCACAGCGCGAAGGCGGCCAGCAGCGGCGTCACCCAGCCCAGGAACGTGCCGGTCTCCTCCACGTTGCCCGACATCTTCATGCGCAGGAGGTTCAGGGAGAACTCACGCGCCTGCTCGGGCAGCGCCGTCATCCACGCCGAGCGCGTGTCCGGGATGAAGAACGCGTACAGGTCCGTGAAGTAGTCGGAGTCGCCGTGGTGGATCTGCAGCGGCGCCGGGAACGCATGCAGCATCAGCGGCACCATGGGCGGCACGCACGCGAGCCCCGCGGCCACGCCCGCCACCGCCGCCCGGCGCACGAGCGGATCCCTCCACGTGTCCGGGGACAAGAGCGGCCCCCGCTTCCACCGCTCCGCCACCACCCACAACAGCGAGAAGAGCGCGATGTAGACGAGGTAGTAGTAGTCACACAGCAACACGTACAACGCGCACAGCGCCAGCCCCACCAGCCACTTGCGCTTGCCCTCGTCCAGCCAGCGGAAGAAGCAGAGCAGGTAGAGCGGCAGCCCCTCCAGCGCGGTGAGGTTCAGGTGCGCCGTCCCGTGGGTGAGGTGGTAGCGCGAGAAGTTGAACACGCACGCGCCCGCCAGCGCCGCCGCCGCCGCGAGCCAGGGCCCATGGCCCGCGCGCTCCAGCAGGTAGCGGAACAGCAACCACGACGTGTAGCCCGTCAGCACGAACGAGCCGAACAGCACCACGTTGTACGCCGTCTCCACGGACATGAACGGCAACAGCGCCACGCCCCACAGCGTCTTCGCGGGCGCCAGCGTGTGCCAGTACAGCTCGGCGCCCAGGGGCCAGTGCAGGAGGGGCGCGAAGAAGGGGTTCTGCGGCTGCACCCAGAGGGCCTGCCGCATCCACCACAGGTGCCACATGTTCATGTAGACGTCTTCGCGCCCGCCCATCACGTACCCCTTCATCTGGGACACGAGCGGCCAGGTGTGGAAAGCCGACAGCGCGAAGAACACGAGCAGCACCAGCGGGTGCAGCACCCGCCGCATCAAGGGAGACATAGTCGGGAGGGACGGCCTTAGAGGGGCCGCTCGGCGGCCATCAGCATGTTGTCGCCCAGGTTGAACGGGATGGACCAGCTCGACGGCACGCCCCGCCGCATCAGCTCCAGCACCGGCGCCGCGGGCGTGAAGCTCGCCCCCACCTTCCGCAGCAGGTAGTCCGCGGAGATGATGTGCGTGTACGTCCGGACGTCCGTGACGCGGAAGCCCACCTCCTCCAGCAGCATCGCCAGGGTGCGGCGGCCGAAATAGAAGAGGTGCATGTCCATCAGCCACGGCCACTGCCCGCCCATGAGGCGCGCCAGCAGGCTGCCCGCGTCGATGGTGGACAGGTAGATGCGGCCGCCGGGGCGCACCAGCTTGAGCGCCGCCTTCAGCTCCTCGCGCGGATCCGCGAAGTGCTCCACCACGTCCCACAGCGTCACCACGTCGTACTGCAGCCCCTTCGCCGCCAGCTCCCGCAAGGGGACGCCGTGCACCGTGAAGCCCAGGCTGCGCGCGTTGCCGGCCGCCCAGCGCGACAGCTCCAGCCCCTCCGGGCGGAAGCCCGCCTCGCGCGACACGTCCAGGAAGTAGCCGCAGTAGGCCCCCACATCCAGCAGCGTGCGGTCCCGGGCCGGGCCCAGCTCGCGCAGCACGCGGCGGAAGGTGTGGTAGCGGTTGTCCTTCTCCGCGACGTAGAGCGGATCCTCCACGTCCTGGTACGCCTGCAGCAGCGTGTCCGGGGACTGGAGGGGCCACTGGAACAGCATCCCGCAGTCCTCGCAGCCCCAGATGGGCGGGTGGCTCCGGTGGCCGAAGGACGTGCAGTTGTAGGCCGCCGCCCCCTGGGCCTGGGCGCCGCCGCGCGCCCGGTGACGCAGCCGCAGGCGCCCTCCCTTGCACAGGTAACAGGCATCCGGCACGGGGGCCAGGTGCGGTTCGGAGGTGCGACGGGCGGCGTTGTCCATCATGGCGGCGCACCGTAGCCGCTGGGGCCCACCGCCTCAACACGTCGGGCGGGGCAAGTCCGGCCCATGACGTCCATCGCCCCCGCCAGCCTCCAGGCCCTAAGCTGCCTGCCTCCCAGCCTCCCCCGAAGTCCCATGACATGCGCGCCTTGAACGACCCCGCCTCCGCCCCTGCCCCGGCGCTCCAACTGGGCCTCCCGGGCTTCTGCTTCGAAGACCTCTACCGGCCCAGCGGCCTGCGCCGGCTGGCGGAGCGCTTCGACGCGCGACTCCAGGACGACGCGCCCGACCTGTTCCAGGCGTTCGACGCCTACCGCGGGTCCGGTGGCACCAGCCTCTCCGGTCCGGCGGAGTCCGAGCTGCTCATCCAGGTGGCCCGCCACGTCTCGCGCTTCGTCGCCACGCTCTTCGGCATCACCCCGGAGTCCGAGCGGCTGGCGCGCCACCTGCGCGGCGAGCTGCCCCTCTTCGACTTCAAGCGCGAGTTCATCACCCGCCGCGTCTTCAAGAAGGGCGCGCAGGACCGCCCGACGCTCGCGGAGTTCCCGTCGCTGGACGAGCGCATGCGCCTGCTCATGCGGCTGGGCTTCCCGGACGCGCTCGCGCACGGCGACCTGGAGCGCGGCCTGGCGGAGTCCATCCTCACGCTGCTCGACCTGGAGCGGCTCCACGCCGGCAACCTGCCCCCCGCGCACCAGGAGCGCGCCCCCGCCCTGCGCGAGCGCTGGGCCGCCCTGCGCGCCGCGCTCACCGCCACCCCCGAGGGCCTGGACGCGTTCGGCTCCAGCCTGGTGACGAAGGGCGACGACGCGGCGGAGCTCCAGGCCGTGCGCGCGCTGCTGTCGCTGGCGGACCGGTGGACGTACGCCCGCGCGCTGCACCCGGAGACCAAGGCCCTCTTCCACACCTGGGCCACGCTGCGGCTGCCCAGGCCGCTGGTGTTCGACCAACTGGTGCAGTTGCAGCGCCCGGACGCCCGGATGGAGGAGAAGACGGAGGGGCTGGAGCACCACCTGCGCCACCGCGACGGCTTCAAGCTCACCGACCGCCGGGGCACCCCGCGCGACGTGATGAACGAGGTGGACTACTGCGTCATCTGCCACGAGCGCCAGAAGGACTCGTGCAGCAAGGGCTTCCCCGCGAAGGACCCGGTGGCGGAGGGGCACTCGTTCAAGAAGAACCCGCTGGGCATCCCGCTCACCGGCTGTCCGCTGGACGAGCGCATCTCCGAGGCGCACGCGCTCAAGCGCGAGGGTGACGCCGTGGCCGCGCTGGCCATGGTGACGCTGGACAACCCCATGTGCGCGGGCACCGGCCACCGCATCTGCAACGACTGCATGAAGGCCTGCATCTTCCAGAAGCAGGAGCCGGTGAACATCCCGCTGGCGGAGACGGCCACGCTCACGGACGTGCTGGACCTGCCGTGGGGCTTCGAAATCCACGGCCTGCTCACGCGCTGGAACCCGCTCAACATCCGCCGCCCGTACGCCCTGCCCTACGTGGGCCGCAACGTGCTGGTGGTGGGCCTGGGCCCCGCCGGCTACACGCTGTCCCACTACCTGCTCAATGAAGGGTTCGCCGTCACCGGCGTGGACGGCCTCAAGATTGAGCCGTTCCCGGATGAGCTGGTGGGCCGCAACGGCCACGCGCTCCAGCCCATCCGCGACTGGCGCGAGCTGACGCGCGAGCTGGACGAGCGCGTGCTGGAGGGCTTCGGCGGCGTGTCCGAGTACGGAATCACCGTGCGCTGGGACAAGAACTTCCTCACGCTCATCCACCTGACGCTCGCGCGCCGCGAGGGCATGCGCATCTACGGCGGCATCCGCTTCGGCGGCACGCTGACGGTGGAGGACGCGTGGGCCCTGGGCTTCGACCACGTGGCCATCGCCGCGGGCGCGGGCCGCCCCACCATCATCGGGATGAAGAACAACCTCATCCGGGGCATCCGCAAGGCGTCCGACTTCCTGATGGCGCTGCAGCTCACCGGCGCATTCAAGCGCGACGCGCTGGCGAACCTCCAGGTGCAGTTGCCCGCCATCGTCATCGGCGGCGGGCTCACCGGCATCGACACCGCCACGGAGCTGATGGCGTACTACCCGGTGCAGGTGGAGAAGACGCTGGAGCGCCACGAGAAGCTGGTGGCGGACCTGGGTGAGGACTCCGTCCTCGCGCGCCTGGACGCCGAGGAGCGCGCCACCTACCAGACCTTCCTGGAGCACGGCCGCGCCGTCCGCGCGGAGCGCCAGAGGGCCCGCGCGGAGGGCCGCGCGCCGGACTTCATCCACCTGGTGCGTGCGTGGGGCGGCGTGAGCCTGGTGTACCGCCGGGGCCTCACGGAGTCCCCCGCCTACCGCCTCAACCACGAAGAGGTGTCCAAGGCGCTGGAGGAGGGCATCCGCTTCATCGAACGGATGAGCCCCACGGAGGCGCTGCCGGACGACTCGGGCGCGGTGCGCGCCATCCGCTTCGAGCGCATGGTGACGGTGGACGGCAAGCTCAAGGGAAGCGGCCAGTTCTTCGAGCTGCCCGCGAAGACGGTCTGCGTGGCCGCGGGCACGTCCCCCAACGTCACCTACGAGAAGGAGTACCCGGGCACCTTCCAGCTCGACGAGGCGCGGGAGTACTTCCAGGGCCACGAGCTGGTGGAGGACCCGGGCCCGGAAGCCGGCTTCACGCTCCAGCCGGTGGAGGCCCGGGAGGACCCCGAGGCGAAGGTGGGCTTCTTCACGTCCTACCAGCGCGATGGCCGCTTCGTGTCCTTCTACGGCGACAACCACCCGACCTACGCGGGCAACGTGGTGAAGGCCATGGCCAGCGCGAAGGACGGCCACCCGCAGGTGGCGCGCCTGTTCGCGAAGGAGGTCGAGGGCCTGGACTTCCACGACACGGCCGCGCAGGAGGCGCGCGAGTCGAAGCGCGCCGCCCACTTCGCGACGCTGGACGAGGCCTTCCTGGCCACCGTCGTCGGGGTGAACCGGCTCACGCCGACCATCGTGGAGGTGGTGGTGAAGGCGCCCTTCGCCGCCAGCCACTTCGCCCCCGGCCAGTTCTACCGGCTCCAGAACTACGAGCGGAACGCGCCGCTCGTGGACGGCGTGCGCCTCACCATGGAGGGCCTGGCCCTCACGGGCGCGTGGGTGGACAAGGAGAAGGGGCTGATGGGCACCATCGTGCTGGAGATGGGCTCCTCGTCCCGCCTGTGCGCGGCGCTCAAGCCCGGCGAGCCCGTGGTGCTGATGGGCCCCACGGGCGCGCCCACGGAGATTGGCCAGAACGAGACGGTGGTGCTGGTGGGCGGCGGCCTGGGCAACGCGGTGCTCTTCTCCATCGCGCGCTCACTCAAGGCGGCGGGCTGCCGCGTGGTGTACTTCGCGGGCTACCGGCTGAAGTCGGACTCGTTCAAGCAGGACGAGATTGAGGCCGGCACCGACCAGGTCATCTGGTCCGTGGACTCCGGCGACCTGCTGGACGTGCGCCGGCCCCAGGACGCGGCCTTCCGGGGCAACGTGGTGCAGGCCATGGTGGCCTACGCGGAAGGCAAGCTGGGCGTGACGCCCGTCATCTCCCTGAGCGAGGTGGACCGCATCATCGCCATCGGCTCGGACCGGATGATGCGCGCGGTGGCGGAGGCGCGGCACGGCGTGCTCCAGCCGTTCCTCAAGCCGGGGCACGAGGCCATCGGGTCCATCAACTCCCCCATGCAGTGCATGATGAAGGAGATCTGCGCCCAGTGCCTCCAGCGGCACGTGGACCCCGCCACCGGCAAGGAGACGTGGGTCTTCTCCTGCTACAACCAGGACCAGCGGTTGGACCACGTGGACTTCGTCAACCTCAACCAGCGCCTGCGTGGCAACACGGTGCTGGAGAAGCAGGGCGACGCCTTCCTCGCGCAGTTGTTGAAGAAGGCGCCCGGGCTCAAGCGGGTGTAGCTACCGCCGCACGCCCGCGAAGGCCTTGAGCATGTCCTGGTAGTTCTTCGTCAGGTCGGCCTCGCGGGTCAGCACCACGTCCACGTTGGCGTCGCCGAACTCCCGGCGCGCCTCCGGGAGCTTCTGGAAGGTCTCCACCTGCAGCCGCATGGACTCCACCTGCGGCGCCAGCTCCTTCTGCTGCTCCTCCGGCATGCGGGCCTGGAGCGCCTCCAGCTTCTTGAGCTCCTCCTCGTACTGGAGCGTGCGCCCCATCTGCCGCTGGCTGATGACGGCGGTGACGACCTCCGCGATGCGGTTGACCTCGTCCGTGGACAGCCCCGCCGCCTGGCGCGCGTCGGCCTCCGCCTGCGCCTTGCGCTCGATGAGCTTCAGGCCGCTCCGGGCCTTCTCCATCGCCTGGGGCGTGCCCGCGTCCAACAGCGGCCCCATGTCCTGCAGGCCGCGCATCAGCGACCCGTACACCTCCAGCATCTTGCGCTGGTAGCCGACGTACGCGTCGAGCTTCTCCTTCGTCACGGTGTAGGGGCCGGACGCCGCGTCGTCTCCGGCCTCCCCACCCTCCAGGCGGGCGGCCGTCCCCCTGGCGTCACCCGCCCCCTCCGGGCCCCCTTCCGCCGCGTCCCTGCGACAGGCGGACAGGGCCAGGACGACGGCCAGACACCCCAACAACTTGCGCATGCCACCTCCCGTGAACACCAGTGGGTGGCCAGTGTATGCTCCGGCTGGCCCCCGCGAACGGCGGTTCCCGAACGCCCGCCCTGGGCAGGCTGTTCCGGGCACTGAACATTCGACTCATTACCTTTGACCAACCGGGCCACGGTCATGTACGAACCGCGGTCTTGTCGCGACCGGTGGAGGGACTTTGAGGATTTTCCTGGTAAGGCACGGCGATGCGGACGCGGAGATCCCCGAGGGTCTCGGCGACGAGGCGCGCGCGCTGACCGCGAAGGCCCGTACGAATGTCGCCGCGCATTTCGCGTCGCTGTCGGAGCGCATGGGGCCCATCAGCCTCATCCTCACCAGCCCGCTGGTGCGCACGGTGCAGACGGCGCAGATCCTCTCCAACTCCGTGAAGCATGAAGGCCTCCTGCGCGTGCACCGCTGCCTGCTGCCGGACATGCCGGTGGGCGCGGTGGAGCCCGTGCTCAAGGAGTACTCCGACGAGAACCTCGTCCTGGTGGGCCACCAGCCCTCCATGGGCGCGCTCGCGGCGCACCTGCTGGGGATGCAGTCCTTCCCCAAGCCGGTGAACCCGGGCACCGTCATCGCCATGGAGTGGCCGGACACGCCCACCAGCACGGAGGACCAGGTGCCCGGCGAGAAGGGGGAGAACCCCCCGGCGCAGCACCTGAAGTTCCTGTTCTACGCCGCCCCCGGCCAGCAGGTCCTCGACGTCATCCAGTGACGTCCGGGAGCGCGGCCATGATGGACGAAGCCCGCTACAACTCCCTCGTGGCCGCCGCGTTCAAGCGCATCCTGGCGGCCGCGGACACCTTCGACCCGGACGTGCTGGAAGCCGAAGCCACCGGCGACAAGGTGACGCTCACGGCCGCGTCCGGCGAGAAGTGCATCATCAACACCCAGCGCGCCGTCTGGCAGATCTGGGTGGCCGGCCAGGGCCAGGGCATCCACTTCAGCCACGACGACGCCACCCGCGCCTGGAAGGACGACAAGGGCAAGGGGCTGGAGCTGTTCGCCTTCGTCTCCGGCGTGGTGAAGCACCTCACCGGCGAAGCGCTCGTCTATCCGGGCTGAAGCAGGCCGCGGGAGGCCCGTGACGTCCGTCACGAGCCTCCTCGCGTGGAGGCGGGTGCCTCAGACCTTCATCACTTCCTGCTCCTTCGCCGCGAGCATCTCGTCCACCTTCTTGATGCCGGCGTCGGTCGCCTTCTGGACCTCCTCCGTGCGGCGCTTGAGGTCGTCCTCGGTGATCTTCTTGTCCTTCTGCTGAGTCTTGAGGGCCTCGTTCGCGTCGCGGCGGATGTTGCGGATGGCGACCTTGGACTCCTCGCCCCGCGCCTTCACCTGCTTCACGATGTCCTTGCGGCGCTCCTCGGTGAGCGGCGGGAACGGCAGGCGGATCATCTCGCCGTCGTTCATCGGGTTGATGCCCAGGTTGGCCTCACGCAGGGCCTTCTCGATGTCCTTCAGGACGCTCTTGTCCCAGGGCTTGATGGTGATGAGGCGGGGCTCCGGCGCGTTGATGCTGGCCACGCCGGCCAGCGGCGTGGGGCTGCCGTACTGGTCCACCTTGATGCCATCCAGGATGGCGGTGGAGGCACGGCCGGTGCGCACCTTGGACAGGTCCTGCTTGAGGGAGTCCAGTGCCTTGTCGATACGGGTCTTCAGTTCCGCGGCGGCGTCAGCCATTGTGAGTCTCCTTCAGAAGTGGTGGGGGTGAGTCGCTGTCCTGCTCGGGGTTTCAGGCCCAGGCCGTCTCGGCCGCGCCAACGACGGTGCCGAACTCACCGTGGCCCGTGACGGCGCGCTGGATGTTCCCGCGCGTGCCCAGGTCGAACACGATGATGGGCAGCTTGTTGTCCATGCACAGCGAGATGGCCGTGGAGTCCATCACGTTGAGGTTCTGCTTGAGGACGTCCATGTACGTGAGCGTCCGGTAGCGCTTCGCGGTCGGGTCCTTCTTCGGGTCCGCGTTGTAGACGCCGTCCACCTTGGTGGCCTTGAGGATGACCTGCGCGTTGATTTCCATCGCGCGCAGCGACGCGGCCGTGTCGGTGGTGAAGTAGGGGTTGCCCGTGCCCGCGGCGAAGATGACGACGCGGCCCTTCTCCAGGTGCCGCACGGCGCGCCGGCGGATGTAGGGCTCGGCGATCTGCTCCATCTTGATGGCGGACTGCACGCGCGTCTTCAGCCCCTGCTTCTCCAGCGCGTCCTGCAGCGCCATGGAGTTGATGCAGGTGGCGAGCATGCCCATGTAGTCCGCGCTCGCGCGGTCCATGCCCTCCGTGGCGCCCGCGACGCCGCGGAAGATGTTGCCGCCGCCAATCACGAGGGCGATCTCCAGGCCCGTCCGCGACAGCTCGGCCACTTCCTCCGCGATGCGCGTGAGGGTGGGCGGGTGGATGCCGTACTTCCCCTCGCCCATCAGGGCTTCGCCCGACAGTTTGAGGAGGATGCGCTTGTAGGGAGAGGTGGATTCGGACATACGCGTCCGCTTCTATCCCCCGCCCCGCGCCCAAGCAACGACGGAAGTCGTGACGCGCACCGCACCGTCCGATGCCGGGCGGACGGACGCGAGTCGAACGGGCCTGGAATACCGAGGGCCGCGTTCCCGGCGCCCTTCCGTGTGAGGAAGAGCCCCAGGCACGCGGCCCTGAGGGCACTGCGGCGCGGCGGGAAGGCGCTTTAGGCCTGGCCCAGCGTCTTGGCGACCTCGGCGGCCAGGTCGTCCTTCTTCTTCTCGATGCCCTCACCCACCTCGTAGCGGACGAAGCGGCGCACGGAGACCTTCTCGCCAATCTTGGCGGCGCGCTCGTTGATCATCTCGCCGACCTTCTTCTTGTCGTCCTTCACCCAGAGCTGGTCCACCAGGCAGACGCCCTCGTAGTACTTCTCCATCTTGCCCACGAGGATCTTCTCCAGCATCGCCTCGGGCTTGCCCTGCTGCTTGAGCAGCTCGCGCTGGATCTCCTTCTCCTTGTCCATCGCGTCGGAGGGGACTTCCTCGCGGCGGACGTACTTGGGGTTGGCCGCGGCGATCTGCATCGCCACTTCCTTCGCCAGGTCCTGGAAGTCCGGGTTGCGCGCGACGAAGTCCGTCTCGCAGTTGACCTCCACGATGACGCCGATGCGGCCACCGTGGATGTAGGAGGTCACGATGCCTTCGGCCGCGACGCGGCCGGCCTTGCCCTCGGCCTTGGAGATGCCCTTCTTGCGCAGCCACTCCGCGGCCTTCTCGAAGTCGCCACCGGACTCGGCCAGCGCCTTCTTGCAGTCCATCATGCCCGCGTTGGTGCGCTCGCGGAGGTCCTTCACCATCTGGGCGGTGATCTCAGCCATGTCGTATCTCTTTCTTCATCGGCTCCGAGCCTGGCGGCGTGCGCCGGGGGCGGAGGACTGGGGTTCTCTGGGTACTGATGCCTGGAACGTAGAAAACGGAGACGGCCGGACAGCGGGCCTTGAGAGGTGCCGCCCGGCCGAACTCCGGATACCGCGATGGGGAAGCGAAGAGGCGCGGGCGGTTACTCCGCCGGCGTGGCCTCGCCGCCACCCTCGGGCGCCTGCTCGGTGGAGGAGGCCGCGCCGCCCTTCATCTCCACGACAGGGCCGCGGCGGTCACCGCCACGGTCACCGCCGCCCCGGCGGTCGTCACGGCGGTCGCCGCGGTCACCCCGGCGCGGACCCCGGCGGTCGTCACGGCGGTCGCCGCGGTCGTCACGGCCCTCGCGCTCCTCCTGCTCGTCGCGCTCGGCGGCGCCGGACGCACGGTAGCGCGCCGCACCCTCGAGGCACGCGTCCGCGATCTTGGACGTGAAGAGCTTGATGGAGCGGATGGCGTCGTCGTTGCCCGGGATGACGAAGTCGATGCCGTCCGGATCGCAGTTGGTGTCCACCAGGCCAATCACCGGGATGCCCAGGCGGGTGGCCTCGTGGATGGCGATGTGCTCCTTCTTCGGGTCGATGACGAACACGCAGCGGGGCAGCTTCGCCATGTTCTTCACGCCGCCCAGGTTCTTCTCCAGCTTCTCGCGCTCGCGCTCGAGCTGGGCGACTTCCTTCTTGGGCAGCACCTCGAAGGTGCCGTCCTCGGCCATCTTCTCCAGGGTCTTCAGGCGGTCGATGCCCTGCTTGATGGTCTTGAAGTTCGTCAGCGTGCCGCCCAGCCAGCGGCTGGTCACGAAGAACTGACCGGCGCGGCCGGCCTCCTCGTGGATGACGTCCTGGGCCTGCTTCTTGGTGCCCACGAAGAGCACGGACCCGCCGCGCGCCGTGATGTCCGCCACGAAGCGGAAGGCCGCGCGGGCCATGGTCACGGTCTTCTGCAGGTCGATGATGTAGATGCCGTTGCGGGCGCCGAAGATGTAGGGCTTCATCTTCGGGTTCCAGCGCTTGGTCTGGTGGCCGAAGTGAACGCCGGCCTCGAGGAGCTGGCGCATCGTGATGCCGCTCGCGGCGGCCATCGCCTGGGCCTGGGTCTGCGTATCCTGCTGGGTGTCCATGGTGCGTGTACCTTCCGGTTGTTCCGCCACGCGCGTTGAGAAAGCTGCCAGTCCTGGCCCTTCCACCGTGGAGGGGCACCGGGGACCGGTGACACGCGTGTGAGTAGTGGGTGTCGCGGACTGCCTCGGGCGGTGAAGCCCGGCCCCTCTACATAACGGGGCGCGGCGTCCTTAGCAGAACGCTTGAGAGGGGCGCAAGCTTCGGCACACCCTCCGTCCGGCTCCCACCGTCCCGGGGCCGCTCCCCTCCCCTCCAGCCGGCCAGGAAGACGACCGGCGCGGCCCCCGCTCCCCTTTCCAGGGAGGGCGACCGCGCCGGAGGGCGCTTCCATCAGGTGTTCAGCCGCCTACGGGTTGGCTTCGTTGGCGCCGTGGCACTTCTTGTACTTGCGGCCGCTGCCGCAGGGGCAGGGCTCGTTGCGGCCCACGGGCTTGGGGCCGGCCGCGGCCTCGCGCTGGGCGACCGGGGTGGCGGTGGCCTCCTCGAGCTTCCCCTCCGCGTCCGCGCGGCCCTCCACGGCCTTCTTCTGCTGCTGGGCGAGCTGGCGCTGGATGCGGGCGGTCTCCTCCGCCGCGTTGGAGGCGGAGCGGGCCTGGACGCGCATCATCTGGCTGACGAACTGCGTCTTGATGGCGTCCAGCATCTGCATGAAGCCCGTGTAGCCTTCCTTCTTGTACTCCTGCTTCGGGTCCTTCTGGCCGTAGCCGCGCAGGCCGATGCCCTGGCGCAGGTGGTCCATGGCCAGCAGGTGGTCCTTCCACAACTGGTCGATGGTGGCCAGGTACCGGTACTGCAGGAAGCGCATGAAGTCTTCGCCGAACTCCTGCTCGCGGGCGGTGAAGACCTTCTCCGCCGCCGCGTAGATCTGCTCCTGGAGCTCGTCCCGGTTGCCGACGCCCTCGAAGGACATCTCCAGGTTGAGCGACTCCTTCACGGAGTTGGACAGCGAGGCGATGTCCCACGTGTCCGAGCTGCGCGTGGGGGCGTAGGTGTCCGTCAGGGACACGACGACGTCCTCCACGGCGTCCAGCACCATCTCCCGGAAGTCCGCCCAGGAGATGACGCGCTCGGAGCGCGTCTTCACGCGGGTCTTCAGGTCCTCCTCGTACTCCACGAGCGGGATGCCCGCGCCCGACGCGAGCACCTGGCGGCGCAGCTTGTAGATGGTGCGCCGCTGCTGGTTCATCACGTCGTCGTACTCGAGCAGGTTCTTGCGGATGTCGAAGTTGTGGCCTTCGACCCGCTTCTGCGCGCTCTCGATGGCGCGCGAGAGCCAGATGTGCTCGATGACCTCGCCCTCCTCCATGCCGAGGCGCTCCATCAGCATCTGGATGCGCTCCGACCCGAAGATGCGCATCAGGTCGTCTTCCAGGGACAGGAAGAAGCGGCTGGCGCCCGGGTCACCCTGGCGGCCGGCGCGGCCACGCAACTGGTTGTCCACGCGGCGGGACTCGTGGCGCTCCGTGCCGATGATGAAGAGGCCGCCGGCGGCCATGACCTCTTCACGCTCGCGCTTGGTGAGCGCCTCGTTGTTCGCCTTCGTCTCCGCGAAGCGCTTCTCGTAGTCCGCCAGCGCCGCCTGGTAGCCGGTGAGATCCAGGGGCTGGCCGTCCACCGCCTCGGGCGGCTCCGGCGGCGGGCCCATCTCGCCCTTGGTCATGACCTCCGCGTTGCCGCCCAGGAGGATGTCCGTGCCGCGGCCGGCCATGTTGGTGGAGATGGTGACCGCGCCCTTGCGGCCCGCCTGCGCGACGATGTCCGCCTCGCGCTGGTGCGCCTTGGCGTTGAGGACGCTGTGGGCCACGCCGCGCTTCTTGAGGAAGTTGGACACCACCTCGCTCTTGGCGATGGACACCGTGCCCACGAGCACCGGCTGACCGGCCTTGTGCAGCTCTTCAATCTGGGCGGCGACGGCCTCGAACTTCTCGCGCTCCGTCTTGTAGACCACGTCCTGCTCGTCGCGGCGCTGCGCCTGACGGTTGGTCGGGATGACGCGCACGTCCAGGTTGTAGATCTTCGCGAACTCCTCGGCCTCCGTGTCCGCGGTGCCCGTCATGCCGGACAGCTTGGAGTACATGCGGAAGTAGTTCTGGAACGAGACCGTGGCGAGCGTCTGGTTCTCGTTTTCAATCTTCACGCCCTCCTTGGCCTCGATGGCCTGGTGGAGGCCGTCGGACCAGCGGCGGCCCGGCATGAGGCGGCCGGTGAACTCGTCGACGATCTGCACCTCGCCGTCCTTCACCACGTAGTCCTTGTCGCGCTTGTAGAGCGTGTGCGCGCGCAGGGCCTGCTCGACGTGGTGGAGGGTCTCGATCTCGCCCGGGTCGTAGAGGTTGCCGACGTTGAGGCGCTTCTGGAGCTTGTCGATGCCGTCGTCGGTGAGGGCGACCGAGCGGTGCTTCTCGTCCAGGGTGTAGTCCTGGTCCGGCACGAGGCCCGGGATGACCTGATCCACCCGGTAGTACTTGTCGGTGCTGTCCTCGGTGGGGCCGGAGATGATGAGCGGCGTGCGGGCCTCGTCGATGAGGATGGAGTCCACCTCGTCGACGATGGCGTAGTTGAGCTCGCGCTGGACGTAGTCCTGCAGACGGAACTTCATGTTGTCGCGCAGGTAGTCGAAGCCGAACTCGTTGTTCTGGCCGTACGTGATGTCCGAGCGGTACGCCTCCTGGCGCTGCTTGTCGGACAGCTCGTGGAGCACGCAGCCCGTCGTCATGCCCAGGAACTTGTAGACCCGGCCCATCCACTCCGCGTCGCGGCGGGCGAGGTAGTCGTTCACGGTGACGACGTGCACGCCGCGACCGGACAGGGCGTTGAGGTAGGAGGGCAGCGTCGCGGTGAGCGTCTTGCCTTCACCGGTGCGCATCTCCGCGATGCAGCCCTCGTGCAGGAACATGCCGCCGATGAGCTGCACGTCGTAGTGGCGCTGGCCGATGACCCGGCTCGCCGCTTCACGGGTGAGGGCGAAGGCCTCGAACAACAGGTCGTCGAGCGGCTTGCCGTTCGCGATCTCCTGCTTCATCCGGGCGGTTTCGCGCGCGAAGTCCTCGTCCTTGAGGGCCTTCATGCGGCCCTCCAGTTCGTTGATGCGGGCGACCTTCAGGCGGGCTTTCTTGAGCTCGCGCTCATTCTTGGTCCCGATGAGCTTCTTTAGCGTCCATTCAATCATGTTGGCTCTCTCGCCGGAGGATCCTCGAAGGAGCGCGGCGAGTGAAGGGAATTCCCAGGAGATGTAAGGGAGAACCAGACCAAAACCACGCGCGCCCCCCGAAACTTCCTCTCGGCTGGCCGCCCGGCGCGCGGTGGCCCAGAGTAAAGCGGAACCGAGTCCACGCAATGTCCCCTAAGCAGAATCACCGTCCCCGCGCCGCGAAGACTTCTTCCGGCCGCTCCTCCCCGGGCCCCCGCCGGCCAGGCGCCCCCTCCCGTCCCGGCAAGCCCGGCCATGCCGGTTCTCCCTCTGGTGGCAAGGGGGGCCCCAAGCCCGGCCCCCGCGCGGGCGGCAAGCCCGGCCCCCGTGCAGGAGGCAAGCCCGGCTCCAAGCCAGGCGCGAAGCCCGCCCCCACACCCCGTGCCGGTGGCCCCGGACGCTCCGCCCCAGCACCCATCGCCTCTCCCGCGCCGCGCATCCCACCTCGGGCGCGGGTGCCGTCCATGCCCGCACAGACGCTGGCGGCCCAACCGGGCCGGTGGCTGTGGACGTGCCGGGAGGGCTTCGAGTCGCACCTGTTCGAGGAGCTGACCTGGGCGGGAGCGGGTCCCCGCCTCCTGGGCCCCGCCCTGGTGGAGTCCGAGCAGCGGCCGGAGGTCCCCCCTGCCTTTGGCCGGGCGGTGGAGAAGGTCGTCTCCACCTGGGCGCCCCCGGGTGGGGCGCAGGTGCCGGTGGAGGACATCGTGGCGGCGATGTCCGGGCTGCCCTCTCGCGTGCCCTGGCTCCTCAGGGCCTACACGCCGGACAGCGCGAAGGGCAACACGCAGGCGGGCCGCGCGGAGGCCCTGGAGGCGGCGGTGCGCGCCGCGCTCCCCGCGGGACGCGTGCTGGAGGACGACGGCCGGGCGCGCGAGGCGGGGGCCCTGCTGGTGGGCCTGTGCGTCACGCCGGACGGGGTGCTGAGCCTGGGCGCGGTGAGCGCCCGTGAGGCCCTGTCCCTGGCCCCGGGCGGGCGGCGGCGGATGAAGCGCGCGGGCGAGTCCCCCTCCCGCGCGGCCATGAAGCTGGAGGAGGCGCTGGACGGGCTGGCGCATGAGCCCGGGCGCGGCGACGTCTGCGTGGACCTGGGCGCGGCGCCGGGCGGCTGGACGCAGCGGCTGGTGGCGCGTGGGGCGCGGGTGGTGGCGGTGGACCCCGCGAAGCTGATGCCGGAGCTGGCGAGGAACCCGCGCGTCCAGCACGTGCAGGAGAGCGCCTTCGCCTACGCCCCCGAGGAGCCCGCGGACTGGCTCTTCTGCGACATGGCGTGGCGCCCCCTGGAGGTGGCGCAGTTGCTGGCCAAGTGGGGCCGGCGCCGCTGGGCGCGCAACCTGGTGGCCAACATCAAGCTGCCCATGAAGGACAAGAACCCGCTGCTGCTGCGGGTGCGCCAGATACTCGTGGACGACGGGGGCTGGGAGGGCCTCACCGTCCGCCAGCTCTACCATGACCGGGACGAGGTCACCGTGACGGCCCACCGGATGCGCTAGCGGGCGACGGAGCGGGCGCGGGGAGGAAGCTTTCCTGCGCCCGGGGCCGGTCCGCGCTACACACGCGGACACGATGCCCTACACACTCGACGACGCCACCGCCACCGCCCTCGTCGCCCTCCACCCCCGGGCCGCGCGCCCGGGGCACGCGCAGGAGGCGCCCCAGGCCGCCGCCCGGGAGCTCATCGCCGCCGAGCAGCGCCGGCGCGGCCAGCCGGACGCCACCGGGGCCCTGCACGTGCTGGCGCTCACCCAGGGCACGCTCCTCAAGGAGGAGTTCGACCTGTCCACGCACGCGCACCACGACGGCTGGCGCGTGGGGGCGCTGATGGTGGACGTGAAGGAGATGATCCACTTCAACGCGCGCTTCGGCTTCCCCGCCGGGGACGCGCTGCTCCAGGGCGTCGTGGCGTCGCTCGGCGCGCAGTACCCGGGCGCGCGCATCGTGCGCTTCCAGCCGGACGGCTTCGCGGTGCTGCTGCTGCCCACGTCCCAGCTCACCGTGCGCGAGGACAGCGCGGAGGCGACGCGCGCCAGGCTGGCGGAGGACCTGCGCCCCGCGCTGCCTCCGGGCGCCTCCGACACCGACGTGCCGGGCTTCACCGTGGCGCTGCTGGAGCTGACGGTGCACCAGCCGTCACACTGGCAGGTGCTGGGGCCGCTCCTGTGGGCGGAGGTGGAGCGGGCCTACATCATGGAGCGCACCGGGCGGACGCACGGCCTGCAGCGGCGGCGCCTGCGCCTGGACGCGTTCCTCCCGGAGCCGGAAGGAACCTGAGCGCGTCCCCTACTCCTCGAGGATGAACTTGCGCGGGTTCTGCGGCACGCCGTTCACGCGCACCTCGTAGTGCAGGTGCGGGCCGGTGGAGCGGCCGGTGTTGCCCACCGCCGCGATGGTCGCACCGCGCTTCACCCGGTCCCCGGCCTTCACGAGGATCTTGGACAGGTGGCCGTAGCGCGTCTTGATGCCGTAGCCGTGGTCGATGACGAGCACGTTGCCGTACCCGCCCTCCAGGCCCGCGAACACCACCGTGCCGTCGGACGGCGCGGTGACCTCCTTGCCGTGCGGCGCCGCGATGTCCAGGCCCGCGTGCGTCACGCGGTCCGCCGTGTACGGGTCCAGGCGCTGACCGAAGTCGCTGGTCACCCAGCCGCGCGCCGGCCACACCGACGGCGTGGAGGCCAGGAGCGACTTCTGGTCCTGGAAGTAGGCCTGCAGGTCCTGGAGGCTCAGCTCCTGGCGGGTCGCCTCCGCGGAGAGCCGGTCCAGGCGGCCCAGCATCATCTTGGGCGTGTCCGTGGTGGTGAGCTGGGTGAACTGCGTGTCCGTCGCGGGCGCCGTGGTGCCGGCCTCCGGCTCCGTGGGGCCCATGGCCAGGTTGCGCTGCGGGTCCGACAGCAACGTCACCGCGCGCAGCTTCTGGTCGAAACGCTCCACGCGGTCCAGCGTCGAACCGATGTGCTCGATGCGCTCACGCACCGACTTGAGCTGCGAGCGCAGCGTGAGGTTCTCCTCACGCAGGATGCGGTTCTCCGACGCGTCCGCCGCCACCTGGAGGTAGTGGATGCTCGCACCGGCGCCCAGGCCCGCCACCAGCATCAGGCCCATGCCCACCTGAACGAGCCAGGAGCGCTGGATGGTGTAGCGCTTCACCGGAGCGTCGTGGTCCGGGATGACCATCAGCGTGAAGGACTTTTTGGCCACGGACCACTCCTGGGGAAACTCTTTCGCAACGTGGGACTTCCGGCGCCAGAAGCTAAGTCGCTCCCCGCGCTCGCAACACCTCCCCCACCCGCCGCCCCTCCCGCACCGTCACCCACTGGCGATTCTCAGTGGATGGAAAGGTTGGGGCAGCTATCATCCGCATTTGAAGAGTGTCAAGGTCAACAGACCCCGGGGCACGCCCCATCGCGCCCCGAGTCCGGGCCTTCTTCACCCGCCCTGCATGCGCACGACGATGACGCTGATGTTGTCGTCGCCGCCGCGCTCATTGGCCAGGTCGATGAGGTGCTTGGGCACCTCCTCCAGGCTCGCATGGCGCGCGACGGTGTCGTGGATCTCCCGGTCCTCGAGCATGTTGGCGAGGCCGTCCGAGCAGAGCAGGAACACGTCACCGGGCTCGGACACGAGCCCCATGACATCCACCTGGACCTCCTCCTCGAAGCCGACGGAGCGGGTGATGATGTTCTTGTACCGGGAGTGCTTGGCCTCCTCCGGTGTGATCATCCCCGCTTTGATCTGCTCGTTGACCAGCGAGTGGTCCTCGGAGATCTGCTGGATGAGGTCCCCGCGGATGAGGTACGCGCGACTGTCGCCCACGTGGGCGAAGAAGGCGTGCTCGTCGCGGACCACCAGGGAGATGACCGTCGTGCCCATGCCGGACAGGCGCGCGTCATCCTGGGCGGTGAGGTAGATGGCCTGACAGGCCTTCTCCACCGCGCCCCGGAGCGCTTCCGGAATGGGCGAATCCTGGAGGTTGGGAACGCTGACGAAGGGGTTGTCCCGCCCTTCACGCGCGCGCCGCAGCTCCTTGTCGATGGTCTCGACGGCGATGCGCGACGCGGTACCGCCACCCGCGTGCCCACCCATGCCGTCCGCCACGACGTAGAGCTGGAGCTCATCGTCAATGAGGAAGCTGTCCTCGTTGTGATTGCGCTTGCGCCCGACGTCCGTCAGGCCAGCGGAGATGACTTTATGGCGGGGGGCCGCGGTCTGCCCTGCGGTGCTGGACACGCGCCGGATGCTATGTGAGCCCATAAGTCGGGGCAAGGACGCGCACGAAAACTCGCGGTGCGTCATGCCCCTCCCCCTGGGTCACCCCTACCTTGTAGGCCCCCATTTCAGGCCGTCCGGCGCAGCCGGCCCCGGGGGCTGCCCTCCGGACCGGACTCCCGGCGCGCCCGGGGCGTGGCCCGGTGGGCCGAGCGCACCAGCGCCTCCGCCGCGCCCAGCGCCTCCCGGGTGACCTCCACGCCGGACATCATGCGCGCCAGCTCCTGGGTGCGCTCGGCGCCCGCCGAGAGCGGCAGCACCTGGGACACGGTGCGCTCGCCCTTCACGCTCTTCCTGATGAGCAGGTGCGCGTCCGCGTAGGCGGCCACCTGGGGCAGGTGCGTGATGCACAGCACCTGGCGGTGGGTGCTGACCTCCCGAATCATCCGGCCCACCACGTCCGCGATGGCGCCGCTGACGCCCGCGTCGGCCTCGTCCAGGATGTAGCACCCGCACGCGTCACTGTCCGCCAGTGCACGTTTGAGCGCGAGCAGGAGCCGGCTGGCCTCACCGCCCGAGGCCACCTTGGCCAGGGGCCGCGCCGGTTCACCCGGGTTGGCGCTGAAGAAGAACTCCACTTCATCCAGGCCGTCCGGGCGCAGCGCCTCTCCGGCGGTGACGCGCACCTCGAAGGCGGCCTTGCCCATGGCCAGCCCGCCCAGGCCGTCACGCACCTGCTGGGAGAAGGCCCCCGCGGAGGCCTTCCGGGCGCGGGACAGCGCCAGCGCCGCCTTGCGCGCCCGCTCCTCCACGCGTTTGCGCTCCTGGTTGAGCTCCTCCAGGATTTCGCGCCGGTTCTCCAGCGTGCCCAGCTCCGTCTCCAGCTCGCCGCGCTTCTTGAGGACGCCGTCCAGCGTCGTGCCGTGCTTGCGGCACAGCCGCTTGAGCGCGTCCAGCCGCTCCTCCACCTCGCCCAGCCGCCCGGGGTCGGACTCCAGCCCCTCCACGTAGCGGTTGAGCCGGCGCGCGGCCTCCTCCAGCTCCGACAGCGCCGTGGAGAGCGACTGCGCCACCGGCGCGAGCGTCGCGTCGCACTTGACGCCCTCGTGCACGAGCCCCAGCGCGCGCCCCACGATTTCGACCGCGGACGGGGCCTCGCCCGCCACCAGCAGCTCGGCCTCCGCGCCCTGGCGCTTGAGCTTCTGCGCGCTGCCCAGCCGCCGGCGCTCCGCGTCCAGCTTCACGTCCTCGCCGGGCTCCGGGTCCAGGCGCGTGATTTCGTCCAGTTGGAAGCGCAGGAACTCCGCGCGCTCGCGCACCTTGGCGTCGTCCCCGCCCAGCGCGTCCATGCGCGAGTCCACCTCGCGCAGGTTCGCCCACTCGCGGCCGTACGCGGCCAGCGTCTCCTCCAGGCCGCCGTACTTGTCCAGGAGCACCCGGTGCAGGCCGGAGTCGAAGAGGCTCACGTGCTCATGCTGGCCGGCGATGTCCACCGCGCCCCGGGTGAGCTTCCCCAGCACGCCCAGCGTCACCAGCGCGCCGTTGACGTAGACCTTGCCGCGCCCGGTGCGCCCGAGCACGCGGCGCACGAGCACCTCCTCTCCCAGGTCCGGGAGGCCCAGTTCCTCCAGGCGCGCGGCCAGCACCGGTGTCCGGGCGAACACGCCCTCCACCGCCGCGTCCTCGCAGCCCGCACGGATGACGTCCGCATCCGCCCTGCCCCCGAGCAGCAGGCCCAGCGCGTCCACCAGAATGGACTTGCCGGCCCCCGTCTCACCCGTGAGGACGGTGAGGCCCGCGCCGAACGCGACCTCCACCTCCTCAATCACCGCTACGTTCGAAATCCGAAGACCCAGCAGCACGCGCGCCCTCCGCGGTCCGTACGACGCCCCAACACCTGAACACCCTAGCAGGTCTTGATGACACTGCACAGGTGTTCGGGTCGGGCGGACGGTGGGAGGGCGAGTGGGAGGGCGTGGCCTGTTGGCGCCACAACCATCTCCCACCCTTCCCGCTGGCTTCAGATTTCGGTGAACAGCTCCTGGATGTCCTGTTCCGTGAGGGTGCGGCCCATGTCGTCCCCGTCCGTGCCCAGCACGCCGGCGGCGAGGTCGCGCTTGCGGCGCTGGAGGCTGAGGATCTTCTCCTCCACCGTGCCGCGGGTGATCAGCTTGTAGCTGATGACCGCGCGCGTCTGGCCGATGCGGTGCGTACGGTCCGTGGCCTGGTCCTCCACGGCGGGGTTCCACCACGGGTCGAAGTGGATGACGTAGTCCGCGGCGGTGAGGTTCAAGCCGGTGCCGCCCGCCTTGAGGCTGATGAAGAAGAGCGGCGGGCCGTCAGGGCGGTTGTACTCGTCCACCTTGCCCATGCGGTCCTTGGTGCGGCCGTCCAGGTAGAGGTAGCGCAGGCCGCGTTTGTCGGCCTCCTGCTTGAGCAGCTCCAGCATCTCCGTGAACTGGCTGAAGACGAGGGCGCGGTGGCCCTCGGACACCAGGTCATCCACCAGTTGCATGAAGCGCTCGAGCTTCGCGCTGGACGGCAGCAGCGTGCCGGGCGGCATCTTGAGCAGGCGCGGGTCGCAGCACACCTGACGCAGGCGCATCAGCGCGGCGAGGATGGAGACGCGGCTGCGCTTGAAGCCCACCTTCTCGATGGACTCGTTCACCTTGCGGCGGCTCTCCTCCAGCACCTCGCGGTAGAGCGCGGCCTGGCCGGGCTCCATCTCGCACCACGCGACGCTCTCCGTCTTCGGCGGCAGGTCCTTGGCCACCTCCGTCTTGAGGCGGCGCATGATGAAGGGCTGGATGCGGCGGCGCAGCCGGTCCTTCGCGGTGGCGTCGTTGGCCACCTGGATGGGCTGCTCGTAGCGGTCGCTGAAGCCCTCCGCGCTGCCCAGGAAGCCGGGCATCAGGAAGTCGAAGATGCTCCAGAGCTCCGACAGGCGGTTCTCCAGCGGCGTACCGGTGAGCGCCAGGCGCGTCTCGCTGGGCAGCGACTTGCACGCCTGCGCGGTGGCGCTGTCCGCGTTCTTGATGTTCTGCGCCTCGTCCAGGATGACGTAGCGGAAGCCCACCTGGGACAGTTGCTCCAGGTCGCGGCGCACCAGCGCGTACGACGTGAGCACCAGGTCCATGTCCTTCAGGTCCTCCGCGCGCTCGCGGCGGTCCTGCCCGTGCCACACCATGGCCTTGAGGCCCGGCGTGAAGCGCTCCGCCTCGCGCTCCCAGTTGGCGAGCACGCTCGTGGGCGCGACCACCAGGGACGGCTTGCGGCCCTCGTCGTTGGCCACCTTCTGCATCAGGCTCAGGGACTGGATGGTCTTTCCCAAGCCCATGTCGTCCGCGAGGATGCCGGACAGCCCGTGGCGCCGGAGGAACCAGAGCCAGGACAGGCCCGCCTCCTGGTAGTGGCGCAGCGTGGCCTGGAGTCCTTCCGGCACGGCCACCTTCGGCACGCCCGCGGACTCGCGCAGCGCGAGCATGGCCTGACGGGCCTTGGCCTCCACCTCGGTGAACTCGCCCAGGTCCGCGAGCAGGTCCAGGGCGACGGCCTGGTGCAGCGGCAACCGCGTGCGCGTGCGGCCCGGCATGGCGCCGGCCTCCTCCAGGAGGTCCGCCACGCGCTTGATCTCCGCGACGTCCGCCTCCGCGAAGGAGCCGTCCTTCAGCGGCACGAACTTGCGGCCGGAGTCCAGCCACATGCGCACGGCGCCCAGGTCCACGGCTTGATCGTCGGTGACGAACTCCGCGTCCAGGTCGAACCACTGCACGCCGCTCATGCCCACGCGGATGCGCGGCTTGAGCTTCGGGCGCAGCCGCACCTTGGGCGCCTGCACGCCGTAGCGCTCCCACTCCTCGGGCAGGCTCGCCAGGCCCCGCGCCCAGAACTCCAGGGCCACGTCGCCCGTCGCGTCGAACGCCTGCGCGGCCTGATCGAAGCGCAGCCCCAGGTCGAGCAGCAGCTTGCCCGCGGCGCGCTCCACCTCGTCCCGGCGGCGGTAGAGCTTGCGCGCGTCCTCGCCCACGCCGCTGGCGTAGCCCAGGTGCGTGGCCGTGGGGGACACCGCCACCGTCGTCTGGCCGTACCTCGCGGCGAGTTGCACCTTCACGCGCTCGGCGGCGCCCTCCAGGGTGAGGACGAAGCGCGGCTCGACCGTCTCGTCCACTTCGATGTCGTCCGCCTTCAACGACATGCGGAAGCGCGGCAGGTGCGCGGCGAAGAACGTCAGCACCCGGTCCAGTTGCCCGGACGGGAAGGCCATGGACGGCTCCAGCAGCCACTTGCGCAGCAAGCGCGGCGGGAAGTCCGGCTCCACGGCGTGGAGGTTCTGCGCCTGGATGACGTACGTGCGCCGGCCCGCGAGCACGATGACGTCCTTGAGCGGGTAGCCCACGCCGTCCGGGAACAGCAGTTCAATCTGCGCGGTGGCGCCGTCCGGACGCGACTCCAGGTGGATCTGCGGCCGCACGGGCTGGTCCATGTAGACGAGCGGCGTGCCCCGGTAGATGACCCGGCGCTGGCGCAACAGCTCCAGCACCTCGCACAGGTCCTCGTCGGAGAGGACGATGCGCGAGTCGTAGCGGTGCTCGTGGCGCGACAGCACCATGAAGATGCGCTCGTCCGCGGGCGCGATGCGGCTGCCCGCCTGGAGCAGGCGCTTGACGTGCACGGGGCCCTTGGTCTGCGCGTCCTGGCGGCGCACGTCCACGACCCAGTGGCGGTTGTTGGTGCCGCCCGGCCCCGAGCTCGCGGGGGTGAGCCGGTAGAGGAACTCGTAGTCGGGCAGTGAGGACAGGCCCAGCCAGCTCTCCACCTTGGCGAGCGCGGGCAGGCTGACGCCTTCCATCCCCGGCGCTCCGCCTCCGGGAACCTCCACCTCGTCGTCCGGTCCCAGGTCCTCGGGTTCGGGCGGCGGAGGCGGCGGCGCCGCGGCTTTCTGCGGCGGGGGCGGCGGCCGGAAGCGGGCCGCGTAGATGAGTGCCACGGCGACCACGTGCTCGCAATGCGGGCCCGTGGTGTTCCACACCGGGCAGGTGCAGGAGGAAACGACTTTTCCCTCTCCTGGGACCAGGGCCACTTCGTAGCGCTCACCGGACGGAGCCGCGACCTGCGCGCGGATGCGTTCGGGTTCACGCGTGAGGCCAAAGACGCGGCGGCCTTCGGCCACCTCGCGGCCTTTCTTGAACGTGGCGGGCTCGACCTCGGCCTTGAGGGCGCGGAGCCAGAGTCCGTCCTGGGGGGAGAGAGGGTCTCGGGTGTCAGCGGTGGTTTGCACGGCTTGCAAGGGCCCCAGACTCCTTGGTCGGGGGGAACCGCCTCGCTTAACACAGTGAGGGGATCCCCGCGCGTGGGAAAAAATACGGCGTCCGCCAGCCGATGCGGCTCAAGCGGCGCGAAGCTGTGAGATCATCAACGTCCGCCATGCCCCGGTCCCGTCCCAGTCCGCCCATCCTCCGGCCGTTGGCCCTGGGACCCCGCGTCCGGGGGCCCGCCAGGCCGGCTGTCACCGGGGCCGGGTACCCTGGGTTCCGGTTCCACCCCGGGTGTCATCCCCCGGGCTGAACGCCGCCGTCCTCTCTCGGAGCTCCAACCCCCATGTCCCTCGACCCCACGCTCGTCTCCGACCTCCAGGCCGTCCTGCGGGACGTGCCGGACTTCCCCAAGCCCGGCATCGTCTTCAAGGACATCACCCCCATGCTGGCGGACCCGCGCCTCTTCGGCCGGGTGGTCAACGCCATGGCCGCCCCCTTCCGGGGCCAGCACATCACCAAGGTGGTGGGCGTGGAGTCGCGCGGCTTCCTGCTGGGTGCCCCCCTGGCGCTGGCCCTGGAGGCGGGCTTCGTGCCCGCGCGCAAGCCCGGCAAGCTCCCCCACAAGCGCATCGTGGAGCGCTACTCGCTGGAGTACGGGGCGGACGGCGTGGAGATGCACGAGGACGCCATCCTCAAGGACGAGCGGGTCCTCGTGGTGGATGACGTGCTCGCCACCGGCGGCACCGCCGACGCCACGGGCCGCCTCGTCAGCCGGCTGGGCGGCCAGATTGTCGGCTACAGCTTCCTCATCACGCTCGACTTCCTGGAGGGCGCGAAGCGGCTGGGGCCGGACAAGGTGACGTCCCTCCTCCGCTTCTAGCGCCCCGCACGGCGTCACCGGCCCCCACGTCCGGTTGACGCCCGCGCCGGCCCTGTTTATAAGTTGGTCACACAACCTAGAAACAAGACCGCGCCATGCCCCGTCCCTCCAACACCGAAGCGCGCCGGGAACAGATTGTCGCCGGGCTGCTCAAGGCCATGGCCGAGCGCGGCTACGAGGGCGCGTCCGTGGCGGAGATCGCCCGGGCGGCGGGCCTGAGCGCGGGGCTGGTCCACTACCACTTCAAGGACAAGCAGGAGATCCTCCTGACCCTGGTGCGCTCGCTGGCGGCGCGTGCCCGGCAGCGCTTCGCCACCCGCGCGGCGAAGCTCGCGGCGGACGACGCGCGCGGGCGGGTGGAGGCGTTCGTGGACGCGTTCCTCGCCACCGGGCCGGACGCGGACGTGGCGGCGGTGGCGGGCTGGGTCACCATCAGCGCGGAGGCCATCCGGCAGCCGGAGGTGCGCGCCGCCTACGAAGAGGTGGTGCGCGCGGACCTGGAGCAGTTGGAGGCGCTGGTCGCGGCGGTGGTGGGCAAGCGCCGCGCGCGTCCGCTGGCCGCGGGCCTGTTCGCCTCCATCCAGGGGTACTTCGTGCTGTCCGCGGGCGCGCCCGGGCTCGTGCCCGCGGGCTCGGCGGCGGGCACCGTGAAGCGCATGGCGGCGGGCCTGCTGGACGCGGCGGCTTCTTCCTCGTCGGACCGTGAGGTGTCGTGATGAGCATCGCCCTCTACGCAGGCAGCTTCGACCCCGTGACGGCGGGACACCTGTCGGTGGTGCGGCAGGCGGCGCGCCTCTTCAGCCACGTCGTGGTGGTGGTCGCGGTCAACCCGAACAAGCGCACGCTGCTCACCGCGGAGGAGCGCATGGCCCTCATCCGCGAGGCCGTGGCGAAGCACCCCAACGTCTCCGTCACCTCCACCGAGGGGCTCATCGTGGAGCTGGCGCGGGAGATTGGCGCGAGCGTCCTGTTGCGCGGCGTGCGCGGCGCCACCGATGCGCAGTTCGAGACGGAGCTGGCGCAGATGAACCGCGCGCTCGCGCCGGAGCTGTCCACCCTGTTCCTGCCCGCGGAGGCGCACCTGGCGGAGGTGTCCAGCAGCGCCCTGAAGGAGCGCCTCACGCGCGGCGAGGACGTGTCCGCCTACTGCCCTCCCGCCGTCGCCGCGAAGCTGCGCGAGCGGCTGTCCCCTTCCCTCCGGAGCCACCCATGAGCCTGTCCTTCATCCCCCTGGGCGTCGGTGACGCCTTCTCCGCGCTCTACTACTCGTCGTGCCTGGCGCTGGAGGCGGAAGGCCAGGTGCTGCTCATCGACTGTCCGCACCCCATCCGCAAGATGATGCGCGAGGCGTCCGAGTCCTCCGGCGTGCACCTGGACGTGGAGCGCGTCAGCGCCGTGGCCCTCACGCACCTGCACGCGGACCACGCCTCCGGGCTGGAGAGCCTGGCGTACTTCTCCTTCTTCGTGCTCCAGCGGAAGATGGAGCTGCTCGCGCACCCGAGCGTCACGCGCCGCCTCTGGGAGGGCCACCTGGCCGCGGGCATGGAGTGCCTCATCGAGCAGCAGGGCGCGGGCCCCAGCCACAAGCACTTCGAGGACTACTTCACGCACACGCCGCTGCACCTGGAGCGCGCGGTGAAGCACGGCCCGTTCGAAATCGAGTGCCGCTTCACCTACCACCACGTGCCCACCACCGCGTTCCGCATCCGCGCCGGGGGCCGGTGCCTGGGCTACAGCGCGGACACCGCCTTCGACGAGGGGCTCATCTCCTGGCTGTCCGAGGCGGACCTGGTCATCCACGAGACGAACTACGGCGTGCACACGCCCTACGAGAAGCTGGCGGAGCTGCCGGAGGCGACTCGCGCGAAGATGCGCCTCATCCACTACCCGGACCTGTTCGACGCGAGCGGCAGCGTCATCGAGCCGCTGGCGCAGGGGCGGCGCTACACCGTCTGAGGTGGGAGCGCACGGCGGGCCGGATGCCCTTCATCCTCCGGGAAGAAGGGTTTGGGGCTTGCGCGTTGCGCCATGTCCGGCCCGCTCGCCTTCACGCGCCGAGTGCGCTAGGCCGAGACGGGTTGGCGCTCCCCCCGTGCCCCCGCAAGAGAACGACTTCCCGATGATGAAGAAGACCGTGAGCACCTGGGCGGTGCTGCTGCCGCTCGCGATGGTGCTGGCCACCCGTTCCGCCGGGGCCGCCGGGCCGACGCCTCCCGCCGACACCGTCCGCCTCACGGTCCTCCACCTCAACGACGTCTACCAGTTCCAGCCCACCGCCCGGAACCGGGGCGGCCTGTCGCGCGTGGCCACGCTCAAGCAGCAGGCGCTGAAGGAGTCGCCGCACGTCCTCACGCTGCTGGCGGGCGACACGCTCTCTCCCTCCGTGGAGTCGTCCGCGGAGGTGGCGGGCGAGGCGCTCAAGGGCAAGCAGATGATCGACGCGTGGAACGCGCTCGGCCTGGACTACGCCACGGTGGGCAACCACGAGTTCGACTTCGGGGACGACGTGCTGCGCGCGCGCCTCCAGCAGTCGCGCTTCCCGTGGCTGGGCGCCAACGTGATGAGCGTGAAGTCGGGGCAGGTGTTCGACGGGCTCAAGGCGTGGGACCTGCGCGACGTGGGCGGCGTGAAGGTGGGCATCTTCGGCGTGGTGCTGCCGGAGACGCAGACGTCCTCCAAGCCGGGCAAGGACACGCGCATCACGCCGTTCTGCGAGGCGGCGAAGCGCGCCGTGGACGAGCTGCGGGCCGCGGGCGCGCAGGTCGTGCTGGGGCTCACGCACCTGGCGGTGGCCCAGGACCGGGAGCTCGCGAGGTGCGTGCGCGTGGACCTCATCATCGGCGGGCATGACCACGACCGCGTGGAGGAGACCGTCGCGGGCACGCCCATCCTCAAGCTGGACGAGGACGCCATCGACCTGGGCCGCGTCACGCTGGACCTGGACGCGAAGACGGGCGCGGTGAAGAAGCTCGCGTGGAAGGTCATCCCCATCACCGCGAAGACGCCGGACGACGCGGCGTTCGACGGACAGATGAAGCCCTACGCGCCGCTGCTGGCCACGCTGGCGGAGCGCGTGGGCCGCTCGCCGGTGGCGCTGGATGCGCGCAGCGCGCAGAGCCGGCTGGGGGAGACGAACCTGGGCTCGTTCCTGGCGGACGCGTTCCGCGAGGCGACGGGCGCGGACGTGGCGCTCGTGAACGGGGGCGCCATCCGCGCGGACCGGGTGCTGCCCGCGGGGACGATGACCCGGCGCGAGCTGTACTCGCTCATGCCCTACCGCAACGAGCTGGTGGTGCTGGAGGTGACGGGGGCGACGCTGCGCGCGGCGCTGGAGAACGGCGTCAGCCTGAGCAGCGTGGACGGCAAGCCGCCCGGCCGCTTCCCGCAGGTGTCCGGCCTGCGCTTCACCTACGACCTGAGCAAGGCGCCGGGCTCACGGGTGACGAAGGTGGACGTGAAGGGCAAGCCGATGGACGACGCGGCGAAGTACCGGCTGGCCACGCTGAGCTTCGTGGCGCAGGGCAACGACGGCTACGCGATGCTCAAGGACGTGCCCGTGCTGCCCGCGAGCCAGGAGCTCCCGTCGCCGTGGGACGCGCTCAGCAAGGCCTTCAGCACCGGCAGGCCCGCGCCCCGCGCGAAGCCCCAGGGCCGCATCACGGTCATCGGCGCGCCCCAGGGCGGCCTGCGCGCGCCCCAGTCCATGAAGTAGCGGAAGGCCTACCGCCAGGGCGCGGTCCAGCCTCGCGCCCGGTAGACGACCCGCCCCGCCAGCTCGCGCAGCATGTCCGTGCTCTGATTGAGCGCCCCCGAGCGCGGCAGCCAGCTCAGCTTCGAGGGGGGAATCGTCGAGGAGCGCAGGTCCACCGCGAGCGTGTCCGCCTTCAGCCCCACCGCCGCGAAGCAGCCCGCCGCGCGGGGCAGGTGCGCGGCGCTGGTCACCAGGAGCAGGGACTTCCAGCCGTGCGCGCGCACCAGCGGCTCCGACTCCAGCGCGTTCTCGCGGGTGTTGCGGCTGCGCCCCTCCTTCACGATGCGCTCGGGCGCGATGCCCCAGTGCTCCAACTGCGCGGCCAGCACGTCCGCCTCCACCACCGCCTCCGGCCTCGCGTCCAGGTTGCCGGCGGTGATGAGCACCTGCCGCGCCCGGCCGTCGTGCAGCAGCTCGAAGGTGCGCATCATCCGCTCCGGCGCGGCGTTGTACTCCGGCTGCCCCGAGCGCTCCGTGGCCGCCGCGTCCAGCCCTCCGCCCAGCAGGATGACCGCGTCGTAGACGACCTCCGGCCGGTACGTGCTCACCGCGTCCGCCTCCGTCGCGCGCGTCAGCAGCGCCACCGTCGGCTCGATGGAGAACACGTACAGCACGACCAGGGCCAGGAGCTGGGACGCCAGCGACAGGCGCCTCCACCGGCGCAGCACCACGCCCCCCACGCCCAGGATGAGCGCCCAGGTGAGCGGGGACAGCAGCAGGTCCAACACCTTCGAGAGGATGAGGAACATCGTCCGTTCGCTTCGACTACCGCGCCGTCTTCGCGTGGAGGTACTTGCGCGCCTCGGTGGCCGCGACGCCCCTGGGCCGCAGCTCCAGGTAGCGCTGGTATCCCTCGCGGGCCATCGAGTCCCGGTCCGTCAGCACGCCCACCCGGCCCAGGCCCAGGTGGCACTCCGCGGCCGTCTCCTTCAGCTCCAGGCACTTCCAGAACTTCTCCCCCGCCTGCAGCGCGCTGCCCGACGCCAGCAGCTCCTGCCCCAGCGTGTACGCGGCGCCCGCGTCCGGAGCACCCGCCATCCAATCCGAGGCCTCGCGCGATTCACCCCGGGCGATCGCCATGCTCCGCCTGCGGGGCGCCCCCTCCGGCGGCGACTCCTTGTCCTTCACCCGCGCGTCCACCACCGGCTCTGGCGGAGGCGGTGGGGGAGGCAGCCGCTCCAGCGTCACCTGCACGCGCTCCGGCACGGCGGCCTGCGACACGGTGGTCGCCCACGCCTGGTAGCCCACGAACCGGAGCTCCAGTTGGTGCGAGTCCTCGCCCGTGGCGACGTTCAGCACCGTCGGCGTCATCCCGACCTGCTTGCCGTCCCAGCGCACCTCCGCGCCCGGGGGCACGGAGACCACCTGGAGCTTGCGCGAGCCGGGCTCCGACAGGTCGGGCATCACCGCCCGCCCCACGAAGAACACCACCGCCGCGGCGATGACGGCCGCCCAGACCCAGCCGGGCACGCCCGCGCCCATGTCCGCCGCGGGGCCGCCGCCCACCAGCGCCCCGGGCACGTGCTCCTCCGGGAACGCCCGGGCGTGCGCGCGGTGCACCGCGGAGGCCCGCTCCGGCTCGTCCGTCTCCGCCGCGCCGCCCTCCCCCGTCCACACCGCCACCTGGCGCAGGAAGGACTCCGGGATCCGCGGCGGCTGGCCCGCGAGCTTCAGCTCCTCCTCGAAGAGCCAGCCCATCAGGTGGCGCAGCGTGGACGCGGGGAACAGCGGCGCCCGGTACGCCAGCCACTCCGCCAGCGCGCGCTGGAAGTCCTCCGCGCTCGTGAAGCGGTCCTCCCGCCTCAGCGCCAGCGCCCGCGACACCAGCGCCCCCAGCGACGGATCCAGGTCCGGGACGTACGCCTGCGGAGGCGTCACGTCCCCCCTGGCGATGCGCTCCATCACCGAGCCCTGGTCTCCCTCCACGGGCCTGCGCCCGGTGAGCAGTTCGAAGAGCACCACGCCGGCCGTGTACACGTCCGAGCGCGCGTCCAGCGCCTCCGCCCGCGTCTGCTCCGGGGACAGGTAGAGGAACTTGCCGCGCACCACGCCCGCGTCCGTCTCCTGCCGCCCGGCCCACTGCGCCTTCGCGATGCCGAAGTCGGTGAGCTTCACCTCGCCCTCGTAGCTCACCAGGACGTTGTCCGGAGACACGTCGCGGTGCACCAGCCCCAGCGGGCGGCCCTGCTCGTCGCGGCGAGTGTGCGCGTGGTGCAGGCCCTTGCAGACGTCCGCCATCAACTGCACGGCCAGCGGCGCCGGCAGGTGCGCCATGCCCTTCAGCTTCAGGCGCTTGAGCACCTTGGACAGGGGCTGCCCGTCCACCCACTCCATGGCGAGGAAGTACTCCCCCGCCTCCTGCCCGAAGTCGAAGACCTGGACGATGTTGCCGTGCGACAGCCCCATGGAGATGCGCGCTTCGTTGAGGAACATCTGCACGAAGGCGGGGTCCTGCGCGTACGGGTCCCTCACGCGCTTGATCACCACGGACCGGGACACGCCCTCCGCCACGGTGTAGCGCGCGCGGTGCACCACGGCCATGCCGCCCGCGCCCAGGCGCTCCTGCAGCTCGTACTTGCCGAAACGCGTCGTGTGCGCACCCGTCGTCACGGGCCGGACGCTACCCCACCGCTCACCTCCGAGGGGAGCCCCACCCCAGGGGCCCGGAGGCTCAGCGCTCACCCCAGTGGAGCTTCTGGCGGAGGATGGTGAAGAAGGCCACGCGCGGGTTTCGCACCAGGCCCACGCGGTTGGGCGAGCGCACCACCTCGATGCAGTCCCCGCCCTGGAGCGAGTGGCCCGTCTGTCCGTCCAGCGTGAGGTACGTGTCCGCGGTCTCGCTCTTCAGCGTGACGCGGATGGTGCGGTCCGCGGGCACCACGATGGCCCGCTGGGTCAGCGCGTGCGAGCAGATGGGCGACAGGATGGTGCAGTCCACCGACGGGTGCACGATGGGGCCGCCCGCGGACAGCGAGTACGCCGTGGAGCCGGTGGGCGTGGCCAGGATGACGCCGTCCGACTTGTACGTCGTGATGGGCACCCCCTCGATGGACGTCTCGTGGTCCGCGATGCGCGCGAGCGCGCCCTTGTTGATGACCACGTCGTTGAGGATTTCGTCCTCGATGAGGACCTTGCCGCCCCTCAGGAGCCGGCAGGAGAGCTTCATGCGCGAGTCCACGTGGAAGTTCCCCGCCAGCACGTCATCCAGCCGGCTGAAGAGCTCCTCCACGGGCACCTCCGTCATGAAGCCCAGGCTGCCCAGGTTCACGCCGATGATGGGCACGTTGCGTCCGCCCAACAGGCGCGCCGCGTAGATGAGCGTGCCGTCACCGCCCAGCACCACCACCAGGTCCGCGCGGGCCGCCAGCTCGCGGTCCTCGATGCGCGGCCAGTTCAGCGCATGCGCCAGGGCGCGGTCCGCCAGCACCGTCAGGTTCGGGTGGCGCTGGTGGATCTCCGCCGCCAGGGCGACGGCCTGCGGGGTGTCTCGCTTCGCGACGATGACGAGGGTCTGCACGCCCCCCGGGTTCTAGTCCAGCCGGCCAACCGTCCTCCCCAGGAAAATGACGCACCTGCTCGGCCCCGGACATCACAAGGGTGCGCGACGGGGCGGACAGGGCGCTAGGTTTGGAGGCCCCATGGACCTCTTCGACCACGCCAGCCAGAAGGAACAGGCCGTCCTGGCGCCGCTCGCCGAGCGCATGCGCCCCACCTCGCTCAGCGAGTACCTGGGACAGGAGCACCTCACCGGCGAGGGCCGCTTCCTGCGCCGCGCGCTGGAGAGCGACCAGGTGCCCAGCCTCATCCTCTGGGGCCCGCCGGGCACCGGCAAGACGACGCTGGCCCAGCTCATCGCGCGCTCCACCGGGGCCGCCTTTGAAACGATGTCCGCCGTGCTCGCGGGCGTGAAGGACATCCGCGAGACGGTGGCCCGCGCGCAGGACCGCTGGAAGCTGAACCGCCAGCGCACGCTGCTCTTCATCGATGAAATCCACCGCTTCAACAAGTCGCAGCAGGACGCGCTCCTGCCGCACGTGGAGAAGGGCACCGTCACGCTGATTGGCGCCACCACGGAGAACCCGTCCTTTGAGGTGAACGCCGCGCTCCTGTCTCGCTGCCGCGTCATCACCCTGCGCGGGCTGGAGCAGGAGGAGCTCATCGCCGTCATGCGCCACGCCGTCGCGGACCCGCGGGGCCTGGGCGGCAAGGTGGCCGTGGACGACGCGGCGCTGGAGTTCATCGCGGACGCGGCGGGCGGAGACGCGCGCAAGGCCCTCACCGCGCTGGAGGCCGCGGCGGCGTACGGCGGCAAGGCGGTGGACCGCAAGGTGGCGGAGGAGGCGCTCCAGCAGAAGATGCTGCTCTACGACAAGGGCGGCGAGGAGCACTACAACGTCGTCAGCGCGTTCATCAAATCCATGCGCGGCAGCGACGTGGACGCCGCGCTGTACTGGATGACGCGCATGCTGGAGGCGGGCGAGGACCCCGTCTTCATCTTCCGCCGCATGGTCATCTTCGCGTCGGAGGACGTGGGCAACGCGGACCCGCGGGCGCTGGGCGTGGCGGTGGACGCGCTGAGGGCCTTCCAGCTCATGGGCCTGCCGGAGGGCACCCTGCCCCTCACCCAGGCCGTGACGTACCTGGCGCTCGCGCCCAAGTCGAACGCGGTCATCGCCGCGTACGCCGCCGTGCGCGAGGCCGTGACGAAGGAGGGCGCGCTGCCGGTGCCCATGCACCTGCGCAACGCGCCCACGAAGCTGATGAAGTCGCTGGGGTACGGCGGCGGGTACAAGTACCCGCACAACTTCGAGGGCAACTACGTCCCGGAGGACTACCTGCCCGAGGCGCTGCGCTCCCGCTGCTTCTACACCCCGACGCGCAACGGCTTCGAGGCGGAGCTGTCCGAGCGCTACGAGGCCATCCAGCAGCAGCTCGCCGCGCGCAGGAGCGAGCGCGAGCCCGGGGAGGACGGCTGAAGCGCCGTCACTCCCCGAGGGGCCCCGTCAGGACACCGCTTCCAGGACGGGGCCCGGGCCGCTGTCCGAGTCCGGGCCCTTGGGCGAGCGCGGCTTCATGCTGCGGCCGGCGACCTCGTACTGCTTGAGCAGGCGGCGGAAGTTGGAGCGGTCCACGCCGGCCGCGCGCGCCGCGCTGGACACGTTGTGGTTGTTCTTCTCCAGGAGCGCGGACAGGTAGCGGCGCTCGAAGGCGCGCATGGCCAGGCGCTTGGCCTGGGCGTACGGCAGGTGCGCCAGGCTGAACACCTCCACCGCCGAGTCGGCCTGGGGCGCAGCCTGGAAGCCGGGCGGCAGGTCCTCCACGTCGATGGCGTCGTTGGCCGTCAGCACCACCGCGCGCTCGATGACGTTCTCCAGCTCGCGCACGTTGCCCGTCCACCGGTTGCAGGTGAGCGCCTCCATGGCGCGCGGGCTGATGCCGGTGACCTTCTTGTCCGCCTTGGCGGCGTAGACCTTGAGGAAGTGGTGCGCGAGCAGCGGCACGTCCTCCGGGCGGTCGCGCAGGGGCGGCAGGTCGATGGTGATGACGTTGAGGCGATAGAAGAGGTCCTCGCGGAACTTGCCCTGCTCCTTCGCGCGGGACAGGTCCACGTGCGTGGCGGCGATGACGCGCACGTCCACCTTCACGGGCTCGTTGGCGCCCACGCGCTTCACTTCCCCCTCCTGCAGGACGCGCAGCAGGCGGACCTGGGTGGCCGGGGGCACGTCGCCAATCTCGTCCAGGAAGATGGTGCCGCCGTCGGCCGCCTCGAAGAGGCCCTTCTTGTTGCCGGTGGCGCCGGTGAAGCTGCCCTTCACGTGGCCGAAGAGCTCGCTCTCCAGCAGCGTCTCCGTCAGGGCCGAGCAGTTGACGGCGACGAAGGGCTTGTCGCGGCGCGCGCTGCGGTAGTGGATGGCGCGGGCGACCAGCTCCTTGCCCGTGCCGCTCTCACCCTGGATGAGGACCGTGGCGGTGGAGTGGCTGACGGTCTCCACCAGCTTGAACACGGCGCGCATCTGCGAGGACTGACCGATGAGGTCCTCGAACTGGCTGCGCGCGGTGAGCGCCTCCTCCAGCGCGCGGGTGCGGTCCTTCAGCGCCTTGCGCTCGGCGGCCTTGGCCACCGTGAGGCTGACCTCGTCGATGTTCTCGAAGGGCTTGGTGAGGTAGTCGTACGCGCCCGCCTTCACCGCCTCCACCGCCGTCTCCACGGTGGCGAAGGCCGTCATCATGATGACCTCCACGTCCGGGCGGTCCGCCTTGATGGCGCGCAAGAGGTCCATGCCGGACAGGTGCGGCATCTTGATGTCGAGCACGACCACGTCGATGGACGGGTCCTTCGCCGCCGCGAGCCCCTCCACCGCGTCATCGATGGCGACGACCGGGTGGCCTTCCCGCTGGAGGATCTGGGTGACGGCCTTGAGGACGACGGAGTCGTCATCCACAACGAGGACCTTGGCGCGCTTGACTTGGTTCACGGCAACCTCTCGAGCTGCAGGGGAATAGGCAGGTAGACGGTGAAGCGGGAGCCCTGACCCACGTGGGTATCCACCTGGAAGGTGCCCCCGTGGTCCTGGACGATGCGATAGGCGATGGACAGCCCCAGGCCGGTGCCCTCGCCGGGCGGCTTGGTGGTGAAGGACGGCTCGAAGATGCGCGGCAGGTGACGCTCTTCGATGCCCGAGCCGGTGTCCGTCACCGCGAAGAAGGTCCGGTCGCCCTCGCGCCCCGTCTCCAGGGACAGGCGCCCGTCCGCGTTGGGGAGGGCCTGGAGGCCGTTCTGAAGCAGGTTGAGCACCACCTGCGCGAGCGTGCCGGGGTCGCCGTACACCTTGGGCAGCCCGTCCTTGAGGCCCAGCGTCAGCTCCACCTTGGGCATGGACTTGAGCTGCGCGCGGAAGAGCACCGCGGCGTCCTCCACGCACTTGGACAAATCAAAGAGGCGGCGGTCCTCCACGCGGCTGTGCCGGCTGAACTTCAGCAGGCTCTCCACGATGCGCTTGCAGCGCAGCGCGCTCTCTTCAATCAGCTTCAGCGACTCCAGGTCGCTCTCGCTGCGGCCCGCGTCGCGGGACATCAACTGCGCGAAGGCGAGGATGCCGCCCAGCGGGTTGTTGATTTCGTGCGCCACGCCGCCCGCGAGCTGGCCCACCGCGGCCATCTTCTCCGTCTCGATGAGCCGGCGCGTCATCGCCTGCTCCTCCGTGACGTCGCGGTAGGTGCACACCGCGCGGTCATCCCCCGCGAACGGGTACGCGGCCACCACGTAGCTGCGCCCGCCCTGCTGCACCTCTCCGCGCGCGCCCTTGCCCGTCTCCATGGCGGAGGGCAGCGGGCAGCCCTGGCACGGCGTGTCCCGGCCGAAGAGGTACTGGTGGCAGGGGACGTCCGAAGGGACCTCCTCGATGGAGCGGCGGGCCACCTGCGCGTAGGCCACGTTGGCCCGGCGCACCGCGAAGTCCCGCGCGCGCACCACCGCGAGCGGCGTCTCCATGCAGTCGAAGGACAGCTCCCACTCGCGCTTGGCCGTGGAGAGCAGGCGCGTGCGCAGCGCGACGCGCTCCTCCAGGTCCGCGTTGAGGTGCTTGAGCTCCGCGTTCTGCTCCTGGGTGACGCGGTAGAGCCGGTCGTTCTCCGCGTGGAGCGCGTACTGCTCGAAGGCGCTCTTCACCGTGAGGACCAGGTGGCTGTCGTTCCAGGGCTTGGAGATGAAGCGGAAGATTTCGGAGCGGTTGATGGCCTCTTCGATGGCCTGCTGATCCGCCTGCCCCGTCAGCATGATGCGCTGGGCGCGCGGCGCCTGGAGCTTCACCTGGGTGAGGAACTCCACCCCGTTCATCCCCGGCATGCGGAAGTCGGAGATGACGACCTCCGGCTGGAAGCGCTCCAGCGTGCGCAGGCCGGCCTCCGCGTCCGTCGCGGTCTCAATCTCCCACTCACCCCGGCGCAGCACCCGCCGGATGGACTTGAGGATGTTCTCCTCGTCGTCCACGAGCAGCAGCCGGCCGCGGGTGACCGGGTCCTGCGCCTGCGCTTGAGCTCCCAGGGTTCCCATGGACTTTCCGGAGTCCGACATTTGCAATGGCCTTGCCAAACCGGAGATTTGGATAAACCCCGGCAATCACGTCATTTTTCAGCGACATGACAAAAAGGGGCAAGGTCATCATAGACCCATGGGGACCAATGGGGTCAAACACGACTCAGGGTGTTTGACCCTCTGGGTCACCCAGCCCGGGAGGGCGGCGCGGAGAACAGGGGGGCGGGAGGGTGGAGGCAGATGCGGTCGCGGCCCTCGCGCTTGGCGCGGTAGAGGGCCTCGTCGGCGGTGAGCAGCAACTGCTCCGGGGTGAGGATGGCGCGGTGGGGGAAGCTGGAGACGCCCAGGGAGGCGGTGACGCGCAGGGCGCCCTCCGGGCCCGCGTGCAACTCGTTGATTCCCTTGCGGATTCGCTCCGCCACGGTGAGGGCGCCGGGCAGGTGGGTGCAGGGCAGGAGGATGGCGAACTCCTCACCGCCGTAGCGGGCCACCAGGTCCGTCTCGCGCACGCTGTGCTGGAGGGAGGCGGCCACCTCCCGCAGGACGCGGTCCCCGGCGCCGTGGCCGTGGGCGTCGTTGATGTTCTTGAAGTGGTCCAGGTCCATGAGGATGAGCGACAGGCTCTCGTCGTAGCGCTGCGAGCGGCGGAACTCCTCGCGCAGGCGCTCCTGGAAGTAGCGGTGGTTGTGCACCTGGGTCAGGCCGTCCGTCACCGCCAGGCGCCGCAGCTCCTCCACCTGGGAGTGAAGCGACTTCAACCGCGAGTGCGTTTCCAGGCTCCGGTAGAGCCTCAAACGCAGCTCTTCGTCGTCCCATGGGGTCAAAATCACCTCAGCCCCCCTGCGCAGCGCGGCCAGGCGCAGGGCCCGGTCCTCCGGAGGTGCCAGGACCACCATGGCGGGTCGGGGGGCTGGGGGCGGTGGGGTGAGGGCCTCCAGGAGCTCCTGGGCCTGCGCCTCGCCTGGGCCGCCGGAGCAGAGCAGGACGCCGTCTACCTCCTGGGTCAGCCCCAGCGCCTCCGGCCCGGACCGGGCCACACGCAGCGCGAAGTCCTCCGGGCCGAGCGTGCGCACCAGCTTGGGGAGCAGTGCCTGCGAATCATCCACGACCAGAAGCGTGTAGGGCTGGGTTTTCACCGTGTCCCCGTAAAATAATGACTACGCGGTACTATAAGGGTTTCCCACCAGAAGGGCCAAGAGGTTTGCCAGCGAGGGGGCCCTCTGCTAGCGAGCGCGCGTTTCCTTCCTGACGGAACGCGCGCGACATGACGACCGTGGCCAAGTACCCGAGCATCAGCCTCTTCTTCCCCGCCTGGAACGAAGAGGACTACGTGGAGCGCGCGGTGAGCCGCGCACTGGAGGTGCTGCCGAAGCTCACGGACGACTTCGAGATCATCGTCGTCAATGACGCCTCCACGGACCGGACCCAGGAGGTCTGCGACGCACTGGCGGCGAAGGTGCCGCAGCTACGGGTCATCACCCACCCGGTGAACCTGAAGCTGGGCGGGGCGATGCGCACGGGGCTGGCGGCGAGCTCGAAGGACCTGGTGCTGTACTCGGACATCGACCTGCCGTGGGACATGCGCGAGCTGGAGCGGGCGCTGCACCTGATGGACTACCTGGAGGCGGACATGATCTGCGCCTTCCGGTTCGACCGCACGAGCGAGGGCGCCAAGCGCATCGTGTACTCGTTCGTCTACAACGTGCTCATCCGGGCGCTGTTCGACATCCAGATCAAGGACGTGAACTTCAGCTTCAAGCTGATGCGCCGGCAGGTGCTGGAGTCCATGGAGCTCAAGAGCCAGGGCTCGTTCATCGACGCGGAGCTGGTGGTGAAGGCCATCCGCAAGGGCTTCCGCGTGTTCCAGATGGGCGTGGACTACTTCCCGCGCACGCGCGGCGTCTCCACGCTGGCCTCTCCGTCCGTCATCATGAAGATGGTGAAGGAGCTGGTGGCGCTGTACCCGGAGACGCGCTCGCCGCCGCCGCCGGGCAAGCCGGTGCGCCTGCCGCCGTCGGTGCAGCAGTTGCGCCCGGTGCCGGGCCACGCGGGGCGCGGGTAGGAACGGGCATGGCGTTTCGCACCCGCCTCATCGTCAACGCGGACGACCTGGGCCTGCATCCGTCGCTGGACGCGGGCATCCTCAAGGCGCACCGCGAGGGCATCGTGACCAGCGCGACGCTGCTGGCCATGGGCCCTTGCGCGGCGGAGGCCGTGGGCCTGGCGAAGGCGCAGGGGCTGGCGGTGGGCGTGCACCTGGCGTTGTCCACGCGGCTGCCCTGCGCGGCCCCCGCGGAGTCCGTGCGGACGGTGGCGCCGGGTGGAAGGCTCCGGGGCAACTGGGCGGAGTTCGCGAAGGCGTGGGTGACGGGGCGGGTGCGGAGTGAGGAGCTGGAGCGGGAGCTGTCCGCGCAGCTCGCCCGCGCGCGGGAGCTGGGCGCGCGGGTGGACCACCTGGACGGGCACCAGCACCTGCACCTGTTGCCGGGGGTGCGGCCGGTGGTGGAGGGGCTCGCAGCGCGCGAGGGCCTGCCCCTGCGGTGGCCGGATGCGCTGCCGCGCGCGTCGTGGCTGCGGGCTCCCGGGCCGGCGTTGAAGACGACGGTGCTGGCGGTGCTCGCGCGCACGGCGCCCCGGGCCCGGCCGGGCGTGCGGCGGGTGAGCGCGGGCGGGGTGTTCGAGGCGGGCCGGCTGGATGAGCCGGCGCTGCTCGCGCTGCTGGACTCGCTGCCGGAGGGGGACTTCGAGCTGGGGTGCCACCCGGGTGAGGGGGCTCCGCGGGTGCCGGAGGATCCGGCGTGGACCTATGGCTGGGAGGCGGAGCTGGCCGCGCTCACCAGTCCCCGCGTGAAGGCGAAGCTCGTGGAGCGGGGCATCGCGCTCGCGAACTACGGCGAGCTTCAGCGGGCCTCGGCGTCGTAGAGCAGGTGCGGCGTGGTGTAGCCCTGCCCCAGGCCCACCACTTCGCGCACCTCGAAGCCCGCGTCGCGCAGGAGCCGCACGCCGTCGACTCGCGGCTTGAGCACCATGCCGCCGCTGGCCTTGGTGCGCCCCAGCAGCGACACCATCACCCACTCCTGCGCGAGCGCCTTGGCGTGCTTCCAGGAGCGGTCGCCCTCCACTTCCTTCAGGAGGAAGCGGCCTCCGGGCTTGAGCAGGCCGCGCACGGACTGGAGGAAGCCGGGCCACTTCTCCTCGGGCAGCAGGTACAGCACGTCGCAGACCACCACCGCGTCCAGGGCGTGCGGCTGCGCCCTCGCGAGCTCCTCCACGGAGCCCACGTCCAGCGTCACGTTGGGCAGCCCGGACAGGGCCTGCTTCGCCCAGCGCACCTTGCGCTCGTCCAGGTCCACTCCGAGCACCCGTCGCTCCGGCGCCGCGAGCGCCATCACCGCGGACAGGAGGCCGTGCCCGCAGCCGATGTCCGCCACCGTCCCGGAGGGCACGCGCGACGCCACCGCGAGCAGCGGGGCCGAGGAGGCCCGCGCGTGCACGTGGAAGCGCTCGCTCGCGGGCAGGTGCGCGTACAGCTCCAGCGCCTGGGACATGAGCCCGCTCATGACACGTACTCCGCGGCTCCGTAGGCCGCCGCCAGCGCCAGCATCACGCAGGCGCTGGTCGCGAGCACGCCCCACCTCAGGCGGGGACGTTCGCGCAGCAGCAGCGCCAGCGTGAGGAACAGCGGGAAGGCGGCCAGCAGGTAGCGCCCCATGCCCATGAAGTCCTTGCTGGACAGGGCGGGCAATCCCACGATGGCCAGCGTGTACACGCCATAGCCCCACCCCAGCCGTTTCGCCGTGGGCCACACCAGCGCGAGCGCCCCCAGCGTGACGGCCGCGTGTCCCACCAGCCTCAGGCCGTCCGACAGCGACATGTCCCGGCTGAAGCCCTGGAACCAGCGCAGCTTCGCCCATGTGCGCCAGCCCGGCTTCTGGTCCCACCCCGGCGCGGACTGCACCTTCACGAACGCGAACGGTTCGCCAAACGCCTTCCACTGATAGAGCACGTACAGCACGAAGCCCGCCGCCGCGAACACCGGCAGCAGGTCCACCAGGCTCCACTTCAGGCCGCGCTCGTGCTTCCACTCCAGCCGCCGCGCCAGCAGGCCCACCACCAGCGCGGGCGCCACCGGCCGCGCCGCCGTGGCCACCGCCGCGAGCAGCACCGCCCACCCCAGCCTCCCCCGCTCCATCAGCAGGAACGCGCCGATGATGAGCAAGAGGAACAGCGCGTCCGAATACATCGCCCCATAGAGGAAGAACGCGAACGGATAGAACGCCAGCAAGAGCCCCGCGTTCCTCGCCGCCTCCTCATCCGCCCGCGTGCGCGCCCACAGCGTGAAGACGTACAGCGCGCCCAGGCCGCACAGCATGGTGACGAGCACGCCCGCGAGGAACGTGTCCAGGTGCAGGAGGCCCAGGCCTCGCAGCACCAGGGGGTACAGCGGGAAGAACGCCACCGGGCTCTGCTGGCCGGGCGTGTAGCTGTAGCCCACCTTCGCGATGTGCGCGTACCAGCCGGCGTCGAAGTGCGTCCAGCCCAGCAGGATGGGAGCGCCCGGCCACGTCAACCGCGCGGGGCTGTAGCCCTGCGGGAACGCCACCGCGGACAGCGTCACCAGCGCGGTGCACAGCGCCAGGGCGGCGAGCCCGGCGGTCAGGACAACACGAGGAGCGGAACGGACCATGTGGGCCATGCCCCTTGGTCCAGAACCGCCCCTCGCGTCAAGTCAGGCCCGGAAACAGGGAGAGCACCGTGAAGCGGCATCTCCCCTGCCCCGGTGCGTCATGCGCTCAGGACTCGTAGAAGCCCTTGCCGGCGCGCACCTTCTCCACCAGCAGCGGCGCGGGCGTGAAGCGCTCGCCGTACTTGTCCTGGTAGTGCTCCAGCTTGCGCAGCAGGTGGGCCGGGCCCAGGGCGTCCGCGTACCGGAACGGGCCGCCCAGGAACGGCGGGAAGCCCAGGCCGAAGATGGCGCCCACGTCGCCGTCGCGCGCGCTGCGCAGGATGCCTTCACCCAGGCAGCGGATGGCCTCGTTCACCATCTGCAGCGCGACGCGCTCGGCCATCTCCGCGGCGTCCAGGGACTTGCGGTCCTTGCCGTGCGGCAGGAGCAGGTAGACCTGCGAGTCCACCTCCTTCTTCTTCCCGTTCTCGTACAGGTAGAAGCCCTTGTTCGTCTTGCGGCCCAGGCGGCCGTCGGACACCACGCCCTCCAGCGCCTTGGGCGCCGCCATGCGCTTGCCGAACGCGGCCTCCATGATGGGCCCCACCTTCTGGGCCACGTCGATGCCCACCTCGTCCAGCAGCGTGATGGGCCCCACCGGGAAGCCGAAGTCCACCAGCGCCTTGTCCAACTGGACGATGTCCGCGCCCTCCGCCAGCAGGTACGCGGCCTCGTTCATGTACGGCGCGAGGATGCGCGACGTGTAGAAGCCCGGCCCGTCGTTGACGACGATGACCGTCTTGCCCTGCTTCTTGCCCACGTCCACGCAGGTGGCCGTCACCCACTCCGCCGTGCCCGGGTGCGTGATGATCTCCAGCAGCGGCATCTTGTGGACCGGGCTGAAGTAATGCATGCCAATCACCTGCGAGGGGCGCTTGCTGCCCTTCGCCAGCTCGCCAATGGGCAGGCTGGAGGTGTTGGACGCGAAGATGGTGTTCTCGCCGGTGACGGCCTCCACCTCCGCGATGACCTGGTGCTTGAGCTTCAGGTCCTCGAACACGGCCTCGATGACCAGGTCCACCGACTTGAAGCCGCTGTAGTCCGTGCGCGCGGTGATGTTGGACAGCTTCGCGTTGGACTCCAGCCGCGTGAGCGAGCGGCGCTTCACGCGCTCGTCCAGCACGGTCTGCACCTGCTTGAGCGCGCGGCCCGCGCCCGCGTCGTCCCGGTCCTTCACGCGCACCGGCACGCCCTGGAGCACGCCGGCCACGTAGGCGATGCCGCCGCCCATGAGGCCGCCGCCCAGCACGCCCACCTTCTTCACCTCGCGCGGCTTGAGGTTGGGGTTGGCGGTGCCGTTCTCCTTCTTCAGCGCCGTGGTGGCGAAGAAGATTTCGACCAGGCGCCGCGACACGTCCGTGAACACCAGCTCGCCGAAGGCCTTCGCTTCGGCCTCCAGGCCCGCCTTGCGGCCGGACTCCAGGCCCACGCGGATGACCTGCAGCGCCTTCTCCTGCGCGGGGTACTTGCCGCGCGTCTTCTTCAGGAGCTGCTTCCTGGCCTGGTCGAACATCACCTTGCGGCCGAGCGGGTTGTCCTCCAGCGCCGCCTCCTTCCAGAGGTCCTTGTTGATGAGCCCCTGGAAGATGCCGGCGATGCCCTTCTTCTTGCCGCTCTGGGCCACGGCCTTGAAGCCCTGGTGCGAGCGCTCCACCTTGAGCGTGCCCGCCGCCAGCTCCGCCGCGCGCTTGAGCGCGAGGTCCTTGAGCATGGGCACGGGGACGACCTCATCCACGATGCCCAGCTTCTTCGCCTTGGACGGCTTGACGTTCTTGCCGGTGAGGATGAGGTCCAGCGCGGCCTCCGCGCCAATCAGCGCGGGCAGCCGCTGCGTGCCGCCGGCGCCGGGGATGAGGCCCAACTGCGTCTCCGGCAGGCCCACCACCGACTTGGGGCTGTCCGTGACGATGCGGTAGTGGCACGCGAGCACCCACTCCAGGCCGCCGCCCAGGCACGCGCCGTGGATGGCCGCGACCACCGGCTTGGAGAAGGCCTCCAGCCGGTCGAACTGCTCGTGCGCGCCGCGGCTGATGGCCTCCACGTCCGCGGGCGTCTTCAGGGTCTGGAGGAAGTCGATGTTCGCGCCGGCGACGAAGTTGTCCTTCTTGCCGGAGATGAAGACGACGGCCTTCACCTCCGGGTCCCGCTCCGCCTGGAGGAGCAGGTCGGAGAACGCGGTGCCCACGTCCGGGGACAGCGTGTTCACCGGCGCGCCCGGCTGGTCCACGGTGATGACCGCGACGCCGCTCGTGACGTCGTAGCTCAAGCCCTGCTTCGCTTCGACTGCCTCTTGCTTGGTCGCCATCACGCACGCTCCAGGATGACCGCGGCGCCCAGGCCACCCGCGGCGCAGACGGTGCACAACACCGTGTTCTTGTTCCGACGCTTCAGCTCATTCAGGGCCTGCGTGATGATGCGCGCGCCCGTGGCACCGAAGGGGTGCCCGATGGAGATGGAGCCGCCCGTCACGTTCAGCCGCGAGCGGTCCACCTCGCCGACCGGCGCGTTGAAGCCCGCCTTCTTCGCGAACTCCTTGGACGCCAGCGCCTGGAGGTTGCTCGCCACCTGCGCGGCGAAGGCCTCGTGCATCTCCACCAGGTCGATGTCCGAAAGCTTCATCCCCGCGCGCTTGAGCGCCACGGGCGCCGCGTACGCCGGGCCCTGGAGCAACTGGTCGCCCGGGTCCGTGGCCGCGAAGGCGTGCGAGCGCAGGAAGCCCAGCGGCTCGTAGCCCAGCGCCTTCGCCTTCTCCTCGCTCATGAGCAGGAGCGCCGCGGCGCCGTCCGTCAGCGGGGACGCGTTGCCGGCGGTGACGCTGCCATAGCGGCGGTCGAACACCGGCTTGAGCTTGGACAGCGCCTCCAGGCTGGTGTCCTCGCGCACGATGTTGTCCTTCGTGGCGGTCTGCTCGTACTTCGGCGGCACGGTGACGTGCATCACCTCGCCGTCGAACAGGCCCTCCTTCCAGGCGCGGGCCGCGTTCTGGTGCGAGTTGAACGCGATGAGGTCCTGCTCCTCGCGGGTGATGCCGTTCTCCTTGGCCATCTTCTCCGCGCTCTCGCCCATCGTCTCGCCGGTGGAGTACTCGGCGATGGCGGGGGGCACGGGGATGAGGTCCTTGGCCTTGAGCTTCTGGAAGGGCTTGAGCTTGTCCGGCAGGCTCTTGCCCTTGGACGACGCGGCGAGCGCGTGCGCCAGCGGGCGGCTGGTGAAGATGGGCGCGTCCGACAGGGACTCCGTGCCACCGGCGATGACGACGTCCGCGTCGCCCAGCGCGATGGCGTTGGCGCCCGCCACCATGGACTGGATGGACGTGGCGCAGGCGCGCGCCACCGTGAAGGCGTCAATGCGCTTGGGCAGGCCCGCCGCCAGCACCACTTCACGCGCGATGGAGGGCGCGGTCAGCGTGGGGATGACCTGTCCGAAGACGACCTGGTTGATTTCGTTGGGGTCCAGGTCGCTGCGCTGCACCAGCTCCTGGACCACCATGCGGCCCAGGTCCAGCGCCGTCAGGTTCGCGAAGACGGTGCCCGCCTTCGCGAACGGCGTCCGCAGCCCCCGGACGATGGCCACCCGCCGGTGGCCGTTGCGCTTCTCGCTTGCCATGTGTGCCTCACCCTCTGTGAACCGAGTGAGGCGCTTCTAACGGCGGGCAATGCACCGCGTCAACGCTGGATTGATTCTTGAGTCAACTGCTCGCCAGATGGCCGGGCAGGGACTTGTTCAGTCGAGCGTGCCCTGGCGGAGGGCGGCGCCGTGCTTGTGGACGGCGTCCACGAGGAACTTCGCGGCGTCCGGGTCGGTGGGCGGGAGGATGCCGTGGCCCAGGTTGAAGATGTGCCCGGTGGGGCCGGCGCGGCGGAGGATGTCCTTCACGCGGCCGTCCAGCTCCTCGCGGGGGAGGAAGAGGTGGAGCGGATCCAGGTTGCCCTGGGTGGCCACGTCCGGCCCGAGGATGCGGCGGCCCTCGTCCACGGGGCAGCGCCAGTCCAGGCCGATGACGTCCGCGCCGGTGCGCTTCAGGAGCGGCAGGTGCGGGGTCATGTTCACGCCGAAGAGGATGACGGGGACGCCGGTGGCCTTGAGCTCCGTGACCATGCGGGTGAGGTACGGGAGGCTGAAGCGCTCGAAGTCCCAGGGGGACAGCTCGCCGCCCCAGGAGTCGAAGATCTGGACGATCTTGGCGCCGGCCTCCACCTGCATCTTGAGGTACGGGATGAGGGTGTCGGTGAGCTTCTGGAAGAGGCGGTGGGCGACCTCCGGCTGCTCGAAGAGGAGGCGCTTGATCTGGATGTAGCTCTTGGAGCCGCCGCCCTCGACCATGTACGCGGCCAGGGTGAAGGGCGCGCCCGCGAAGCCGATGACGGGCACGGAGTCGTTGAGGGCCTTGCGCGTGCGGCGGATGGCCTCCGCGACGAAGCCGGTGCCTTCGACGGGGTCGGGGACGCCGAGCTTGTCGATGTCCGCGGGCGTGCGCAGGGGGTTGGGGAAGTGGGGGCCCTTGTCGCCCAGCTCCAGGTGGATGCCCATGGCCTCCACGGGGATGAGGATGTCGGAGAAGATGATGGCCGCGTCCACGCCCAGGCGGGTGATGGGCTGGACGGTGACTTCGGCGGCCAGGTCCGGGTCCTTGCAGAGGTCCAGGAACGCGATGTTGCCGCGGATGGCGCGGTACTCGGGCAGGTAGCGGCCCGCCTGACGCATCAGCCACACGGGGGTGGTGTCGGTGGGCTGGCGGCGCGCCGTGCGCAGGAGTCGGTCGTTCACGTCGTCACCTTCGGGGCAGGGAGGAGGTCGGGAGACCCTGCCTATTTACGGGAAACGCGGGCGAATGGGCCCAGAACGTTTCCCTCCTCTGGACGCTCCCCTCCGGGCCAGCCGGATTCAGAGCACCCGGCGACGGTGCGGCAGCAGGGACTCCATGCGCCGGAGCTCCTCGGGGGTGAGGTCCAGCGTCGCGGCGCCCAGCGCGTCCTCCAGCGTGGAAAGCCGGCTGACGCCCGGGATGGGCACCACGCACGGCGAGACGGTGCGCACCCAGGCCAGCGCGAAGCGGTGGACGGAGACGCCCCGCGCACCCGCCAGCTCCCTCAGCCCCGGAAGGGCTTCCAGCTCCTTCACCCGTCCCGGCCCTCCCAGGGGGCTCCAGGCCAGGAACGCCAGGCCCTCGTCCTCGCAGCAGGCGATGACGTTGTTGAAGACGGAGGCCCGCTGCCAGGGGTTGAGCTCGTTCTGCACCGAGACAACGGGCACCACGCGCCGTGCGCGCTGGAGCAGCGGCAGCGACACGTTCGACAGGCCGATGTGCCGCACCCAGCCCTGGTCCACCGCCTCCCGCGCCACCGCGAGACACGCTTCCAGGGGATGGCGCGGATCCACGGCGTGCAGCTGCCAGAGGTCGATGGGCTTCTGTCCCCCCAGCGCCTCGAAGCTTCCCCGGATGGCGCGGCGCAGGTGCTCCGGCTCCGCGTTCACCACCCACGCTCCGCCCGGGCGCACCATGCCGCCCTTGGTGGCCACGGTGACGCCGGACGTGTCCCCTGGGTAGGACTGGAGCGCCCGGTGGATGAGCCGCTCGTTCTCGTGCTGCTCGGAATCATCCCGGCCGTAGGAATCCGCCGTGTCGATGAGGGTGACCCCCAGCGCCAGCGCCCGGTGCAGCACGGCGATGGCGTCCGCCTCGGCGGGCCGGCGCGTGGACGACAGGTGGAGGGCACCGAGCCCCACACCGCCCACGCCGGGCAGGGCCGGGCCGCCCTCCCGCAAGGCCTCAGGCCACGGCATGGTGGGAGGCCGTGATGTGTTTGAGGAGGCGTCCGAGGCAGCGGTCGGAGTAGCCGAGCAGCTCCCGGACGGCCTCGTCGGGACGCGATGCCCCAACCTCGCGCGCCGCCTGGTACTCCACCCAGGGCACCTCCCGGAGCACGTTCGAGACGCGCTGGCGCACGCCCCTGAAGCGCGCGGCCACGTCCGCGGGCCGCTCCGCCAGGGGAGCGGATGCCGGGGGTGCATCGAAGCCCCCGGGCACCGTCCGCCCCAACGCGGCCATCACCTCGCGGGCGCGCGCCGTCTCCACGGCCTCCAGGTGAGCAATGAGCGCCGGGACCGTGATCGCCTCGGACGCGCCGGGCACTGGCGCGACGGGCCTTTCCAGATCCGCCGGCGAGAGGTGGGCGAGGCGCGTGGCGAACTCCCGGGCCTCACGGTCATAGAGGTCCAGCAACAGGTGGACGTACGCGCCGCCGGGCGGAGGGGCGGGGTCGAACGTCCGCAGCAGGCCGTTGAGCCAGTCCAGGAAGCGCTGGCCCGCGAGGCCCAGCTCGTCCCTGGCGCCCATCAGCTTCTCCCCCAGGTAGGTGGCCCGATCGAAAGACTGCCGCAGGGAAAGCTCCAGCTCCGGGATGTTCACCGGACCGAAGCGTGGCTGCAGCTCCACGGCGCGCTCCCGGGCCCGGGCGAAGAACAGCGCGAGCGCCGTGTAGACGTGCGTCACGCTGATGGAGCGGTTGACGTGCCACTGGCTGGCGCCGCTCAGCTGGACGCGATGCCATGGCGGGCTGATGACCGGGGACTCCTCTACCGAGTAGCCCTTGCGCAACATCGAATGGGTGTGCTCCAGGTCCATGAACTTCTGGTGCAGCCCCTCGTGCAACAGGTACTCCGCCACGGACCAGGGCGTCTGGAGCACGTTCGGCGCCAGGAAGATGGTCCCGAGGATGAAGGGATTCGTCAGCGACGTGAACGCCGGCTCCTCGCCGGGCATCAGGGGCCGCCGCGCCGGCACGTCCGCCATCACCACGACCTGGACGTGGGACAGGGCGCTGCGTGCAAGGTCGGGAAGCAGCGTGTCCAACAGCGCCATTCCCCGCACCAGGTTGTCCAGGAGGCGGGCGTCGGGCGTCGCGGGGGTGAGGTGGGGCACGCGCTCGTGGAGGAGTGCCCGGAAGTGACGCGCGAACGCGTCCTCCTCCCGCTCCTCCTGCCAGATCCAGCCATGGTGGGCGGCCGTCCCCAGACGGCGCGGCGCCGGGACTCCCACCGCCAGCGGCGAGCACCCCGGAGTCGCCAGATGGGTGGCGGCCTGCCGCAGCAGGCTCGCGCACTCCGCCGCGTCCGGCTGCGGAAGGTGGAGCCGGTGGTGCCCGAGCAGCTTGTGGACGGCGGAGCGGAACACCGGATCCCCGATGGTCCGCGTGCGCCCCACCGGGTCCGCCGCACGCAGGGCCTCCAGGACGGCGGCGGCCTCCGGCACGTCCGGGGCCAGCATGGCCAACTGCCGCTCGTACCGACTCAGGGTGCAGCCATTGATGTAGTCGCCGTCACCAAACGGGCGCATGAGCGCCAGCGACCTCTCCACCTCATGCAGGACTTCGGGAGCCAACGTGGCGAAAGCCATGGGGTGCCTCGGGAAGGGGAATGACGCGGACAGGAGGTTTTCCGGGACGCCTCAACCGGGAGGGGCCGCGTGGCGGGGCTGGAAGCGCGCCGCCGCCATGTCGTTGAGCTGGGTGCCCGAGGTGACCACCATCTCGCGCACCAGCTCGGACAGGGGCTTCTCGGATTGCACCTCCCGCATCCCGACGAGGCGCTCCGCCGGGACGGCACGCAGCAGGCTCGCTACCGTGCCCCGGGTCGAGTTGAGGAAGCGGGGCAGCTCCGCGTCAGTGACCTCCGACAAGCGTGACGTGGAGATCCGCTCCGCCTGCTCGCGCAGGGAAGCGCTCGCGGTGGCGTCACCCAGCGTGGCGGCGATTCTCACCGCGACCCCCAGTTCGTCACGCAGCATCTCCGAAACCGCCCGGCGCAACCCCTGCCCCCGCTCCGCCGAGACGGCCTCTGGCATCTCCCGCAGCCCCTCCAGCAGCACGTTGAAGTCCTTGGCTTCGCGCTCGTAGAGGTCCAGGAACAGGTGGGCGTTTCCGTCTTGAGGGAGGTGTCCCGCCCCCAGCTCGTTCAACAGCCCCATCATCCAATCCACCATGCGCTGGCCCCCGATGCCCAGTTCCTCCCAGCACTCGCGACGCAGCGCGCCTCCCAGGAAGTACGCGCGCTCCAGCGAGCGGCGCTTCTGCAAGACGGGGTCATACCCGTTCAGCGGGCCATGGACGGCCTGGATCCGCTCCGGGTCCCGCGCCAGCCGCTCCGCGTAGAGCGCCAGGTGGACATAGACATGCATCGCCGCGAGTGAGCGGCAGGCGGGCCACTCGTTCGTGGCCTCCGGATGCCAGCGATTCCAGAGCGAACGGATGACCGGGGAGCGGTCCGAGTTGTAACCCCTCTTCAGGATGGCGTGGGTGTGCTGCACGTCATGCAGCTTCAGGTGCAGGGACTCATGCAGCAGGCTCTCCGCGGCCTTGTAGGGATTGCGCAGCATCCCCATGCTCAGGAACAGGGCCCCGGGAATGGTGAAGGTGGTGAAGGAATCATAGGAGAAGCGACGCTTCGGATTGTCCCAGTCCCGCCGGTTCAGCACGTCCGTCACGCCAATCAGGTAGGCATGGTCCAACACGCTGCGCGAGACCTGGGGCAGCACGTCCTCCAGCAGGGCCACCGCGCCGCGCAAGACGCCCAGCGAGGCTTCGTCCGGCGTGCGCAGCAAGGACCTGGACTTCTCCTGGTCGAACAGTTGGCGGAAGCCCTGCGCCCACACGTCCTCTTCGCGCTCGTCGCACCAGACCCAGGGATGGTGGGCGGCGTCCCCCACACGCAGCCTGCGTGAGGCGCCCCGCTCCGTGGGGGCTTCGCGCCGCCCTTCCGCCAGCAGCCGGCGGGCGTCCTCGAACACGGCCCGGTAGCGCTCCAAAGGAAGGTCCTGCACCCCGTTCTCCAGCCCCCCCAGCGCGGCGTTGAGCGTGGCGCGCAGGACGGTGTCGCCCAGCACCGGGTAGCGCGCCTCCGGCGAGGCCGCATTCCATGCGGCGAGCAGGGGCTCCACTTCCGGCAGGCGGCGGACGAGCAGTTCCAACCGCCGGGTGTAGAAGAGGACGGAGCGGTCATTGATGTAGCGCCAGTCCCCGAAGGGGACGTTCAACGCCATCGCTGCTTCAATCTCATCCAAGGTCCGAGGCTCGTTCATGCTCATGGCCATCACCACCGTGCGAAGGGAACTGTGTCCACGGCCCCCGTGAAAAAGGTGCCAGAGGTCACGGCCAGGCAGCACCGCGCCTCCGGCGCGACGGTCCATTTCCGCTGACGCGTCAGGCCCGCCGATTGAAGTACGGGTCAGCCGCCGCGACTCAGTCCGGCTTCAGGCCCGAGTACGTCGACTTGCAGTAGGTACCGTCGCACTTGACGGGCACGCTGATGAGACCGCCCGTGACCGCCTCGAGGTCATCCGGGGACAGCTGCGAGTCCTTGATCCAGGACTCCAACACCGGCGCGCTGTTCTCGGGGGTTTCGTTCTTCATGGTCTGCCTCTTTCACAGGGAACTGCGAGTGATGTGGCGTGCATGACGGGTCTCCGCTCCGGTCCCTGGGCTCCGAAAGGGCATGAAGCCACGGACGCGAGCCTCCCCCCGACAGGCAATGGCATCATTCACTTTCCGTCAATGAATTACAAGACTCAGAACCAACAAACCTGTGTTTCCGAACTTCCAAATCAACCACCGAAAAGGCTTTAGTCATGGCCAACCCGGACTCTCATCCCACCCAGACTTTCAATAAGGTGTGGTTCGCTCTAGAGTGAACAGGGATGGTCCTCCGAGTCCTGACAGGCCTTGTCATCCTGACGCTGCTGGCGCTCCTCGGCTGGGCGGTGTCGCCGCGTCCATCCCACCCGGACGCCCGTATTTCTTCACTCCCAGTGGACACGCTGCGCAAAGACACACAGCGTCAAACCCTTGCAGAGCCCTTCCTGGGCGTCCTCATCTCCACCGAAGCCGTGGAATTGGCGCCTCGCGTTGAAGGCCGTCTGGAAAGCATCAAGGTCCACGTGGGCGACCCCGTGCGGGCCTCCGAGGTCGTCGCGGTGCTGGACACGGCCGTCGAGCAGCGGGAGCTGGCCATCGCGAAGGCGGAGCTGCTGTCCGCGCGCGCCTCCGCGGAGGTGGCGACCCTGGCGGTGGAGCAGGCCGCCGAAAGGCTGCGCCGCAGGCAGGACCCGCAGCAGCTCTCGCTGGGAGCCCTCTCCGAGGAGGAGCTCGCGACGACGCAGTACGAGCGGCGCATGGCCCTGGCGAAGCTGGATGCGGCGCGGGCGGAGGTGCAGGAGTCCGAAGCGCGGGTGGCCCAGTACCAGCAGCGCATCAGCGAGGCCTCGCTCCGGGCGCCCTTCGAGGGCGTCGTCGCGGGCCGATACGCGGACCCCGGGGCGCTGGTGCGCTCCGGCCAGGCCGTCATCCACCTGCTACGTGGGGGCAAGCGCCAGGTGCGCTACGCGGTCCCGGAGGCCCAGGCGGGCGAGGTGCGGGTGGGCCAGCGGGTGCGGGTCCAATCCCAGGGCCTGGGAGCGCGGCTCACCGGCCGCGTGGCGCACGTGGCCCCGGAGGTGGACGCGGCCTCGCGGATGCTGTTCGTCGTCGCTGACCTGGACGGGACCTCCGAGCTGCCGTCCGGCGCGGTGGTCCAGGTGTCAGCCGAGGTGCCGGTCGCGGGCGTCGGACCGGTTTCGCCCCCCACCGGACAGGAGTGAGCATGGCGTCCAGGACATCCATCTTCCGCAAGGAGGCGCTGGAGCATTACCAGAAGGGGAACCGGGGCCGGGGCGACATCCTGCGCATCGCACCGGGCTGGACGCGCTGGAGCTCCCGGCTGCTGACGGGCGCCCTGGCGGCGGCGCTGGTGCTCTGCGTCTTCAGCAGCATGAACGACTATGCCTCCGGCCCGGCGCTGGTGCGCGTGGAGGGCCACACGCACCTGGCGGTCCCCAGCGAAGGCGTGGTCGCCACGGTGGAGGTCCAGCCCGGCCAGCGCGTCATGGCGGGACAGACGCTGGTGACGTTCGTCGCCCAGGCCGAGGAGAGCACCCTTGCCCGCGTGCGCCGGGAGTTCGAGCTCCAGCTCATCCGCGTCTTGAGGGACCCCTCAGACCAGACCGCGCGACAGGCGTTGACGACGCTGCGCGCCGAGCGGGAGCTCGCGCAGGCCCGGGTGGAGGCCCGTGGCCTGCGGGCGCCCTTCGATGGCGTGGTGGGCGACGTGCGCATCCAACCCGGCCAGTACCTGACGCCCGGGGCCCGGGCGCTCTCCCTCGTGGGGGACGAGGCGCCCCTCACGCTGCAGGCGTTCCTGCCGGGCTCCTCGCGGCCCTTCCTGCACCCGGGCATGCCCCTGCGCGTGGAGCTGGACGGCTTCCGGTACGACTACCACGACGTGACCATCGAGTCGGTGGGAGACCAGGTCATCGGGCCCACCGAGCTGCGCCGCTACCTTGGCGCGGAGCTGGCGGACGCGGTGAAGGTGGAGGGCCCCATCATCCTGGTGAAGGCCCGCCTGGCGGCGAGGACGTTCAAGAGCGAGGGGCGCACCCTGCACTACTTCGACGGAATGCCCGCCCGGGCCGAGCTGCCCATCCGCACGGAGCGGCTGCTGTGGATGCTCATCCCCGGCCTCAAGGGAGGGCTGCGCCGTGAACCCTGAGGACAGGCCAGGCCTGCTGGAGCGGTTCCCCGCGCTGCGGCGGTTGCGCATGCCGTCGCGCAGGCGCTCCATCCCGGAGATCCGGCAGATGACCGTGGCGGACTGCGGCGCCGCGTGTCTGGCCATGGTGCTGGGCTATCACGGGCGTGAGACGAGCCTGGAGGACGTGCGCGCCGTCACCGGCGTGGCGCGGGACGGGACCACCGCCAACACCATCCTGAACGCGGCGCGGCAGTTGGGGCTGCGTGGGCGGGGCGTTTCCATCGACCTGGACCGGCTGCCCTTCCTCCCCCGGGGTACCATCCTCCACTGGGACTTCGCCCACTACGTCGTCTTCGACGAGCGTCTGCGGGACGGCGTCGCGCTGGTGGATCCGGAGCGCGGGCGTCGCGTCGTTTCCATGGAGCAGTTCAGCCAGAGCTTCACGGGCGTGGCGTTGATCCTGGAGCCGGGTCCGGAGTTCCAGCCGGGCACGTCACGCAAGGGAGCGTTCCGGTACCTGGCGCCCCTGCTGCGCGAATCCGATGCGCTGCTCCACGTCATCCTCATGTCCGGCGCGATGCAGTTGTTCGCGCTCGCGCTCCCGGTGCTGACCGGGCTCCTGGTGGACCGGGTCGTCCCGCGGGGAGACCACTCGCTGCTGGGCGTCCTGGCGGTCCTGCTGACCACCATCGTCCTCTTCCAGTTCCTGGCCTCGCTCATCCGCGGACACCTGCTGCTGGAGCTGCGCACGCGCGTGGACTCGGACATGACGTTGGGGTTCCTGGACCACCTGGTCAGCCTGGCCTACCCCTTCTTCCAGCTGCGCCCGGTGGGCGACCTGATGATGCGCCTGAACATCCAGTCGCGCCTGCGGGAGCTGCTGTCGTCCGCGGCCATCTCCACGCTGCTGGACGGCTCGCTGGTCCTGCTCAACCTGGGGCTCCTGTTCCTGGCGGACGCGGGGCTGGGGCTGCTGGTGCTGGGACTGGGCGGCCTGCAGCTCCTGGTCTTCCTCATCCCGCAGCGCTGGCAGCGCAGCCTCTTCTCCCAGCACCTGGACCTGGAGGCGAAGAACCAGGACCATCAGATCAACATGCTGTCGAGCATGCAGACGCTGAAGGCGTTCGGCGTGGAGCAGCAATCCGTCCAGACCTACTCCAGCTTCTACGTGGACGTGCTCAACGTGACCCTGGCGAGGGGCCGGCTCACCACCTGGGTGGACTCCTTGAGCAGCGCGCTGCGTCTCGCCTCGCCGCTGCTCATCCTGTGCGTGGGTGCCTTCCGGGTCCTGGGCGGGAAGCTGTCGCTGGGGGAGATGCTCAGCCTCAGCGCCCTGGCCACCGGCCTGCTGGTGCCCCTGTCCAACCTGGTCAACACCGGCGGGCAGTTGCAGTACCTGGGCAGCTTCCTGGAGCGCATCAACGACGTGCTGGATGCGCCTCCGGAGCGGCCCGCCTCCCGGCCCGGCGCCGCCATGACGCTCCAGGGTGCCATTGAACTGCGGGACGTCTCCTTCCGGTACCATCCGGTGTCGCCCCTGGTCGTGCGGGACATCTCGCTGCGAATCGAGGCCGGCCAGATGGTCGCCATCGTGGGCCGGTCCGGCGCGGGAAAGAGCACCCTGGCCAACCTGCTGCTGGGGTTGTACCTGCCGACCTCCGGGCGCGTGCGCTACGACGGCGTGAACCTGGAGGACCTGGACCTGCGCAAGATGCGCAACCAGCTGGGCATCGTCCTGCAGGACCTGTCGCTGCTGGGCACGACGGTGCGCCAGTGCATCGCGCTCGGGGACCCGGAGCTGCCGCTGGAGCGCATCATCGAGGCGGCCCAGGTGGCGCACATCCACGACGACATCATGGCCATGCCGCTGCAGTACGAGACGCCGCTGGCGGACCGGGGGCAGTCGCTCTCCGGTGGGCAACGGCAGCGGCTGGCGTTGGCGCGGGCCCTGGTGCGCCGGCCGGTCATCCTGCTGCTGGACGAGGCCACCAGCGCCCTGGACGCCCTGACCGAGCAGCAGGTCCAGCAGGCCATCTCCACGCTGAACTGCACACGCATCGTCATCGCCCACCGGCTGAGCACCGTGCGCAACGCGGACGTCATCCTGGTGATGGACGAAGGCCAGGTCGTGGAGGTGGGCACGCACGATGAGCTGCTGGCGCGCCATGGGTTCTACGAGAAGCTCGTGAACGTCCAGCTCGAACGGCCCCATGCCCTGGCGGGTTGACCGCATGCCCCGCGAGGGAAGACCCTGCATTGCCCCTCTGCTCCGAGGCCTGCTCGCGATGCTCCGTCCCCCCCTCTTTCTCTGCGCGCTCCTGGGCCTGGGGGGCTGTGCGGCAAGCCGGCCGCCCCCCGCCACGCCGCGCCCGGTGACCCTGCGGTTCCTGCAGTCTCCCTATGCGGACTACCTGTTCTTCCTCTTCTACCGGGACACGGAGCGGGTTCCCGCGATGGAGTCCGTCCCGCTGGGGGACATCCCGACCCTGGACTCGCTCGTGGCGCTCCCGGAGATGGTGGCCTCCCGCCAGGTTGAACGCTACGAAGACATCTTCCCGCTGATGGAGCCCTACCAATCCCCTGCCGGGCGCGTCGCGGTGAAGCCCGTCCCCCGAATCCTCGCGTACAGCGACGAGCTTCCCTCCTATGAAGCCATCCGGAACATCGTCACGCGCGGACAGGGTGCCTTCCCGGCCTTCCTGAAGATCTGGCGGGAGCAGGTGCTGCCGGAGGAGGAGCGCACGCTTCGCGTCTGGAGGGAGCAGGCGGAGCAGTGCTCGCCCATGGAGCGGCTCCAGCGGCTCACGCGGATGCGGTTCCCGTCGGAATCCCTCGACGTGGCGTCCCTGCTCTTCCACCCCTCCGGGAGCGCCAACTACAGCCCGCCGGGCGTCTACAGCGGCACGTTCCCCACCCCCAACCTGCCCTGGACCCTGGGCCACGAAGCCACCCATCTGCTCGTCGACGTCCATGTGGGCGCCAACTGGCAGCGCTTTCCTTCCGCGGACAAGGCCATCCAGCGGGCGGAGACCGTGGGCCTCAAGGCCAGGGACCTCGAGGAGACGCTCTCGCTGCTCATGCAGGTCAAACTGGCCCAGGCGTGCGGCACGAAGCCCCCGGACTACCGGCTCTCGGTTCGGCTCGGCGCCGGAGAGCCGAAGCGTGCCCTGCTGGAAGCGCTGGAGCGGGACTGGGAGACCTACCTGGAGTCCCCGGAGCGCTATCCCACGGTCGTTGACTACCTGGTGTCCCAGACGCTCGCGGTCCTGCCGCGCTGAGCGCCTGGCGCGCTGGAGGTCCCGCGCGGACTCAGCCGCCGTCCCGGCCGCCGTGGTCGTCACCGCCGTCGTCATCGCCGCCATCGTCATCCGTGGGCAGCGTGATGGCTCGCACCTGCTCTTCGCCTTCGCGGACGCAGATTTCCTCTTCCACGTCCTCCAGGTCGTCGGCCTTCACCTCCAGCTCGTAGCACCCCGGGGGCAAGGGCCCCAGGCGCGCTTCGCCGTTCCCGGCGGCGAGCTTGATGCGGTCCAGCCCCGTGTCCTTCAGCTCCACCTCCACGCCGGAGGGGATGGCGCCGCCTTCATCCGTCACCCTCACCGTAAGGAAGGCTCCGGGCGCGGAGGCGATGTCGCCCACGTCGGTGACCTGGGCGCCCTGGGCCACCACGGCCTTCCTCGCCGCGCGCGTCCTCGACGCGACCACGAACAGCTCCAGCGACGTGGCGGGCACTCCGGCCAACTGGAAGCTCCCGTCCGCGGACACCGACGCGCGCAGGTCGGAGCGACCCATCACGCTCACCCGCGCCACGTCCGCCTCCACGCCGAGGATGCGCCCCTTCAGCGTGCCCGTCCGCAGGTCCCCGTTGTCGAAGCCGCCACAGCCGGCCAGCGCCAGCAACAGGCCCCATCCGCATGCCTTGGCTCGCATCAGAAGCGGTACCCTCCGGCCAGCATCAGGCCTCCAAAGCCCACCGTGCGCGTCTGTCCATCCACCGGGACATAGGCCCACAGCAACTGCGTGCGCGCTTCCACGACCCAGGCCGGAGTGAAGCGGAATGACACCGCGGCCATCCAGCCCGGCCAGGCCGTGACGTAGCGTTCGTCCCGGTCCAGCAGCTCCAACTGGAAGGAGCGCTGCAACCACAACCCGGCCACACGCGGTCCTGTCGAAAAACCCAGCCGGCCCCACGTCCACGTCGGCCCCAGTGCCACGCCCACGAGCAACGTGCGATGCCGCACCGGCACGTCGCCGCCCGGGTCCAACCGCAGCGACTGACTTCCCTGCCCCGCCGCCACGTCCACCCAGAGGTCCAGCTTCCCGTCCAGGAGCACGCCCTCCCAGCCCAGCCCCACGCCCGCCTGCGCCGACGCCGGCAGCACCTGCTCGCGGCTCTGCCCATCCAGGAAGCCGAGCACGCCTCCACCCAGCGTCACCGTCCGCCTGGGCCCGTCCGCCCTGGGGCGCAGGAAGGCCTCCAGCTCACGCCGCTCGCCGGAGCGCAGCGCCACGGTGTCCTCCCACAACACCTGGCCTCCCTTGCGCAGCTCCAGCTTCCGCCGGCCCTCGGGCACCACCACGCCCCCGGGCAGCTCGCCCGCGTCGCGGCCGTCCACCTTGAGCGTGAAGCCCTCCAGCCTCGCGCTGTAGGAGAAGACCTCCGGCTGCCCCGGCCGCTGCAAGGAGCCGGAGAGCAGCACCGGATCCGCGCCCACCTCCAATATCTGCGCGCTGGGACGCTGCCGCCCTTCCGTATAGGCCCAGGTGTTGCGGCGGGCCCAGTCGTGGGCCTCGGTGGCGCTCACCGCGCCGTCCCGGTTGCGGTCTCCGCTTCCGTCCAGCGCCTGGATGAGGAAGTGCGTGTAGATGTCGTTGGCCAGCGCGTCGTCCTCGCGCGCGGCCTCGCCCCAGTCACTGGCGGACAGCACCAGCGAGGCGCGGCTCGCGGCCTCCAGCGGCTGCGGGAGGAAGGACGCCTTGGTGTGCGCGAGCTCGTCGCGGACCTCCGGCGGCAGCAGCGACTTGCCCGTGCCGCTGTGACAGGTGGCCAGCACCAGCACGCGCCGCCGCGAACCCAGCCGCTCCAGCGACTGCTCCAGCGTGGCCATGTCCAGGCCCGTGCCCGCCACGTCCCGGTAGCGGGTGTCGGACGTCACCAGGTAGCGCTGCAGCTCGCCCCTCACGTCGCGCGCCAGCGAGCCGTGCCCGGACACGTACACGACCACCGTGTCCTGGGGACGCCAGGGACGCGCCTCCAGCGCCTGGAGCGCCGCGAGCACCGACGTGCGCGTCGTCTGCTCGGGCCGCGTGAGCACCGTCACGGAGCGGAAGCCTCCGCGCGCCGGATCCGCCAGCACGCGGCCCAGGTCGTCCGCGTCCTTCGCCGCGTAGCGCAGCGCGTTCCAGGCAGGGTCCGTGTACGCGGAGATGCCGATGAGCAGCGCGTGCCGCTCGCCCTCCTGCGCCGACGCCAGCACGCCCTCTTCCAGGCGCACCCGCACCGCGCGGCCCTTCTCCCGTGGCTCCACGGAGCGGCACGCGCCGAGCGCCACCAGCGCCAGCACCACGGGGATGAACAGCAGGCGGGACACGCGCGGCTCCTCAGGGAGCAGCATGCCCCGACTCCACCCTCAAGCGAAGGCGGGCCTGGGCCGCGTCGGGTGGCACCTGTCCGCTGACACGCACCGCCTCCAGTGCCGGGCTCTCCTGCTCACCTTGCGGCCAGGCGACCAGCACCAGCGTCACGGGTCCACGCTCGTCCTCCAGGGACACGCCCGCCAGGTCCTCGCCGTCGCGGAGGTCGTGCGTGCCCGGCGTCAGCACATGGCGGCCCAGCACCTGCGGCGGCACGCCAGGGGCTTCGCGCACCAGCAGGGCGTCCGCGGATTCGCTGGCGTGGTAGCGCAGGACCACCACGGCTTCGGGCGGGAGCACCGCGTCCTCGGAGACGGCGCGCACCTCACCGCCTGGCATCTGCGCCGCCGCCGTGAGCTCCAGCGCGAGCGGCGCCGTGCCCTTGATGCGCTGGGAGGGAGGCTCCACGCTGCCCGGCCCTCCGGTCCCCGGGCGCACCAGGAGCGCCAGGAGGACCGCCGCGGCCACCGCGCCCAGTCCTCCGGTCAGCCACACCCGCTGGGGCACCCCCAGCTTCCGGCGCACCCGCGCCCAACCGACCGCGTCCTCCCGCACGGGACGGCCCGAGGCCGCGACGAGCGCTTCGTCCGCCAGCGCATCCAGACCCGGGAACCCGTCAGGCTCCGCGTCTTCGCGGGCGAGGAACGCCTCGCACGTCTCACAGGGTTGCGAGAGGTGCTCGGCGAAGTAGCGCACCGCTTCGGGCTCGCGCCGTTCGAGCTGCTTCGCGGACTCCACGTCCAGGTGTCTGTCGCTCGCGCCCATGGTTCAGCCCACCTCCGCGGCCAGCAGCCGCGCCAGCAGCTCGCGCTTCACGCGGGCCCGGAAGCGCTCCAGCCGCATCGTCACCGCGCTCTTGCCCAGCCCCAGCCGGTCGGCGATCTCCCGCGCGCTCAGCTCGCCCTCCAGATAGAAGAGGCGGGCGGTCTCCTTCTCCGGGCCCTCGGGCAGCCCTTCGATGAGCTGGCGCACCACGGCCACGCGGCGCTCCAGCGTCAATGACGGAGGCAGCGCGGGCGCGGTGGTGTCCAGCTCTCGCGCCAGGTCCTCCTCCACGCGGGCCCGGGCCTTCACGCCCCGGCTGAGCGCGTAGGCGTGATGCCGCGCGATGGTCAGCAGCCACCCGCTGAACGCGCGCGGGTGCTGGAGCCGGGGCAGCTCGCGGAAGGCGCGCACGAACGTCTCCTGCACCGCGTCCTCCACCTCCGCCGTGCCCAGGACTCCCGAGCCCTGGGCCACGCGGCGCACCGCCCCGTGGAAGCGCTGGTAGAGCTGACCGCACGCGGCCTGCTCTCCCCGGGCCGCCCTGCGGATGCAGTCCGCCAGCTCCTGTTCCGTCATGGCGCCCTCCCCGTCCCCACGCGCACGCGCGACGACCGCGGGCTGGGACACCCCGCCGAGGGCGATGCCGGTCCAGGTGAGGGAGTGCAAGCCATGACCCCTGTTCAGTACTCCGTGCGAGGGGAAGGAGTCACGGGGGGCTTTTCCGGCCACGCCCGTCCGGTCGAGGTCCCCGGAAAATGGCCCGGGAAAATCCGTCCCGTGGCCGTTTTTCGCGGCCGGACTCCTTTCCTTCAGCGGAAGGGATGGCGGGCGGCATCGCACGGCCGGTGCGAGGCCACGGGCCCGGCGTCCCCCACCGGAACCAGGAGACACACGTCATGCGTCGTTTCATCGGTCTGTTCGCGTCCCTCATGTGGCTGTCCGCGTGCGGCAACAGCACGTCCTCGGTGGGGTTGAGCACGCGGATGGGAGGCGCGGTCACGGGTTCGGCCCTGACGCGCACGTCCAGCCAGCGGCTGCAGCTCTCCAATGGCATCACCGTGGATCGGGTGCGGCTGTCCGTGCGCGAGCTGGAGCTCAAGCGCGAGGGCCACCATGACGACGTCTCCGACGACTCCGACGCCGGGAGCGACGACGACAAGACCGAGTTCAAGCGGCGCACGGGGCCCTTCCTCATCGACCTGTCCGGCACGGCGCTGGAAGGACAGTTGGTGCGCCTGCAGGACATCACCGTGGACGTCGGCATCTACGACGAGATCGAGTTCGACATCGGCAAGGTCGACCCGGAGAAGGCCACGGGCGGCCTGAAGGAGCTGGCGGACCAGGACGCGTCCATCATCATCGACGGCCACATCGACGGCGAGCCGTTCCAGTTCGTCACCAGCGTCGGCGTGGAGCAGGAGCGCGAGGTGCGCTTCGAGATCGCCGAGGGTGACGACCAGAACGTGACCTTCAACATCGACCCGAGCGGCTGGTTCACCGACAAGGACGGCAAGCGGCTCGACCCGCGCGAGTCCAGCGCCCGGTCGGAGCTGGAGAACAACCTCCAGAAGTCCATCGACGCCTTCGATGACCACGACCGCGACGGCGGCGAGGACCACGACGACGACGACGGCAGCCACCATGACGGCAAGGACGACTGAGCGCGCCGTCCCGGCCTAAGTCACCCGAGCACCCGCGCCAGATAGGGCGCGGTGCGGCTCTGCTTCACCTTCGCCACCTGCGCCGGAGTGCCCTGCGCCACCACGCGGCCTCCGGCGTTGCCCGCGCCGGGCCCCACGTCGATGACGTGGTCACTGGCGGCGATGACGCGCAGGTCGTGCTCCACGACGATGACCGTGTTGCCCGCGTCCACCAGTCCCTCCAACTGCGCCATCAGCTTGTCCACGTCCGCCGGGTGCAGGCCGGTGGTGGGCTCATCCAGCACGTAGAGCGTGTCGCCGTGCTGGGTGCGCTGGAGCTCCGTGGCCAGCTTGATGCGCTGGGCCTCGCCTCCGGACAGCTCCGTCGCGGGCTGGCCCAGGCGCAGGTAGCCCAGGCCCACGTCGCGCAGCACCTTGAGCGCGCGCTGGAGCGGCGGCTCCTCGGTGAAGAAGTCGAAGGCGCCGTCCACCGTCAGCCCCAGCACGTCCGCGATGTTCTTCTCGCGGTAGCGCACCTCCAGCGTCTTCGCGTCGTAGCGGGTGCCGTGGCACGTGGGGCACGGCGCGTACACGCTGGGCAGGAAGAGCAGCTCCACGCTCACGAAGCCCTCGCCCTCGCACGTGTCGCAGCGGCCTCCCGCGGTGTTGAAGGAGAAGCGCCCCGCGCCGTACTTGCGCGACTTCGCCAGCGGCGTCGCAGCGAACAGCTTGCGCACGTGGTCGAAGAGGCCGGTGTACGTCGCCAGGTTGGAGCGCGGCGTGCGGCCGATGGGCTTCTGGTCCACCGTCACCAGCCGGCGGATGGCCTCCATCCCCTCCTTTATATATCCCTCGCTCGCCACCACCGGCTCGCGGTCCAGCGGCTCGCCCTCCTCCTCTTCCGGCGCCAGCGTCTGGCCCAGCCTCGCCGCCACCAGCTCCACCAGCGCCTGGCTCACCAGGCTGGACTTGCCGGAGCCGGACACGCCCGTCACCGTGGTGAAGACGCCCAGCGGGAAGTCCACGTCCAGCCCGTGCAGGTTGTTGCGCGTCACGCCCTCCAGGCGCAGCCGCCCCGTGGGCTTCCGGGGCTCGCGGCGGCGCAGGGCCTCCTCCTCGAAGAGGTAGCGCCGCGTCCGGGACGCCTCCACCTTCGCCAGTCCCTCCGGCGTGCCGCTGTAGAGCACGCGCCCGCCGTGCTCACCGGCGGCGGGGCCCACGTCGACGATCCAATCCGCGTGGCGGATGACGTCCACCTCGTGCTCCACCACGAACAGCGAGTTGCCCGCCTCCTTCAGCCGGTCCAGCGCCGTGAGCAGCGCCTCCGTGTCCGCGGGGTGCAGGCCGGCGGAGGGTTCGTCCATCACGTACACCACGCCGAAGAGGTTGGAGCGCACCTGCGTGGCCAGCCGCAGCCGCTGCAGCTCCCCCGGTGACAGCGTGGGCGTGCTGCGCTCCAGCGACAGGTAGCCCAGGCCCAGGTCCGTCAGCACCTGGATGCGTGCGAGCAGGTCCTTCGTGATGCGCTGGGCGACGATGAGCTTCTCCGGGTGCTCGCGGGCCATGGCGTCCGCGTCCCTCCCCTTCCCTTCCGCCGTGGGCCGGAGGAGCTCCGCGACCTGCTCCAGCGGCAGGCGGGACAGGTCTCCGATGTCGCGCCCCGCGAACGTGACGGACAGGGACTCGCGCTTCAGGCGCTTGCCCTCGCACAGCGCGCAGTCGCTGGCGACCATGTAACGGGCGACGCGCTTCTTCATCATCGCGCTCTGGGTGGTCGCGAAGGTGGTCATCACGTAGCGCTTCGCGCCCGTGAAGGTGCCCATGTAGCTGGGCGTCTCCTTGCGGGCCATGGCCCGCTTCACCTCCGCGGACGTGAAGCCCGCGTAGACGGGGACGGTGGGCTGCTCGTCCGTGAAGAGGATCCACTGGCGGTCCTTCTTGGGCAGGTCGCGCCAGGGCTTGTCGATGTCGTACCCGAGCGTCACCAGGATGTCGCGCAGGTTCTGGCCGTGCCACGCGGGCGGCCACGCGGCGACGGCGCGCTCGCGGATGCTCAGGGAGTCATCCGGCACCATGGAGCGCTCGGTCACCTCGAACACACGGCCGATGCCGTGGCACTTCGGGCACGCGCCCGCGGGCGTGTTCGGGGAGAACGCGTCCGAGTCCAGCCGCTCCAGCTTCGGCGGGTACGTGCCCGCGCGCGAGTACAGCATGCGCACGGAGTTCGACAGCGTCGTCACGCTGCCCACCGACGAGCGGGACGTGGGCGCGCCCCGGTGCTGCTGGAGCGCCACCGCCGGGGGAAGCCCGTCGATGGCGTCCACCTCCGGCACGCCCACCTGATCAATCAGGCGCCGGGCGTACGGGGCCACGGATTCGAAGTAGCGCCGTTGCGCCTCCGCGTAGAGCGTCCCGAACGCCAGCGACGACTTGCCGGAGCCGGACACGCCGGTGAAGACCACCAGCGCGTCGCGAGGGATGTCCACGTCCACGTGCTTCAGGTTGTGTTCGCGCGCGCCCCGGACGCGGACGAAGCCGGAGGGGTCGGAGCTCTTGCGGGTGCGAGGTGCTTTCGGAGGTGCCATGCCACGGCGGACGTTGCCCACCCGTCAGCGCGCGGTCATCCAAGAAGCGCACCGTCCCGTCTGAATCCGGATGCGGCCCGGGCGGTCACCGTCGGACGGACGACACGAGCCCGTCCCGCGCCCCCGGCCGCTCCAGCCCGAGCGCCGCCGGCAGCACGTACTGTCCGAACAGGACCCCGGGGAGCGCCGAGTCCGCATCATTATAATGGCTGCCGGTGAAGGCCGCGGTGACGCCCAGCGAAGGCGCGACGAAGACGTACTGCCCTCCGTTGCCCCGCGCGAAGGACACCTCCACCGGGATGCCGTTGATGACGAAGCGGGTGCTCCACCACAGGAGCCCGTAGCCCGCGTCGCCCAGCGGCCCCAGCGCCTTGCCGGACTCCGCCACCCACGCCTCGGAGACGCGGCGGTCGCCCTGCCACGCGCCACCGTCGAGCATGAGCTGCCCCACCTTGAGGAAGTCACGCGGACGCAGGCGCAGGTGGCCGCCGGTGTCCGTGCCCTTCTTGCCCGCGGGCTGCCAGGTGACGTCCTGGACCTGCATGGGTGTGAACAGCCATTCGCGCGACAGGTCCGGGATGGAGCGGCCGCTGACGTGCTCAAGCACCGCGCCCAGCAGCACCACGCCGCCCGTGCAGTAGCGCGTCACGGTGCCGGGCTCGTCCCGCATGGGCACGTCCACGATGAAGCGGGCCCAGTCGTCCGTGTCGTACATCCGCTCTTCGTTGCCGGGGGACTTGGGGTCCCAGTCATCGCATGACAGTCCGGAGCGCATCTGGAGCAGGTGGCGCAGCGTGATGCGCTCCTTGCGTGGATCCGCGTTCTTCACCGGCGACAGGTGTGGCAGCAGCGGGAGCACCGGCGCGTCCAGGTCCGGCAGGAGCCCGCGCTCGTGCGCCATGCCCACCAGCAGCGACGTGACGCTCTTCGTGGCGGACCTCAGGTCGTGCGCCTGCTCCCGCGTGAAGTCGTTCCAGTAGCGCTCGTAGACGAGCTGGCCTCCCTTCGCGACGAGCACCGCGTCTGGCGTCTCCACCGTGCCCTCGGACACGTCGTGCTCCAGCGCGTCGAACCACGGGCGCTGCATGCCCGTGTCCTCGAAGGAGGCCACGTCCCAGCCGTCGTCCACCCGGTCCGGCGGCGAGCCTGGCCCCGTGGCCACCCGCTTGCCTCCGCACGCCATGAGACACACCGCGCACACCAGCACCAGCCGCTGGAACATCGCTGCACCTGCCTTCACTCCGGCCCCGGGAGCGCGGCAGTCTATGTCACGCGGAGGCGCCATCGCGGCACTAGCGGCTGTTCTTCGCGCCCTGCTCCCGGATGCGGGCTTCCTGCGCCCGCAGCTCGGGCGTGAACTCGGCGCCGAAGTCGTCGTCCTCGAAGACCTGGCGCAGCTCCAGCTCCACGTTGCCGCCCGCGTCGATGGACGGCCAGCGCTGGAGCCACGCCAGCGCCTCCTCCCGCGACTTCACCTGGATGAGCGTGAAGCCGGCGATGAGCTCCTTCGTCTCCGTGAAGGGACCGTCGATGATGGCCGGCTTGCCGTTCGTGAACTTCACGCGGGCGCCCTTGCTGCTCGGATGCAGGCCCTCGCCCTGGAGCATCACGCCCGCCTTCACCATCTCCTCGTTGTAGGCGCCCATGGCGGCCAGCAGCTTCTCGTCCGGAAGCACGCCGGCCTCCGTGTCCTTGTCCGCCCTGCGGATGATCATGAATCGCACGGTCGTGTCTCCTGCCGCGCGCCTTCGGGCCGCGGGGGGGGTCCTTCTTCCTGCCTTCAGGGACGCAACGAATGGGCCCGGGGAGAATCGACACGGCTTTATTATTTTCCGCCGCGTCCTCCAAACCCTCGCAATCACGGGACTTCCCATGTCCCGGCGGCGAGTGTGACAGTGCCCCCATGCGCGCGGGCGTGACATCCACCGGGGCGAAGCCCTCTCCGGCCAGCGGCCTCTTGCATCCGGCGGTGCTCCTGGCCGTGGTGATGCTCGTGCTGAACGACCACGTGTTCAAGGCGCGCTGGCCGTCGTGGTGGACGGGGAAGCTCTCCGACGTCGCCGGGCTCGCGATGTTCCCGGTGCTCCTCCAGGCGCTGTGGGAGCAGGCGTTCCAGCGGCGCGTGCGGGAATTCCGCCCGTCGTTCCCGGTGCTCGTGGGCGCGGTGGTGCTGACGGGGCTGTGCTTCGGCGCCACGAAGCTCTCCTCCGACGCCGGGGATGCGTGGCGCTGGGCGCTGGGCGCGCTGCAGTGGCCCTTCTACGCGCTGCGCGCGGGGCTCGCGGGCGCGCGCATTCCCGCGGTCCGGCCCACGGTGCACACGGTGGACGTCACGGATCTGCTCACGCTGCCTTCGCTGTGCATTCCCCTGTGGCTGGGACGGCGGCGTGCTCGCGTGGTTCGTGAAGAGGGCGCGCGCATTCCCGCGCACGAGCAGTCTTCACCACCTCCTTGATTGCTGTGAGCTGTGCGCGTCGCTTCGCGGCACGTGTCAGACCCCCATTTACAGTCGGCCCCCGTCACGCATTGAACCGACAGGGGCCATCATGTCCGCGCGTTCTTCCCAATCCCATACATCCACGCCTTCGAACATCCTGGAGCAGGTGCGGCAGTGCGCCGCGTCCGTCACGCGGTATCCGCTCGACATCCTGACGGAGCATGCGCAGCTCGAGGACGAGCTGGGCATCGACTCGGTGAAGCTCGCGGAGATCGCCGCGGTCATCGCTCGGGAGTTCCAGTTGCCGCCGGACCGGCTGCCGCGGAACGGGAAGGCGCGCACGCTCGGCGCCATCGCGGGAGCGGTGAAGGAGGCGCTGGGAACGGCCCCGTCGCCCGTCGTCACGTCCGCGCCGCCTCCGGTGGCGTCCGCCGTGAGCGCTGGCGTCGAGGCGCGTGCTGGAACCCACGCTCCGGATCTCCTGACTCGCGTGCGCGCCGTGTTCGCGCGCGTGACGCGCTACCCGGAGGAGCTGCTCACGCCGCACGCGGACCTGGAGGACGAGCTGGGCATCGACTCCGTGAAGCAGGCGGAGGTGATGGCCGTGCTCATGAAGGAGCTGGGGCTGGGCGGAGCGCCGAAGCCGTCGCAGCGCCTGCGCACGATGGCCGCCATCGCCGACGCGGCCCGTGCGCTGCTGCCGGCCGCGCCGCCCGTGGTGGAAACCAGGCCTCGCGCGCCCGTCCACGCTGCGCCCGCGCCTGTTCCGTTGCGCACGGAGCTGCCGTTCGCGGGGAAGGTCGCGCTCGTCACGGGTTCGGGGAAGGGCATTGGCCGGGTCATCGCGACGCGGCTGGCGCGCGCGGGCGCGACGGTGGTGGTCAACTCGTTCCACTCGCGTGAGGACGGAGAGAAGACGGCGCGGGACATCGTCGACGCGGGCGGCAGGGCGGTCCACCTGTGGGGCTCCGTCGCGCAGGAGGAGCACCTGGAGCGGATGTTCGCGGCGATCCGCGAGCAGTTGGGCGGGCTCGACCTGCTCGTGTGCAACGCGTCCAACGGGCTCATCGGTCCGTTCGACCGCATCGCGCCCCGGGACTGGGACAAGGCGTTCCGCACCTGCATCACCGGCACCTACGAGTGCGCGATGCGCGCCCGTCCGCTGATGGCCGCGCGTGGGGGCGGGAGCATCGTCACCATGTCCACGTCCATGTCCCAGCGGTACATGCACGACCTGGGATGCCAGGGCGTGGTGAAGGCAGGCGTGGAGTCGCTCACGCGCTACCTGGCCGCGGAGCTGGCGCCGGATGGCATCCGCACCAACTGCGTGTCCGCGGGGCCCGTGCACGGGGAGCTGCTGGGCATGTTCCCGGACGCCCCGGAGCGCGTGGCGCGCTGGGAGTCCGCGACGCCCGGAGGACGGCTGTGCACCGCGGACGACGTCGCGGACGTGACCGAGCTGCTGCTGGGGCCGAAGACCCAGCGCGTGAATGGCGCCATCTGGGTGGTGGACGCCGGCCTCTCCGGGACCGTGGACGGCCTGCTGCCGGCCGCGCGCGCGTCCTGACCCGTCACCTTCCAGGAGCCACCACCATGGACTTCTTCGCCGTCCCGTATGACATCCACTTCGATGACACGATGGCCTACGGGAGCCATCACTTCCTCACCAACTTCAAGTTCCAGTGCGCCGGCCGGGAGCACCTGCTCTTCAGCCCGCACGCCTTCGAGGAGCCCGAGTTCCGGCGCGACTTCGACCAGGTGCTCCTGCTCACCTACGAGGGCTATTCGCGAAACCTGGCCCCGGCGGTGCTGGGAGACCGGCTGATCATCCTGACGTCCCTGGAGGAGCGCGGCGAGGTGTCCCTGCGCTTCTGCTTCCGCACGCTGAAGGGCGACGGCACGCCGGTGGCCTGCGGCTACCAGACCGTGCTCTGCGCGGACCGGCAGGGCGTGCTGCGCGCGTTCCCGAAGTCCTTCCAGCGCAGCTTCGAATCGCTGGCGGCACTGCACGAGCCCACGGGTCCGAAGAGCTTCCGCGACCTCGCCCTGCAGGGAGGCGCAGGCGTCCAGGCCTTGTTCCCGGAGGCCGTGCGCGAGCTGGCGCGGACGCTGCTGGCGGACACGGCCCCGCGCGGCGTTTCGCGGACGGTGCGTCTTCCGGAGCCGGTGCCCACGCCCGGACTTGCGTTGCCGGCCAACGCCACCGCGTTCCTGTTCGCGGGTCAGGGCACGTTCGAGCCCGCCCTCTTCCTCCAGTTGAAGGCGCTCCAGCCGGAGCTGCGTGACGAGCTGCTGGCGGTGTCGGAGGCCTGCCGTTCGCAGGGCATCGACGTGGGTCCGCTGCTCGCGGCGGAGGACGTGGCCCAGGTGGGCCGGGCGCTGGACGCGGCGCCGCTGTTGGATCAGCTCGGCATCTTCCTGTCCGGCGTGCTGGGGGCGCGGTGGATGGAGCGTCAGGGCACCCGGCCGGACGTGTTCGTGGGGCACAGCTTCGGGGAGATCGCGGCGATGACCGCGGCGGGAGCCATGGACCTGCGCACGGGCGCGGAGGTGGTGTGCCGTCGCATCCGGGCGCTCCAGACGGTGCCGGACGACCTGGGCACGCTCGCGGCGGTCGCCCTGTCGGAGCCGGAGAGCGTCGGGGCAATAGCGCACAGCGGGGCCAGGGCGCTGGAGGTCGCGGGCCGCAATCACTCGCGGCAGACCGTGGTCGCGGGGCCTCGTGAGGAGCTGGAGCGGTTGCGCGCGTTCCTGGAGCGGCAGGGCAAGGGCTTCACGTTCATCTCCAGCCGCTACCCGTTCCACCACCCGAGCCTGGCGCCCGCGGTCACCGCGTTCCGCGCGAGCCTCGCGGGCCTGTCCGTGCATCCGGCGCGGGGGCCCATCTATTCGCCCATCGAGCGGCGGGTGTACGGACGTGGCGGGTCCGAGCTGGCGGGGGCGCTCGCGTCCCACCTGGTGCGGCCCTTCGACTTCCCGGGCGCGGTGGAGACGTTGGTGGGCGCGGGCTGCGCGCGGTTCGTGGACTGCGGCACCGGGGGGCGGCTCACGCGCATCGTCCAGCGGATCCTGCCGAAGGACGCATCCGTGGCGCTGATGTCCGTGGACCAGTCGCTGCCCGTGGCCCCTGCGGCCGTGACGCCGGTGGCTCCGGCCATCGCGGTGGTGTCGCTGGGCTGCATGCTCCCGGGCGGCGCGAAGGATCCGGAGACGTACTGGCGGAACATCCAGCGGGGCATCAGCGGCATTGTCGACACGGGTGTGAGCCATCCGGATCAGGTCGTGGACTTCGTGGGTCCGGCGGTGACTCCGGACCGCACGTACACGCTGCTCACCGGGCGGGTCCTGGACAGCGACCTCGCGCCGCCTCCGGGAATCGCGCCGGAGCGCTTCCTGCGCTATGGCCGTGAGCAGCGGTTGCTGGCCATCGCGATCAGCCAGGCAATGGAGTCCTTGCGGTCCACCGCGCCGGGACGCATCCAGTGCCTGCTCGGCTCCACCGCGGACGGTTCGCCCGAGTACGACGAAGCGCTGTGCGTGGAAGCGGGAGAGGCCCTGCTGCGCGCACGGGGAGAGACGGCGCGGGACTTCTCCGCGCTGATGCGTGAGGCGCTGGGCGTCACCGCGACGTCCTCCGAGCTGGCGCCGCACCCCACCCTCCAGGCGGTGGTGACGGACGTGGTGGGCCCGAGCGTTTCCACGGTGCTGCTGGACGCGGCGTGTGCCTCGTCGCTCTACGCCATCGCGCTGGGGATGAAGGCGCTGGAGCGCGGCGAGGCCGACCTGGTGCTCGCGGGCGGGGTGTTCTCACCGGGGCCGGGCAACAGTTGTCTGTTCTCCCAGTTCAAGGGGCTCTCCGCGACGGGGAGCCGGCCGTTCGACGAGCGCGCGGATGGCGTCATCTTCGGAGAGGGCGCGGGAGTGGTCGGCCTGATGCGCCTGGAGGATGCCGTCTCCTCGGGGCTGCGGGTGCACGCGGTCATCCGTGGCGCGGGGCTGTCCAGCGACGGGCGCAGCAGCTCCGCGAACGTCCCGCGAGCGGACGGACAGGTGGCCGCGATGGAGGCGTGCTACGCGGCGGCGGGCGTTGAACCGGCGTCCATCCAGTACCTCGAAGCGCACGGAACGGCCACGCCGGCCGGGGACACCACCGAGCTGCAGTCGATTGGCCGCGTCTTCGGCGGCAAGCGCAAGGGACTCCAGCTCGCGAGCGTGAAGGCGTTGATCGGCCATGTCGGGTGGGCCGCGGGTGCGGCTTCGGTCATCAAGCTGTGCAAGGCGCTGGAGCACCGGAGCTTCCCGCCCCAGTCCCACTTCGACCGTCCAGGCGCGGGGCTGCGAGCGCTCGGGCCGGACTTCGAGGTGAGCACGCGGGAGCAGCCGTGGCCGGAGAACGGGGAGCATCCGCGCCGGGCGGCCACGAACGGCTTCGGCTTTGGCGGCACGAATGCGCACCTGGTGTTGGAGGAGTACCGGGGAGGCGCGCTCGCGCCGCGCGCCAGGGCCGTGCAGTCCAAGAGTGAAGAGCTGGTCGTGGTGGCCGCGGAGGGGATGTTCCCGGAGGTGCGCTTCGACGCCAAGGGGATGCGGCTGCCCGCGTCCGTGCGGCTGTTGCCGGACATCACCGAGGACATGGACCTCACGCAGCACCTGGGGCTCATCGTCGCGAGCGACGCCGTGAAGAAGCTGGGGGCGTTCGATTCGTTGCGGACGGGGACGGCCATCGTCCTGGGGTTGGAGGGCAAGACGCGCCGGGGCGTGGAGGCCACGCAGCGGGTGCTGGCGGACTCCACGCGGCGCAGGCTGCGCGAGCACATCCAGCGGACTCCGGACGCCGCGCGGCTGCTGTCGCTGGTGGACCGGCTCCACGCGGCGGTGAGCGCGCTGCGGCCGTCCGGGCCGTACACGCTCCAGGGGATGATGCCCAACGTCACGCCGGGGCGGGTGGCGGGGGTGCTCGACACCAAGGGTCCGAACTTCGTGGTGGACGCGGGGGCCAGCACCTTGGCCGCGTCGCTGCGGGCATCCAGGGCCCTGTTGGACAGCGGCTTCGAGCTGGTGCTGGTGGGCAGCGCTCACGTGAAGAGGCCCGGGGAAGGCCCCACCGCATCCGCGCCCGAAGAGGGCATGACGATGTTGGCGGTGACCACGGCCGCGAAGGCGGAAGCGAAGGGCCTGAAGCCACTGTGCCATCTGCGGATGTCCGAAGCCACGGGCTCCAGCTCAGGACCGGGCCTCACGTTGCCGCCCCACTCCGCCCGGGAGGCACAAGAGGTGCTGAGCGCGGTGCGGGCCGCCGCCGAAGGACAGGCCGTCACGCTGCGATTCCATCCGGATGCCGCGACCGGCACACGGCTGGTGCTCCAGCTTCATCCTGGCCTCGGCGCCCGGCCTGGAGCCCCGGAGGAACAATCGGTGGCGGAGAGGTCTCCCTCCGCGGAGCGCCGAGCTTCAGCGACGACCGCCACGCCCTCGGGCATGCCTTCAGTTCCCGGTGCTGAGAATCGAGACTTCGAAGGGACCGCCCTGCCGGCGGCGAACCGCACGAACCTGTCCGACAGTCGGACAGGTTTGGACAGCCAGGGAGAACCGACCCGAGCGGACGCAAGCGAGCTGCCGCGCCGCGCCGGTCTCCCGGCATCACCTGCGATGGCTCGGACGCAGCCGCGCCACCCGAACACCGGAAACCTGTCGGACAGTCGGACAGGTTTGGACCATGCCGGGCCGGAAGGGCTGCTGTTCCAACCGGGCCACGGGAACCTGTCGGACAGTCGGACAGGTTTGGGCAACCTCGGCCGCGAGGAGCTGCCGCTCCAGTCGGACCACGGGAACTTGTCCGACAGTCGGACAGGTTTGGGCCGCTCCGGACCGGAGGCGGGCAGCTTGGAGGCCCGTGGGAATGGCGCTCCGTTTGCACCAGGCGCCATCGCGACGCTCCCCGCGCGGCCCGACTCCGAGGCGACCGCCACCGGGGCCGTGCAGGCGCGGGCGGACTCGGCTCGCTTGGGGGAGGCTCGTTCGCTGTCGACCTCCGCTCCCAGCTCGGAGGCCGCTGATGGCTTCGACCACTCGGCTCCCATCCGCTACCACGCGCCTGTGCTCGTTGAGCGCCCGGCCCTGACGACCGGCGCATCACGGCTCCGTGGCCGTCGGGTGCTGTTCATCGCTCAGGACGAGGCCTTGGCCCGTGAGCTTTCGGCCCAGGCACACGACGTCTGCGGCCCTGAGTTCCGCATCCTCCACTCGGGTGCCTCCGATGCGGGGGCGCGGATCCACGGCATCGACCTGACTCGCGAGGAGACCGCGGAGGCAGGCCTGGATGCGCTCGGCTTCGAGCCTCAGGTCATCATCGCGGTGTGCCGGCTCCCTTCGCAGGAGAACGAGTCCTCCGTCGTCGCGGACACGGCCCTTCGCCATGAGGCGCTGGAGCTGCTCTTCCTGTCCGCCCGCCGCGCCTATGAGGCACTGTCCTCCGGCAACGTGACGCTGGCGAGCCTGTGCATCGGCGGCGTCGGCGCGCGCCGGACGCTGCACCCCGTCACCGGCCTCTTCGCCGGCCTGCTCAAGTCCCTGGGCCGCGAGGTCCCCTCGCGTGGCATCCGTGCCATCGCCACGGGTCCGCTTCCGCTCCGCATGGCGCTCGACCACGTCGCGTCCGAGCTGGGCTCCGGTGACGACACCGCTCCGGTGGAGGTCTGCTTCGACGGCTCCGTCCGCTGCGTCCGGCTGCTCCAGCCCACGGACGTCCCGGCTCGGCCCGCCGTCACGCTCGACTCCCACTCGGTGGTCCTGCTCACGGGCGGGGGACGCGGCGTGACGGCCGTCCTCGCCGGAGCGCTGCTCAAGCGGTACGGCTGCAAGGTCGTCCTCCTGGGCCGCAGCGACCCTTCCGACGCTCCCGAGCGCGTGCTCCAGGCGCGCGACGAGGAACTGGGCGCCGTGGAGCGCGAGTTCTATGCCTCAGAGCTCGCCCGCGACAGCTCCGTGCGCATGCCCGCGCTGCGAGCACGCTTCGAGCGCCACCTGGCCGTGCGCGAGCTGCGGACCACGCTCGATGGGCTCATGCGGCTCCCCGGCCAGATGACCTACCGCGCCGCGGACGTCACCCACCCCGAGGACGTGGACCGCGTGGTGGCGGAGCTGCTCCGCGAACACGGGCGGCTCGACCTGGTGGTCCATGGCGCGGGCACGCAGGTGTCCAAGAAGCTTCACCGCCGCCGGCTCACGGAGCTGCGCGGCACGCTGGACACCAAGCTGCTGGGACTGCGCAACCTGCGCGAGGCCTGCGCTCGCCGCCTCCCGGCCCCCGTGCCCTTCCACGTCCTGACCTCCGCGTTCAGCTACATCGGCAACGACGGACAGGCGGACTACGGCGCGGCGAACGAGGCGCTGGACCGGCTCTGCGCCTGGGTCAGTGACGCGCGCCAGGACGTGCAGTGGTGCAGCGTGGGCTGGCTCGCCTGGGACGGCATCGGCATGACGCGCGGCTCGGAGTACCGCGTGCTCGGCGCCAGCCGCCGGCTGCGCGGCATCCGCGCGGAGGAGGGCGAGGCGCTCTTCCTCCAGTTGGTGGACGGCCAGCCCGTCCAACCCATCAACGTCCAGCTCACCGAGAGCGAGCGCGCCTTCTACCACCTGGAGGTCCTCGCCCCGCCCGCGCCCACACCGGAGCCTCCGCGTCCCACGCGAAGGCCGCTCACCGTCGACGCGGCGAGCGTCCCGTGCCTGGAGGACCACCTCGTCCGGGGCACGCCCACCCTGCCCGGCGCCTGGGCCCTGGACTTGATGTTCCAGGCGGCCCTGGACAACGCGCGCCCCGAGCTGCGCACCGTCACCATCGAGGACGTCCGCTTCTCCCGCTTCATCCGCGTGAAGCCCGGCGGCCAGCAGTCCCTGCGCGCCGAGTGCACGCCCCTCACCGATGCCCCGGGCGAGCACAGCGTGCGGGTGAAGCTCACGGGGGACATCGTCCATGCCTCCGGCGTGGTGCTGGAGCGCGACCTCGTCTACGCCGAGGCCCGCTTCACGCTGACGGCGGAGCCGCCCCGGCCCCCACCCCGGCTGGAGGCCGCCCGCGCCTCGGGCCACGGCCTGCCCGTGCACGACCCGCACTGCGCCACGGGCTCCCCCATCGAGCTGCGCAGGATGTTCGACTGCCTGGAGGAGATCCGCCTGGAGGAGGACGCCCGCTTCGCGCGGCTCGGGCTGCCGGAGACTCCGCGGCAGGCGGGCCACGGCGTGCCGGCGCTCGTGCTGGACGCGGCCCTGCGCCTGAGCGCGATGCACGTGGACGGCGTGTCCAATGACGTGTTCGCGCCCGTGGGCGTCCAGCGGGCCACGTTCGACCGCGACCTGGTGGCGCACGACTCCCGGGCTCCCCGCCGCCTCACGCTGAAGTCGCTCGCCCCTCGCGTGGAGGGCGACCTGCTCCAGTGCGGCACCGTGGCGGCGCATGACGAAGCCGGCCGTCTGCGGATGCTCGTCGAAGGCGGCATCGCCCGTCCCATGGCCTGACAACCCCTTCTCCCGTCCAGGCAACCGCCATGACTGATTCCACTTCTTCCATTCCCCTGTCCCCGGATGACGCCAAGCGGCTCCGCTCGGAGCTGCGCCGCGTGCTGCCTCCGGAGGCCTTCGAACGACAACCCCTGCGAGGCATCGTGGCGCTGTGCCTGGTGCCGGTGGAGGCGGCGCTCATCTGGGTGCTCGGCACCTGGACGCTGCCCCACTGGGCCTGTCTGCTCATCGCGTTCGCGTTGGGTCAGCTCATCACCGCCGTGGGGCTCGCCGCGCATGAGGCCCTGCACCACTCGGTGTTCCACGGCCGCAAGTGGGAGAGCCTGCTGGGCTGGGTGGGCTTCGCGCCCTTCCTGGTGACGCCGGGCAACTGGAGGGCCTGGCACGTCCAGGCCCACCACGGCGCCGCCAACGTCCTGGTGAGGGATCCGGACATCCTCCCGCGCAGGACGGACTGGCACACCCAGGGGTTCGCGAAGCTGTTCCACGCCATGTCCCCCGGCTCCGGACACTGGCTGAGCTTCATCAGCTTCAGCGTCTTCTTCACCGCGCAGGGACAGGCCTTCCTCTGGCACCACTGCCGGCTGCCCGCGTTCCAGCACGTGCACCTGCACCGGACCCGGGAGCGCGTGCTCACGGTGCTCGTCACCGCGGGCTGGGTGGCGCTCGGGTGGGTCCTGGGGCCCCGGGCCGCGTTCTACGCGCTGGTGCTGCCGCTGCTCATCGGGAACGTCACGCTGATGATCTACATCGCCACCAACCACTGGATGCAGCCCGCGGCGGAGGAGACGGACAACCCCTTCGTGAACACCGCCAGCGTGGAGACCCACCCGCTGATGAACTGGCTGCACTTCAACTTCAGCTACCACCAGGAGCACCACATCTTCCCGGCGCAGAGCCCCAGGTATGCCCCCCTGCTGCGCAAGCACCTGCGCGAGCTGAGCCCCCGGGCCTCCATCGTCTACCCGCACCTGCACGCCCTGCGCACATTGTACCGGCGTCCAGCGCTCTACTCCGAGGATGGACAGACGCTGATGGACCGGGGCGGCACGCAGGAGGTCAGCACCACGGAGCTGCGCCGCCGGCTCGAAGCCACCTGAGCGGCCCCAGCCGCCCGGACGCCCGCCCGGTGGGTGGGCGTCCGGGTTGGCCCCGCTCCGACAGGCGAGGGCTCACCACGCGCCGCGGCATCCCCACCCTTCCGCCAACGGAGGAAACGGATGCGCACGGAGTCGGTGACAGGCGGTCCCCGGGTGGAGGGCTCTTCACGGGCGGAGGCGCTTCACGAGGCGAAGGTCGAAGCCATCAGCCAGCAATTGCGGCAGCGCAAGGGCCAGGGGCCCGCGTCCTTCAAGAAGAAGTCCCCACCCCACAGCGTCCCCAAGCGGTTCGATGCGCGGCGCCGCGATGAGAAGGTGGACCTGGGCGACCTGGACGCCATCCTCGACATCGACCCCGTGGGGATGACCTGCACCGCCGAGCCCGCGGCCACCTTCGACGCGGTGGTGCGCGCGACCCTGCCGCACGGGCTCATCCCGTTCATCGTCCCCGAGCACAAGACCATCACGCTCGGGGGCGCCATCGCGGGGTGCTCCATCGAGTCCATGTCCTTCCGCCAGGGCGGCTTCCACGACACGTGTCTGGAGTACGAGGTCATCACCGCGAAGGGAGACGTGCTGCGCTGCTCCCCGACGCAGGAGCCGCTCCTCTTCCAGATGATGCACGGCTCGTTCGGGACGCTGGGCATCCTGTCCAAGGTGCGCTTCAGGCTCACGCGCTGCGCGCCCTACGTGCGGGTGACGAACGAGACGCACACCACCCTGGAGTCCTTCCAGCAGGGCATCTGGCACCACTTCCAGGACCCGGGCGCGGACTACCTGGACGGGCAGATCTTCTCTCCCACGAAGCACGTGCTGTGCGTGGGCCACTTCGTGGACCGGGCCCCGTACGTCCACCGCTACGACTGGCTCACGGCCTACTGCGAGAGCATCCCGCGCCGGAGCGAGGACTACCTGACGACGTATGACTACCTCTTCCGCTACAACCGGGGCGTCACGCACGTCAGACCGAAGAACCTCCTCGCGCGGGCGCTGTTCGGAAGGCTCATCCACTCCGACAGCGTGCTGAGGACGGCCAACCGCTTCACCCGGCTGCTGCCGAAGAAGGACCCGCCCGTCATCGTGGACGTGTTCGTCCCCTTCTCCGGCACGGCCGCGTTCATGGACTGGTACCACCGCGAGATACGTCACTACCCCGTGTGGTGCGTGCCCTTCCGGCGGACGCGCGACTACGAATGGCTGACGCCCCGGTGGTGGTCCGGGATGAAGGACCCGCTGTTCCTGGACCTGGCCGTGTACGGCATGAAGCAGCCGCCGGGACGCAACGTCTACAAGGATCTGGAGGACGAACTCCAGCGCGTCAACGGCACCAAGACGCTCATCTCCTACAACTACTATGACGAGGAGACCTTCTGGAGCATCTGGAACCGCGAGACGTACCAGACCGTGAAGCAGCGCACGGACCCGGACAACCTCTTCCGGGACCTGTATGTGAAGACGTGCAAGGCGGCGCTCGGCCTTTGAGTCATCGCGGGTTGGATGGCTTTCAGCCGATCTCCGTGCGCAGGTTCAGCGGACCGGCGGGGACGCCCACGTCGTGGAGCGCGGGGTCGTCCTTCTCCGTCTGCCAGGCGTTGGCCTCCGTCACCGTCTTGCCGGTCGCCTCGTTGGTGATGGACATCTTGCCGTTGTGGCCCGCGGGGGAAATCTGGCTGGTGTCGAAGCCGCTCCAGCCGGTGCCGGAGTTCGCGAACGTGGCCTCGCCCCAGGTCTGACCGGAGTTCGCGCCGGGCTTCGCCGTGCCGTCCTTGGACGCGCACCACGCCACGCTGGTGTTGCTGTCGAACGCCACCACCTGCGACTGGCCGGGCTGGAGCGTGAACGTCTTGGGCGTGCTCTTGTCGAAGTTCTGCCCGTCGTTCGGGTTGCCGTTCTCGCCCGTCTTGTTCCAGAGCGTGAGGGTCTGCGGCTCGTTCGTCTTGTTGGTGAAGGTGTTGGTGTACTTGAACTGGCCCTTCTGGCTCTCGTCGATGAGCTGCATGTTGCTGTTGTAGGGCGACCCGACGTTGTTCTTCGCGAGCCACGGCGCGTTCGCGGGCGCGGGCTCCGTGGATCCGGCGGACGGCGGGCCGAAGCCGGGGCCCGCGTCGCTGTTGTACGTGGGGTGCGCCGGAGCGTCCGTGCTGGAGGCCGGAGCCGCGCCCTCTGCCGTGGGAGCCGCCTGCTGCGCCGGGGCCGCACCGCCCACGCCGCCCACCGCGGACGCGGCACCCTCCGCGCCCTGGCCCAGCGCCGCGGGCGACTGCGTCTGGAGCATCTTCACCAACTGCGTGAGCTGGGCCACGACCTCCGACAGTTGCTTCTGGAAGTCCCCGGAGGCGCCACCCAGCCGGCTCGGGCCCGCCTCGAAGGAGTCGGCCATGAACATCCGGCGCAGGTCGTTCCGGGGCTGCTGCGCCGAGGCGCCCACCCCACCCTGAGCCGGAGCGGCCGCCGGCTTGAGCTGGGAGATGCTCGAGGAAGGCTGGAAGGAGGACGCGCGGTTCAGGGAGGAGATGGACATGCCGGGACCAAGAGCACGGCACATGCCAACCCTGGGGCTTCGTGAAATCAGTCACTTGGGCCAGGCGTTCCCCGCCCAGCGCGATGACGCCGATCATCACCTGATGTCTGGCGTCACCAGGCGGCTCAACCAGCGAGGGCCGCGAAGACGTCCCGCAGGCCCGCGATGAGCGCGTCGCCGGGATACGGCTCGCCCAGCGGCCCCAGCGCGTCGCGCAGCGCTCCGAAGAGCGCGTGGACGTGCCGGGGCTTGTCGCCGTCCCAGTCCAGGTGCCGGGCGATCTCCTGGCTCCGCACCCGGAACTTCTCCAGCGTCTCTTCGTAGGGCGCCGCCACGGGGATGGTGATGCGCAAGAGCAGCGCCAGCAGCGCGAGCACCTCCGCGAAGTCATGGCGGTCCGCCTTCGCGTCGTAGAAGGACTCCAGGCGCAGGGTCTCCGGGCGGAACCAGTAGCCGACATAGGCCGCCGCGCTCTCCCGGCTGCGCTCCACGTCCACCTGGAGCTGGGCGTGCAGCGCCGGATCCACGTGCGTCACCAGCGAACGGAGGACCGTGGCCTGGCTCAAGGTCGCGCTGTCGAAGCGGCGCGCCGGCAGCGTGCGCAGCGGCGTTCCCTCGAAGGTGAGCACCTCCAGCTTCGGCAGCCGCGTGAGGACCTCCGGGAAGTCGAACATGAGCTGGACCTGCCGCCAGCTCCCGAAGGCCCGCTGGACGGAGGCGTACGGGTTGTTGACCAGGTTCACCCGCCGCAGCTCGACGCATCCGGCCAGCGACTCCGGCAGCCGCCAGAGGCAGTTGGCCTCCAGGTCCAGGACCCGCAGCTTCGTCAGCGAGCCCACGGAGTCCGGCAGCTCCAGCAGGCCGTTGCCGCGCAGGTCCAGCTCGCGCAACTCCGTGAGCTGTCCCAGCGCCTCCGGGAGCGCGCGGAGGTTGTTGCGGCGGAGGTTGAGCTTCTCCAGCTTGCGGAACAGGAAGAGCTCCTCCGGCAGGGACGTGAGCCCCTTGTCCTCCAGCGACAGGCTCTTGACCTTGTCGGGCTCCGCGAGCTTCTTCGCGACGAGCTGACGGAACGCCTCCCGGATGCTGGTGAACGCGTCGCGGGCGATGGGCTTGCCCGCCGCGAGCCGGGCGCGTGCCTTGTCCAGTTCGACGCGGCCGTCCGCCACCACCGCCGGCACGAAGACGCCCTTCGCGTCATAGGGGTCGCGCGTGTCCTCCACCCCGCCAGCCACCGCGAACACCTTCGAGTCCTGGCCCAGGTAGCGGTGCGCCTCCACGGCACCCACCACCGTGAAGGCGTAATGCGAAGCCAGGGTGCGGGCCTTGAGGTTGCCGCCCACGAAGACGCTGCCGTGGTTGTAGACCGCCACCAGGTCCTCGGTCGTCACGTCGCCGGTGACGTGGAGCCGGGCGCCGCCCATGGCGATGCGCTTCGCGACGAGGTTGCCGTGCACCTGGAGGAACGGTCCGAAGTCGTTCTCCCAGTTGAGCACGCAGCCTTCGACGGTGAGATCGCCTCGCACGATGAGACCGGTGAACGGAGGCGCGTCCTCGTCATCCTGCGCGAAGAGGCCCTGGCGGAAGTCCAGCCCCAGGTCGTGGGGGATGACGACACTCCCGGTGAGGACGAGCACACGGTCCGAGTCCTCCTCGCCATTGCCAGGGACCTTCACCTCGTCGCGCACCTGCGCCCAGGTGAACGTTTCGAAGGGCAGGTCGCTGGAGGGGGACGGCTTCTTCTTCATGGCCCGCCCTCTACTCCATCCGGACGGAGGCTGGCAGGACCATCCGTGCGCGCTCCCGGACCCGCTGAAGAACGGAATCCCCATCGCCCCTCTGTTCGCGGCCCCCCGCGTCCTGCGAATCTTCGCCGGCGCGACCGGGGTCGTGAAGCAGCTCGTCGCCCGGTCCCTGTAGCCCCCTCCCTTCTCACAAGGAGGCTCCCCGTGAGCCAGGAAGCATTCATCTTCGACGCCGTCCGTACCCCTCGCGGCAAGGGCAAGAAGGGCGCCCTGCACGGCACCAAGCCGGTGTCGCTGCTCGTCGGCCTGGTGGACGCGCTCAAGCAGCGCCACCCGACCCTGGACCCGAAGTACATCGACGACGTGGTGCTGGGCGTCGTGTCCCCCGTGGGCGACCAGGGCGCGGACATCGCGCGCACGCTGGTGCTGGCCGCGGGCCTGCCGGACACCACCGGCGGCGTGCAGCTCAACCGCTTCTGCGCCTCCGGCCTGACGGCGGTGAACCTGGCCGCGCAGCAGGTGCGCTCCGGCTGGGAGCACCTGGTCATCGCGGGCGGCGTGGAGAGCATGTCCCGCGTCCCCATGGGCTCCGACGGCGGCGCGTGGGCCATGGACCCCGCCACCAACTACGACACCTACTTCGTGCCGCAGGGCATCTCCGCGGACCTCATCGCCACCATGGAGGGCTTCACCCGCGAGGACGTGGACCGCTACGCCGTGCGCTCGCAGGAGCGCGCCGCCCACGCGTGGAAGCACGGCTACTTCCAGAAATCCGTCGTCCCCGTGGTGGACCAGAACGGGCTCACCATCCTGGACCGCGACGAGCACATGCGCCCGGACTCCACCGTGGCCTCGCTGGGCCAGTTGAGCGCGTCCTTCACGACCATGGGGGAGATGGGCGGCTTCGACGCGGTGGCGCTCCAGAAGTACCACGCGGTGGAGCGCATCCACCACGTGCACACGCCGGGCAACTCCTCCGGCATCGTGGACGGCGCGGCGCTGGTGCTGGTGGGCTCGGAGAAGGTGGGCAAGACGCTGGGCCTCACGCCTCGCGCGCGCATCGCCGCCGTGGCCACGTCCGGCGCGGAGCCCACCATCATGCTCACCGGCCCGCTGCCGGCCACCCGCAAGCTGCTGGACATCGCCGGCCTGTCGGTGAAGGACATCGACCTCTTCGAGCTCAACGAGGCCTTCGCCTCCGTGGTCCTCAAGTACCAGAAGGACCTGGACATCCCGGACGACAAGCTCAACGTCAACGGCGGCGCCATCGCCATGGGGCACCCGCTGGGGGCCACCGGCGCCATGATCCTTGGAACCGTGGTGGATGAGCTGGAGCGGCGCAACGCGCGCCGCGCCGTCGTCACCCTGTGCGTCGGCGGCGGGATGGGTGTGGCCACCCTCGTCGAGCGCGTCTGAACCCTCCCTCCCCTCTCAAAGACCTTCGAGCGAACCCATGAGCGAACAGAACACCCTGCGCTGGGAACAGGACGCGGACGGCATCGTCGTCTTGACGATGGACGACCCCTCCCAGTCCGCCAACACCATGAACGCCGCCTACGTGAAGTCCATGCGCGCGGCGGTGGACCGGCTGGTGAAGGAGAAGGCCTCCATCACCGGCGTCGTCATCACCTCCGCGAAGAAGACCTTCTTCGCGGGCGGCGACCTGAACGACCTGCGCAACGTGAAGAAGAGCGAGGCGAAGCAGGTCTTCGACCTGGGCCAGGAGATCAAGGCGCAACTGCGCGCGCTGGAGACCCTGGGCAAGCCCGTGGTCGCGGCCATCAACGGCGCGGCGCTGGGCGGCGGGCTGGAGATCGCGCTCGCGTGCCACCGCCGCATCATCGCGGACGTGAAGGGCGCGCAGGTAGGCCTGCCGGAGGTGACGCTGGGCCTCTTGCCCGGCGGCGGCGGCGTGGTCCGCACGGTGCGCATGCTGGGCATCACGGACGCGCTGATGAAGGTGCTGCTCCAGGGCCAGCGCTACCGCCCGCAGGAGGCGAAGGAGCTGGGGCTGGTGCATGAGGTGGTGCCGTCCGTGGACGCGCTCCTGCCCGCGGCGAAGGCGTGGGTGAAGGCGAACCCGACGGCGCAGCAGCCGTGGGACCAGAAGGGCTACAAGATTCCCGGCGGCACGCCGTCCCACCCGGCGTTCGCGGCGAACCTGCCCGCCTTCCCCGCCAACCTGCGCAAGCAGCTCAAGGGCACCAACATGCCCGCGCCGCGCGCCATCATGGCCGTGGCGGTGGAGAGCACGCAGGTGGACGTGGACACCGCGTTCACCATCGAGTCGCGCTACTTCACGGAGCTCGTCGTCGGTCAGGTCGCGAAGAACATGATCCAGGCGTTCTTCTTCGACATGCAGCACATCAACTCCGGCGGCGGCCGTCCCAAGGGTTTCCCGCAGCACACCGCGAAGAAGGTGGGCGTGCTGGGCGCGGGCATGATGGGCGCGGGCATCGCCTACGTGTGCGCCAAGGCCGGCATCGACGTGGTGCTCAAGGACGTGACGCTCGCCGCGGCGGAGAAGGGCAAGGGCTACTCCGTCAAGCTGGTGGAGAAGGCCGTCTCCAAGGGCTCCGTCACGAAGGAGAAGGGCGACGCGCTCCTGGCGCGCATCACCCCGGCGGAGGACCCGGCCGCGCTCGCGGGCTGCGACCTGGTCATCGAAGCGGTGTTCGAGGACGTGAAGCTCAAGCACAAGGTCTTCCAGGAGATTCAGGGCGTGGTGGCCCCGGACGCGGTGCTGGCGTCCAACACCTCCACCCTGCCCATCACCCTGCTCGCGGAGGGCGTGGCGCGGCCGCCGGACTTCGTCGGCATGCACTTCTTCTCCCCCGTGGACAAGATGCCGCTGCTGGAGTTCATCGCCGGGAAGCAGACGAGCGACGCGACGCTGGCGAAGGCCATCGACATCGCGGTGCAGATTGGCAAGACGCCCATCGTCGTCAATGACAGCCGGGGCTTCTTCACCAGCCGCGTGATTGGCACGTTCCTCAACGAGGCCATCGCCATGGTGGGCGAGGGCATCGCGCCCGCGTCCATCGAGCAGGCGGGACTCCAGGCGGGCTACCCCGCCGCCCCGCTCCAGTTGGTGGATGAATTGACGCTGACGCTGCCCCGGAAGATCCGCCAGGAGACGAAGGCGGCCATGGAGGCCGCGGGCCAGCCGTGGGTGGACCACGGCAGCTACGCGGTGATGGACGCGATGGTCGACCAGCACGGGCGCAAGGGCCGCTCCACGGGCGGCGGGTTCTACGACTACGCGGACGGCAAGCGGACGAACCTCTGGCCGGGGCTGACGCAGCACTACACGAAGCCCGGCTACACCATCCCCTTCGAGGACATGAAGGAGCGGATGCTCTTCGCGGAGGCCATCGACACGGTGCGCTGCTTCGACGAGGGCGTGCTGCGCTCCACCGCGGACGCGAACGTGGGCTCCATCCTGGGCATCGGCTTCCCGCCGTGGACGGGCGGCGTGGTGCAGTACATCAACGGCTACGAAGGCCCGTCCGGCACGGGGCCGCGAGGCTTCGTCATCCGCGCGCGCCAGTTGGCGGAGCGCTACGGGAAGCACTTCCTGCCGCCCGCGTCGCTGGTCGCCAAGGCTGAGCGGGGAGAGCTGCTCGAGTAGCCCCGCCGCCCCACGCAGGGCGTGGAGGGTCCGGAACCTCCGGGTTCCGGGCCCTTGAGTGCTCGTTGACGTTCGCGTCTTGGGTCAGAGCATGCCCGGTGCCGCCTTGGCCTGCGTCTTGGCGAAGATTTCACGCAGGCGGGTGGCGACCTTGGGCATCACGTCCTCGAAGGCCATCTCGGTGGACTGCCGCAGGGCCTCCTGCCCCGCGGTGGCCCCACCCAGCCACGCCGAGGCCGCCTTGCTCTTCTGGGACTCGCCCTCGATGAGGTCACTCACCTGGACGGCGTCCTGGCTCCCCCGGGAGCGCACCGTCAGCTTCAACTGCGACACGAAGCCACCGCCGTTGACGTCGAAGTACTGGATCTCCGGGACGATGAGCACGTCCGCGTCACCCATGTCCTCGGGGCCGGAGGCCTCCTGGACGGACTGGAAGACGGTGCCCATCATCTGCGGGAAGCTGCGCGTGAGCCCTTCGCCAATGGTGATGTTCCAGGTGTGTCCGGCGCCCAGGACGAAGTAGCTGTCCGAGTCGATGCGTGCCTTCTGCTCGGGTGAGATGAAGTAGCGCGCGCGAAGCGCCAGGGGCGTCCCCGCGTTGGACATGGGCGCGGGGCTCGGCCGCACCTGATGGGTACAGCCGACGAACGCGAGCAGCGCGAACAAAGGCAGAACAAGATTTCTGGGCATGGCGGCTTCATAGCCCACTCCTCCCTTCCCTCCCAATCCCAGGCCGGAACCGGAAAGCCCGGGAGCGTTCACGTGTCTGGGATTTCATTGGGATGAGAATGAAGGCCCCCCTCTTCGCGGAGCAGCGCGCGGGCGGCGTCCTCCGGCATCCGAGCCTGGGAGCGCTGGCGGGCCGGGATGGCGGTACGGCCGGGAGGCTGGAGCCGCACACGGGCCGTGCACATTCATTCCCCATGCTGGCACTTCGTCAATGTGGACTCGGGTGGCTGGCGTTGTCCGTGGCCTGGCCGGTGTACGCGGCGGAGCCCGTGGTCTGGGGCGAAGGGATGATGGTGAAGGTCCGCCCCGACGACACCGCGCCAGGAACTGGCACCGAGGTACGACTCACTGCCGCGCGCAATGAGTTCGTCTCCTTCCAGGTGGCGTTGCACGGCGGGGACACGGGCCTGAAGGGCGTGCGCGCCCGCCTGCCCGGGTTGGAGGGGCCCGCGACGCTGACGGGGCCGGACGTCACCCTGTACCGGCAGGCCTACCTCACCACGCGGCAGCCCTCCGAGCCCGGGCAGCCGGTGGGGCGGTGGCCGGACGGGCTGGTGCCGGACACGGACGAGATCGCCGGGGAGCCGCGCAACGCCTTCCCCTTCGACGTGCCCGCGCGCGAGGCGCGAGCCGTCTGGGTGGACGTGCACGTGCCGCCGGACGCGCCGCCCGGCGAATACACGGGCACGGTGACGGTGGAGGCGGAGGGCGGCTTCCAGCGGCAGGTGACCGCGAAGCTAACGGTGGTGGCGGCGATGATGCCGGGCACGTCGTCGCTGGCCTCCGCGTTTCCGCTGTCACCCGCGCAGGTGTGCCTCGCGCACCTGGGCCGGGCCGACTGCTCCTACGCGGAGCTGCAGCCGTTGCTCGTGCGCTACCAGCAACTGTCGCTGGAGCACCGCATCACGCAGCCCCGGCTCTTCCTGGGCGGATCCGGGCCCCAGGCATGGAGCGGGTTCGACGCGACGTGGGGGCCCAGCCTGGATGGCACCGCGCCCACGCGGCTGTCCGGCGCGCGGATGACGAGCGTGGAATACACGGGCCCGCTCACCGCGGGCGGACTGGCGGACTTCACCGCGCACATGCGCGAGCGCGGCTGGTTGGACCGGGCCTATGCGCTGATCGGCGACGAGCCGCCCGTCTGGATCACCTACGAGCAGGTGCAGGCCGCCGGGGCGCTGGTACGGCAGGCCGCGCCCGGCCTGCGCACCATGCTCACGTCGAACGCCAACCAGTTGAAGCCCACCGGCCTGGAGTCCCTGGTGGACATCATGGTGCCGATGGTGAACCACCTGGAGGGCACGGACCCCGGCTTCGTGGGCGACCAGACCTCGACGTACGTGGAGTTCCTCTCGCGGCCCGGAACGGAGCTGTGGATGTATCAGAGCTGCGCGATCCACGGCTGCGCGCCCGGCGTCACGGTGCCGCAGAACCAGCCGGGGTCGGGCTGGCCGTCGTACATGGTGGACCGCCCCTCGGCGAAGGCCCGCGCGATGGAGTGGCTGTCCTTCCTCTTCGGCTGCAAGGGCGAGCTGTACTACGAGACGGCGGGCATGCTCCCCACGGCGTGGACGGACCAGTACCACTTCGATGGCAACGGGGACGGGACGCTCTTCTACCCGGGCACGCCCACGGCCATTGGCGGGCTGACGCACGTGCCGGTGGCCTCCGTGCGCCTGAAGCTCATCCGCCAGGGCATGCAGGACTATGAATGGCTCAAGGCCGTGAGTGACGCGGGGGACCCGGCCTTCGCGCGCCAGGTGGCGCGAGAGCTGCTGCCCAACGCATGGCAGGTGCCGGACGACGGCGCCGCGTTCGATGCGGCGCGGCTGCGGCTCATCCAGCGCTACCAGGAGCTGACCCTGGGCAATCCCTCCGCGCCGCGCATGGGCGGGGAGCCGGTCACCATGCCGCTGGAGCCGCAGGACCCAGGCGGTCCGGGGGACTCGGGCGGGCAAGGCAACGCGGGCGGCTGCGGCGCGGCCCCTGGCGTCTCCGCGGCGGGAGCGCTGCTCTGGGCGGCCTGGGCGCTGGGCCGGAAACGCCGGCGGAGGGAGTGACACCCGCTCACGGGGTCCCGGTTAGACTCCGGGCATGAACCTCATCCGTGGCCTCTCCCTCTTCGCGGCCGCCCTGTCCCTGCTGACCGGTTGCGCGACGCTCGACACATCCAACATGTCGCCGTACTGCCGCGACCAGTACGACGCCTGTCTCGACGGTTGCCAGCCGCGCGGCCGGCCCGCCTCGCGTCAGCCGCCGGACTCCGTGCAGGGCCACGCGGAGCGGCTCACCCCCGATACCCAGACGCCGGCCTGCACCGACTCCTGCAAGCAGCAGGCGAAGACCTGCTCCTGAGCCCATGGCCCCGGAGCGCTACGAGACGCTGGATGGCTCCACGCCGGACGTCACCCCGCTGGCGGCGGAGGTCGGGCTCAAGCAACCGTTGAGCGCCTTCACCCTGCTGGAGGGAGGCGACGTCTTCGAGTCGCGCGCGGGCCGTCCCCCCGCGGAAGGCCCCGCGCGCGCCCGCGCCTATGTGAGCGCGAAGCTGGAGCTCAAGCCGTACGGCGCCCCGGCGGCGCAGGTGAAGCGGGTGCAGGAGGAGCTCATCCGGCAGCTCTCCGGGAACCTCCAGCTCATCGCCCGCATGGAGGCCGCGAGGCCCCTGACGCTGGAGCTGATTCCCCCCGGGCACACGCTGGCGAAGTACGGCTATCCCCGGGCCGTGTCGCCCCAGGCCGCGGGCCTGTTCTGGGACCATCCGGACTGGCCCCGGGCACGCATCGCGCTGCGGCAGGACCGGCTGGAGTCGGAGCAGTACCTCGTCTTCCACGAGATGGCGCACGCCATCCAGGGGCTGGCCTTCACCCAGAAGGAGAGCGAGCTCATCTACCGCACGATGCTCCGCACGTACCGCAGCCGCGCGGCGGTGGACGAGGTCTTCGCCATCTACAGCGAGCGCGAGTTCGTCACCGGAGTCTCCGCCCACGACCTGCGAGCCCCCGGCGTGTACGGCATGGCCCGCCAGCGGTGGAACGAGGAGCACCTGTTCACCCGCTTCGTGCGAAACCTCTACTTCCCCTACAAACCCCTCGCGGGCGGCACGGCGGGAATGACTCCGTCCAGCTTCGGTTGAGGCTGTCTCCCGGGTGCACGGCGCCGCCAGGCTCGCGAGGCATGCGCTCGGATTGAAGCCCGATTCCGGCGCATGGTAGGAGGGGGCGAGCCGGTCGCCTCGACGGAACTTCATGGACTCCCCCGGTGCTGAGCGGCCTCGTCCGCGGTTGACGCGAATCATCGCGGGCGCGCTCCTGCTCCTCCTCGCGACGTCCGTCCTCCTGCTCATCGCGGTCGTGACCGCGCTTCACCACCTCGGCCACCCCTGGCTGAAGCCGCACGTCGTCTCGCGGGTGGAAGCGGCCTCGGGCGTGCGGCTGGACTACCAGACGGCGCGGATCGACGTGCTCTCCGGCCTGCGGCTGGAAGGACTGGTGGTGCGGACCCCGCCGCCGTTCCAGGACGTCGCGCCCGAGTTCCTGCGCGTCGGCACGCTGGAGGCCGCGTGGTCGTTCGGGGCCCTGGTGAAGGGACCGGTCCGGGTGGAGCGGGTCGCGGTGCGCGACGCGACCCTCGTCCTGGTGGCGGATGAAAAAGGGACCACGTCGCTCACGAACCTGACCGGGCCGCCGGAGCCCGAAACGGTGGAGGAAGTGTCCCCCGGGACCTCCCGGCAGGTCGCGGACCTCTTCACCTCCCCGTTCCCCGTCTCGAGCATCGGGCTGTCGAACGTGTCGCTGACGTATGTCCGCGTCCAGGGCGGCGCGGTGGTGGACCGCTGGTCGCTGCGCGGGCTCGAAGCCGGAGTCGAAGCGAAGCCGCGGGACAAGAGCTGGAAGCTCCTCGTGGACCTCGGCAAGCCCGGGAAGCCGCTGGCCCTGGCGCTGAACCGTGAAGCGCCCGCCGCCGAGGCCCTGCTGGAGCTGGCCCTGTCGGTGGATGCGAGCACGGACGCCGCGCGCGTGCAGGTGGACCTGGACGTCGCGAGGCAGACCTTCGATCCGCGCTTCACGCTCCGCTCGCTGCTGCACGGCGCGGTGACGGCGAAGTTCGACACCGCGAAGCAACACACCACCGTCGAGTTGGAGCGCACGCGGCTGACCGACAGCGCCGAGGTGCAGGCCCAACTGGTGCTCCCGGATGCGACGGAGGTCCCTCCCGTCCTGGTGCAGGCCCTGGCGGACGTGGACCTCGGGCGGCTGCTGCGATGGATTCCCGAGGACCTGCGTCCGTTCTCCCTGGAGCGGGGCAAGGTGCACCTGGAGGCGCGGGAGGTCACGCTCAGCGACATGCCCCAACTGGGAGCCCGGGGCCGGCTCGGGCTGGACGTCGACGTGGCGAAGCTCCTCCTCGTGCAGAAGGAGCTCAAGGTGGAGCTGGGCGATGGACGCCTCTCGCTGACGGCGACCCCGGACGCGCCCCAGGGACTGGCCGCCCGGCTCGCGTTCGCGCTCCAGGGACTCGACATTGGCGGTGCGACACCGGTCCGCGTTCCGAAGGCCTCCGGTGAGCTGACCGGGAAGCAGCTACGGCCCGACCTCGCCTCACCCTTCCGGGTCGCGGGGGACGCGGCCCTGTCCGCCCGGGTGGAGGCCCTGGACGTCCGTGCCTCCGGATACCGGGCGCTGGCGGAGCGACTGGGCTTCAACCTCCAGGTGCCCCTCACCGCGAAGCCCTCCTTCGCGCTGAAGGCGGACCTGCCCGTGGAGTCGCTGCGGGTCACCACCGAGGGCCGCGAGGTGCTGAGCGGTCCCGCGCGCGTGCGGCTCCACGTGACGGAAGCCTTCCCCACGATGGAGGAGCCACGGCTGAGCAGGGCCCGCGCACGGCTGGAGCTGGACGTGGGCACGCTGCACGCGTCGTTGGACGCCACGAAGGGCACCGACGACGTGGCGTACACGCTGGACGCCCAACTGCCGGACCTCGTCATCGCGAGGCCCTTCATCCCGGAGGACGTCGCCGCGCGCCTCCCCTGGAAGCAGCTCGCCGTGACGCTGACCTCCAAGGGCAGACTCAACGCCCTCTTCGAGCCCTCGCCGCGCGTGGATCATCAGACGGAGCTGCGCCTGCGGCGCGCGGGCTGGGACGACGTGTCGGCCGCCAGCACCACCCTCGCGCTGCGCTCCCAGGGAGACGCCTGGAAGCACCAGGGAGCCCTGGACCTGAAGGTCGAGGGGCTGCGCATCGGAGAGACCGACGCGGGCACCCAGCACCAGACGCTGACGTTCGACGTCGACCGCCGCAGGCTCTCGCTCAAGCTGGGGCTCAACGGCCAGGAGGGCCTGAAGGTCGCAGCCGACGCGGCGCTCGCGTACGACCGGAAGGCCCGCGCGCTCCGCATGGACGTGAAGGGCGACTTCCCGCCGCTGGGCCCGCTGTCGCCGCTGCTGGCGAAGGCGCGGGTGCCCCCGGAGGTGGACCCGTCCAAGCTCGCGATGACCGGCGAGCTGCACGGCACGCTGACGGGCCTCATCACGCACCTGGGCTCCGACGGAAGCTTCCGCCTGGCCCCCATGCCTCCGCGCGCCGCCAGCTTCGAGGGCAAGGCGCACGTGGACCTGCGCGGCGTGCGCTGGAAGCAGGCGGACCAGACCCTCAACGTCCCCGCCCTGCGCTGGCAGGCCGAGTCGCGCGCCGAGGGCTCCCAACGCACCGTCCGCACGACCCTGGCGGTGGAGAAGCTCACCGTCAGCCGGAACGACCGCCGGCTGACCTTCGCGGACCTGTCCAGCGACAGCACCGCCACCTTCACCGACCAATGGGAGCAGGGGGACATTGAGCTGAAGCAGCTCGTGAAGGTCCGCTCGCTGGAGCAGAAGCCCGCGCTGCCCTACCCCGTCCAGGACGTGGAGGCGTCGTTCTCCGTCGTGCGCAAGCCCACCGGCGTCATCCGCGTCCCGGACCTGCGGCTGTCCAATGGAGGCACCCAGACGCTGCTGAAGGTCCGGGGGCGGCTCGACCTGAGCAATGAGCAGCAGCGCATGGGGCTCCGGGGCTCGCTGGAGCAGGACCTGGCCCACCTCGCGCGGCCCGGTCAGGTCGAAGGCAGCGGCAAGGTCACGGTGGACTTCCGGGTGGCGTCGCCGGACCTGGTGGTCTTCCGCACCTCCTCCAACCTCAAGCTTCAGGACGTGAACGTGCGGATGCCCGAGTCCGGCATCGAGGTGGAGGCGCTCAACGGCGACGTGCCGCTGACGGAGAACGTGGAGGTCTCCCAGGACGGCGTGCGGCTCTTGAACGACCTGGACGTGAACCCCTACTCGATGCTGCGCTTCGCGGATCAGCACCCGCTGCTCACGCGCAGCGGCTTCCTGTCCGCGGACCGCATCGCCACGCCGTGGATGACCCTCGCGCCGCTGGCGGGCAACCTGGCCATCAACCAGAACGTGTTCTCCATGAGCCAACTGGAGATGGGCGTCCGCGGAGGCCGCGTCACCGGCCAGTGCATGTTGAACTGGCAGGGCAAGCACTCCACGCTGGAGGCCCACGTGCGGGCCACGGGCGTGAAGTCCTCCCGGGGCGAGCCCTTTGACGGCAACGCCGCCATGGTCATCTCCGCCAGGGACCGGAGCATCAACGGGCGCGCGGAGATCCTGCGCATCGGCAACCGCCACCTCCTGGACCTCCTGGACCTGGAGGACCCGCACCACACCGACCCCGCCACCAACCGCGTCCGCTACGCGCTGGGCCTGGGGTATCCGGAGCACGTGCGCGTGAGCTTCAAGCAGGGCTTCGGCAGCCTGCTCATCACCATGGGCGGCCTGGCCCAACTGGTCAGCATCGATGAAATCCGGGGCATCCCCCTGGGCCCCATCGTCGACCGCCTCATCACTTCCATGACCCCTCCGGAGGCCCTGCAATGAGACACCGTGGGTTGTTGCTCGTGGCCGCCCTCGCCGCCCCCGGGTGCATCCGCGCCCCGGAGATCGTCATGGTGGACCGGGCGACGGCGCTCGAGGAGCAGGCCGCGGGCTCGTACAAGGACGTGGAGCAGCGGCTGGCGCGCGCGGGCATGAACCCCACGCCGGTGCCGCTGACGCCCAACCAACTGGAGGACCTGGGCATCCAGCCCCCACCGCTGGTGGAGAACCTGGGCAAGACGCAGGCGGACCGCGTGGACGACCTGGTGCGGCGCCACTGCGTGGGCGAGGGCAGGGACGGGCTGCTGGTGCTCACGCGGCGCCAGTGCACGGCGGGGCGCGTGTCCGCGGATGACGCAGCCCTGGTGGAGCGCGTGAACCGGGCCCGGCGCCAACTGTGGCAGTGGATGAAGACCGTGCGCCCCGGCGTGCCGGAAGCGACGCTGCGCCAGAACTGGCGCCTGGCGCACGCCGAGGGCGTCGTCTGCGGCGGCTGGGTGGAGGCCGAGGACGGCACCTGGGGAGAGAAGAAGTGCTGAAGCGCCCCGGCCCCTGGCTCCCGGCCCTGGTCTTCCTCGTCGCGAGCGGCGCCTGGGCCCAGGACGACGAGAACGACGGGGGCATGCGCCTGCCCGAGCGGCTCACCGTGGGCATGGGCGACCAGTTCCTGGGGCAGTTGGGGCCCGACGAGAACTCGCTGCTGTTCGTGTCCAACCGGGACATCGCGACGGAGGTCTTCGCCCAGGACCTGGAGAAGGGCCGCGAGCGCCGCCTCTTCGATGAAGGCGCGGACGTGACGTGGCCGCGCATCAGCCCCAATGGCAAGCAGTTGCTCTACATCTCGTTCCGCACCCAGGCCAGCGGCCAGCTCTGCGTGAGGGACCTGCCGGAGGCGAAGGAGCGCCGCTGTCTGGAAGAGGAGACCAGCGCGCTGCAGGCGGAGTGGATCGACGACACGCACATCGCGCTGGTGAGCCGCGCGACCATCCAGGGCGACCTGCGGCTGTCGAAGGTGGCGCTCGGGGCCGGGTGGCACGTGACGCCGCTGTTAGAGCGCAACCTGACCAGCCCCGCCTTCTCTCCGGATGGACGCTGGCTGGTGTACGTCCCGGTCCAACGCTCCGTGCAGGCGGTGGGGCCGGGCTTCGCGGCGCGAGCGGCGCCGCACCTGGAGGCCGTCCGCCTGGACGTCCCGGGCGCGGCCCCCGTCCCGCTGACGCTGGACATCCCGGGGCAGACGGGCCAGCCGGTGTTCGCGCGCGACGGGCGCTCGCTGTACGTGGTGCAGTTCTTCACCGACTCCAACGGGGACGGGGTGATTGACGCGAGCGACAGCGGGGTGCTGTTCCGCGTGCCCTTCGCCTCCGAGCGCGACGACGCGCCCGCCCGGGCCGCCGCCGCCAGCCCGGACCAACTCACCAGTCAGGCGTGGAACTGCGAGTACCCGGCCCCCACCGCCGCGTCGCTCATCACCACCTGTTCCCGGGGCCAGTCGCTGGACGTGTATCGACTGCCGCTGGACGGCCAGGTGCCCGGCGGATGGGACGTGCCCCGCCTCAACGAGGAGCTGGGCATGGTGGGCCGGCGCGCGGATCAGCTCCTCCTCTACCGCCAGCGCCTGCTGCTCGAGACGCGGCCCAAGCTCCGCCGGTTGTTGATGATGCGCCTGAGCCAACTGCACCTGGCCTCTGGCGACTTCGACGCCGCGGACTTCTACGCCCGCCAGATGTCCAGGGTGGACGACCCCGTCACCGCCGGGCTGTCGGAGCCGCTGCGCATCCTCATCGCCCACCGGAAGGCCCTGAAGGAGCGCGACCGGGGCCGCATGGTGGACGAGCTGCAGGAGGCGGAACGCCAACGCATGGCGGCCCTGGACCCCGCCGCGGCGCCCAGCCCGCCCTCCGCCGTCTACCGGCACGTGGTGCGCAGCGAGCTGGCGCAGGCGTCCGGCGACTTCACGCTCGCCCGGCAGGAGCTGGAGGCCGCCCTGCTGACGGACACCACGCCGCGCGCGGTGCTGGAGGGCTGGTACGAGCAGGCGGACGCGCTGTACCGCGAGCTCGATGACCGGGACGCGCTGGTCGCCGCCGGCCGCAAACTCTCCCAGAACAAGGTCTTCAAGCAGGACGACCAGCTCGACTTCGCGCGAGGCGCCGTCCGCGCCCTGTACCGGGGTCGTCCCTACGCGGAGGCGGACGCCGCCATGGCCCAGGCGCTCGCGGCGGAGCCCCCCGGGACGCCGTATGCGTTCGCCCTGGAGCTGGGCCGCCACGTCAATGCGTTGAACGTGGAGCGCCCTCCCCGCCCCGTCCGGGACGCCCTGGTCGCGTTCTACCAACAGCAGACGGATCCGCTCCGCCGCCGCGTGGTGGTGCAGGACGCCGCCGAGCGCGCGGCGAGCCTGGGCGCGGACGGCGTGATGGAGGCCCTGGCGACGCTCTACGTCGACGACGCCCCGGCCGGAACCGAGGAGCGGCGCCGGGCGGAGCGGCTGTTCCGCCGCGCGCTGATGGGCCGCGCCTACCGCCGCATGGGGAGGGAGCGGATGGACGAGGCGCGCGCGGACTTCGACCTGGTGACGCGGCGGACGGGCTCGCTGGAGAGCGCCGTCGAGTCCATGAGCCTGCGCCTGCGCGCGGGCGTGGCCCCCGACGTGGTGATGAAGGAGGTCACCACGGAGGTGCCGGGCAAGGCCGCGCCGCTCGCGCACTTCGTGAAGGCCTACGTGACGACGCGCCGGCTGTCCAAGCTGGATGACGCCGCCCACGCCCAGGCGGTGAAGACCGGCCTCGCGGAGCTGCGCGCGGCGTGGCAGGAGCTCAAGAACCAGCGCGAGGTGCAGGCCCTCATGGGGGCCATCCACCACGAGGACTTCCTGCGCGGCCGGAACCCCGCCGCCGCCGAGCGCGCCAACCGCCACTACCTGGTCGCCCTGGACCTGGTGCGCAACAACGCGCGCTACAAGGCCATGATCCTCGGCGCGCTGGGGCTGCTGCACACGCAGGTGGGCAACCACCACATCGCCCTGGGCTACCTGGACGAGCGCGACAAGCTGCCCTACGCGGACAGCGCGGCGGGGCTGTCGGTGGCCCTGGCCCGGGCGCGGGCGCTCCTGCACGTCAACCGCGAGGCGGAGGCCGCGCAGGCGGCGGACAAGGCCCTGGCGACGGTGGAGGCCGCGCCGAAGCTGGCCCGGTTCATCCCCCTGGTGACGGACCGCGCGGCGCTCTACAACCTGGCCGCGGGCCGGTTCGAGCGGGCCCTGGCGCTCTACGACCGCGCGCTGCCCGGCATCGAAGCCGGCCCCCGCGACGAGGAGGGCCTGCGCAACCGGATGGTGCTGAGGCTGGCCCGCTGCGGCGCGGCGCTGGGCGCGGACAAGCCCAAGCGGGCGCTGGAGGACCTGGACCAGGTGGACCGGGACCTGGCGACGCCCGCCGTGCAGGCCGCGCTGAAGCAGGCGCACGCCACGCCCGGATTCGTCCAGCGCGCGTATCGCATCATCGCCGCGGGGCTGCGCGCCAACGCGGAGACGCGGCTGGGGCGCATGGACGCCGCGGCCCGCGCGCTGGAGCAGCGGCTCGCGCTGTTCCTGGAGCAGTTCGACGAGCTGGATCGCGACGAGGACCTCCGCGCGGTGACGCTGGCGGAGCTGCGGCTGGCGGAGAACGCCGTGGACCGCCGCGACCCCGCGCGGGCGGCTCGGTGGCTGGGCAAGGCGCTGGAGCACGCCGACTCGCTGATGGCGCGCACGCACGCGCCGGTCGATGCGGGCCAGTTGGACGTGCTCTGGTTCGCGGCGCAGTTGCAATCCGAGGACGGGACGCGGATGCCGTTCGACGTGCCCCAGCGGATGGAGCAGGCCCGGCGGACGCTCCTCGAGCAGCGGGACCCGGCCTGGCGCGCCTATCTGGCGTGGTTCAACATCTACCGGGCGCTCGACGGCACCGCCCCGGCCCCGGCGCGGGAAATCCGGACCGCGGCCGAATAGCGGCCGCGAACACATTCGGTAACGCGCGGGACATTTTCGCGGCACATGGCGGGAGCACCTTGCACCGTGTCAGCCCGGAGCCCCGGGCCTGAGCGGCACGGGACGTCGTGGGGGACAAACCCCTCCCATGAGTCCCTCACGGTGTCCTCGTGCCCTCAGTCCATGGGCCTTCCGGGTGCGGTCATCCTGTGCAATCGGAGGTACCCATCACCATGAAGCGCCACCTGTTCATGCTGGGCCTGCTGTTCGCCGTTCCCACCTTCGCCAGCTCCACCCCCACGTCCCAGGGCTCGTCCCAGGACGCGCGCCGTCCGCCCCCGTTCGAGCGCAAGTCGCCCGTCCAGGTGCTCATCGACCACCGCCAGGACCTGGCCCTCACCGACGCCCAGGCCGCGAGCCTGGAGCGGATCCAAACGGCGCTCGACGCGAAGAACGCGCCCGTGAAGCAGTCCCTGGAGGCCCTGCGCCCACCCGCGCCGCCGGACCGAACCCAGGGCACGCCGTCCGCGGAGGACAAGGCCGCCCATGAGCAGGCCCGGGGCCTCTTCGAGCAGCTCCGCGCCAACGACCTGGCCGCGTACCAGCAGGCCGAGCAGGTCCTGACGGACGCCCAGAAGTCCCAGGCCCGCACGCTCCTGGAGACGGAGCGCCGCTCACACGGTCCCGGCCACGGCGGGCGCGGCGGTCCGCCCCGAGGCGAATAGCCCCCCACCGCGGGTCCGGCCCCCTGCTCGCCAGGACGGCCGGAAACCCGGCGGCTTGGAGTGTCGTTTCCTGAAAGTCACGAACTCCCCGTCAGGATGTCAGACGGCCTCCGTATGGTGTCGCGCATGGAGGCGATGATGCAGACGATGTTGGTGTTCGTGCCGGTGGCCCTGTTGGTGGGCGCCGTGTTGATGATTCCCCGTTCCCGCCGCCGCGTGCGGCGGTGGAAGGTGCGGGCCGGGTAGCAGGCGGATCCGCGCCCGTCGGATCCGCTCCCCACCGAGGGAGCGGAGCGAGCAGCAGGGGCCCCGAAAACAGATGCTTGACGTGAGCGGAGGGGGACGGTACAAGCCGCCTCACTGAGTCACGGCGGGGCCGCGCAGGGCGGATAGCTCAGCGGTAGAGCGGCGCCCTTACAAGGCGATGGTCACAGGTTCAATCCCTGTTCCGCCCATATAGGTTTGTGGGGAGTTAGTTCAGTTGGTTAGAACGCCGGCCTGTCACGCCGGAGGCCACGGGTTCAAGTCCCGTACTCCTCGCCACTAGAGAGGCCCGGAACCGAAAGGTTCCGGGCCTTTCGCTTTTCTGGCCCTCCCGGCCGCGGACGACGGCTCCTGACGACGGTCGTTGGCGCGCTCCTCCACGCAGCCCCGCGCATCGCCCGCTTGCCTTTAATTGCAACCCGGTTACATTAACAACCCTCACCCATGAGGCCCTGGCTTTCACATCCTCGGCGCCTTGGAGCGGGGGTTCTCGCGGCCGTGTGGCTGCTCGTGCCCCTGCTGGCGCTGCTGCACGGCACCCACGCCCACCGCTTTTGCGCCGCGCATGGGACCTTCGAGGACGCGGCGCCGGCGGCGGATGACGGGCCCCGGCTGGCCGTGGCGGACCCCGCCGTGCCGCGCGTCCTCCACGCCGCCCCCGAGGGCTTCGGGGGTGGGGGGCATGAGCAGTGCCCACTGCTCGGCGCATGGGCGCGTCAGGGGCTGAGCGGCCCGAGCCAGGCCTGGGGGACGGGTGTCTCCCCCCAGGAGGCGTCCCGGGCCGTGAGCCTGTCGCGGGTGCCCCCCCAGCTCGAACCGCTGTTCACCGCGCCGAAGGGCTCTCCCCCCCGCGCGTAGTCAGTGTCGTGCCGTCTCTTGAGCGCGGTGCGCTGGCGCCCCCGTGCGCCCGCTCGCGCTCCCCCTGACCCCGCCTTCAAGGACTCGCGCCATGCCCAAGGGCAACCGCACCATCATCCATCTCGTCTCGACCGCGAACACCGGCTACTTCTACACAACGACGAAGAACAAGCGGAAGTCGCAGGAGAAGCTCCAGCTCAAGAAGTACGACCCGCGCGTCCGCAAGCACGTGCTCTTCGTGGAGGGCAAGCCTTGAGCGCGCTGGAGGCTCCGGCCCGGCTGCCCGTCACCGTCCTCTCCGGGTTCCTCGGCGCGGGGAAGACGACGCTCCTCAACCACGTCCTGCACAACCGCGAGGGGCTGCGCGTGGCGGTCATCGTCAACGACATGAGCGAGGTGAACATCGACGCGAAGCTCGTCGGCGGCGCCGCGGCGCTGAGCCGCGTGGACGAGCAGCTCGTGGAGCTGTCCAACGGCTGCATCTGCTGCACGCTGCGCGAGGACCTGCTCCGGGAGGTCGCCCGGCTCGCCCGGCAGGGGCGCTTCGACTACCTCCTCATCGAATCCACCGGCATCTCCGAGCCGCTGCCCGTGGCGGAGACGTTCACCTTCACGGACGAATCCGGCCAGGGCCTGTCGGACGTGGCCCGGCTCGACACCCTGGTGACGGTGGTGGACGCGCTCAACTTCCTGAGGGACTGGGAGGGGGCGGACGCGCTGGCGGAGCGCGGACTCACCGCGGCGCAGGAGGACGAGCGCACGGTGGTGGACCTGCTGGTGGAGCAGGTGGAGTTCGCGGATGTGCTCGTCCTCAACAAGACGGACCTCGTCCCGCCGGAGGACGTGGCCCGGCTGGCCCAGGTGCTGCGCAAGCTCAACCCGGAGGCGAGCCTCGTCACGGCGGAGCGGGGGCGCGTCCCGCTCGCGGCGGTGCTGAACACGGGCCGCTTCGACTTCGAGCGCGCCCGGCGCGCTCCGGGATGGCTCAAGGAGCTGCGGGGCGAGCACACCCCGGAGACGGAGGAGTACGGCATCCGCAGCTTCGTCTTCCGCAGCCGGGTGCCCTTCCATCCCTCCAGGCTGTGGCGCTTCATCCACGGCAGTTGGAAGGGCGTGCTCCGCTCCAAGGGCTTCTTCTGGCTCGCCACGCGCCATGACCTGGCCGGGCTGTGGGCCCAGGCGGGGGGCGCGTGCAGCTTCGAGCCCGGCGGGCTGTGGTGGGCCGCCGTCCCCCGCTCCGAGTGGCCGGACGACGCGGAGGCGCGGGCGGAGATCGAGCGCGAACGGGTGGGCCCGCATGGAGACCGGCGGCAGGAGCTCGTCTTCATCACCCGGGACGCGGACCATGAGGTGATGGCGCGGCAGCTCGAGGCGTGCCTGCTGACCGCCGAGGAGCTGGCGCGCGGGCCGGCGCGCTGGGCCCGGATGAAGGACCCCTTTCCGGACTGGGTGGTGACGCGGGCCGCGGACGACGCACCCGCGGAGGAGGTGGCGTGATGCGCGCGGCCCCGTCACTGCCCTCCCGCGAGGAGGCGCCCTGTTCGACGCGTGGGTGGAGGACCTGAACTTCCTGCCGCGGCTCCATGTGGACCTGCTGGGCGCCGGGTCGCTCGGCGTGCGGCTGCACACGCTGGGGCGGGACCTGTGTCCGCGCTTCCACGTGGACCGGGTGGGGGTGCGGCTGCTGTGCACCTATGCGGGCCCCGCCACCGGGGTGGCTGGAGAACCCCCAGGTCGTCCGGAGCGCGTTGGGCCCCGACGGTCAGGTGGCGCGCCCGGGCGCCTTCGTCCGGCCCCTGGAGCGCTTCGACGTCGCGCTCCTCAAGGGCGAGGCGTGGCCCGGGAACACCGGCAACGGCGTCGTCCACTGCTCGCCCGCCATCGCGAAGGACGGGATGCGGCGCCTCTTCTTCTCCATTGAAGCGGTTTGAGGAAACCACCATGTCCAAAGTCTGTCGGGTCACCGGGAAGGGGCCGCTCCCGTGAGGTCCGCTAGGAACAGGGGAACACGGAGGCCAGGGTCAGGCCTTCCATCATGCCGCTGTGGACCAGGTAGCTGACGCGCTCACCGTAGTACTTCTGGCTCCGGTACAGCCCATGCTTCAGGTACGGGCGCTGCGAACCCTTGGTGGCGGTCGTCATCACGTTCCAGGACCCCATCGGCTGGGGAAGGTCCGTCCCCGTGCTGTACCAGAGCTCGACTTCACCGACCGGGTGCCCGTCCTTCGTCTTGTTCGAGAACTTCACCCGCACCACGAAGTTGTGCCATTCGTTGTATTCGAACGGGACGGTCCAACTGGGCTCATTTCCATCAAACTCGAGCCCGATGTAAGGCTTCTTGTTCTTGTTCTTGACGCTGAAGGCGATGGGCGGGCTCCCCTGGTCACTGGCCTGATGCCATTGCGTGAAGACCTGCCAGACGCCCCGCTCGCCCGGCCCGATGGGGAAGAGCTTCTTCCCCTGGGCGTCCTCCTTCGGAAACCAGGTGCTCCAGCGATAGAAGTATTGCTGTCCATCCTTGGAGCCGTTCTTCGGGAAGTGGACGAGCTCGCTCCTGCTGACGCCATCGGTCCGCTTCCTCACCGTGACGTAGAAATTGTAGGGCTCACCGAAGTGACGGAGGGCCGGGTCGGCGACGGGACGGACGCTCATCACGCTCTTTGCCATCTCCGGGGTCTTGGAGATGGTGCTGCCCGTTCGGGAGTCCTGGACCTGGGTCTGGTCCCAGGCCGCGAAGGTCGGGCTGTCAAAGCCCCGCCACAGCGGAGCGGCGGCGGACGGGCTGGCGAATGTCTCTGGAGCGATGATGGGCCAGCGTTCGACCTCGCGGACGTCCGTCTCCTCAAGCTGCGTCTCGGTTCCCGGTTCTTGCATTTCAGCCTCCGTGCGACTCCACGAGAACCTGACTTCACGCCGAAGGAGGCGCACCTCCCTGACCGCGAAGCGGCACCTTCGCTGATTGCGCTGGGACGGCACGACGGGACGCTGACCTGCCGGGCCGGGTGGCCAGCCCAGCCCGGGCGGGCGCCTACTTCCCCTACGCCATGGGCTCCGCGTCGGAGACAAGGCCACGGCGCAGCACCTGGCGGTGTGCGTGCGCAGCGCGCCGCCTCCCGCCCAGCATGTCTGCCCGGGGCCGGCGGGCGGGCTCAGCGCGTGGGCCCGCCCTCGGAGGCTCCCTTGAAGTCGGCGGCGGACAGGCCGTGCCGCTTGAGCAGGTCGTAGAAGTCGCTCCGGTTGCGCCCCGCCATCCGGGCCGCGGCGCTGACGCTGCCGCTGCTGCGCCGCATCGCCTCCGCGAGGTACGCGCGCTCGAAGGCGTCACGGGCTTCGCGCAGCGAGGGCAAGGCCTCGGTCCCACTTGGGATGCCCGGCAACTGCGCGCTCTCCGCCGGGGGCCGCTCCAGCGCCTGCCCCAGGCGCGGCACGTGGCGCGGCTGGAGCTCGTCCGCGCCGGCCAGGAGCACCGCGGCCTCCATCTCGTGGATGAGCTCCCGGACGTTCCCAGGCCAGCCATAGCGCTGCATGAGCTCCACCGTCGCGGGCGCGAGGCGCGGCGGACGCAGGCCATAGCGGTTCGCCGTGCGCTCCAGGAAGAGCTGCGCGAGCAGGGGGATGTCCTCCAGCCGCTCGCGCAGGGGCGGCAGCTCGATGGGCACCACGTGCAGCCGGAAGTAGAGGTCCTGACGGAAGCGCTTCGCGGCCACCTCCTCCGCGAGGTCCCGGTTGGTGGCGGCGACCACCCGCACGTCCACGGGCTCCTCCGTGTCCGCGCCCACGCGCGTGAGCCGCTGCTCCTGCAGCACGCGCAGGAGCTTCACCTGCACGGACGGGGACGCCTCGCCCACTTCGTCCAGGAACAGCGTGCCGCCGTTGGCCGCGCCAAACAGGCCCTCTCGCTCGCGCACGGCCCCGGAGAACGCGCCCTTCACGTGCCCGAACAGCTCGCTCTCCAGCAGCTCTGGAGGCAGGGCGCCGCAGTTGACCGCGACGAAGCGCTCCTTGCCGCGGCGCGAGAGCACGTGGAGCATCCGCGCCGCCAGCTCCTTGCCGGTGCCGCTCTCGCCGGTGAGCAGGACCGTGGCGTCGGTGGGGGCGATGCGGGCAATCACCTCGCGCACGCGCGAGATGGCATCGCTGATGCCCAGCAGCAGCGGCTCGCCGTCCTCCCCCATGCGCCGCCGCAGCTCCGCCACCTCCCGGCGCAGCAGCGAGCGCTCGAGCGCGTGCGTGAGCTTCTGCATGAGCTCGTGGTCGTGGAACGGCTTGGTGAGGAAGCCGTAGGCCCCCTCCTGCATGGCCTGCACCGCGGTCTCGATGGAGCCGTGCGCGGTGAGCATGATGACGGGCAGCTCGGGAGCGCACTGCCGCGCGGCCCGGAGCACGTCCATGCCGTCCATGTCCTCCAGGCGCAGGTCGAGCACCATCGCGTCCACGCGCTCCCGCGCGATCCGCTGCAGCGCGCTCCTGCCCTCGCCCTCCACGGTCACGCGGTAGCCGCGTGACATCATCCGCATGGACATGAGCTCCGCGAGTTGGAGGTCATCGTCCACCAGGAGCACGTGGGGCTGCTGGACGGTGGTCTCAGGCGTCAAGGCGGACTCCAGGGGTCGCGGGGTCTTCAAGGGGAATCCAGAAGGTGAAGGTGGCGCCGGGCCCGTGCGTCTCCGCGAGCGACAGCTCCCCTCCGTGCGCGGTGATCATCTCCCGCGCGATGGTCAGGCCCAGCCCCGTGCTGCGGCGCCCGCCGACCTCCAGGCTCGCGAAGGGCCGGAAGATCCACTCGCGCGCGTGCGCGGGCACACCCGGGCCCTCGTCCGACACGGACAGTTGGACCGCGGGCACGGGGCTGGCGGCGCCAGGGCGCTTGCGGCTCACCAGCTCACATGTGATCCGCACCGTCTTGCCCGCGCTGGAGACGGAGATGGCGTTGCTCACCAGGTTGGACAGGGCGCGCTCGACCAGCGCGGTGTCCATGGGCGCGCGCACGGGCTTGGAGGCCGCGACGTACACCAACTGGACCTTGCGCTCATCCGCTTCGAAGGCGAGGTCCTGGAGGACGTGCTGGACGATCTGCTCCACCGAGGCCCCTGCGTTGCGTTGCAGCGGCTGGCCGGACTGCACGCGCGACAGGTCCAGCACGGAGGTCACCATGCGAATCTCCCGCTCGCACGCCGCCTGGGCGAGCTTCACCACGCGGGCCTGCTGCTGCGTCAGGGGGCCCGTGCTGCCATCGCCCAGGAGCGAGAGGGCCTCGCGCACCCGGGCCAGCGGCGTGCGCAGGTCGTGGGACACCGAGGCCACGAACGCGCTCTTGAGCTGATCCAACTCCGCCAGCCGCCCCCGCATGCGGTCCAGGTCCAGCGAGAGCGCGCGCAGCTCCTCGGGGCCGCGCAACGGGGGCAGCGGGCTGAAGTCCCCCTGGCCGATGCGGCGCGCGTGCGTGGAGAGCAGCGCCACCGAGTTCGACACCGCGCGCGCCTGAGACAAGGCGAGCGCCCCCGCGGCGAGGATGCCCAGCAGGCCGAAGAGTCCACCGGAGCGCAGCGCCGCCGAGCCGATGGCGCGCGCGTGGTCCTCCTTCGCCTGGATGGCCAGGCGCATGTCCCGCGTGCGCTCGGACCACACCGTGGTGAGGACCTCATCCAACTGAAGCCGCCGCTCCCGCAGGGGGAACGACACCATCGACTCACAGGTGCCGGCCTGCTCCAGTTGCAGCGCGTACTGCACGTAGTCCTGGGCGCTCGCGCGGAAGCCCGCATCGAGCCGCTCCGTGCCGGCGCGGAGCGCGGCCTGGAGGTCCTTGCGTGCGTTGGCGACAGCGTGGTGCACGGAGACCGCGCTGCTGTCGTGCTGCTCGCAGGCCACCACCCCGCGCCGCACCGCCAGCTCGAGCGCCCAGGCCGCGACGTACACGCGCTGCTCCCGCTCGAAGGACGCGAGCTCCTCCTGGCCCACGCTCGCCACCACCTCGTGGGTGTGCATGAGGCCCACGGCCATCTGGGAGAACGCGGCCACCAGCAGCGCGGTGACCACCGCGTAGGACAACAGGAGCCGGGCGCGCAGTCGGAGCACCAACATGGCGCGCAATCTAACGCGCGTCCGCGCGCACGGCCCGTCCCTTCGCACGGCCGTCTGTCGGTCCCGACAGTGTCGGTCCGGGCCGACAGGGGCGCTGCTGGGGTGGACCGACAGCGGGATACGCCGCCCTCTGGGACAGCGGCTGGCACGGCACCTGAAAGGTGCCTTCGTCCATGCGTTCGACAACCGCTCTCTCCAAGCGACCTTTCTCGACCCGGCGTGCGGGCGAGCTCCTCCAAAGCTGGCGCGAGATGGTGCACCCAAGCAGCCTGCCAGCCGACGCCGCCGCGGGCCTGAGCGTGGCCTGCGTCGCCCTTCCCCTCAACGTCGCGCTGGCCACCGCGGCGGGACTGCCCGCGAGCGTGGGGCTCGTCTCCGGCGTGGTGGCCGGCGTCGTGGGCGGGCTGCTCAGCGGCAGCCGCTTCCAGGTCACGGGCCCGGAGGCGGCGCTGCTGCCCCTGGCCGCGGCCATCGTGGCGGCGCACGGGGCCGCGGGGCTCGCCATCGCCACGGTGCTCGCGGGCTTCATGCAGGTGGCGCTGGGGCTCGTGCGCGCCGGGCGCTTCGCGCGGCTCATCCCCCGGCCGGTGGTGATGGGCTTCACGGTGGGCATCGGGCTCTTGCTGCTCAACACGCAGCTTCCGCGGCTGTTCGCGGTGGAGGACACGCACGCGAACGCCGTGGCGCTCGTGATGCAGCGCACCTGGGGGAGCCACGTGGGCTGGCTCGGGGTCGCGGCCGGAGCGCTCACCGCGCTGGCCATGGTGACCCTGCCCCGGGTGCACAAGCGCATCCCCGCGGTGCTCGTGGGGCTGACGCTCGGCACCGTGCTCATGGTCTCGCTGGGGGCGGGCTACGACGCGGTGGGCGCCCTGCCGCGCTCGCTGCCCGTGCCGGCGCTGCCGTCCTTCGAGGGCGTGCACCTCGCGAGCCTCCTGCCGGCGGCCGTGGGCCTCGCGCTGCTGGCGTCGCTCGGCTCGCTGCTCGCGACCAGCTCCCTGGATGCGCTGACGGGGGCGCGCACCCACAGCGACCTGGACCAGGACCTCATCGGCATGGGCCTGGCCAACATCGCGGCCGGAGTGTTCGGCGGCTTCCCCGTGATGGGCGCCATCGTGCGCGCCAGCGCGTCCATCCAGGCGGGTGCGCGCACCCGCGCCGCCTCTGTCCTGCACGCCCTGTGGCTCTTCGTGGCCATGGCGCTGCTCGCGTCCCTGGTGGCGCGCATCCCCATCGCCGCACTCACCGCCATCCTGCTCGTCGTGGGGGTGCGCCTGCTCAATCTGGAGGGCCTTGTTGCCATGTGGAATCAATCCAAGTCGACGTTGAGCGTGGTGGTCGTCACCGCGCTGGGCATTGCAGTGTTCAACGTGTTCGCCGGCATCGGGGCCGGGCTCGCGCTGGCGAGCATCCTCTACGTGCGGCGCCACGGCGCCCTGCGGCTGGAGGTGCAGCGGGTGACGGATGCGTCGCAGCTCCAGCGCGGCCTGCACATGCAGCCCCCGGAGGCCTCCAACGCCCCGGAGGCGATGGACCTCATGGTCGCGCGCGTGGACGGGCCCATCCTGTTCATCAACCACCTCAAGCTCTACGACCTGGTCGACGGTCCGCCCTGGGCGAAGCTCGTGGTGGTCGACCTGTCGCGGGTGTCGCTCGTGGACGCCGCGGGGGTGGCGACGCTCCAGTACCTGGCGGAGTTCCTCGCCGTGCGCGGCTCGCACCTGGCCCTGGTGAAGGTGCCGCCCCACCTGGAGGCCGCGCTCGAGCCGCTCACGCAGCACCTGCTCGAGAAGCGGCTGCACGGCTCGCTCGAGGGCGCGCTCCTGGGGGCGGGCCTCATGCCCCCCGCGCCCCTGGAGCCGGCCGTCGCGCTCCCGGCGCACCCCGTGCCCCTGGAGCCTGTCGCCCGCCCCGCGCACTCCGCGCACCCGTGAAGCGCGGTGCACGGCGTCCACCGCCCTGGACGCCGGAGCCCCGGGCGTGACGGCGGACCGCGAGGTCCGCCTGGAGGGCAGGCAGGTGTTGGATTCCGCGCAGGGGGCCGCGAACTCCTGGCATCCGCCAGGGTCTCGCATGACGCTGGAGAGGGTTTGCCTTCACCCTTTCCAGACGGTGGTGGTATGACCGTCAGTCATTGCCCTGGAGTCACCCCATGCCCCGCCCCATCCGCGATTCCTCGCCCAAGCTGCATACGGCGAAGCCCTACGACCGTCCCGCCGCGACGTCCTCCTCGGAGAAGAAGCCCCGGCCGCTGCCCGCGGGCTTCGCTCCCACCGAGACGGGGAAATACCAGACGAAGGAAGGCGACAAGGTCGTCTTCGCGAGGACGGAGCCCGGCCGCCCCGCCACGCCGCCGCTGGGTGCGGAGAAGAGTGGCCAGAGCAGCTACACGAGTGGCACGGCCCAGTACGACAAGTTCGAATACAAGCAGAAGCGCGTCCCGGACTGCCTGTTCACCACCGAAGAGCTGATGAATGACAAGCAGTACGACCCCCGAGGCAAGGGGACCATCAACAGCAAGGTGGCCGTGACGGGTGAGGACTTCGGCGTGAGCAACAAGGCCAACATCCAGGCGTCGAAGAAGGCCAAGAAGACAGACGCGGCCCAGGTCAACGAGCACGTCAATCCCCAGGTGGGAGACGGGGTCGCCATCGTCCGGCAGGGAAAGCCAGGGGTTGGCGAGTCGCCCTACCACGCGGCGCCCGTGGTGGCGCGGGACGGCAATCAGTTCCTCACCGCGGAGGTGAGCGCGCCCGCCAGCGGCAACGCGGTCAAGGAGCGCACCACCATCCCCAAGGTCCATGCCTTCACGGTGGGCGATGCGAACAACTCCTTCCACGGCCAGCTCGCGACGGCGGACCAGTACGGAGAGGACGCCATCACCATCGGCCTGAAGAAGAAGGACCCCTGAGCCACGCCGCGTGAGCGCCCCGCCCGGCCCTACGCGCCGCGCGGGTCCACGCTCCGGAGGAAGGCGGGCTTGCGCCGTGCGCGCGAGGCCTGCTCGTAGGCATGGGCGAGCTTGAGCAGCACGGGCTCGCTCCAGGCGCGGCCGATGAAGGACACCCCCACCGGCAGCCCGTGCACGTCGCCCGCGGGCACGGTGATGCTCGGGTAGCCGGACACGGCGGCGGGCGTGGAGCTGCTGCCCAGCCAGTGGTCGCCCAGCACGAGGTCGATGGGGCCCGCCGGCGCCTGGGTCGGCGCCACGAGCGCATCCAGCTTGTGCTTGTTCATCACCGCGTCCAGGCCCTCGGCGCGCGAATACCGGCGGCACGCCGCCAGCGCCTTCTTGTAGGCGGCGTCGGTCAGCGGGCCCTTCTCCTGCGCCTGGAGCAGCAGCTCCTGCCCGAAGTACGGCATCTCGCGCTCGCGGTGCTTCTCGTTGAAGGCGATGAGGTCCGCGAGCGTCCGCACCGGGGCGCCCTCGCCGAGCTGCGCGAGCCAGGCCTCCAGGCCCGCCTTGAACTCATACAGCAGCACCTCCAGCTCCGGCGCGTCGAGCTTCGCCGCGTTGGGCAGCACCACCGGGTCCACCAGCACGGCCCCCTGCGCCTTCATCACTTCCAGCGCGCGCTCCACGACCGCGTCCGTGGCCGGGTGGTAGCCGAAGAACCGCTCGCGCGGCACGCCGATGCGCGCCCCCTTGAGCCCCTGGGGGTCCAGGAACTTCGTGTAGTCCGGGTGGGCGCGGCCCCTGCCCGCGGCGGTGGCGGGGTCTCGCGGGTCCTCGCCCGCGAGCACGCCCAGCAGCGCCGCGGCGTCCGCCACGGTGCGCGTCATGGGGCCCGCGGTGTCCTGGGTCGAGGAGATGGGGATGATGCCCGCGCGGCTGACGAGCCCCACCGTGGGCTTCAGGCCCACCAGCGAACACGCGGACGCGGGCGAGACGATGGAGCCGTCCGTCTCCGTGCCCACCGACACGGCGCAGAAGCTGGCCGCCGTGGCCGCGCCCGAGCCGGAGCTTGAACCGGACGGGGTCCGGTCGAGCGCGTAGGGATTGCGGCACAGGCCGCCGCGTCCGCTCCAGCCGCTGGTCGAGTGCGTGGAGCGGAAGTTGGCCCACTCGCTGAGGTTCGTCTTGCCCAGCAGGACGGCGCCGGCGGCGCGCAGCCGCTCCACGATGAAGGCGTCACGCGGAGGGACGGCGCCCACCAGCGCGAGCGAGCCCGCGGTGGTCTGCATCTTGTCGGCCGTGGCGATGTTGTCCTTGATGAGCACGGGGACGCCGTGCAGCGGCCCGCGCGAGCCCTTCGCCTTGCGCTCGGCGTCCAGCGCGTCCGCCTGCGAGAGCGCGTCGGGGTTGAGCTCGATGACCGAGCACAGCGGCAGGTCCCCGGTGCGGTCGAGCGCGCGGATCCGCTCGAGGTAGGCCTCCGTCAGCCCGCGCGCGGTGTGCCGGCCGGACTCCAGGCCCGCGCGCAGCTCCGCGACCGTCGCCTCCTCCAGCGCGAAGGCCCCGGGCGCGGCGGTGGCGGCGGGTGGCGCGGCGGCGCGCGCGTCCCGGGCGGCCAGCGCCCCCGTCACGGCGGCCGCGGCCCCGAGGAGCGTGCGGCGGGAGAGACCCGTCGGGTCCGGTTCCGAGGCAGCCGTCTTCTTCGTCATGGCACAAGGCGTAGCCGAGGCCGGCCCGTCGTGACAAGGCTGACACAATCCCAGTCAGGGGCGGTGTCACTGGCGTGTGATACACGGAATTCCTCACCTGGAGATCCCCATGCGTCTACGCGCCCTTGCATTGACCTGCTTCGCCGCGCTCGCGGCCTGTGACAACACCCCCATCGACTCCGAGTCCCCGGAGGAGCTGGGCGTCAGCACCGCCGCGGCGACGGCGACCCGCCTCTACGCCGCGGTGGGCGACAACGAGCTGAGCTTCGAGACGCTCGGCACCTTCGAGCAGCGGGACGGCGTCCGCGCCCTCGTCATCCGCGCCACCGCGAACCGATACCTCGCGGACGTGCTCAGCTTCGTCCCCGATGACGCCTTCGGCGACGCGAACATCATCAGCGAGCGCCGGTTCGAGATCGTCCTGCACGACGGCTACGAGCTGAACACGGTGCTCTCCGGCCTGCCGCTCTTCGTCAAGGTCACCACGAACACGGGGACGCCGCGCGCGTACACCGCGCGCATCGTGGTGGCCCCGCGCTTCTTCGACTTCCGCGGCGACTCGGGCATCTGGATCGACGAGGCCGTCACGCCCCGCTACGTCGTCCAGCCGAACAACAACCTGCTGTACCGGGGCCACGCCTCGGTCTCCGGGTACGTCGACTGGCTCAGCGTCACGGCGCCGGACGGCATCCCGTCCGTCTACGGCCGGCCCAACTACAAGCTCGACTGGTCCTACCCGACGCTCCAGCAGGCCATGGATCCGCACACGGTCCCGCTCGCCTTCAGCGCGGGGGGCGACGACGGCGCGACGATGCAGAAGACCGCCCGGCTGGTGGCGCGCGTGACGGAGCTCGCGCTCACGGACGGCGACGCCTACGACGTCTGGCCCAGCCCGCCCTGCGACCCCGTCGTCTCCAACTGCTACCACTCGCAGCCCGCGGGCACGACGGACTTCAGCCAGTGCGGCACCTACCGCCAGGTCCTGCGCTGCACGTACTGAGCGCCCCGCGGCAGGCGTAACCCAGCAGGGGGTGGGCTCGCGCCACGAAGCCAGGCGCGGGCAGCCCGTCCAGCCCATGCATCGCGCCTCCGAGCCCCCGCCGGCTCTCCTGGCCGTGGGCTGGCGTCCTCCGCTCGCCTGGACCGCCGTCGCGGCTCCAGGTTGCCAGCCCTGCCACCCTCACACCAGCGCCGCACGACCTCCGCGCCTCCGGTCCAGGCCTTAGCTTCCTCTTGAAGAAGCCCACGGCGGTCGCGGCCCGGCCGCGGTCACACACAAGGAGGGGTGCCATGGCAGGGACCCAGAAGCAGAAGAGGACACGAGGCAATGGAGGACATCGGCCGGAGGCGCTGGCCGAGCCACGGGAATTGAGCAAGGGAGTGTCCGACGGCCCGGCCGCGGCGAAGCTCCGGCCGCTGATCGACGTCATCGACAAGGCCGTGGCCTCCATTCCAGACACGAAGCAACGCGAAGAGGCGGGACGGATCCTCAAGCGGGTCGTGGGCGGCGCCATCCACGACGTGGGGCGCCTGCGGGCAGTCGCCCGCGGCGAGGAGCTGGGCGCGACCGCCCAGAGCGCCATGGCCGTGGCGAAGCAGGTGAAGGAGCTGGGCTTCGTCGAGTTCACGGCGGGCCTGATTGACGGCACCTTCAATGCCATCATCGCCGCCACCATCAAGCAGATGGAGGCCTACTCGAAGCTCGTCGCCGACCTGAGCAAGAGCCTGTCCGAGTTCCAGTCCGAGAACGTCACGGACGCGCAGGTCACGGCCTACCTGGAGCGCAAGTACCCCGACGGCAAGGGCAGCACCTGCGTCCGCCCGGATTTCATCTTCGAGAACACCCCGGCGGATCCCGCCACCGGGGCCCCAGAAAAGACAGGCAACGCGAAGCTGAAGGAGGTGGCCCGGGCCCTCGAGCTGGAGACCCGGAACCTCAAGCAGCCGCTCACGCTCACCGTGGGTAACGACGTCGCGTCGTTCACCTCGGATCAGATCCTCACCATCCGCCAGGCGCTCGCCCAGACCCTGGCCGTGAGCATGATTGAGCACCTTCGCTCGATGGCGCGAGAAGGCATGGCCCGCATCGTCATCTCGGAAGGCGAGCTGCTCTCCAAGCTCACCTTCAAGGTGAACTCGACCGAGACCGATGCCATGCAGCAGAGCAAGTTCAATCAGAGCAACTACAACGTGGGGCTGAGCGTCGGCGGCAGCTTCCCCTGGGTCAGGGCGTCGCTCAACATGGGCTACAGCCACGTGAGCGTCTCGACCATGAACGAGAGCTCCTTCGACGCCATCACCATGAGCACGGAGATCATCGGGCAGGTGAAGATCAACTTCCGGACGCAGACCTTCGAGCCCGTCGTCGTGGAAGGCCCCATCACCTGAGAGAGGCCCGTGGGGTCCCAGCGCTGGAGTGACCCTCCAGCCCCCGGGGCCTCCCTTCCCGCCATGGCCACCATCCCGCTCGCGAATCTGCTCACCCTTTTCATCGAGGGGCTCGTCGACCAGCGCGAGCGGGCCTCTCCCGAGGCGGCGCTGCGATTGCTCGTCGAGGAGGTGGAGCTCCAGGTCCCGCTCTTCCTCCATCTGGTCGCGGACGGGGCCACCGCTGCGCCCGAGTCCTCCCGGAGGCTCCTGCTCACCCTGCCTGAGGTCCGTGAAGCACCGGCCCCGCGCGCGCTGGGGCGCCTGCGGGTGACCCTCGTCCCCCGCAGCGGGGAACCCACTCCCGTCGAGGAGGAAGCGGAGTCATGAAGGTCCCGACGATCTCCCAGTCCCTGGAGGCTCCCACAGGGGATGGTGGCACCTGGCGCATGGTGGCCGAGGACAACCAGGAGTGGCAGCTCGCGGAGATGATTGACGCCATCGCGGCCGAAGTCGACCGGGCGGAGGACACGCTCGCGCTGAAGTCCTACGCGCGCAGGGTCTCCTTCGCGGTGAAGGCGCTCAAGCTCGACCTCAGCGTCACCGTGCGCCGCTCGGGGGATGGGGGCGTCTGGTTCAGGACGATGATGCCTGGCGAATCAGGGGGCACCCTGCTCAACCTGGACTTCTCGCAGATTCTCGAGAGCCAGCTCAGCGAGCTTCGGGCGCCGCTTGAAAGCAGCACGGCCCAGCCGCTCCACACGCTGCCCGGAATCCGCGAGCGGGAGATACAGGCGCTCGCGGCGGTCTCCATCTTCTCGCTCGGGGACTTGGAGCGCTACACGCGGGCGGCGCCCCTGATGGCGGAGGTGGGGCGCAAGACGGGCATTCCCGAGCACAAGCTCCGGAGGTGGCGCAAGCTGCCGGCGCTTCTGTCGATTTCGCCTCCGGGTGGAGCGTCCGGGGACACCGTCGTCGTGCGAGGCACGCACCTCGGGCGCCAGCCACCTCCAGGCGCGACGGTGTTGTTCCAGGAGCGTCCGGCGGAGATCCTCGACTGGGGCGAGACGCACATGACCGTCCGGATTCCCCCGGACGTCTCCGGGCCGGGGACGTTGTACGCGGTGCTGGAGGGCGAACCCACGAACCTCTTGAGCTGGGAGGCGCACACGCAAGCCCGGCGCGGCACCGCGCATGAAGGCTCCGCGAGGGAGCATGTCCCTCATGGCCGGAAGAGCCCCCGGTCCGGCCGGCGTCCCTTGAGGAGCCCGCGCAAGCCGCGCCACCGGTAGCGCGGGGATGAGCCCTTCGAGGGGAGCGGGCGGGCTTCAGGGGCGCGGCTCATGCCCCTGCGGCACCCGCGCGCGCCGCCGGGACAACCCCACCAGCGTGAGCAGGACCCACGGCAGGCTCGCGGATGCGCCCGCGCCCGCGCAGCCACAGCCGGAGTCCTCCGGCTCCGCGCCTCCCCCCGTACCGGCGTCCGTCCTCGTGCCGGCATCCACCGCGGCTCCCGCGTCCGGGAGACCCGCATCCACGGCGCCAGCGTCCGGCAGGCCCGCGTCCACGGTCCCCGCGCCGGCGTCCGTGCCCGCGTCCGTGCCGGCATCCACGACCGGCGCGGGGAGCACGGTCACCTGGAACTGGCACGCCGCGCGGTTGCCCGCCACGTCCGCGGCCTCGGCCTGGACGGTGTGCTGGCCCACCGGGAGCACCGTGTCGGGCGTGACGCGGAGGACGGGCGCGGCGTCGATGGCGTCCGTCGCCTTCACGTCGTAGGCCGGCGCCGCGCCCTCGGTGACGACGAGGTCCGCCGGGCAGCGCACCGTGGGCGGCGTCGTGTCCCGCTTCACGTTCACCGTGAACGGAGTGGCGCCCCCGAGCGAGTACGCCGTGCACGTGATGCTCCGCCCCGGCGTGTCGTCCGTCACCGTCAGCGGCTCACAGCCCACGGTGGAGAGCGCCGTGCCGGACTCCGGATCCCAGGCCTCGAAGCGGACCGTGACGTCGCTCCGGTAGAAGCCTCCGCCGCCCTGCGTCCCCTCCACCGAGGCGTTCACCGAGGGCCCCGTCCCGTCCAGCTCGATGGCGAACGGCTCGCGCCCCTCCTCCAAGGCCGTGGCGGCGAACACCATCCGGGGGCCCGCGAACACAGGCACGCCGGGCGCCGAGCCCAGCGCCCCCGGAGTCACATCCGCCAGCAGCGTGGAGGTGCTCGCCCCTGGCAGGTAGTAGCGCGGCTCCAGGCCCGTGGAGGGCTCCGCCCCGTCGAACAGCAGCGCGCCGCCCCGGGAGACGAGCCACGTCGCGCCCGGCGCCTCGGCGACCGTCACCGTGCCCGCCGGGGTGCCGTCCGTCCTCACCAGGAAGCGGCCCTGCGCGTTCTGCAGCAGCAGGTAGGGCGTGCCGTGGTGCAGCGTCGTCGCGAGCAGCCGGCTCGACCCCTCCCCCGGCTGGAAGTCCGCGAGCCGGCGCGTCCCCTCCACCGTGCCGTCCGACACCCAGGGCTCCCGCCCCACGCCCGCCTCCGTCGCGGTGAAGAAGAGCAGCCCGCCCGTCGCCTTCAGGTCCTCGGGCGCGAGCGCAGCGGATGCCGTCAGCGCCAGCGTGCCCGCCGCCGTGGCGTCGCTGCGCCACACCACGCCCTGGGTCACGAACCAGACCCGGTTGCCCGCACTGGTGAAGGACTCCATCCGGGCCGGCATCTGCTTGAGCAGGGTGGTGCCCGAGGCGGTGCCATTGGTCCGCGTCAGGTTCCAGCGATACGCCGTCGGATTGTAGAAGGAGAACACCAGCACGTCCCCGACCGGGAACAGGTCCGACGCGTAGTCATACGAGCCGTACAGCGACACCAGCCGCGTCGTGGTCGTGGAGCTCTCCGTGTGCGTCCACAGTTGGAAGTACGGGCTCTGCCACCACAGGCCCACCAGCTTCGTCCCCACCGGCTTGAAGTCCAACGGGCTCCCCTCCCCCTGGGACGAAGTGGCCGTGCCCTTCGCGGGGTCGCCCACGTAGAGGCTGGAGTAGGTCTGCCGGAAGGCGAGCTTGCCGCCCGCGAAGGGGGTGAGCTGGCTGGGATAGCCGGAGCTCGACCAGAAGGTCAGCGCGATGGCGTCCCGGGTCCCCGCCGGGGTGCCGTCCGTCTGGACGATGGGGTTGGGCTTCGAGCCCTTCAGGTCCGGGACGAAGTACGCCGTCGCGCCCACGGAGACGAAGCTCGCGGGGTTCGAGCTGCCATTGGACGTGGCCCGCACCTGGAAGGGCGGCGGGTCGGTGACGGTGCCGTCGCTAAGCCAGGCCTTCATCCGCCCGTCCTCCTTCGCGGCGAAGAACGCGTGGCCCAGCGTGTCGGGGGACCACATCAGGTGCATGTCCGGATCCACCGCCTTCACCCGCCGCGTCCCCGCGACCGTGCCATCCGTGGCCCACACCTCCTTGCGGCCCTCCACCGTGGCCAGGAAGTGCACCCGGTCGCCGGTCACCGCGAACTCATCCGGCGCGGAGCCTGTCGCGCCAGGGTTCAGGTCCCCCAGCAGCACCGTGCCCTCCGCCGTGCCGTCGCTGCCCCAGAGCTCGACGCCCGTCACGCCGTCGTCCGCGGTGAAGACGAGCGCGGCGCCCGCCCGGCGCAGGTCCACCGCCGTGGGCAGCTTCGCGGCGAAGGTCTTCACCTCCACGGTGCCCTCCGCCGTCCCGTCCGTCCGCCACAGCGCGGAGCCCGTCACCGTGTTGGCGAGGAAGTAGACGGACTCCCCCAGCAGGGTGCCCCGCGTCGGGTTGGAGGACTCGGTGCCGGGCACCAGGTCCTTCACCAGGACCGTGCCCGCGGCCGTGCCGTCCGTGCGCCACAGCTCCGTGCCCTCCGCGGTGGTGGTCCACCCGAAGAGGAGCTGCGAGCCGACCTTCCCGAAGGGCGTCATGTCGGCATACGAGCGGCTCGACGACACGGACTTGAGGAACCGGGTGGAGGCCGGGTCCTCCTGCGAGAGCGACAGGGAGTGGGAGTACGGAGCGCGGGAGCCGCTGACGCTCTCGTAGTAGAGCCGGTCGCCATCCTCCGCGACGGTGGTGCCGGAGCCACCGCTGACGCGGCGGGTGCCCTCGGCCGTGCCGTCGCTGGTCCAGAGCGACCAGTTGCCGGTGTAGCCGACGCTGGCGTACAGCCGCCCCGCGCGGGAGAAGGTGCGCGTCTCCAGCGAGTGCGCGCTGTCGTCGAACGCCTTGAGCAGGCGGGTGCCCTCGACCGTGCCGTCGGAGCGGTAGAGCTTGTTGCTCGACCCGAAGTAGAGGGCGTCCCCCACCACTGTCACCGCCTTGACCTCGTGGTTGTTGTACTGGCCGTAATCGCTCCGCGCGAGCCGCCAGGTGCCCTCGGGCGTGGCGTCCGTGCGCCACAGCTCCCAGGCCGTGAGGCCGTTGTCCGCGATGAAGTAGAAGACGCCGTTCATCACCGCCCCCTGGCCGGTGACGCCCCGCGTTCCCTCCACGCTGTCCCTGATGAAGCGCGTGCCCTCCGGGGTGCCGTCCGTCACCCACCACTCGGTGCCGTGCACGGCGTCGTACAGTGGGATCAGCACCCGCGGCCCGAAGGGGATCCGCACGTTCACGCTGATGCTTCCACCGGGGCCCGGGTTGAGGTCGCCCAGCGGCCGGGTGCCCTCCGGGGTGCCGTCCGTCACCCAGGGCTCATAGCCGTTGCCGTCGGTGTCCGCGAAGAGGACCTTCCCGCCCGCCACGCCCAGGAGGGACGGGGAGGTGTACGAAGGGTCCTCCACCACGCCCGTGCGGAGGTCCCCCAGCAGGACCGGAGCGCTGGCGCCTCCGGACAGCGCCGCCCGGGAGTGTGCGGGCTCCGTGCCGCTGGAGGACGTGCCCTCCGGAGTGGGAGGAGCGCAGGAGACGACGGTGGACAGGAGGAGCACGAGCCCCGGGAGCGAACGCATGGGGCCGGGACCTTATCCGCTCCCACCCCTGCAAGGCATTGCCCCCCGCACTCGACGCGTCGAGTCGACGTCGAACGGGTGCTTTCGACGCGTCGAAGGAGGGCAATCCCAGACGCTCCGAGGCGTCCGTGTGCTGGCACGCCCTGTGTACTGAGGGATGCGTCGTGAGCGGCATGAAGCCGCTCCGGTCCAGCCCTCTCACGCTCAGGAGAAATCCACCATGTCCAGCACCAATGCCTTCACCTCCACCACCTGCGGCTCCTCGATTGGCACGGCCACGGGTGGCCCGATGCTCCCCGGCACCGCCCTGGTGTCCATCAACGGCAGCACGGACCTCTCGCAGTGCATCAAGGGCGACGGCGGTTCGTACGTGCAGAAGATCTCCATCGAGAGCTACGAAGGCGCCGTCTACACCAACAAGATCGTCGTCACGGGCCGCGGCCCGACCGGCACGGGCCACCGCTCCGACTTCACCTTCACCATGTCGAGCGGCGAGGCCGTCACGCTCACGATCGCGAGCACGTCGCTGGAGGACCACACGGTGAAGTGCAGGACGACCGGGCTCGTGCAGATCGACTGGAACCTGAAGGACCTCTAGGTCCACCCGAGGCCGCGCCGCACGCGGCTTCGTACTCCTGGAGCCTGTGCTCGAAGCGCTCGCGTTCCGGGGTGGGCCACCCGATGGGTAGCTCCTCCACGGCCTGCCGCTGCGCGGCCAGCGCCTCGGTGCACTGCTTCAGCCCGAAGTGCGCGGCGGCGGCGGTCTCCAGCACGTAGGGGTTGGGGTGTTCCCGCTGCTTGGAGTCATGCAGCGCGGGCCGGATGGCCGAAAGGGCGGCGGCGTACTGCCCCGCCTGGACCTGCCGCCACGCATGCTCGGTGGCGAACCACCGGGCGCGGGGCGCCAGCGCATACGCCCGCTCGATGACCGCCGGGTACTCCGGAGCCTGGGGTTCGTACAGGGCGAGCTGCACGGCCAGGTTGGTCCAGGCCGCCGGGCTCTCCGGGAAGCGGGACACCCTCAGCCGGGCCCAGCCCATCTTCTGCTCCAGGGGCAGCTTGTATTTGTAACTCCCTCCCCGGCTGCACGTGACGGCGAACATGTACGTCGAAGCGAACCGGTGCCCGGCGAGCGTCGCGGGCCGGAAGCGATGCTCGCCCAACTGCTCGATGAAGCTCCGGGCGAACCCGCGCGCCCCGTCCTCGATGACATCGCAGCCCTGCATCTGGCCGTCCGCGGCGATATGGCATTGGAGGACGACCACCGCGAACTCGACGCCCCCCGGGAGCTTCTCGACGTCCGGGTAGCGCAACCGGTAGCCGCCGCGCTGGGGCTCCTGGAACTCCTCGTCCAGGTACGTGCATGCCGGAACATGGCCCGCGTCGCACGCGGCCCGCAGGTCCTCCAGGGCCCGGACGACCTCGCCTTCCGTGGGCTTGCCCTTCAAGGTCCTGACGACCTCTTCATGGACGAGGGCCGCCTGTCCGGCATCCAGCTCCAGGGCGGGAGCAGCGGTCTCCGCCAGACGGGGGGCGGGCTCCCCCAGGTTCACCGCGTCCAGGAGCCACGGATAGGAGGCCTTGTTCCTCAGATAGCCTTCCATCGCCAGGGTCAGGTGACCATGGCTCGCATGGGGGGGAGGAAGACCGTAGTGGCTGCATCCGGACAGCAGCCCCAGCAGTGAAAGAGAGACAAGGCACCCGCGCATGGGCGCGCAATCTAGACGGCCCCATGTCCAGACGGGAATCGCCGTCCGGTGTGGGGCTCCACAACGGGGCCCCCGCTGGGAATCCGTGGCGGCATGACTCGCCTGTCAGCACTCCGCGGACCCCGGTTGGCGCAACGCCCCTCCGCTTCCCAGGCAGGGCTTTCCTGGCATGGGGGTTGCCTATGGGGCACGCCACCATGACGCCACGTTTCATCTGCCTGCTCATGTTGTCGTTGGCCGTCCCTGGCGCTTCCGCCAGCGCCGGGGAGCCCGCGCCCGAGCCGCCTCCGGCCCTGACTCGGGGTTGGTTCGAGAACCCCACCCGCACGCGCGGACTGCTCGGCTCGACCGCGTTGCCGCTGCATGCGGGAGAGGGCTTCGTCGGGCAGCAGGCGCTCTTCGCCACCGTCGCGGAGGTGGGCCTGAGCGAAGGCGTGTCGGTGAACGTGGCGACAGCCTCCTTCATCTATTCGATGGCCCGCGCCTTCCAGGACGTCCCCTTCAGCCTCATGGGAGGCATCAAGGTTTCACGGCCACTGACAGCGCGGCTGCATCTGGCATGGGGCGTCCAGGGCGGCAGCTTCGACACCGACCTCTATCTGCTGGACACGCTCAACGCCGTCTCGGTCTACGGCATCCTCACCTATGGGACGCCTGACGCCCATGTGTCGCTCACGGTCCGGCCCTTCTTCGCCTGGGGGACCCACCACTCCGGAAGCCTGATGGTCTTGCCCATGCTGGGCGGCTTCGTCCGGCTGGGAGAGCGCTGGGGCCTCGCGGGGGAGGTCGCGCTCTCACCGGTCGCTGGCATCAGCGGCACGTTTGGCTTCGCGACGGCGGGCGCGCGGTTCATGGGGCGCCAGTGGTCCCTGGACCTGGGGCTCCTCGCGGAGCAGCAATGGAAGGACACGGATAACCCCTCCGTGCTGCCCGGGCTCTCATTCCTGTTCCACTGGCGCTGAATCCGTGGAGCATCGAGGGGGAAATCATGACACCACGTTTCATCTGCCTGCTCCTGTTGTCGTTGGCCGTCCCTGGCACCTCCGCCGCCGGAGACTGGTTCGAGAATCCCACCCGCACGCGCGGACTGCTAGGCTCAACGGCGCTGCCGCTGCATGCGGGAGAGGGCTTCATTGGACAGCAGGCGTTCTTCTTCACCGTCGCGGAGGTGGGCCTGAGCGAGCGCGTGTCCCTGCATGCGGCCACGGCCACCCCATTCCAATTGGTATACTCCGAGAGAATCTTCAGCCTCATGGGAGGCATCAAGGTGAGCACGCCGCTGAGCGGGAAGCTGCATCTGGCGTTCGGCGCGCAGGGAGGCTCCTACGACAGCGACTTCCCGGGCTCGCTGGGGCCCCACAACGCCGTCGCCGCCTACGGCACCCTCACCTATGGGACCGCCGACGCGAACCTCTCCCTCACGGTCCAGCCCATCTACGTCTGGGCCCGGGACAAATATGGGGGCCTGATGGTGCTCCCCATGCTGGGAGGCTTCCTGCGCGTCGGGGAGCACTGGGGCTTCGCGGGGGAGGTCGCCCTCTCCCCGGTGGAGGCCATGGCCGACCCGTTCGCCTTCGCGACGGCGGGAGCGCGGTTCATGGGGCCGCGGTGGTCCGTGGACCTGGGGGTCCTCGCCGGAACCCAGTTGCAGCATCAGGACACCCCCGCCATCGTCCCCGGCGCGACCTTCCTGTTTCACTGGCGCTGAGGCACAAAGGCAGACGCGCTCCCGGTCGAAACAGGCCGAGAGGGCAATGACAGATGTTCCAGAAAGACCTGCCCCCTCAGCAGGGGGCATCAGGGATGCCAGCACCCGCTTGCGGCCTCCACACAGAGAGCAGTCGAAGACATCCAGCGCGAAACTACGGCGCAGCAGCCTCGCCCCATCCAATCGCTGCGTACGCTGCTTCATCGACTCCACCAGCGCAGCCAGGGCTGGTCCCTCCTCCTACGACTCCGGCACCGCATGAGGGAGCGAGGAAACGGTGGCCGACTTCTGACCGCTCACCGGCTCAGCGCGCGATGTCGAACTCCACGTCGGCGCGGGCCTTGTGGGTGGCGCACTGTCCCGACGAGGTTCCCGAGACATCCAGGACGAGATGGCCCGCGAAGCGCGTGGCATCGTTCACCCGCAGCTCCAGCGCCCCGGTCACATCCTGGCTCACGCCGTCCTCCTGAATGGGCCCATAGCAGGCCGTTTGTGCCCACACCGCCCGCACGCCCGGACTGTGTATCTCGTCAGGGGTGAACGTGGGCTCGAACCAGGACAACAGGGGCACCTCCACCGCTACGTCGATGACGAAGGTCGCGGGCCCGGCGCCCAGAAGCGCCGTGTCGAAGCGCAGATTGAAGCAAAGGCTCGAATTGTCGAACATTCCCCTACCGGCGGTTTCCGTTCCGCAGACCGCAAGGCTGCTGACCTCCGGCCAATCGGGGTCGTATGGAGAGGCGAGGTCCCCCTGTTGGACGTCACTGAAATACTTCCATTCTCCATCGTACTCCGCATGGATCGCCCCCATCTCTCCAAGGGGTTCATCGGAATCACAGCCAGGAAGTGACAACATCATCAGGGCGAGGAGTCCTCTGGGAGAGAAGAGGAGGGACCGAAGGTTCATCTTGGAATGAGGGCGCATCATGTCCGCACGTTTATATATGAAGTGGCTCCCGTCCCTGCTGCTCCTGGCGTTCGTGGGCTGCGCGGACCCACGGCGCTCGGATCCACCCGAGGCTCCGCTCGGTGCGTTCAACTTCACGCTGGAGTCGCGGCCGGTCGCCGCGCAGGTGGAGCTGCTGGACTCGCTCGGCTACGCCGGGATGACGCTGTTCTGGCCGGGCCGCGAGGCCTTTGACAGCCATGCGCGCCAGCCCGCCGTGGTGGCGGGGCGGGTGCGGCTCCCCGCAGTCATCTTCAGTCTGCCCTTCGACACGGCCTGGGACCGCCAGGAGCGGGATGGGATGCTGGCGGCGCTCGCCCCCACGCGGACCGCGCTCTGGCTCATCCTGAGCGGGCCTCCGGATGCGAAGGCGTCCCTGGTCGCCTCGGTTCGCGACGTGGTGGACCTGGCCACCGCGCAGGGCGTGGACGTCGTCCTGTACCCGCATGACGGCGCGGCCATCGAGAACGTCGAGGAGTCGCTCGCCCTGATGGCCGCGGTCGACCGGCCCCGCTTGAAGACCTCGCTCCACCTCTGCCACGAGCTCCGGGCGGGAAACCGCGACCGGCTGGAGGCCATCATCACCACCGCCGCCCCCCAGCTCGCCCTCGTGAGCATCCACGGCGCCGCGCGCGAGTTCGATCCAAACGCCGCCACCTGGTCCGACGTCATCCAGCCGCTGGACCGGGGCGACTTCGACGTGGGGACCGGGTACCTGCTCCCCTTGCGCCGGGCCGGCTACGAGGGCCCCGTGCTGCTCCACACCTTCGGCCTCCAGGACCCACCGGAGGACCACCTCCGCCGCTCGATGGGGAGGTGGCGTGAGCTGTCGCGCTCGGTGGCCGACACGCTCGCGAACGCGGAGGGGCCCGGCTGAGGAGCGCCCCCGCTCAGGGCTCGCTGAAGCCGCCGCGCACCCACGCGTTGGCGGTGTCCCGGGTGAACTTGAAGTTCACCGGCACGCGGTGCTTCGCGACGGTCTCGCCCGCGTCGTCGATGGCGGAGAGCAGCGCGTGGGGCTCGTACTCATCGGCCACCATCTCGAGGCGGACCTCGTACCAGCGGCCCTCCCAGGCGATGGAGAGCTTCTTGGTCATGGCCTGTTCACGCTGCCGCGCGGAGCGGTCCAGGACCTCCGAGGCCGTCTTCACGAAGGTCGCGAACGCCGTCGCGTCGAAGGGCTTGGGGTTCTTCTTGTCGCGGCCCATCACCCACGGGCTGATGAGGACGGGCTCGGGGATGCCCTGCTTGCGGATCTCCACGGCCCAGCCGTCGTCCTCCTCGTTCTTGATGACCCTGGCCGACCAGCCGTTCTTCCGCCAGAACGTAGGCTCCATGACCTCGGACTCGGCGGGCGTGTGCTCGTTGCTCATGGGCATCCCTCTTAACCTCACGAGCGTCTGCCGTGCGGACCGAAATGCGTGGATGATGGGCGCATGTCGTCGCCCTCGGCCCACCCCTCCCTGACCTCTCTCGTGCCCCCACCGGGCGAGCTTCTTCGCACGCAGCGAAAAGCGGGCCGGTCCGCCGTGGTCGGCCTGATGCTCCTCTGGGGCGCCGCCTTCGTGAGCCCCTTCGTGACCTACCAGGCGGACGTGAAGGCGGCGGAGGGCGAGCTGCTCGTCCACCTGTCGGACCGCGCGGGCCTCCAGGCCCAGGCGCTGGGCGCGCACCTCGGGCTGCTGCGCTCGGAGCTGCAGCGGCTGGCGGAGCACCCGTCGCTCAGGCCCGAGGACGGCGCCGCGCCCCCCGAGGTCGCGCTCCTGGAGAACGCCTTCGGCCACACGTCCCTCTTCTCGGCGGGCGTCGCGCTGGTGTCGGTGGACGGCGAGCGCATCTGGAGCGACCCGGCGAGCATGTCGCTCGGGCGCACCCCGCTCGCCTCGCGCCCGTGGTTCCGGCGGATGATGGAGAAGCGGGCCGCGTCGGTCGGGCTGCTGGACGAGGAGGGCGGAGGCATCGTCGCGGTCGCGGTCCCCATCGTGCGCGACGAGCGCATCGTGGGCCTCCTCGTGGGCGAGCTCGCGACGGCGAGCGAGCTGCTCCCGCCCCATCGCGGGACGAACGAGTCCATGGTCGCCCTGCTCGGCGAACGCGGCCGGCTCCTTTTGCCGGCGACGCCCCCGCCCCTGCTGCGCCAGCCGGAGCTCGCCGCGCACCTCCGCCCCCTGGTGGACTCGCCCGCGGCCATCACGCTCGGAGGCACGCGGCTGCTGGGCGCGGCGGCGCTCGTCCCGGGAACGGACATGCTGCTCGCCGTGCTCGAGGACGAGGCGCGGGACCGCGAGCTGCTCAAGCGCCGCTACCTCGGGCAGCTCGGCTTCCACACCGCGCTGCTCGGCGGCGTGCTCCTGCTCTTCACGGTGCTCCTGCGCCGCTCCTACCGCTCGCTGATGGCCGCCGAGGAACAACTGCGGCGCCAGGAGACGATGGCGGCGCTCGGCACGGCCTCCTCGCTCATCGCGCACGAGGTGAAGAACGCGCTCAACAGCATGCAGGCCGCGCTCAGCATGATCCGCGCGAAGGGAGGCGAGACGACCCTGCCCGTCCAGGCGCTGCGCTCCCAGGCGGACCGGCTCGGCCACCTCGCCCGCTCGTTGCTGAGCTTCGCCTCCCCCCAGTCCACGCAGCGGCGCAGTTGCGAGATGCACCTGCTGGTCCAGGACGCGCTCCAAGCCGTGAGGCTGCTGCCGGAAGCCGCGGACGTCACCATCGAGACCCGGCTGCAGGAGGGGCTCTTCGTGAAGGGGGACCCGACGCTGCTGGTCTCCGCCGTTGACAACCTCATCCGCAACGCCGTGGAGGCCGGCGCCGTGGCCCATGACACGGGCCAGCAACCCACGCCGCGCGTCGAGGTCCAGCTTCTGCGCGAGGACATGGAGGTGGTGCTCGTCGTGGAGGACAACGCGGGAGGAGTGCCCCTGGCCTTCGAGCCCAGGCTCTGGGAGCCCTTCGCGGTGGGCCGCTCGCGAGGCATCGGGCTCGGGCTTCCGATGGTGCGCACGGCCATCCGTGCGCATGATGGAGGAAGCGTCTCCTACACCCGCGTGCCCGGAGGCAGCCGCTTCACGGTCCGCCTTCCGCTTGAGAAGATGGCCTCATGAGCACCTCCCTCCTGCTCGTCGATGACGACCGGACCTTCTCCTCGCTCGCGGCGTCCATGCTGAGCCAGGAGGGCTTCCGCGTCCGCGTCGCGCGCTCGCTGCATGAGACCCGCGTCGCGCTCGCCGCCGAGGCCCCGGACCTCGTCGTGCTGGACCGCCGGCTGCCGGACGGAGATGGGCTCGTCTTCCTGCCCGAGCTGCGCGCCCAGCTCCCGGCGACCATCGTGCTGATGGTGACCGCGCACGGCGACATCGAGAGCGCCGTCGAGGCCATCCGGGCGGGGGCTCGCGACTACCTGAGCAAGCCGGTCGAGATCGACGACCTGGTGATGCGCGCGCGCCGCGCGGCGAGCGACCTCCAAATCCAGGAGCGGCTGCGCCAGGCCGAGAGCGTCCTCGAAGGACGGCACCGGATGGCGGAGCCCCGCTCTCCGGCGATGCAGCGGACGCTCCAGATGCTGGAGCGGATCGCCACCACGCCGCGCAGCCCCGTCCTGCTGCTCGGGGAGACCGGGACGGGCAAGGCGGTGCTCGCGCGCCATCTCCACGCCCTGCGCCAGAAGCAGGGCGCCTTCGTGCAGATCAACTGCGCCGCGCTCCCGGACACGATGATGGAGAGCGAGCTCTTCGGCCACGAGCGCGGCGCCTTCACGGACGCGAAGACGGCGCGGCGCGGGCTCGTGGAGCTCGCGAACGACGGGCTCCTGTTCCTCGACGAGGTGGGGGAGCTGCCGCTCGCGCTCCAGGCCAAGCTGCTCACGTTCCTGGACAAGGGGGCCTTCCGGCGGCTCGGTGGGACGACGGAGCTCACGAGCACCGCCCGCATCGTGGCGGCCACCAACAAGGACCTCGAAGCGGAGGTCGCCGCCGGGCGCTTTCGCGAGGACCTGCTCTTCCGGCTGAGCGTGTTCCGCGTGGACGTGCCCCCCTTGCGCGAGCGTCGCGAGGACGTGCTGCCGCTCGCGCGGACGCTCGTGTTGGAGCTCAGCTCGGAGCTCGGCCGGCGCCCGGTCCCCTTCTCCCCCGCCGCGGAGGAGCGCCTGCTGAGCTACCCCTTCCCCGGCAACGTCCGCGAGCTGCGCAACGTGCTCGAGCGGGCGCTCGTGCTCGAGGGCGGGCCCGTGCTCGAGCTGCAGTCGCTCGCCAAGGGAGGCGGCACGCCCGCCTGGAGCGACCCCAACGCCTTCTCCGTGTCAGGCCCACCCCGGCCGCTCGATGAAGTGGAGCGGCTCTACGTCCGGCACGTGCTCGAGCAGCTTGGAGGCAGGCGCATGGAGGCGGCCCGCGCGCTGGGCCTGTCCTATCCGACCTTCCTCCGCCGCCTGGAGGAGAGCCCTGCCTCGGAGTGACGGACTTTAAAATTCGTTCATCGTCCGGACCGGCGGCTTCAAGATTCTTTCATCGCCCCGTCCGGAGGTGCCCCGCCCTCGACGGAAGACGTCCGGAACGGTCTGGCACAACGCTTGCGTAGTCCCCCATGTCACGCCGGGCCCAGGTGAGGCCTGGCAGATGGCAGGGGAGCTCAAGCAATGACTTCGGATGTAAAGGCAGCAGAGGCGAGACCGTCGTTGAAGACGATCCTCGCCTCGGATTTGCCAGCTTCGCTGGTGGTGTTCCTGGTGGCCCTGCCCCTGTGTATGGGCATCGCGCTCGCCTCTGGAGCGCCCATCATGGCGGGACTCATTGCCGGCGTCGTGGGAGGCCTGGTGGTGGGCCTCCTGGGCGGCGTGCCGCTGCTCGTGAGCGGCCCCGCGGCGGGCCTCGCGGTGATGGTGTTCGGCTTCATCCAGCAGTTGGGCTTCGCCGTGACGTGCGCGGCGGTGGCCGCGGCGGGCCTCGTGCAGGTGGCGCTCGGCGGGCTGAAGGTGGCGCGTTCGGCGCTGGCCATCTCTCCGGCGGTGATCCACGGAATGCTCGCGGGCATCGGCATTCTCATCGTGCTGGGGCAGGTCCACATCGTCCTGGGCGGCTCGCCGCAGAGCAACGCCTGGAACAACCTGCGGGAGCTGCCCGGGCAGGTGCTCGACCTGCATGGGCCGGCCACGCTGCTGGGCCTGCTCACGCTGGGCATCCTCATCGCGTGGCAGTTCCTGCCGAACGGGCGCCTGAAGAAGGTCCCGGGGCCGCTGGTGGCGGTCCTGGGCGGCACCGTGGTCGCGGCGGTGATGAACGCGGACGTGGCGCGGGTGAAGCTGGCGGCGAACGCGCTGTCCGCCATCCAGCTTCCGTCCCTTCCGGAAGGGTCCATGTGGGGCGCCTTCATCGTGGCGGTGCTGTCGCTCGCCCTGGTGGCGAGCGCCGAGTCGCTCCTGAGCGCGGTGGCGACCGACAAGCTGCACACGGGCCCGCGGGCGAACCTGGATCGCGAGCTGCTCGCGCAGGGCGTGGCGAACACGGTCTCCGGTCTGGTGGGCGGCCTGCCCATCACCGGCGTCATCGTGCGCAGCGCGGCGAACATCAACGCTGGCGCGAAGACGCGCTGGTCGGCGGTCCTGCACGCGGTGTGGATGCTGGCGTTCGTGACGCTGCTGGGGGGGCTCGCTTCCTACGTGCCCCTGACGGTGCTCGCCGGCCTGCTCGTGCACGTGGGCCTGAAGCTCGTGAACCTCGCCCACATCCGGGAGCTGCGGCACCGCGGCGAGCTGCCCGTCTATCTCATCACCGTGGCCGGCGTCGTGGGCATCAACCTGCTCGCGGGCATCGGCCTGGGGCTCGGCGCGGCCATCCTCCGGCTGCTGTGGCAGTTGGGCCAGGTGCGCGTGGAGGTCCACGCCGACAAGGGCGTCCACCAGGTCTGCATCAGCGGGGCGCTGACGTTCGTCGGGGTGCCGAAGCTGTCCTCGGCGCTCGCGAGGATTCCGGCGGGCTCCCGGGTGGAGGTGGACGTGGCGGTGAACACGCTCGACCACTCCGGCTTCGAGGCGCTCGAGAGCTGGGCTGACACGTATCGCAAGACGGGCGGCACCGTGACCATGGAGCCGCTCGAGGACGTCTGGACCCGGCGCAGTGCGCGCGCGGTCCCCGGCATGGGGTCCGCCGCTTCATCCCCTTCCTCCCCCGTTCATCACGTTTCAACTCTCTCTCCCGGAGGTGTGCAGTGAAGAAGCTCATCCGAGGCCTTCTCGATTTCCAGCGCCACACCCTGCCCTCGTACCGGGCGACCTTCGCGAGGCTCGCGAAGGGGCAGTCCCCTGACTGCCTCTTCATCAGTTGCTCGGACAGCCGCGTGGTGCCGAACCTGCTGGTGTCCACGGACCCCGGCGACCTGTTCACCGTGCGCAACGTGGGCAACCTCGTGCCGCCGGCCGCGCAGGGTGGACACTCCACGGCGGACCGCTCGGAGGCGGCGGCCATCGAGTTCTCCCTGGGCTTCCTGCCCATCGAGGACGTGGTGGTCTGCGGGCACTCGAGCTGCGGCGCGATGAAGGCGATCCTGGCCGGCGGCGCCGTGGATGGCTCCCCGAACCTGGAGCACTGGCTCGGGCACGGAAAGGTCTCGCTCAAGAAGCTGCGCGAGAACACGCGGGTGGGCGAGGGGCTGCCCGACGCGGATCGCCTCTCCCAGCTCAACGTCCTCGAGCAGTTGGAGCACCTGAAGACCTACCCCATCGTGCGCGACCGGCTCGCGGCGGGGACGCTGCGGCTGCACGGCTGGTGGTTCGACATCGGGGCGGCGCAGGTCCACGCCTACCGCGCCGACCTCGGCCGCTTCGTGCCCATCGATGAGACCGAGGGCGATCGGCTCCTGACGGCGCTGTCCGACGAGCAGCCGAGTCTGCGCGCCGTCCAGTAAGGCTTAGCGCCCTGGCGCACGCCGGGGGCTACGGGTTCAAGTCCCGTGCTCCTCGGCATTTTGTCCCCTGCAAGCCTTCGGGTTTGCAGGGGATTTCTTTTGCGCGGGGTCCTCCGTAGCAGCGCATGGCTCAGCCACGGGCAGCGCCATCGGCTGGGGCCGCACAGCGCTGAAAGCGGCGACGCCATGGAAGAGCTGGAGTTGATGGAGAACGAAGGTGGCATCGTCCCGGCCTTTACGCCGCTGGAGCAGGACGCCATCCGCACAGAGCCGCGCCAGGTGCCGGGCTGAGAGTCAGACGTGTGTCCTTTGCTCTCCTCGGAGGTGTCACTCCCAGGGAGCGTGGATGCGAATGACGCGAAGTGGGGCTGTCTGGCTGTGGCTGATGTTGCCGGTCGCCGCATGGGCCGAGGACATTCCGGAGGTGCTGCGCGTCGGTGCGACAACGCTGGCCTTCCTGCCGCGCGCGGGAGTGGGCACCGACGAAGGCTTCCTCCAGGTAGAGCCGACGCTCATTCTCGACGGAGGCGCGGAGTTCGGCCTCAACCTGGGCACGCCCGTGCGGTTGCGCCTCTGGGGTGATGGAGGGGCCGCGGGCTTCGTGCGACGCGAGGACTGGGACAGCCTCTCGGACTTCGGGCAGGTGGTGCGCGGCCTCAAGCTGGGCTCGAACGACGCGCCCGTGGGCGTCTGGTTCGGCGCGCTGGAGTCCTACAGCCTGCTGTCCGCGCAGCTCGTGCGGCGCTACTCGAACCGAGGCAATCCCGATGACCACCCAGTGGGCAGCTTCCGTCAGGGATACTTCGGCCCGGACTACGAGCTGGCGCGCTTCAATGCGGCGGGGCCGGAGGGATTGCCACTGGCGGAGGCCCACTTCCCGGACGGGACTTCCGCCCATGGCGAGGCGGAGGTGGGCTGGAACTCGGGCCGCTACGGCGGCCTCTCCAAGCACCTCAAGCTGTCACCGGGCGCCGAAGTCTTCTCCTCGGGCCGCTTCGACGTGGATGAGCGCATGGCGATGCATCTCTTCGCGCGCAGCCTGGAAGCGGCGTTGAAGGGGCTGGGCATAGGCATGGGACGGCCGGGGGCGCGCTCCCTGGGGGCCGATGAAGCCCGCTGGCGATTCTTGGGCGGGAAACTCCACGCGATGGGGACGGGCGGCACGCTGCTGTTCCCCGCGCCGGAGGGGACGCTGCGGCTGGGGGCTTTCGCCTCGGTGGGCCTGGAGGTGGACCATGCGCGCTGACGCCCTCTTGCTGGCCCTGGTGCTGCTGGCTTCGGGATGCGCCTCCGGGCGTGGCCGGAGCTTGAGCTACGCGCCGCGAGAGGACTCCTCGGCCGCGTGGGCTGAGACTCCGAGCGATGAGCCCCCGCGCGCCCGGGACTTCCGCCCACGCGCCATCTCCGGCCCCCAGCAGCGGCTCCTGCGTCGCCAGCCGCCGCGTGACGACGTGACAGCCGTGGGAGACGTCAGCAGGGAGGGCACCGTTGGGGGCGGGGCCTGGAGCGCTGCATCGACGAGGCAGGCAGTCCTCGAAGCGACGAAAGAGGTGAAGGGTTCCCTGCGCGGCATCGAGGCCGCGTTCACGAAACTGGCGGCCCGTCCTCCAGACCCCTGGGGCTGGAGCCTCTCCGGCGTCTTCACGCGCTACCTCGACCAGGGATCCAAGCAGGTGACGTGGCTCCATGGCGCGCTTGGGAGCGCCACCGCGTTGACAGAGGTGGCCGCGGAAGTCGGCGACACGGACATGGAGCTGGGCCTGCTGCGCATGACGGGGCCGAAGCTCCAGGCGGCTCAGTTCGGAACCCTCCTCCTGGCCACCTGGGTGGACTTCCTGCACCTCGCGGACGCGGTGCTCCGTCACTGCCCCATGTGCAGCGCAGAGAAGATCTTCACGGACCTGCATCGCGTGCAGGGGCTGATGGAGCCCACGTTGACGGACCTGGCCTCACTGGACCCGGAGCGCGTGGAGGCGGCGACGACCGCGATGCCCGAGTTGATGGGCAAGCTGACCCGCGAGTTCGACACGCTCCAGCGGGACACCCGCGCGACCATGAAGCTCGGCGGACAGGTCATCGCCGCGATGCAGGCGGTGGAGATGGTCACCATGATTTCCACGATGAAGCTGTCCCTGCCACGGGTGCCGCCCTCGGCCCCCGCGACGCTCGGCGTGGGCCTCGTGATGAGTTCGGGTGGCGTCATGGTGGGCTCGCGGCTGGTCGTCTCCGCCGAATGGGTGGAGATGATGCGAAGGCTCGTGCAGGCGGGCGTCATCTCCGTGCCTGCAGTCGGCGCGGCCGTCCTAATTCAGGGCGGACAAGTCACGATGGCCCATGCGCACCAGGACTTGCCCAAGGGCGTGCGCGACGCACTGGGGGACAGCCCCGAGGTTCGCGGCATGCGGGTGACGGGCAGAGCAGGAGCGGGCATGTCTGACGCCCCGAAGCACCATGTGCTGCCGCAAGAGCACCGCGAGTGGTTCGAACGGCGCGGCTTCAAGGGCGACATGGACATCGACAACTTTTGCGTCCGGCTGGAGCAAGCCGATCACGAGGCGATTCATGGAGGGGGGAACTGGAAGCTGGGACGCATCTGGCCCGGCGAGTGGAACCGGATGATCATGGATGCGCTACTCCAGGCTGAGAAGAGAGTCGGCCGGATGTTGACGCGGGATGGGATCTTGAAGGAAGTCGCGAGGCATATGCGGGACTATCGAATCCCCATGAACTTCACTTCTGGGAGAGGACGATGAGTGGTGGAGGGGCCTGGCGGGGCGACATCAAGGCACGCCTGTACGAGAGGGTTCGTGAACGGGGCTTCGGCTCACTCATTGCCTTTGCCGAAGCACGCCCTGCTGTTCCGCTCTACGTCCTGGCCGACGAGCTGGGCAACGACGTTGCCGCCGTGCAGATTCTAAGCGGCTTGATGTACGAGGCTGAGCAGCGCAAGCAGGTCACGCGCCTGGTTCGTGACGTCCTCGTGCGCGAGTTGGCCGAGAGGTTCCCGAATGGCTGGCCGGCCGTGCTGGACGATGCAACCCGTGGAGAGGTTGCGATGGGGCTCGGGTCATGGTTCGCCTACACCCCAGTAACCCACAGGGCGAGGGTTGACCGGGCAGGAGATGCGCTTCTCGCCAACCCTCCCCCCGCTGGCTGGCGTCCGCTCGGTCCCGACGACGAGCTTCTCCGCACGCTCCTTCCCGACGAGGACGTCTGACCCGGCCGACCGTTGAAGGGGCCGCCATGGAGAGAGAATCTCGTGACAAGCGAGGGTCGGGCTCCCCCGGTTCCCTCCGGAGGTGGGCGCTGACTCGCGGTCCGGCGGACCTCCGCTTTCTCAGACGATGAGTCCAGGCCCGCTTCGCCGTGCCGTGCGTTTCCCCTGAATAAATGCGCGGGCGGTGCGTGAAGAGGGCACGGCGGCGAGAGAGCCCAGCGCTCCGACCGCGCCCCAACCCGCTTCCCACCAGGACTCCCCATGAACCGCATCGTCCGTGCCGCACTCGTTTCGTCCCTGTTCTTCTCGTCCGCCAGCTTCGCGCAGGACGCGGAGTTCAACATGCAGGTGGATGTCGATGACCAGGACATGCCCTCCGCGCGCGTCAAGATGAAGACCACGACGAACGTGAATGGCGAGGAGACGACCACCGTGAAGGTGCGCGGCGGCGGCGCCCGGATGGACGTGCGCGTGACGGGCGGCACGATGGAGTCGGAGAGCCACAGCGAGACGCGGACGACCGAGACCCGGCGGGAGCCCCGGATGGAGCCCCGGCATGAGATGCCGATGGCCGCCGAGCCCTCCTACCGCGACTGTGGCACGCGCTCGGACGAGGGCTGCACGATGAGGCGGGACGGGCAGTACCCGATGGACGCCTCCACCTGGCGCGGCTTCTACCAGTCGCTCAAGAGCGAGAACAACGAGATCGTCCGCCAGGAGAAGGCGGAGAAGATGCTCAAGCGCGTCTACCTGACCGCGGTGCAGTTCGGCATGGTGCTGGACCTGTTCAACAATGAGATCACCCGCCTGGAGGTGGCCAAGGAGGCCGCGCCGCACGTGGTGGATCCGCAGCACGCGCTGGGCTTCTCCTCCAAGTGGCGCAACTCCATCAGCGGCAGCGAGTACACCGACATCATCACCCAGTAATCCCAGACAGGGACAGACGTCGGGGACCTCACGTTGACCCCTCCCCGGAGTCGGGGCAGTCCTTGCGCTAGGATTGCCCCATGGCAAACCGGCACCGCGTCTATCTGGTCCCCGGCTTCTTTGGCTTCACGCAGATGGGTGACAAGGAAACGGAGCGCATCGCCTATTTCCAGAACGTCCCCCGTCTGCTCGAGCGGCGCTTCAAGGAGCGCGGCATCCATGCACGGGTGCACGCCATCGCCTCGGCCCCCACCTCCGGGCTGGAGGCGCGCGCCCGGGACGTGTTCCGGGAGATGGCGCGGACCGCGAACGAGGACGACGCGCACCTCCACCTCGTCGGCCACTCCACGGGCGGGCTGGATGCACGCAGCGTCGTCTCACCGCGCATGGCGCGGGAGGCGCCGGCCTTCGTGAAGCGGGTGCGCTCGGTGGTGACCATCGCCACCCCGCATCACGGCACCCCGCTGGCCAGCTACTTCCACCAGGGCGGCGTGGGGAAGACGCTGCTGCGCTACCTGTGGCTCTTCACCTTCCTCACCCTGCACCGCAAGGCCATGCCCCTGCGGACCGCCGCGCTCCAGGCGTGCTACTGGCTGGTGCTGAGGAGCGAAGAGGCGAAGCTCCCGCCCAACCTCTTCAATCAAATCGTCCGGCTGACGGCGGACCTCTCGGAGGGCGAGCGCGAGGACCTCATCCGGTTCTTCGGCCAGGTGGGCGAGAACCAGGCGCTCATCCAGGAGCTCATGCCGGCCAGCGTGAGGACCTTCAACGCGAACACACCGGACCGGGAGGGCGTGCGCTACGGCTGCGTCGTCACGGGCGCGCCGCCGCCCACGCTGGCGTCGCGCCTGCTGCTCACCACGGACGCGCTGCTCTACGCGCTCTTCGCCTTCCTGTATGAGCAGAGCGCGCCGCTCTCCCGGGAGCTCCAGGTTCCCGAGCGCACGCCGGCCCAGACCCAGGCCCTCCAGGACGTGCTCGGCCGGAGGTTCGAGTCCCGGAGCGACGGCATCGTCCCGAGCCGCGCCCAGGTCTGGGGACAGGTCCTCCACGTCGCGCGCGCGGACCACCTGGACGTCATGGGCCACTTCGACCAGCCCCCGGAGCACATCAGTTGGCTGAAGTCGGGCTCCGACTTCCAGGAGCCGCAGTTCGAGGCGCTGTGGGACCGGGTGCTCGACTTCACGGTGGGCGGCGCCGCGACTGTTCACCCAGGCAACGAAGAGGCGCGACGCGTGTCCCTCGACGGGTGACGCCCGGCCCGTCCCGGCGGAGAGTCACCCCATGCGCCATGGACTCGTGACCTCGCTCATCGCCTCCCTCCTGCTCGGCGCCGCCCCTGAAGCGGCGGCCCAGACGCCCCGGCCGCTGGAGACCGCGCCCCCCAACGTCCCGGAGTTCAAGCCCGCGTTCCCGCAGCAGACGCGCGCCCCGGCGGTGAAGACGCGCACGCCCATCGTGGTGACGGAGCTCGCCTCGGGCTTCAACAAGCCGTGGGCCCTCGCGTTCCTGCCGGATGGCCGCCTCCTCGTCACGGAGAAGCCCACGGGCTCGCTCTACATCGTCACCGCCGCGGGCAAGAAGTCGCCCCCGGTGGCGGGCCTCCCCAAGGTGGACGGCCGGGGACAGGGCGGGCTGCTCGACGTGGAGGTGGGGCCCGACTCCGCGAAGAGCGGCCTCATCTACTGGACCTATTACGAGCCGCGCGAGGGCGGCAACGGGCTCGCGGTGGCGCGCGCGAAGCTGGTGGACGGCCCGAAGCCGCGCATCGAGGGGCTCCAGGTCATCTTCCGCATGCAGCCCACGCTCGAGTCCACGATGCACGCGGGCGGGCGGCTCGTCTTCACGCCGGATGGCAAGCTCTTCGTCACGCTCGGCGAGCGCTCCATCCTCCCCGGCCGCGTCCAGGCGCAGGACCTCAAGAGCGACTTCGGGAAGGTGGTCCGCATCCTCCCGGATGGCGCCATCCCCCAGGACAACCCCTTCGTGGGCAGGAAGGACGCCCGGCCCGAGATCTGGTCCTCCGGACACCGCAACATCCTCTCCGCGGCCCTGGATGCCCGGAACCGGCTGTGGATCGTGGAGATGGGGCCGCGCGGAGGCGACGAGCTCAACCGCCCGGAGGCCGGCAAGGACTACGGCTGGCCCACGATTGGCTATGGCGAGGAGTACTCGGGCGAGCCCATCCACAAGACGACGCAGGCCGCGGGCATGGAGCAGCCTGTCTATTATTGGGATCCGGTCATCTCGCCCTCGGGGCTCACCATCTACTCGGGGGCGCTCTTCCCGGAGTGGAAGGGGAACTTCTTCATCGGAGGCCTGTCCAGCCAGGCGCTGGTGCGGCTGGTCTTGAAGGACGACCGCGTGGTCGGCGAGGAGCGCCTGCTCACGGAGCGCAAGGCGCGGATCCGCGAGGTGGTCCAGGGGCCCGACGGCGCGCTCTATCTGCTGACGGACGATTCGAACGGCCGTCTGTGGAAGCTCACGCCGGGGACCCCCTGAATTCCCGGGTTGAGCTATGCTTCAAACCGAAACATCCACACCGGGAGACACACACATGATGACGTCGTTGAAGAAGGCGGGCCGGGTGCTGTTCGCGATGGGCGCGGGGGCCTTTGTTTCCTTTGGCGCCACGCTGGCGCTGTCCACGCCCGCGACCGCGGAGGCCTCGCAGGTGGAGTGCTACGCGGAGGAGTGCAACGCGAGCTGTGTCGCGAAGGGCTTCCGCCTGGGCAAGTGTTACAAGGCCGCCTGCACCTGCTTCTAGGCTCGCCCGGGGTGGGGCCCGGCGCCATCGTGCCCGGGCCTCGCCATCAGCTCCGGCCCGGGTCCAGGCCGTACCGCTCCAGCAGGCGCCGCAGTTGCGTGCGGTGCATCCCGAGCGCGCGCGCGGTCGCGGCCACGTTGCCATTGTGGTGGCGCAGGGCCTGCTCGACGCGGGCCCGCTCGTCTTCATCCAGGGGACGCGCGCGGGCGGAAGGGGGCCTGTCGGGGAGCGCCGGCGGGGCCTCCACCGGCGCGGAGGCCGCGCCGAACGCCGTCCCCGCTCCGGGCGCGAGGTGGGCGGCCTCGACGCGGGCGGCGCCCTGGAGCAGGGCCTGCTGCGCGGCCGCGCGCGCCTCGACGCGCAGCTCGCGGACGTTGCCGGGCCAGGGCCGCGACAGACAGGCCTCGAAGAGCGTGACGTGCGGCGGCAGGCCCGGCGCCAGCTCCGCCACGGCGCGCGCCACCAGGAAGGGGAGCTCCTCCGGACGCCGCCGCAGCGGAGGCAGGGAGACCTCCGGCCTGCCGATGCGGAAGTACAGGTCCTCGCGCAGCCGCCCCTGGGCCACCTGCGCGCGCAGGTCGCGGTTGCCCGCGGAGCAGACCTGGACGTCGACCTTCCGGGGCTTCGAGCCGCCCAGCGGGAGCACCTCGCGCGTCTCCAGCGCCCGCAGCAGCTTCGCCTGCACGCCCATGTCCAGCTCCGCCACCTCGTCGAGGAACAGGGTCCCTCCGTCGGCGGCCTGCAGGTAGCCCTCCGCGTCGTCGGCGCCGGAGAAGGCGCCGCGGCGGGCGCCGAAGAGCAGCCGCTCCGCGAGCGCGGCGGGGATGGCCGCGCAGTTGACCGCCACGAAGGGGCCCCGGCTCCGGGGGCCGCGGTCGTGGAAGGTGCGGGCCACCTGCTCCTTGCCGGTGCCGCTCTCCCCGTGGATGTGCAGCGTGAAGCCGTGCTGGGCGGAGCGCGCCACCTCCTCCAGCAGCCGCTGGAAGGCGGGGCCGCGCACGAAGCCCTCCACCTCTCGCACGCCCTGGCGCGCCAGGGGGCCCACGTCCGGGGTGGGCACGAAGAGCGAGTCTCCCAGCCGGATGAGCCGCTGGGCCTCGCGCGGCACGTTCGCCGGCAGGGGCTCGCCGTCCACCGAGGTCCCGTTCTGGCTGCCCAGGTCCGTCACCCAGAACCGGCGCCCGTCGTGGTGCACCCGCGCGTGGCTGCGCGACATCCGCGGGTCCTGCAGCGCGCCCAGCCCGGGGCTCGCGCGGCCGAGCGTCATCGTCCCCTGGAGGGGCACCGCCACCGCCATCGGCGTCCCCGCGCACGTCAGGCGCAGCAGCCCCGGCACCGGCGCGTCGTCCGCGGAGGCCCGCTGCGCGAGGGCGCCGCTCGGTTGCAGGGTCGACGGGTCGTGTTCCATGCCGCGCCAGCATAGCCGGGCCCACCGGAGGCACAGGCCCCGTGTGCCACCGCGCGTGCCAGCCCGCGCCGCCAGGGCCTGGGTGGACCCTGCGCCCGGGCCCGGCGTTCGTGGGCCATATTGGCATGGGGCTCGCACAAGGAGCCGCGAACGGCTCCGGTCCGGAGCCCTTCTCGAGGAGACATCGGGTGAAGCTTCATCGCGTGTGGTTCGGCTGTCTGGCATTGATGATGGGGAGCGGCGGCTGCCGGCTGACCGCCCCCGTGCGGGTCCCCCCCAACGAAGCGAAGCCGGAGCCCTCCGGCGCAAGCGGTTGCCCCACGGGCCAGTGCGATCCGGATCCGAACGGCCTGGGCATCTACATCGCGGAGGGGCAGAGCCACTGCTTCGTGTTCGAGCGGACGGCCCCCCTGTGTCCGGAGGGCTTCGTCAACACCCCCGAGGGCGTGCGCATGAGGGTCCGCTCCCGGGAGGGTCGGCGCGCGGTGCTCGAGGTCCCGGTCGAGCTGGCCGGAGCGTCAGGCGCGGCGCCGCGCCTGCACGGCATCCATGCCACGCCCACGGACCTCTTCCTCGCGGTGGCCGGTCCGGACGGCGACGTGCGGAAGCTCCGGGGAACAGAGCTGGCGAAGCAGACCTTCACCTTCTCGCTGCCCGTCACCCCTGCGGATGGAGACCCCCGGAACGCGCGCTATGAGATGAGGTGGACGCCGCTCGGCGCCAGCCGCTTCCAGGTGCACTACCGCCAGGTGGGGATGCCGGACTGGCGGCCCCAATGCGCGGCGCCCGAGAAGCAGCGGGTCGCCTCGCTGCTGCTGCCGGGACGGCACGTGGACGGCCTGAACGCCGCGGTCCAACCGGACGCCAGCGCGGTCACGCTCGCGTGCGAGACGGGCGCCATCGGCGCGTGCCTGGACTGGGGCTATCCGCCGTGGGACCCGGCGTCGCTCATGGACACGCCGGAGCGGGCGGCCGTCTATGGCGCGTGTCTCCAGGCCAAGCGCGCCGCGTACTTCGTGGGGCTCGGAGACGCGCGGACGTTCACGGTGAGCGGCACGGACTTCCTCCGGCGGGACGCGCACGGCTTCGGCACGCGCTCCAGCGACCGGCTGGAGGAGCTCGAGCACCTGGAGGCGCTCTGGAGTCCCCAGGGCGCCGTCTGCCTCAACCCCGAGAACCGCAGGACCGCCCTGCCGCTGCCCGCGGGCCTCCAGTTGCCGCCCTGTGGCGCCGTGCGCGGGTGGAGCGCGCCCGCCGTGATGGCGACGGGCGTGCCCCACCCCCTGAAACAGTAGGCCCCGCCGCGGAGGCTATGACCCGCCGGGCTCCAGCGCCGCGTCGCGGAGCCACGGGGCGTAGTCCTCGCGCAGCCGCGGGGCCTGTTCGACGGCGCGAGCGAGCGCGGCGCGGGCCTCGTCCCGCGCTCCCGCCGCCTCCCGTCCACGCGCGCCCGCGAGCAGCAGCACGCCCCGCAGGGCATGCGCCTCCGCTCGCGCCGGGTCGAGCCGCAGCGCCTGGCCCACCTGTTCGAGCCCCTCGCGCACCACCGCCCGCGCCGCGCGGGGGGCCAGCGCCCACGCGAGCTGTCCGCACGCCCGCGCGCGCTCCACGTGCGCGTCCGCGTAGGGCTGGGCCTCCGTCGCGCGCCGTGCCTCGTCGAGCGCCCGGCGCAGGTGGGGCACGGCGTCCTGGCCCTGGCGCCGCGCGTGCTCCGCCGCCAGGCGCGCCAGCTCCGCGCCCTGGACGCGGCAGTCCGCGCAGGCCGGCGAGCGCCGCAGGGCCTCCGCCAGCGATTGGGCGGAGCGGGCGAGCGCCGGCGCCGGGGTGCCGCCCTCGCGCAGCGCGATGCGGGCCTCCAGGGCGTGCGCGCGGGCCCGGTGCAGCAGCGCGCGGTCCGACGCCGGGTTGAGCTCCAGCGCGCGCGCCGCGTGCTGGAGCGCGCTCGAAATCGCGGGGCTCGCGTCCGCTCCGGTATCGAAGAGGAAGTATCCCTGCGCCAGCTCCGCCGCGGCCAGGTGGTGCAGCACGGCGGCGAAGCGGGCGTCCAGCGCGAGCGCCCTCGCGCCCGCGTCCCTCGCCCGCTGGACGTCCGCCGCCGGGTCCTCCCCCCTCGATTGCCGCCACGCGGCCTGCTCCGCGTGCAGCTCCGTCAGGTTGGAGAGGGCGAAGAGATAGGAGGGGTCCGCCTCCGCCGCCCGCTGGAAGCACCGCTCCGCCTCCGCGTAGGCCCCGGAGGGGTCCACCCCGCGCTCCCGCTGGTGGTTGCCGCGCCAGCGGTGCACGAGCCCCAGGTCGTTGAGCGCCCAGGGGTAGCGCGGCTGCTTCGCGATGGCGCGCGACAGCCACGTGACGGCCTGCGCGAAGGACGCGTCCGGCGACTCGCCGGCCCGGGCCTGCCGCAGGCCGCGCATGAAGTGGCCATACCCCAGCGAGTCATGCGCGAGCACGTCGTCCGGCGCCAGCGCCACGGCGCGCTCCGCGGCCCGCAGCCACGCGTCCAGCAGGGCCGGCGCGCCACGGGGGTCGGCCTCGCCCTGGAACGTCACCCGCCGGTACTGGTTCATCAGCACCTGCGCCCTGCGGGTGTGCCCCGAGGCCCGGTCCGGGTCCGCCTGGAGGCCCTGGTCCGCCGCGGCCTCGGCCCGCTCCAGCGCCACGCGCCGGGACCGGCCCTCCCGCCGGTCCAGCTCCGACACCTGCAACCAGACCTCCGCGAGCGCCTCGTGGGCCGCCGCGTCGCTGCGCGCCACCTCCAGGGTCTCACCGTAGCGTCCGGCCGCGGCCTCGAAGCCCGCCCGCGCCCCCGCGTAGTCGCCCCGCTCCAGCAGCGCCAGGGCCCGCGCGGCGGTGACGTCCGCCAGCAGCTTCCGGGGCTCGGAGAGCCACGGGGTCCGCGTCACGGCCTCCCGCGCGGCCCGCTCCGCGCCAGCGAGGTCCCGCCGATACAAGGCGATGAGGCCCTCCAGATAGCTCGGCGACTCCAGCGCCAGTCCCCTTCCCTGCTCCAGGGACCGCAGCGCGGGCTGAAGGAAGCGCGCCTCCAGCTCCGCTCGCCGGTGCTCCACCCACGCCGCGCCGCCGCTGCGCCGCGCGTCCTCCAGGGCCATGCGGTAGCGCTCCCCCAGCACCTGCCCCAGCGCGGAGTGCAGCTCCGGCGTGTCGACGCCCAGCGCTCGCGCGCGCTCCAGGGCGCGGTGCGCGGCCTCGAACTCGCGCAGCGCCAGCAGCCCGCGTCCGAGCGCCAGTTGCACGAGCCCGTCGCCCCGGGCGCCCAGGCCGTGCTGGAGGGAGGCCATGGCCGCCAGCCGCTCGCGCACCCGCGCCTGCTCGGGCCGGGTGTCGTGAAGCGGCAGGGCCTGGTAGGCGCGCACGAACCACTCGGACTCGCGCACCTGCTGCCCCAGTTGCTCCGCCAGTTGGACGCGCGCCGCGCTCACCGCCTGGAGCTCCCGCTCCGCCAGCCACGAGCGCGCCGCGAGTCCGGCGAGCAGCAGCATGCCCGCGAGCGACACGCCCGACACGGCCACCAGCGCGCGGTGCCTGCGCACGAGCCGGCGCACCCGGTGGACGGGCCCCGGGCGCCGCCCGAGGATGGGCTCGCCGTCCAGGTAGCGTCCCAGGTCCTCGGCCAGCGCGCGCGCGGAGGCGTAGCGCAGCGCCGGGTCCTTGCTCAGGCACTTGAGGCAGAGCGTCTCCAGCTCCGCGTCCAGGTGCGGCACCAGCGCGCGCGGCGGACGGGGCTCGTCGTGCAGCACGCCCTGCAGCGTCTCCAGCGGGGTGGCGCCGCGAAAGGGAGGCACGCCCGCGAGCAGCTCGTACAGCGTGGCCCCCAGGCCGTAGACGTCGCTGCGCCGGTCGATGGCGCGCACGTCGCCCCGCGCCTGCTCCGGAGCCATGTACGCGGGCGTGCCCATGACGTCACCCGAGGCGGTGAGGCCGTGGCCCAGGTCGGCGTCGTACGCCAGCCCGAAGTCCACGATGACGGGCACGGGGCGGCCGTCCGCGTCCCGGGTGAGCAGCAGGTTGGAGGGCTTGAGGTCGCGGTGGATGACGCCCAGCCGGTGGGCCTCGTGCACGGCCTCCGCGGCGGCCTTCATCACGCGGACCTTCTCCGGCAGGGAGAGCGCGGCGGCGGCCCGGTCCAGCGGCTCGCCCTCCACCAGTTGCATGGCGATGTAGGGCCGGCCGTTCAGCTCGCCGGCCTCGTGCACCCGGCAGATGTTCGGGTGGTCCAGGCGCGCCTGGGCGCGGGCCTCCTGGAGCAGCCGCAGGGAGCGCTCCGGGGACGCGCCCCGCAGGAACTTGAGCGCCACCTCGCGGCCCAGGCGCAGGTCGCGTGCCCGGTGGACCTCGCCCATGCCGCCCCGGCCCAGGAGCGACAGCAGCACGTAGCGCTCCCGGCCGGGCGAGGGCGCGGCCTCCACGGGGACGGGGCGCTCCCCCTCCTGCGTGCTCAGGTCCATCGGCGCGGGTCCGGGCGCCGTCGGTTCGCTGGCCGGAGGACTGGCGGGTGCGTCGCCGCCGGAGAGTGCCATCGTCAAAGCCTATCAAACGCGCTGGCACACTGGCACGTCGCGCGCGTGCCGGTGGCACACCCGGCCCCGTGCCATCCACGCGCCCGGAAGGCGGCGCTTCCGAGGGGCCGGCCCTCCCAGTCCTTCCGGCACACGCATTGCTCAAGGGACGGGCATGGCGCTGCGGCGCACCGCGGCCCGGGGCGGCGCACGCCATCCATCCCATCACAAGGACATCCCCATCATGTCGAAGCTCCGTCACGCCCTGGTCGCCCTGTCGCTCCCCGCCCTGCTCTGGGGCTGCGGTCCGGAGGACCTGCCGCTGGACGCGGAAGTCCCCGCCGCGCCCGCGCTGGCCACGCAGGAGGAGGAGATCGCCGCGACCGACGAGTACACCTGGGCGCAGGGCCAGTCCCTCACGCCGCTGGGCGCCAGCTCGGGCCGGGCGTGCTTCCTCACCCGCGTGGGCGGAGACTTCGAGGGCGGCGGCGAGCGCATCGACATCACGGAGAGCGGCGGCTCCTGGTACCTCGGCGGGGCCTCCAGCCAGTCCGGCATCCGGGGCGCGGCGCGCTGCGTGGCCACGACCGCCTCCCAGCAATACGAGTGGACCCAGTCGATGGCGTACCCGGTCTCCATGGGGTCGGCGGCGGGCCGCGTGTGCTTCATCACCGGCATCGCCGGCAAGTTCCACGGCAGCGGAGAGTGGGTCCACGCCTATGTCGAGAACGGCTACTGGTACCTGAACGGCAACTCCAGCCAGAGCGGCGTGCGGGTGCGGGCGCGTTGCGTCGCCTCCTCGTCGTACACGAACGAGGTCGGCTGGGGACAGGGCGGCGCCGCGAAGCTGCTGGATCCCGTGCTCAACCGCTCCTGCGCCCTGACGTTCGTGCGGGGCAAGTTCGAGGGCGGCGGCGAGTACGTCCGGACCTTCCAGAGCAACGGCTACTGGTACCTGGGCGGCGCCTCCGGACAGGTCGACGTGTCCGGCCGGGCGCGCTGCTTCTGACCGCGACGGCCTGCTCGTAGCGAAGGCAGGGCATGGGTGTGTGACGTGTCACACCCATGCATGCGCCATGCGTTGGACGCGGCGATGGCGCCGCGCCGCTTGACGCCCTGCCTGAATCAGGCGACGAACCCGGCCCATGCCCTACACCCCCATCGTCGCCACGCTGGGCTACGTGATGTCGCCGGACGGCCAGCAGGTGCTGCTCATCCACCGGAACGCGCGTCCGGAGGATGCCCACTACGGCAAGTACAACGGCCTGGGCGGCAAGATGGACCGCGACGAGGACATCGCCGCGTGCATGCGCCGCGAAATCCGCGAGGAGGCCGGCATCGAGTGCACGCGCATGGTCCTGCGCGGCACCCTGTCCTGGCCGGGCTTCGGCAAGCACGGCGAGGACTGGCTGGGCTTCATCTTCCGCATCGACGCCTTCCAGGGCACGCCCCTGGAGAAGAACCCCGAGGGCTCCCTGTCCTGGGTCCCCGTGTCCTCCCTCCTGTCCCTGAACCTGTGGGACGGAGACCGGCACTTCCTGCCGCTCGTGTTCGACGCGGACCCGCGCCCCTTCCACGGCGTCATGCCCTACGAGGGCGGCCGCGCGCTGAGCTGGTCCTTCACCCGACTGTAGCGCCCCCTCCGGGCGTCCTCCGACCAACGCTCGCGCTGCTTTTTCCGGCCACCGCCCCGGTCCGGACCGCTACAACCGCCCCCTCCCATCCGGGACTCACGTGAAGGAGCGCGGCGCATGGACCTCATCGGACAGCTCTCGCAGCAGCTTGGAGTGGACGGCACGCAGGCACAGGGGCTCGCGGGCTCGCTCCTGAAGCTGGTGCAGGGCACGGTGCAGGAGAAGGTCGGCCCGGACGCGGCCCGGCAGATGGACCAGGCCATCCCGGAGCTGCAGGGCTGGCAGCAGCAGGCGGCGGCCCAGGCCCCCTCGGGTGACGGCGGCGGCCTCATGGGCGCGCTGGGCGGCATGCTCGGCGGCGCGGGCGGCGGTGGTGGTGGCGGCCTCATGGGCGCCCTGGGCGGCGCGGCGGCCCACGCGGGAGAGGTCGCGGGCGTGGTGGCCATCCTCCAGCGCTTCAACCTGGACGCGAGCAAGGCCACCCTGGTGGCGCCCCTGCTCCTCGACTTCCTCAAGTCCCGCCTGGACCCGGGCCTGGTGGGGAAGATCCTCGCCGTGGTGCCCCTGCTCGCGGGCGGCTCCGGTGGCGGCGGCCCCCAGGGCGGCGGCGGGCTGGGCGGAATGCTCGGCGGCCTCCTGGGGAAGTAGGAACGCCAGGGCCCCTGGGAGGCCGCGTGAGGCTACAGGGCCATCGTCCCGGCGATGATCTCCTTCATCACCTCGGACGTACCTCCGCCGATGGTGAGCATGCGCACGTCGCGCCACGCCCGCGCGACGTGTGACTCCTCCACGTAGCCCATGCCGCCGTAGAACTGCTGGCAGTCATAGGCCACGCGCTGCGCCAGCTCCGTGGTGAGCAGCTTCGCCATGGCGATCTCCTTCACCGGCTTCTGTTTGCGTTTGCGATTGAAGAGCTGCACCGCCTGATAGGTGAGCTGCCTCGCCGCCTCCACGCGGGTGGCGTGGTCCACGAAGGTGTGGCGCCACACCTGGAAGTCCAGCAGCCGCTTTCCAAATGCCTGACGCTCGCGGCCGTAGCGGATGGCTTCCCGGATGAGGTCGTCCATCACCGCCACCGTGTGGAGCGCCGTCACCAGGCGCTCCGCGTGGAAGCTGTTCATGATGTGGAAGAAGCCGTCGTTCTCCCGGCCCAGCACATACCGGGCGGGGATGCGGCAGTCCTCGAAGTAGAGGATGGCCATGTCCGAGGAGCGGTGGCCCACCTTCTGGAGCTTCTTCGACACGCTGAAGCCCTTCACGTCCGTGGGCAGCGTCACCAGCGAGATGCCCGGCGCGCCCTCCCGTCCCGTGCGCACCGCCAGCACCAGGAAGTCCGCGCGGGCGCCGTTGGAGATCCACGTCTTCGCGCCCTGGATGACGTAGTCGTCACCGTCCCTGCGCGCGGTGGTGCGCAGGCGGGCCAGGTCCGAGCCCGCGTCCGGCTCGCTCATCGCCAATGCGGCGATGCGCTCCCCGGTGAGCGCGGGGGCCAGGAACTCGCGCTTCTGCTCGTCGGTGCCCAGCTCGTTGATGACCGGCGTGGCCATCTGCCCCTGCACCAGGAGCGACATCGCCACGCCCCCGTTGCGCGCTCGCGCCAGCTCCTCCGCGAAGGCGGCCACGTACCAGTAATCCAGCCCGCTGCCGCCATGGGCCGGATCATGGCTGATGCCGAAGAAGCCCAGCTCGCCGCAGCGGCGGAATACGTCGCGGGGGAACTCGCCGGCCTGGTCCCACTCCAGCGCGTGCGGGGCCAGCTCCTTCTCGACGAACTGACGCACGGTGCGGCGGAACGCCTCGTGCTCCGGGGTGAAGCGCTCATCCATGGCGCGGGATGCTGTCAGGGCCCACCCCGCGCTTTCAAGCCGCGCCTCCTTTCGAGACGCCATACTCCGGGAGAGGTGCGCCCCAGGACACACCTCACCCGGTCCCCAGGTTCCACCCATTGCTACAGGGGCAGGAACGCCACGCGGATGCCGATGGTGAACAGCGCGTGGAAGCCGTCATCCACAGGCGTGAGCCCCTGGTCGCGGCTGCCCACGCCGGTGATGTCCAGCGTCTGCGTCCCGGTGCGCACCGTGTACTGGCCCACGGACGCGCTGATGATGGGCCCCACCGCCAGGGCCCGCGTCAGCCGCAGGTCGCCGCCCAGCGTGAGGCGCGCGATGGTGGGCCCCCGGTCCGTGACGTGCGTGTCCACGTGCGTGGGCAGGAACACGCCCGGCGCCACCTGCACCTGCGTGTCCCCCTCCACGTGGCTCTTCAGGATTTCCAGGCCCACGCCCAGGCCAATCCACGGGTCGAAGCTCGCGTCCGGCCGGATGTGGTAGCGGACCTCCGGCCCCACGCGCCACTGGAAGGTGTCGCAACTGAAGCCCTCCGGGCACGACAGCTCGTTCGTCTTCGTCAGCACCGGCTCCCAACTGCCCCACACGCCCAGGTAGAAGCGCGGCGTCACCCGGAAGCCCAGCTCCGCGAGGATGGGGAAGGAGATCTTCGCGGACTGGGTGATCTTCAGGTCCTCCAGCCCGCCAGACGGCGCCTGGCCGTTCGTGTAGACGTAGCCCAGGCCGAAGCCCACGTTGCCGCTCACCGCGAACTGCGGCCCGATGCGCCCCTGGGGCTTCACCGGCTTCGCCATCTCCTCCGAGCTCATCGTGGTGGTGGTCGTCGTCGTCGTCTCCGTCTCCGTCTGGGGCTCCGGCTCCTGCGCCCCCGCCGACGTGGCGATTCCCAGCGCGGCTGCGAGTGACAGCGTCCAGCGGAACGGCGCGTTCTTCGAGGTCATCCGGTGCATCCTCCGTGTTCGGGATGGATGCGGACGGAAGCAAGCCGCGAGTGCCGTTAGAAGCCACCCGCGCCCGGTGCGCGCCGCCATTCGACAGACACCCCCCTTCAGCGACCAGTCGCGGACATCCACCCCACCCCATGGGGAGGCAACCTGACGGGGTGGATGGGGAGCGCGCGCGCGGGAGGACCCGGGACGCAGGACAGGCGCCTTCACCGCGATCCTCAATCTAGCAAGTTGGCCCGGAAATCCAACGGGTTGACCCGGAGGTGGCCAGCGTTCACCTTGCCCGCTCCACGAACGCCCGCGGGCGGAAAGGAAAGACATCATGGCCGGCCAGGAGCAGGAGCTGTCGCCCGAGGCGCTCGCGCTCATCGCCGAGGAGGAAGCCCTGCTGTCCCGCGTGCAGCAGGCGCTGGCGGAGGCGCGACGTCAGGCCGCGGAGCGCACGCTGGACACGCAGGGGCTGATGGCCCAGCTCCAGGTGTTGCGCGACGACGCCACCACGGCGCACGCCGCGGACCTGCCGCACGTCTTCACCCAGATGAACGAGGTGCGCTCCATGCTGGAGCGGCAGGAGGCCGTCCCGCTGCCGGACGCGAACGCCCCCTACTTCGCGCACCTGCGCCTGTCCGGGCCCACCGGCTCGCGCGACTACCTGCTCGGCCGCACCAGCTTCGCCAACCTCTCCGCCGGCGTGCGCGTCATCGACTGGAGGTTCGCCCCCGTCGCCCGCGTCTTCTACAACTACGAGGAGGGTGACGCGTTCGAGGAGTCCTTCGGAGACCGGCTCTCCGAAGGCGACGTGGAGGCGCGCCGGCTGGTCATCATCGAGAAGGGCGTCCTCACCCGCATCAGCACCGGCCCGCACCTGCTCCAGCGCGACGCCCACGGCCGCTGGCACGCGCGCGGGCGTGACGCGGCCTCCGTGCTCGCGGGCGGCAGCGGCACCGCCGCGCGCCCGGGCTTCCTGGGCGTGGGCCAGGGCGCCACGCGCGTGGAGGACGCCTTCGGCGTGACGGCGCTGCTGGACGCGGAGCAGTACGCCGCCGTCAGCACCGGCCCGGAGCAGCCGCTGCTGGTGCTGGGCAGCGCGGGCAGCGGCAAGACGACGGTGGCGCTGCACCGGCTGGCCAAGGTCATCTTCGACGACGCGAAGACGTACCCGCAGGCGCGCACCAAGGTCGTCGTCCCGGAGGAGGGCCTGGCCCGGCTCACGCGCCGGCTGCTGGCGCCGCTGGGCCTGGGCAAGGTGTCCGTGGAGACGCTGGAGGCCTGGTCGCTGGCCACCGCGCGGTCCGCCTTCAGCGTGCCGGGCATCAAGCTGTCCCCGGAGACGCCCGCGCTCGTGTCGCGCTTCAAGCGCCACCCCGCCCTGCGCCGCGCGCTCGCCGGCCGGGTGCCCGTGTTCAAGGGCAAGCCCCTGCCCCCCACGCTGGACCGGCTGCGCATCAAGCTGGCGGACGCGTACATGGACCGCGCCTTCCTGGAGGCCGTGGTGGCGGACGCGAAGGGAGAGCTGCCGCGCACCGTGGTGGCGGAGGTGCTGGAGCACACCCGGCAGCAGCTCGCCACGCCGCTGTCGCGCCAGTACAAGGGCTTCGACGAGGACCGCCTCATCACCGTGGACGGGCGCGCGATTGAAGCGGACACGCCGGACGCGCTCGCGGGCACGGTGGACCCGGACGACCTGCCCGTCCTCATGTTCCTCAAGGCGCAGCGGGGCGCGCTGGGCGTGGAGCGGCTGGCGCACGTGGTGCTGGACGAGGCGGAGGACTTCTCCCTCTTCGAGCTCTTCGTCGTCAGCCAACTGCTCGGTGACAGCCGGAGCTGCACGCTCGCCGGGGACGAGGTGCAACAGACGACCGCGGGCTTCGCCGGCTGGGACGCCGCGCTGGAGGAGCTGGGCATCCGCGACGCCGCCACCTGCCGGCTCCAGGTGTCCTACCGCTGCCCGCGCCCGGTGGTGGAGCTGGCGCAGCACGTGCTGGGCACCCAGTCCCCCGCCACCGCCGCGAAGGCCGGCCGCGAGGGCGCGCCCGTGGGCTTCCACCACTTCCCGGACGAGGCCCAGGCGTGGCTCTTCCTGGCGGACGCCCTGCGGGACCTGGTGCTGCGCGAGCCGCACGCGTCGGTGGGCGTCATCGCCAGCAGCCGCGAGTCCGCCCAGTCCTTCCACCGCGTCATCCGGGAGATGCCCTGGGCGCGGCTGGTGCTGGAGGGCGACTTCTCCTTCGAGCCCGGCGTGGACGTGACGGACGTGGACAACGTGAAGGGCCTGGAGTTCGACTACGTCGTCCTGCCGGACGTCACCGCGCGCGCCTACCCCACGGACGACGAGGCCCGCCGCAGGCTGCACGTCGCCGTCACCCGCTCCTCCCACCAGTTGTGGGTGGCCTCCTCCGCCGTGCGCTCCCCGCTCATCCGCACCTTCCCCGGCGCGGAAGCGTCGCTTCAGGGCTGACGGCCGCCGCCGGCCCGCCACTCCTTCTGCCGCTGGGCGTGGGCCTCGCGGCGCGACAGCGCCTCCGCCTCCTGGCGGGGGAGCTCCGCCAGGCGCGTGCGGTGCATGTTCACGCTCAGCTCCAGGAGGCCCCGGTGCTCCGAGGGCAGCTTGTCGCCGTAGTCCTGCAGCATCGTGGTGGCGAAGGCGATGGCGTCCTCGGACACCTGGCGGCGGTGCTCGTAGTACTGGTGCACCTCCTCCTCGGAGGCCTCGTTGGACAGCACCTTGCCGTAGAGCGCGTTCCACTTCGCCTTCACGCCCTCGCGGCGGCTGAGCTCCGCCGGGTCCTTCGTGGGCGCGTCCATTTCGAAGTACAGGTTGCCCGGCAGCTTCGCGCGCAGGGCCTCCAGGTCCACCGGATAGGGGGCGGGCTCCGGGTCCGGCGCCGCCTGCACCTGGGCCGTCGCCGCGCCCACCAGGTCCAGCCCACCGTCCTTCGCGCGGGGCACCGCCGGCGAGGACGCGAACACGGGCGGCGGCGCGGGGGCCTGCGTCACGGGCGCGGGCACCGGGACCGGCGCGGCGTCCTGTGGCGCCGGCCCGCCAAAGACAAGCCACGCCCCCACCGCCAGGACCAGGACTCCCGCCGTGCCCAGGGGCAGCTTCCAACGCGCGTGCGTGCTCATGCCCAAGGCCATACCCCGCGCCCCGCACCCGCCGCAACCCGCGCCATCCCCGCACGGCGACGCATTGCGCAATTGATACATTTAAAACATGTCACGACGCGTCAATCCCTGAACCCCGGCTGACGCGCGACGGCAATTCCAATCCTTTCAGATGGAATGCTTCGCCCAACATGGAATTCACTATTTTCACCGCAAGCGAAGTTTCCCCGCTTCCGGCTGATAAACAAAAACGTATCATTCGCGGCCGCAACCCCACTCCCTACTCCCCCTTTGGAGGAAGCCGCATGAGAAGTTTTCTCTGGATGAGCCTTCTGGCCCTCTCCGCCCCCGTGGGCGCCGCGCATGCCGAAGTGCTGGTGGAAGGCATCGTCGACGTGCTGGTGGACGGCGGCAACACCTACCCCTGGCAGAAGGTGGCGCTGCCGGGCCTGAAGTGTGGCAACGGCTCGCAGTACAAGTTCTTCGTGCACAAGACGGGCTCGCCCAACCTGCTGTTCATGATGGAGGGCGGCGGCGCGTGCTGGGACTACGATTCCTGTAGCGGCCGCCTGGGCATCCTGGGCGCGGCGAACCCCAACGGCATCGCCGACGACTACATGACGCAGTTCACGGCCAAGTACGTGTCCCCCATCGTCAACGGGGCGGACCCGGGCCTGCCCTTCCGCGACCGCAAGGACATCGTCACCAAGGGCTGGAACATCGTCTACCTGCCGTACTGCACGGGCGACGTGCACATCGGCAACAACGCCAAGACGTACGTGGACGCCACCGGCGGCCAGGCGCCGCTGACCTGGTACCACAACGGCTACAACAACACGCTGGCCGCGGCGAACTACGCCAAGCAGAACTTCCCCAGCGTGCAGAAGCTGCTGGTGACGGGCTACAGCGCGGGCGGCACCTCCACCTCCGCCGGGTACTACTTCATCCGCAAGGCCATCAACCCGGCCAAGGGGTACATGATCAACGACTCCGGCCCCATCTTCATGGCGCCGAACGCGAACTCCCTGTCGCGCCCGCTGCACGACAAGATCCGCTCGTCGTGGAACCTGGACTCGGTGTTCAGCCAGCTCCCGGCCAGCTTCAACATCAACGACATGGGCTCCATCAACAAGATGGTGGCCACGGAGTTCCCGAACGACCAGCTCGCGTACACGGGCTACACGATGGACTACAACTACTCGCGCTATTCGTATGAGCGCTTCAAGACGCCCAACGACGAGGCGTCCATCCACGCGTACTGGAAGCAGGACCAGGACGCGTTCGTGAACGAGCTGAACAAGTACAACAACTTCAGCTACTTCATCCCGCACCACCGCGCCATCAACGCCAGCCACTGCAGCACCATCATCACCTTCGTGGGCGCGCACGCCTGCCAGCGGATGGAGAAGAAGTACTGGTACGAGTACATCGACAGCCCCTGGCAGTCCTGGGCCTGCCACAGCGAGTTCGTCCCCATGGACGTCTTCCTGTCGCGCTTCATCAACAACAACCAGCGCGTCCGCATCTACGAGCCGGCCAACAACTACAACAACGAGGACGCGGGCATGAGCATCCTCGCGCCCCTCATCAACGGCGCGCTCGGCGGGTAGTCCCCACCGTCCTTCGCTGGAATGAAAACGGGAGCGGGCCCTGGGGGTCCGCTCCCGTTGTCTTTTCAGGAAGCCTCAGGTGAGGCCGGGCAGCGTGCCCACGTAGTCCTCGTGCCCGAAGCGGTCCACGTTCACGCCGAAGGCCTGGGCAATGGAGGTGAGCAGCTTGTTGTGCGCCACCGCGCCCTGGAGCGGCTTGCCCGGCCCGTCCCAGGAGCCCAGCGGGTCCTGGCCGGGGCGCAGGGACAGCATCCGGCCCATGCGGAACTTCCCGCCCGCGCCGCCCGCCAGCACCGTGGGGATGGACACGTTCATGTGCCCGGCCGCGTCCCCCAGCTCGTTCCCCCACAGGATGAGGGTGTTGTCGAGCACCGTGCCGCTGCCCTCCGGGATGGACTTGAGGGTGTCCATCAGCCGCGCCACCTGCTCGGAGTACCACCGCTGCACCTGCACCATGCGCAGGCGGATCTGCGTGCGCGCGGGCTCCGACTGGGTGTCCGTGCGGTGGGCGATGTCGTTGTGGATGTCCTCGTCGATGCCAATCCACGGCATGGACGGCCCGGGGATGGTCATGGTCACCACGCGCGTCAGGTCACACGCGAACGCGCGGGCGATGAGGTCCATGTGCAGCTCGGTGAGGCCGGGCATGTTGTTGATGTCGCCCAGGTCGCTCAGCGCCTCGGAGGGCGCCTCCGGCCGGGCGCAGTTGAGCGCGCCGGTGTTGGTGAGCCGCCGCTCGATGTCGCGCAGCGCCGCCAGGTGCGTGTCCAGCTTGGTGCCCTCCGCGGCCGCCAGCCGCGACTTCAGCCGGGTGGCGTCCTTGATGAGGTAGTCCAGCAGGCTCTTGCGCCGGGCCAGGATGGCCTGCGCCTCCGCCGCGGAGCCGCCCAGGCCGCCGAAGAGGCGCTTGTAGACGTTGGCGGGGTTCAGCTCGAAGGGGACGCGCGAGCCGTTCTCCGTGAAGGAGATGCTGTTGTAGACGTGCTGGGCGCCGAACTGCTCGAAGGCGTGCAGTTGCAGCGAGCGGAACTGGGTGGCGCCGCCCACCGCGTTGCCAATCACCTGGTCCAGGGACGCGCCGGAGGGCAGCTCGTCACCGCTGGACACCTCCACCTGGCTGCCGGTGAGGAAGGTGACGGGGCCGCCCTCGTGGCCGGTGCGGCCGTGCTCGTAGAGGACGCGGTAGTCCAGGCCGTCCAGCACCAGGAGCTTGTCCCGGTGGCGCTGGAGCGGCTGGAGGACGGAGTTCTCGAAGTCGATGTCGAAGCTCGTGTCATTGCCCTTGGGCACCCAGTACTCCGGCAGGAAGCCGTGCGGGGTGAACAGGGCGATGAAGCGCAGGGGCGCGGCGTCAGCCGCTTCGGCGACGGAGCTGGTGAGCAGGTGCGCGAAGGGCGCCGCCATGGCCGTGCCGGACAGGAGCTTCAGGATGCTGCGTCGGGAGAAGTCGCGGGGCATGGGAGTCAAAGCTCAACGGGTGGGCAGGCGCCGCTGGGTGAAGGAAGACGAGCGCACCAGGCTGACCAGCGCCTCGGTGATTTTCAGGCGGTCCGTGCGGTAGGGGCCCGTGCGCATGGCGGAGAGCAGCGCCGCGTCCGACACGTGCTCGTCACGCCCCATGGCGTAGCGCAGGAACTGCAGCGGCACGCAGTGGGCCAGCTCCTCGCTCGTCGTCAGGTAGCGCGCGAGCTGCGCGCCGCCGGTGAAGCTGCTCAGGCGGGTGGTGCCGTCCTTCGCGATGACCGCGCCGCTGGCGTCCACCGTGCGGCCGTTCTCCTCCGTCCGGTGCTGGCCCAGGCCGTCGAAGTCCTCCATGCCGAAGCCCATGGGGTCGATGGTCTTGTGGCAACTGGCGCACGCGGGGTTGTCGGTGTGCGCCGCGAAGCGCTCGCGGGTGGTGGCGTTCTCCGACAGCGCCGGGGGGATGGTGGACACGTTGGCCGGCGGCGCGGGCACCGTGCGGCACAGCAGGCGCGTGAGCACGAACTTGCCGCGCTTGATGGGCGAGGACGAGTCGAAGTGGGCGTACGTGGACATCACGCCCGCCTGCGTGAGGATGCCCAGGCGCTCCGGCGGCAGCGTCACGCGGCCCAGGCCCGTGTCGGCATCCACGTTGGTGCGCTCCAGCGCCCCGTAGAAGTTCGCCAGCGTCTCGTCCACGAACGAGTAGTTGGCGCTCAGGAGCTCCTCCACGGAGCCCGAGTGGTTCTTCACGATGAAGTCGATGAACGCGTCGCGCTCGCGGACCATGGAGTCGCGGAAGTCCACGCTGTAGTCCGGGTACACGAGGTTGTTCTTGTTGACCTTGGCCAGGCCGCCCAGCCCCAGCCACTCCACGAAGAACTGGCGCAGCTTCACCTGCGCGGCCGGCGTCTTGAGCAGGCGGCGCGCCTGGGCCTCGCGCTCGTCGGGCGAGGCCAGCGTGCCGGCCTTGGCGGAGGCGAGCAGCGTGGCGTCCGGCGGTCCACCGGTCACCATGAAGGACAGCTCGGAGGCGAGCTCGTAGGCGGTCAGCTCCACCACCTGGCCCTTGCGGGCGCCCTGCGGCCCCAGCTCCGTGCGGTACAGGAACGACGCGGAGGAGAAGAGCGCCTGGAGCACCAGCTCCGCGCCGGTCTCCATGGTCCCGCCCTTCTTGCCCTCGTTGAAGAGGGCCAGCAGGTCCGCCTCCTCGTCCGCCGTCACCGGCCGGCGGAAGGCGCGCTCGCCCACGCGCTGGATGAAGGACCGCGCGCACTCGTCCTGCGTCCTGCCCTGCGGGCACGCGTAGAAGTCACTGAGCTGTGACTTGCCCTGCTCCGCCAGCGACACCGCGGCGGTGTCGATTTGATCCGCCAGCAGCGACGTCACCTGGAGCCGTTCGTGCGTGGAGAACCCGAGGATGGTGTCCTCGGCGGCGAAGCCCTGGGCGATGTCGACCGGCGTGCCCAGCACCGCGGAGGCGGACTTGTTGTACTCGTCGCGCGTCAGCCGGCGCACCCGCGCGGGTGCCGCCGCGCTTTCAAGCTCCGCGTCCTGCCCACCGATGTTGCCGGTGCAGGCGGAGGCGGACAGCACGAGAGCGGAGGACAGATAGAAACGACGCAATGGCATGATGTCTGACTTTCCTCGCACCCGCGCGGCCTGACGGACGACCGGCGCACAGGCGGCCCGCATTGTACTGGTTGCCCCCCACGCGGACAGGGGGAATTCATTTCCGGACGTTTCCCCGCTTTCCCGAGGAAGAAGCCGCCCTCACGGAGCAGGAAGTGCGAACGCACCTGTCAGGTGCGCACACGGTGCGAAGCGACTCAGGGAGGAACTTCCTCACCTCGCGCCTTCCACCAGTTCTCCCCGTAGCTGATGAAGATCTGCTCACCCGGGTGGATGTCCCGCAGTGCGTGATACCGGAACACATCGCGATCCTCCGCGCGGCTGTAGGACGCGTTGGGGTCGCTGGCGTGATTGTAGATCATCCCGTAGCCCATCACGAGCGCGACCCAGTCGCCCTTGCGGGGCTCCTCGTGGCGGTGCCAACGAATCTCGAAAACATAGTCGTCGAGTGGTTCGCCGCGGCACTGCCGCTGCGGGACCTTGAGGTAGTGGCACTCCTCGATGAGCTCGCCCGCGGCGATGAAGGTGTCGGTGAAGACGCCCATGCCCCACTCGCACGGCCGCACCTTCACGCCGGGGTGGAGGAACAGCGCCGGGCCCAGGTTCATGAGTGCTTCGCTCTCGCTTCCGGTGTCGTCCACGCGGGGCGAACCATCGCGCAAGACGGGCGGGCTCGGGAAGCGGCGGCGTGGGCCCGGGCCCTTCCCGGTGGGGTCAGCCTGCCTGCCCTCCGGGCACGGGGCGGCGGCGGAAGGAGTGGCGCAGCATGTACAGGCCGGGGAGCAGGGGCAGCCAGAGCGTGAAGCCGCGCAGCAGCAGCGTGCCCGCGAGCGCCGCCTCCACCGGGACGCCGAAGAGGTTGAGCATGCCCACGGACGCGGCCTCGTAGGTGCCCACGCCGCCGGGGATGATGGACACCGTCTCCGCCATGGAGGCCACCATGAAGCTGACGAACACGGTGCTCAGGGAGGCCTCCTGCCCCAGCGCGTGGAGCATGGCGCCGAGCGTGGCCGCGTCCAGCACGTAGACGCCCAGTTGCAGCAGGACGCCGCGCACGAGCAGGCCGGGGTCGAGCAGCATGCCGGGCGGCACCTCCGCGATGGCCTTGAGCAGCGTGCCCAGGGACGGGATGCGGCGGGCGAAGCGGCCCGGCGTCCACTCGCGGTGGCGCGTGGCCCAGAGGATGCCCAGCGGGATGATCAACGCCACCACGCCGAAGGCGGTGACGAGCCATTGGATCCACTCGTTCAGCTCGGCCCTGCGCCAGAGGAAGAAGAGGCTCGCGCCCACGCCCAGCGCCTGCGCGACGTAGAAGCACAGCACCGTGAGCAGCACCGCGCCCGCGGCGGTGCCCGGGCTGGCCCCGTGGCGGCGCAGCCCGCGCCCCACGAGCAGCGACCCGCCCACGCCGCCGGTGGGAATCACCTGGTCGAACGCGAGCTTCATCAAGGACAGCCGCGACAGCGACCAGAGCGACGTCTGGATGCGCGAGCGGTGCAGGACCGTCCACCAGATGCCCGCCACGCACAGGTACGTGCCCACCTGGCACGCGGCGGCCACCAGCAGCCACGCGGGCCGGGCCTGCCGCAGGAGTTCCAGGAACTCCTCCTCCTCGTGGTGCCGCGAGAAGATGAACGCCAGCAGCGCGACGAGCACCAGCAGCCCTGGAATCCACCAGCCCCGCCGGCGCTTCGCTGGCAGGTCCAGCGGCTCGTCCAGCGCGGGAATGGGTTCGGCGCGAGTGCCCTCCATGCGTCTCCTTCCGGGGATGGGATGGCTCCAGGAAGGATGCGCTTCGCTGCCCCACGGGGCAGGCCGTCAGGCACGGCGGCCCGCCTGCCCTCCGTGCGGGCGGACGGGAGCCGCGGGCCCTGGCGGCTTCAGGGGCGGTTCGTCAGCGGGCGCAGTCGCCCGTCACCTGCGGGGCCGCCGCGCCGTTGACGGTGTTGCCGCTGAAGGTGTTGCCCGGGCCCAGCACGAGCTCGGTGGCGTCGCCGCTGCCCCGGTTGCAGACGATGACGCCCCCGGCGCCGGCCTGGTTGCCGGTGAAGGTGTTGCCGCGCAGGGTGACGCCCGCGTTGGGCACGTCCTCCAGGTAGAGGGCCGCCCCGGGCCCGCGCACGGCGGCGTTGTTCTCGAAGACGTTGTCCTCGATGAGGTCGTGGTCCGGCTGGAAGTAGTGCAGCGCTCCTCCGCCGCCCAGGTCGTAGTGGTTCGCCCCGTTGGGCCACACCTCGTAGGCGCGCGGCTGGAGCGCGTTGGACTGGCTGCCCCGGAAGGCGGACAGCGTGTTGTTCCGGAAGGTGTTGCCGCGCACGATGGAGTTGCGCCCGTGGGTGACGCACATGGCGCCGCCGCCGGACGTGGCCCCGTCGCCGGTGGCGAAGCGGTCGATGTCCCGGGTGCGGTTGTTCTCGAAGAGGGTGTCCGTCACCACCGAGCCGTCGGTGAACATCAGGTCCAGCGCGCCGCACTTGCCGGAGGACTCGTTGTCCCGGAAGAGCGAGTGCTCGATGGTGACCGGCCCCGGGTAGTAGGCCCACAGCGCGCCGCGCGTGCGGTCCCGGTCGCCGTTGTAGTCGTTCTTGCGCACCTTCTCGAAGACCATGTGCTGGAAGACGGGGTCGCCGTCCCCCTTGGACTGGTCTCCGAAGAAGTTCATGCCCCACCAGCCATGGGGGTTCGTGGAGGTGAGGGTCACCGGAGCGCTGGCGGTGCCCTGCACCAGGATGCGGCCGTACACGCGCAGCTCCACGCGGCCGTTCTGGTGGTTCATCACGTCCTGCGCGCCGTCGCGCACGTCCGCCTCCGTCACGGCCGGGTTCCCCTTGAAGTCGATGACCACGCCCGGCTCCACCGTCGTCGTCTGTCCCTTGGGGATGGTGACGACGTACTGGGCGTTGCCCACGACGCGGTACGGAGAGCCGGCCAGGGTCAGGCGCGCGGGCATCGTGCCCGTGACCTGCGTGCCGCCATCCGCGGGGTTGACCCCGCCGCCATCCGCGGCGCCCGCGTCCGGCGTGCCCGCATCCGCGCCGGCATCGGATGTCCCCGCGTCGGGGGTGCCCGCGTCGGACGTGCCCGCGTCATCCCTTCCCGCGTCGGACGTGCCCGCGTCGCGGTCCGGGGTGCCGCTGTCGGGCACGACGCCGGACGGGGTCTCCCCGGCGGGTCCGGTCTCCCCGGAGCACCCCACTCCGCCTCCCAGAAGGCAGAGGACGGACAGGACGATGTGGAGCGTGGCGGAGCGGTTCATGGTCTCTCTTCCCGGAAGCGCTCTGGTAGAAGCCCGCGCATGTCCGATGACATCCTCGTGCTGGCGTACTCCGGCTGTGACACCTGCAAGAAGGCGCTGAAGTGGTTGGAGGCGCGAGGCGTCTCCTACAAGACGCGCCCCATCGTGGACCAGCCCCCCAGCGTGGCGGAGCTGCGCCAGTGGATTCCCCGCAGCGGCGTGTCCGTGCGCAAGTGGCTCAACACCAGCGGGCAGAGCTACCGCGCGCTCGGCAAGGAGAAGGTGGACGCGGCCTCCGACGCGGAGCTGGTGGAGTGGCTCGCGAAGGACGGGAAGCTGGTGAAGCGGCCGGTGCTCGTCACCCGGAGCGCCGTCACGGTGGGCTTCAAGCCGGAGGCCTACGAGGCGCTCTTCCCGCTTCACGCGTCTTGAGGGCAGGCGGGCGGACGGGCCCACGCCCGACCGTCGTCGCGGGCGGGACGGGTTGCCACGTTGAGTGGGCATGGAAATCGGAACCAGACGCCCGTTGGGGGAGATCCTCCTGGAGCTGGGAGTGGTCGACAAAGGCCAGCTCCGGTTGGGGCTGGTGCACCACCACGAGGTCCATGTCCCGCTGGGCCGCGCCCTGGTGAGCGAGGGCGTGTGCACGGAGGCGGACGTCCTGCGCGCGCTGGCCATCCAGTTCGACGTGGAGGCCGTGGACCTGGACCGGCACCCGCTCGACCGCGCCCTCACCCGGCTGGTGCCCGCGCGCATCGCCCGGCAGTACGGCGTGGTGCCGCTGCGGCTGGAGACGCGCGAGGACCGGGAGGTGCTCCACCTGGCCGTGCCCGCGCCGCTGTCGCTGGACGCGGTGGATGACGTGCGGGCCGTGTCCGGCAAGGCGCGCGTGGAGCCGCTCCTGGCCTCGGACGGCGCCCTGTCCCGCGCGCTCAGCGCCCTCTATGGCATCCGCGAAACGGCCGGGGCCGCGCAGGGGCCGAGCCGCCCCGCCGTGCCCAGCCCGCCGCTGATGCTCTACGGCTGGCCGCCCGTCACGGCGGTGCTCATCTCCCGCACGCTCTCGCGCAACGGCATCCCGTCCCGCGTCGCCACGCCGCTGGAGGTGCTGCACACGCGCGACAACGACGTGGTGCTCGCCCCCCTCCAGGCCATGGAGGGGCTGCTCGCCGGCGAAGTCCACATCGAGGGCGCGCTCATCGTCCACGGCACGTCGGACGACGAGGGCTTCGACCGGGCGCGGAAGCTGGAGGCGCGCGGCTTCCTGGCCAACCCGCGCGACGAGGAGCTGCTCCTGCGCGCCGTGCGCAGGCTGCGTCCCGACGCGGGCAGCGAGAGCTCCTGGCCGCGCCACTCCTGAAGCGGGAGGGCCGCTACGGCGCCGCCGGAGCCGGGGGGGCCACCGGAGCCAGGGCCTGCATCGCCGGCTTCACGGGCGCGGCGGCGGGGCGCGTGGTGTGCTGGGGACCGGGCTCCGCGTGCTCCAGGCCCAGCACGCCCAGCACCTCCGGGTAGACCTTGTTCGCGAAGTAGCGCCCGCCGGCCACGGTGAAGTGCACGCCGTCCGTCATGCGCAGGCGCATGGGCTTGCGGAAGCCCTCCACGCGGGCCTGCTTCAGCGCCCTGCCGCGCGCGTCCGTGAAGTAGGGCCGCGTCTCCAGGTGCACGGCGTCCCCGCGCGCGGCGATGACCTCCCGCTGCAGGTCGCGGATCACCGTGAGCTTCTGCTCGAAGCGCTGGCGGCCCGTGGCGGGCAGCTCCAGCCAGACAATCTTGCGGCCCGGCGCGGAGATGGCCGTGACGAAGTCCGTCAGCCGCTGGCGGTACTCGCCCTGCCAGTCCGGCTTGCCCCAGGCCACGGTGGCGCGCCCCTGCCGCGTGTGCAGGGCCTGCCCGTCGTTGCCGCCCAGGATGACCACCACGACGTCCGGCTGGTGCTGCCGCACCTCCTGCTGACCGACCTCCAGCCAGTCGAAGAAGTCCGGGCGCGCGAGCCCCGTGGACGACTTCGCGCGGCGCTCGCAGCGGATGCTCGGGTGCGCGGCCAGTTGGTTCTGGAGGTACTCCCCGAAGCCCGTGGCGATGAGGCTGTCGCCCAGCAGCAGCACGGTGCGGCGGGGCGCGGGCGCCGGAGCGGCGGCCCGGGCCGGAGCGGTGGGCAGCACGGGCGAGGCCGTCAGGGCCGGAACGGATTCCGCGGCGGCCTGTGCCGTCGTGGACAGGAACGCCAGGAAGAGGAGCGCGCGAAGAGGACGGGTCGACATCGGCGGAGGCGAAGCTACTTCCCGCGCCCGCATCCGTACACCCCCCCGACGGGCGGACGGATCCGTCGCGCCGCAGGCGGGTTGTCAAGGCCGCGCGCGGCGTCAGGCCGCGGAGCCCACGTCCGGAGTCAGTCCCCGGGCCGCCAGCGCCGCGAGCCCCGCGGGCGCGAGCGCCTGGAGCCACGGCGTGAGCAGCCGCGCGCACTCCTCCGGGTGCGAGAAATAGGGCACGTGGCCCGCGCCGCGCAGCAGGTGCCGGGGCGTGCCCTCCGGCAGCGACGCGGCCAGCCGCTCCAGCGAGGACGGCGGCACCAGCACGTCGCGGTCCCCCTGGATGCACAGACACGACACGCTCAGCGGGCGCAGGTCCGGCGGCGGAGGCTCCGCGTGGATGGAGAACGCGCGCCGCAGCGTCGTCAGCCGCTCCAGCGCCGTGGTGGGCACCACGTCCGCCACCTGCCCGGAGCCCACCGGCCGCCACGCCGCCAGCGACGCCGCGACGCGCCCGGGGCGTCCCAGCACCGCGATGGGGCCCATCATCGCGATGAGCCTGCCGCGAGGCCCCACCTGCGAGGTGCGGGTGAAGGCCCCCAGGAACGCCACGCCACGCGTCGCGCCGCCCGCGGCCAGGTGCGCCGCCACCATGCCGCCAAAGGAGCTGGCCACCACCGCGTCCACGCTCCCCGTCACGCGCAGCACCTGCTCCGCCAGGGCCCTCGCGCCGCACGCCGCGTGCTCGCCCTCCGGGTACTCGACCATGACGGGGCGCGCCACGTCCGTCAGCCGCAGGGCGAGCTCGCGGAAGCCTGATCCACGCGCGCCCAGCCCGGGCAACAAGAGGACGCGAGGCCCCTCGTCATTCCCTGCCATGTCCGTCAGCTCCACCGTGCGACGCATGTCTCTCGCTTTCCTTGAAACGCGCCGGAGAACAACGCCGGCCCCCTGGGTCTGCCCGCTCCCACGGGGTGGCCCGCTCGACCCACGGCCCGGGCGAAATGCTCCCGGTCCCTCGCCTGCCAGGACGGAGAGTGATACATGATTCATCCCACCACCCTTTTCCACCGACACGATTCACGGTGTCCGGAAGCCAAGGTTTTTCGCGGCCAGCGTTCTGACAGCGTGGGGGCGAAGGGTTAAGAATGGTCACCGTGAATCTGCATGCCTTCGGGGAGTTTGTTCGCAAGCATCGTCCGGCCCTGGAGGTTCGGGCCGCGAGGCTTTGCGCTGGGAGCGCGGTCGACTCCACGGAGCTGGTCGGCGAGACGCTGGAGCGCGCCCTGTCCGTGTTCGAGCGGCTCCAGGACCAGGACACCGCCGCCGTGACGCAGTGGCTGGATGGCGCCATGAGCCGCTGCTTCGCGCGGATGGGCGGGCAGTTGCCGGACGCGCGCGCCGCGGCGCCGGACCTCCAGCAGACGTTCGACCTGCTGCGCGCGCGCTTCCGTGAGGTCTACGCGCAGCCGGCGTTCGGCAAGAGCGCGGGCGTGCCTGGCGGCTGGCGGATGTAACAAGTCCCGCGCCCTGTGTTTCAGGGCGCCGGGCGGTGGCCGGACAGCGTCTCCACGTAGGACGCGGCCACCCGGAGGAAGCGGCCCCCCCGCACGCCGGTGAGGTACTGGCGCTTCATCGCGCGGGTGGCCCCCACGTAGAACATCGCGCGGCGGATGCGTTCGTTCTCGCGCTCGTTGCGCTGGCGCCCGCCCGCCATCCACGCCTCGATGGAGTCCAGGGCCTCCAGGCCCGCGAAGAAGACGACGGGGCACTCGTGGCCCTTGCAGGAGAACACCGTGGTGGCGCGCACGTGGTCCACGCCGCTCACCCGGAAGTCCGTCACGTCCCGCCCGCCCTTGCCGCCGTAGGCCTCCGCGGGCACGCCCGCCTTGCGCAGCGCGTCCGTGAACGACGCGGGCATCACCGGCGCCACCACCAGGATGTCGCCGGGGTGGACGCCCTCCTCGCGCACGAGCCGGGCAATCTCCTTCGCCACCCAGCGCGCCTCGCTGGTGCTGGAGGCGAAGTCCTTCACCTGGGGCAGCACGCCGCCGCGCTCGGTGGACTGCACGCGGTAGAGGCCCTCCAGCGTCTCCTCCGGCAGCCACAGGAGCCGCTCGCGGGCCAGCTCCCCGGCCTTCATGTATTCGCGCATGCCGGGGTCGGTGACGCGGTGCTGGCGCGAGGGGTCCAGCACGACGTTGAAGGCCACGTCGAGGATGTCGCGCGTGGCGCGGAAGGTCTCCTTGAGCACGCGGGTGCGGCCCCGGAAGGACAGCCCTTCGGGGAGCTGCTCCTTGAGGCTGTCGATGGGCACCTGGCCGTAGACGTTCTGCGAGTCGTCCATGAACAACTGGAAGCAGCGGGACTCGCGGCCGTCCGCGTCCACGCGGGGGCGCACCAGCGCGTGCAGGGCCGCCAGGCCCCTGGCGTCCATGTCCTGCGCCTCGTCCACGAAGACGGCGTCGAAGGCGTGCGGCTCCAGGCGCCGGAGCGCGCCCACGTGCTTCACCGTCACCTGGGCCCGGAGCGGGCGGACCTGCTCCGGGCCCGCGCGCACGGTGAGCGCCTCCATGAGCAGCTTGTCCACGAGCGGCGCGAGCGAGCGGTTGTAGAAGGACACCAGCACCCGGGCGCGCGGGTTCTCCAGCAGGTAGCGCGCGGCCCAGTGCGCCAGCACGTACGTCTTGCCGCTGCCGGCCACGCCGCGCACCAGGTGGTGGCCGTCGTCGAAGCGGCGCTCGAAGAGGGAGACCTGCTCCTGCGTGAAGAGGGGCCCCGTGTCCCTGCCGCCCGCGATTTCGCCGCCCAGCCCCATGGGCACCAGCGGCGGCGGGGGCGGCGGAGGCGGACGCGGCTGGGTGGCGAGCAGCTCCAGCTTCGGCGGCGTGCCGGCGTGGACGCGCACGCGGGGGAGCAGCGACAGGAAGCGCGCGGGGACGGGCGAGGCGCGGGCCTCCGCGCGCGAGGCGAGCACCAGCAGGTATTCCTTCGCGCGGCTGGCGGCGACGTTGAGGATGGGCACCAGCGTGTGCGGCGGGAAGGGCCGGCCGCCGGCCACCGTGTCCACCATCACCACGTCGTACTGGGTGCCCTGCTGGCGGTGGATGGTGGAGGCGCTGAACATGTCGTGGCGCAGCCCCGCCGCGTTGCCCAGCTTGCGCAGGAGCGCCGCCTGCGCGCGGTAGGGCGTCACGCACAGCACCGTGAGGCCCAGGCGCACGGACTGGCGGGCCAGCGTCACGGCGAGCTCCGCGGACAGCTCGCGCTGGTAGCCGGAGCCCGTCTCGCCCCGGCCGTGCGTGAGGCGGCGGGTGTCGCGGCTCAGGCCGTCCAGCACCAGCCACATCGCGCGGGACGGGAAGGCGGGCACGGGCGCGGGCTTCAGGGCCCGGTCCTTCACCAGGTCGCCGTCCTCCAGCGCGCCGCCGTAGCAGAAGTGGCTCACCACCTTCGCGATGTCCGGGTGCATGCGGTGCTGGGTGCGCAGGAGCAGCACGTCCGGGCGCTCCGCGTCCTTCACCGCGTCCTCCAGGTGGGACAGGGCGCTGGCGCGCAGCCACGTCTGGGTGCCCTTCCCCGCCCCTTCCGCCGCGCGGCTCACGGGGCCGATCTGCTTGGGGTCGCCCGCGAGCGTCACCTGCTTCGCCAGCGGGGCGAGCAGCGCCGTCGCCGCGCGCGTCACCATGCCGGCCTCGTCCACCACGAGCCGCTGGAAGGTCTCCTCACCCTCCAGCTCCGACACCAGCCGCAGGGCGCGGTGCACGGTGAGGACCATGAGGGGGCTGTCGCCCTTCTCCGCCTCCTTGAGCGTGGGGTCCTTCACGCGGCCGCGCAGGCTGCGCAGCTCCGCCTGCATGCGGGCGAGCTCCGGCGCGGGGCCGCCCCGGGAGCGCTCCAGGGTGAGCTCGCGCTCGCGCTGCTGGATGGTGTTGAGCAGCTTGCTCGTCTTGTTCTCCTCCAGCGCCACGGTGGGCAGCTTGTGGAGGGCCTCGCTGGCGCCGGTGCCGCCCCGGAAGATGGTGCGGGCCAGGGGGCGCAGGGGGATGGGGTCTCGCTCCAGCAGGGCGCTGACGCGGATCACCAGCTCGTCCGCGGCGCGGTTGGTGGGGGCCACGGCGAGGATGCGCTCGTTCGGGAACGCACGCAGGGCGCGGGCGATGAGGTCCGCGACGGCGGTCGTCTTGCCGGTGCCGGGAGGGCCCCAGATGCTGCCCCACGGCTGGCGCCACAGCCGGTCCACGGGGATGAGCTCCGCGTCGCGGGGGGACGGCGTGGACGGGAGGAGTTCGCCCTTCGCGCGCGACAGGGCGGTGGTGAGGGCGGGGACGCGGTCCTCGTAGGCGGCCGCGGCGGCGCAGAGGGCCTCCGCGAAGTCGTAGGGCCGGTAGCACCAGCGCTCGCAGGACAGGACGCGGCGGTCCAGGTCCTCGCCGGAGTCGGAGGCGGCGAAGACGCGGCCGGACTCGAAGTCCAGGTGGACGATGTTGCCGGCGAAGACGAGCTCCTCGCCGAGGAAGCCGAGCAGCGAGCCACCGGACCAGTCCGGATCCGCGGCGGGAACGGGCACGAGCCCCAGCACGCCGGGCCCGGCCAGCCCCACTTCACGGGCCTCCTGGAGCCGCTGCGCGCGGTACTGGCTGCGCTCGGCCACCAGCGCGTCGCGGAGGTCCTCCGGAAGATAGGTGGGGGCCACCCACTGTTCCCGGCGGCGCCCGGAGGACACGGCGGCCTGCATGGCCTCGCGCTCCGCGGGGGTGACGTCGCCGGAGGCGGATACATCGCGGGCCGGCGCCTCCCGAGGGGGACGTGCGTCGGCCACGTCGTCCACGCGGACGAGGTCCGACGGAGGCGTATCAGCCGGGTCATCCAAGCGGACGAGGTCCGGCGCGGGTGCCTCCACAGGCGGACGCTCGGCGGCTGCGTCGTCCACACGAAGGCGGTTCGGCGTGGAGGCATCGGCCACGGGAGCGTCACCCGGCACGGCGGGGCGCGCTCGGTTCACGCGGTGGGAGGCCGGCATGGAGGCCAGCGCCTCGGAGTCCAGCTCGCGGAAGGTCAGCGTCCTCGCCTTCGCGGACGCCCTGCCCTTCACCTCCGTCGCCTTCGGCGCGGGCGCGGCGTCCTCCGACTCTCGCGGCGGCCAAGACGAGCGGACCCGGAGTACGGGCGCGACATGGCCCTCCTGGACGTCGGTGTCGTACTCCACGCGGAGCACGGGCATGAGGTCATCCGGAGCACGCTCGTCCCGCGGCGCCTCCCCCTGACCCGACTCCTCGTCCGTCCTGCGCATCATACGGGGTGCTCGCGGCGCGGCCCTTCCTGTCCTCGGAAAGGGGCGGCGCCGGGAGCCGGCCAAGCTAGGGGAGGCGTCGATCTGCGTCAACGCACGCGCGGGCCCCTCGCACGCCTGCACCCGGGGTGAAAGCCCGCGCTCCCCTCCACGCACGACAGCCCGGGCCGCGCACACTCGCGGACCCGGGCCGTCATCCACCACCTTCAAGCTCCGTGGGACTACAGCAGCGGGCAGAGCAGCCCGCCGCCCGTGTTCGCCGGGCAGTCCGTGCCCTGGCAGTACACGGGGCCCAGCCCCACGGAGAGGACGCCCTGGAGGCTGGGCACCTTCACCTTGCAGGTGCCGAGGGTCGCGTTACCGGACGCGTCCGCCACCGAGTACACCATCGTGTAGACGCGGCCGTTGCCCAGCAGGCTGGACTCCGCGCGCAACTGCGCGGACTTGCGGTCCGCGCTCAGCACGATGTCCCGGCACTTGAAGAGGGCCAGGCTGAACAGCGCGTCCTCGGACTCGTCCGACTCCACGCGCACGATGGAGGCCGACTGCTGCAGGTCCAGCGTCCCGCCGCAGGTGTCCGCCGCCGGCTGCGCGCAGTCCGCCAGCGTCACCGTCTTGTAGTCCGCGCCCAGCGTGCGGGCCAGCACCAGGTCCTTGCTCGCCCCGGCCACCGGCGCCGTCGCGTCCACCACCGTCACCGTGGCCGAGCACGTGGCCGAGTCCATCCCGTCCGACACCGTGAGCGTCACCGGCGTCGTCCCCACCGGGTACAGGCCCGCCGGGCTGGCCGTGACGCTCAGCGGCTGCGGGAAGCCATCCGGATCATACGAGCCATTGTCGATGGACGCCGCCGCCGAGCACGACGCGTTCGCCGTCACCGTCACGTTCTTGCAGAGCGCCACCGGCGGCTGGTTCACCAGACAGCCGCCGCCAGCCGCCAGCGTCAGCGTCGCCGTGTTGTTCTCCTCGCTGTCCTCCGGGAAGAAGTTCGTGTGGTCCGCGACCACGAACAGCTTCTGCGTGCCCTCCGGCAGCACCACCGGGACCTCGAACGCATAGCGCTCCTTGCCCACCAGCCAGGGCACGTTCACCGTCGCCAGCAGCGTGCCGCCCTGGGCCGGGTCCTCCGCGTAGATGCCCGCCACCGACGGGTCGATGCCCGTCGGCGCCTCGTTGACGATGGCGCCCGTCACCGTCGCCACCTGGCCGTCGTCACACGTCACGCCCAGCCCGGTCGCCGACAGGTCGATGCCCGTGTGCAGCGCGGCCGTGGACTGACGCGGCGCCGCGCCCTCCTCCAGGGTTTCGGCACCACAGCCGCCCAGCATCAGCAGGGAGGCGAAGAACGACAGAGGACGGCGCAAGGACATGACTCTCTCCAATGAGAAGGGCGGTGCGGGGATGAGGGGAACGGCCCAGACGCCAGTCAATGACAGCCAGGCCCGTGAACATTCTTTGCCATGAACGGACTTTTCTAGCAATACGGGCAAAGTTGTACCCAGGTCCAGGTGTACACAAACACCCCGTTGGCGCCCCAATGACCCCGCTGTCTGTCTTTGCGAGGAGTCGAGAAACGGCGCACTCACTGTCTGGGTTTGAACGACCTGGCGGGTTGCCGGTCTCTCGGGGAACAGGGGGGCAGGCGGCCGTCGCAGTGGACAGCGCCCGCCCTGATGGGGTTGGTTGGGCCTTCCCCCAGTGTTGAGGGGAGCACACCCATGGCCTCCATCACCCCACGCCACGCCCACCCGTTCCTCCCCGTCACCCGCGCCGACATGCAGGCCCGGGGGTGGGAGCAGTGCGACATCATCATCGTGAGCGGCGACGCCTACGTGGACCACCCGGCCTTCGGGCCGGTGCTCATCGCGCGCTTCCTGGAGGGGCGGGGCTTCAAGGTGGGGCTCATCCCCCAGCCGGACTGGCACTCGGCGGAGCCCTTCAAGGCGCTGGGAGCGCCCCGGCTCTTCTTCGGGGTGGCGGCGGGCAACCTGGACTCGATGCTCAACCGGCTGACGGCCCAGAAGAAGAACCGCTCGGAGGACCAGTACAGCCCGGGCGGGCGCACCAACTGCCGGCCGGACCGGGCCTCCATCGTCTACGCGCAGCGCTGCCGCGAGGCCTTCCCGGACGTGCCCATCGTCCTGGGCGGCATCGAGGCCAGCCTCCGGCGCATCGCGCACTTCGACTACTGGAGCGAGAAGGTGCGCCGCTCCATCCTCTTCGACGCCAAGGCGGACCTGCTGGTGTTCGGCATGGGCGAGCGGCCCATCTGGGAGATCGCCGACCGGCTGAACCGGGGCGAGCGCATCGAGGACCTGAAGGACATCCGGGGCACCGCGCACCTCATCAACGACGCGGCGATGAAGGTCCTGGAGGCGGACCCGGCGAGGCGCGCGGCGGACAAGGACAAGGTGGTGGTGCTGCCCTCCTACGAGGAGGTGGTGGCGGACACGCGCGCCTTCGCGGTGATGAGCCGGGACTTCCAGTTGGAGACCAACCCCGGCAACGCGCGCGCCATCGCGCAGCGCCACGGCAACCGCGCCATCTACATGAACCCGCCCGCCCGGCCGCTGGAGGACGGCGCCGGAGACAAGCCCGGGGACACGGCCACGGTGGCCATGGATGAGCTGTACGACCTGAAGTTCAACCGCGTGCCGCACCCCATGTACCGGGAGCCCATCCCCGCGTACGAGACGGTGAAGCACTCGGTGGTGCTGATGCGCGGGTGCTTTGGCGGCTGCACGTTCTGCTCCATCACGGAGCACGAGGGGCGCGTCATCCAGAGCCGCTCCGCCGCGAGCGTGCTGCGCGAGGTGCGCGAGCTGCGGCGCATGGGGGACTTCCGGGGGACCATCACGGACCTGGGGGGGCCCACGGCGAACATGTACAAGCTCAAGTGCAAGAGCGAGGACATCGAGAGCCGCTGCCGCAAGCTGTCCTGCGTGCACCCGGGCGTGTGCGAGAACCTCCAGACGGACCACGGGCCGCTCATCTCGTTGATGAAGCAGGTGCGCGAGGAGCCGGGCGTGAAGCACGTCTTCATCGCGAGCGGCGTGCGGTACGACCTGGCGGAGCGCTCGCCGGAGTACGTGAAGGAGCTGGCGGCGCACCACGTGGGCGGCCAGTTGTCCGTGGCGCCGGAGCACGTGTCGCCGCGCGTGCTGGAGAAGATGAAGAAGCCCGGCATCGAGAGCTTCGAGCGCTTCCAGCACATGTTCGCGTGCGCCAGCGAGGACGCGGGCAAGGAGCAGTACGACATCGCCTACTTCATCAGCGGCCACCCCGGCTCCACGCTGGAGGACATGGTGATGCTGGCGCAGTGGCTGAAGGAGAAGGGAAAGCGGCCCCGGCAGGTGCAGGACTTCATCCCCACGCCCATGTCGGTGGCCACGGCCATGTACTACACGGGCCTGGACCCGCTGAAGATGGAGCCCGTGTACACGGCGAAGGGCCTGCGCGAGAAGCGGCTGCAGAAGGCGCTCCTGCTCTACTGGAACCCGGAGCACTGGCCGCTGGCGCGCGAGGCGCTGAAGCTGGCGGGGCGCGAGGACCTGATTGGCCGGGGGCCCAAGGCGCTGGTGCCGCCGGAGTCCGCCGCGGAGGCCGCGCGCCTGCGCCGCGCCTCGGAGGGCTCCAACGCCGAGGAGGGCCTGGCGACGAACGCGTGGCCCCGTCCCGCGCAGCCGCGTCCGTCGGGGCCTCGCGGCGGGGGGCGCACGCCGCGTCCGGGCTCGCGCGGGCGGTAGCGGCCCCCTGGCTTTGTTCCGGGGGGAGGCTCGGGTATAGGGTGCGCCGCCTTTCTTCATGCGGCCACACCGCCGGAGCCACACCGCCATGCCCAGGACTTCCCAGGAGCAGTCGCAGGAGCGTCACGCGTTCCTGCTCGACCTCTTCCGCAACCAGCCCGACCTGAGCCGCCAGGACGCCCTGGAGAGCTTCAAGGACCGCTTCGGCGCCACCATCAACCTGCGCACGTTCAACGAGCTGCGCGAACAGGCGAAGAAGGAGCTGGCCTCGCAGCCCGCCGCTCCGGTCGCCGCCCCCAAGGAGGAGCAGGACGTGGACGTGCAGGACGAGCGGGCCGAGGTGACGGCGGAGGACGCGGGGACGCTGCTGAAGGCCGCGGCGGCGCCGGAGCTGCACGCGGGTGCGGCGCCTGCGAAGAAGCCCAAGGCGAAGGGCCCGGGGTCGCGCAACGTGTTCGTGGACGCGTCCGCGGAGCAGCTCCAGTTCCTGGAGCGCGTGGTGCAGCAGCTCCAGGAGGCCGGCGCCGCCAACGTGCGCATCGACCACGCCACCGACCGGTGGATGGTGCTGGTGGTGGATTCCAAGTAAGCGTCTGGACAGCCAATGCCTGACATCCAAGGCCCGCCTCTCCCAAACGGAGAGTGCGGGCCTTGCTGCTGACTGCAATGACTCATCAGGAGCGCGGTCCCGCCAGGGGCAGTGACACCGTGAAGGTGGCGCCGCCCCCTGGCGTCTCGGACACGCCGACGGTGCCGCCGTGAGCCTCCACCACCTGACGGGCGATCCACAAGCCCAGGCCCAGGCCTCCGAAGTTGCGCACGGACACCGCGCGCTCGAAGCGCTCCCAGATGCGCTCCCGGTCCTCCGGACGCACGCCCATGCCGTGGTCCACCACCGTCAGGCGCGCGCACGGGCCCGCGTGCTCCACGCGCACCTCCACCGGCTTGCCCGCGCCATACTTCAGCGCGTTGGACAGCAGGCCCTGCACCACCTGCTCCAGGCGCCCCCGGTCGAACCGGCCCCGCACGGGGCCCGCGATGCGCAAGCGCACCTCGCAGCCCTCCCGGCCCAGCTCCTCCCGCGCCTGGGCCACCTCCTCCGTCACCAGCGCGGAGAGGTCCGCGTCCTCCACGTCCAGGTGCACCGGCCCCGAGGACAACTGGGACATGTCGAGCAGCGTCTCCACCACCGTGGCCAGCCGGTGCACCTGCCGCCGCGTGAACAGGAGCCGCTCGCCCAGCCGGGCACGCTCCTCCGGCCCCAGGCTCCGCTCGATGAGATCCAACTGGAGGCGGAAGCCCGCCAGCGGCGTCTTCAGCTCGTGGCTCACCACCGACAGGAACTCGTCCCGCGCTCGGACCGCCTCCTGCAACACCGCCTCTCGCGCCGCCAGCGCCGCCACCTCGCGGCGCACCCGCGCCATCTCCAGTTGGGTGCGCACCCGCGCCGCCAGCTCGCGCGCGGAGAAGGGCTTCACCAGGTAGTCATCCGCGCCCGCCTCCAGGCCCTCCACCGAGGCCTCCTCGCCCGCGCGCGCGGAGAGCAGGACGAACGGGATGGCCCGCAGCCGGGGGTCCGCGCGCAGCTCGCGCAGCAGCCCGAAGCCGCCCAGGCGCGGCATCATCACGTCGCTCAACACCAGGTCGGGCGGGCGCGCGCGGATGGCCTGGAGCGCGGCGAAGCCGTCCTCCGCCGTCTCCACCGTCACGGACGCGTCCAGCAGGCCCGTGATGTACGTGCGCAGGTCCGCGTTGTCGTCCACCACCAGCACCCGCGCGGACATGGGTGGCAGGAGCGGGGTGGCCTTCGCTTCTTCCGACGCTCGCGGCCCGAGCTCCGGGCCCGCCGGGCCCATCCAGCCGCGGATCTCCTCGACGTAGGCGGACGCGCTCCGCGCGACGGAGTGCGCGGGGCCTCTTCCCTCGGGGACGAGCTGCTCGCGCGGCAGGTGGCCGTGGCCCAGGGGCACCGCGACACAGAAGGTCGCGCCCTGCCCCAGCGTGCTCGTCACGTCCACGGTGCCGCCGTGCAGCTTCGCCAGCTCCTGCACCAGGCTCAGGCCAATGCCGCTGCCCTCGTGGCTGCGCGAGCGGGCGTTCTCCACGCGGTGGAAGCGCTCGAAGATGTGCGGCAGCTCCTGCTCCGGGATGCCGCTGCCGGTGTCCCGGACCGTCAGCCGCGCCTGGCCGTCCTCGGTTCGCAGCCGGACGTGGACGCCGCCCTCGAAGGTGAACTTCATCGCGTTGGAGAGCAGGTTGAAGACGATCTTCTCCCACATCTCACGGTCCACCCAGACGGGCTCCGGCAGCGCCGGCAGGTCGAGCGTGAGGGTGAGCTGGGCGCGCTTCGCGATGGACTCGAAGTGGCTCACCAGCTCCGCGGTGAAGGCGGACAGGTCCGTGGGCTGGAAGGCCGCGCGCACGCGTCCGGCCTCCGTGCGGGTGAAGTCGAGCAGCGTGTTGACCAGCTTGAGCAGCCGGGTGGCGTTGCGCTGGACCAGGGACAGCCGCTCCGCCTGACGCGGCCCCAGCGGCTCCGCCGGATCCACCAGCGCGTCCTCCACGGGCCCGAGCATCAGCGTCAGGGGCGTGCGGAACTCGTGGCTGACGTTGCTGAAGAAGGCCGTCTTGGCCCGGTCCAACGCCGCGAGCTGCTCCATCCGCGCGCGGGCCTCCTGCTGCGCGCGGGCGCTGGAGACGGCCGTGGCCAGGGCCCCCGCCACCAGCTCGAGGAAGCCGCGATACTCGCCCTCCAGCCGCAGCGCGGGGCTCAGGCCCGCCACCAGGAAGCCCAGGTCCCGGTCCCCTTCCGCGTGCGGCAGCGGCAGCACCAGGGCCGGCCGGGGCGGCTCCGAGGACGGCGCTCCGAGCCAGCCGTTCACGTCCTCCACCCGCTGGGCCTGGCGCGTCCCCGCCACCGGAGCCAACAGCCCTCCCGGGGCCCCCCGGTCCTCCGGCGCGCGCAGGCCGAGGTGCGCGGGCACCTCCGCGCCCCGGTCGCCCATGCCGGTGGAGCCCACGAGCGAGGCCCGCGTCCCTTGCGCGTCCGTGACGTAGAGCCACGTGAAGGGCAGGTCGGCGGGGTTCTCCGCCAGGACGTCCAGGCCGGCCCGGCACGCCTCCTCCACGGAGCCCGCGCCGCCCGCGCGCTGGGTGAGCAGGTGCAGCGTGCGCAGACGCCGCTGCCCCAGGACCTGCCCCGTGGCCTCCAGGGCCGGCGTGTAGAAGCCCGCCACCGTGCCGTCGTCATCCAGCACCGGCGTGTAGGACCAGGTGAAGTAGGCCTCCTCGGCGGTGCCATCCCGCTGGATGGGCAGCGACTGGCTCTCCGCCCAGTTCGCCTGCTTCGTGCGCTCCAGCGCGTCGAACATGGGGCCCAGTTGGGGCCACAGCTCCGGGAAGACGTCGCGCAGCGGCCCCAGCGCATGATCCGGGTGCTTGGCGCCCATGATGGGGATGCCCGCGTCGTTGTAGAGCTGCACGCGCTCCGGTCCCCAGTAGATGAACATGGGGAAGCGCGTCGTCAGACACATGCTCACCAGGGTGCGCAGCACGGACGGCCAAGACGCGATGGGTCCCAGCGGCGTCCCGGACCAGTCCCGCTCCAGGATGAGCCGCCCCATCACGCTGCCGCCGCGCAGCGTGTCCAGCCAGCCCTCCGGACGCGGCGCGGCCCCGGTGACTTCGGACAGCCGCGGTGCGTTCTGTTCGTTCGTCGGACGGCTCAGGGGAGGCTCGAGGGGTGCGGGACGCGTGGACGAGGTGACCTGATGTGGACCTATCCAGCCGGTCTCCCCACTTCAACGCTGGAGTCTCCGAGGGCGGCCCCTTCCGTCGCCTGGCGAGCAGGCTCTCTCCGCGGGGAAGACCTCGAACCGCCTCCCTTGTTCTCCAGGGAGGCGGACGGGGCTCCCCCGGGCCTTGGGGCCCTCCCTCCTTGTGTCCAGGAGCGGCGGTCGCACCGCTTTCAGACGGGCAATGGCGGCGCGGTCTGGGTGAGATGACGGGATGACGCGAATCCCTTTCCTCCTCGTCCTCGCGCTGTCCCTTGGCTGTGCCAGCAGGCAGCAGCCCTCCCCTCCTCCCGCGCGGGAGTGGGCCACGACGCTGTACCGGGACCACCCGCTGGTGGGCCGCGTCTGGGACGTGGCGGCAGGCCGCTTCGTGGACGAGAGCGCCCTGCGCGCGGCCGTGGTGCCCGCGCGCTTCGTGCTCCTGGGTGAAAGGCACGACCACCCGGACCACCACCGGCTCCAGGCGGAGCTGGTGCGCGCGAGGACGGCCTCCGGGCAGCGGCCCGCGCTCGCCTTCGAGATGCTGGACGTCACGCAGCAGCCCGCCGTGGACGCGGCGCTGAAGGCCCATCCGGAGGACGTGGAGGGATTGGCGAAGGCGGTGGATTGGGCGAACAGCGGCTGGCCCGCCTTCAGCCTCTACGCGCCCGTGTTCGCCGCGGGCCTCCAGGCGCGCCTGCCCATCGTCGCCGCCAACCTGCCCCGCGCGCAGGTGCGGGAGCTGGTGATGAAGGGACCGGAGGCGCTCCCCTCCGACCTGCGCTCGCGTCTGGGATTGGAGGCGCCCGTGCCCGAAGCGGAGGCGCAGGCGGTCCGCGAGGAATTGGACCGCTCGCACTGCGGACAGCTTCCCCAGCAGATGCTGGAGCCCATGGCGCTGGCGCAGCGGGCGCGCGACGCGATGATGGCGGACCGGCTGCTGGAGACCGTGCCCCGGGACGGCGCGATCCTCATCACCGGCAACGGCCACGTCCGAAAGGACCGGGGCGTCCCCGCGCACCTGGAGCGCCGCGTGAAGGACGTCACGGTCTTGAGCGTGGCCTTGCTGGAGGTGTCACCGGACGCGCTGAGCCCCCAGGACTACGCGGCTGTCGTTGGCGCCACCTCCCTGCCCTACGACTACGTCTGGTTCACGCCGGCCATGCCGGAGGACGACCCGTGCAAGGCGTTGCGGGAGCGCAACAAGAAGCCATAGCACCGGCAGTGTCAGAGCCCGATGGTACGTGAATTGGCGGCACCGGCTGGTGCGGGTGCCATGTTCGTGCGTGGCGTTGGAGCGCGGTGCTTTCCCTGGCGCTGACGGGCTGTGCCGTGGAGCCCCAGCCGCGCGAGGAAGCCCCCAACCCGGAAGAGCAGGCGAAGGTCCTGGAGCAGCAGGCGCATGGGCTCACCCCACCCGCGGGGTGTACCGAAATCACCATGGGCGCGCTGTCGAACGGCGTCCAACTGACGCCGGTGATGTACGGCGGTCAGCCGACCTCTCAGGGCACGTTCAACGGCCTGGGAGACCCGGCGCTGAAGGACACGGCGTTCGTCCGGCTGGATGTGAACACGGCGCCGGGCGTGCATGACCTGGCGGCCGGCGGCGCCAACCTCTTCACCTGCGAGCAGTGCGTCTATGGCTACCAGGACGCGGGCACGGCGGGCCAGAAGCTGTTCGTGGCGGACACCGGCGCCCTGTCACGGATGACCGGCAGTGCCTGAAGACGTGCGACCCGATGGCCGCGGTCCCCGGCTGCCCCATGGGCACGGTCTGCGGCGTCCATGGCCTGTGCATCGAGCAGTCGGTCCTGGAGCCGCTCGGCTTCGCGTTCGACCCCGCGCTGATTGGTGAGACGTGCAGCAACGGCTACGCCGCGTTCTGCGGCACGGAAGGGGCGCGCGGCGCGTGCATCACGCTGAACGGCCAGACGAAGTGCCAGCCCTACAAGCGCGCCCGGTCGGAGTGCGGTCCGGGCGAGGAGCTGGGCTTCATCAACTACCCGCTGTCCGGTGGCGGCTACGACCGCACCACCGGCTGGTGCTACCCGGACGGTCTGTAGTCCGGACATGACGGGGAGCCCGGCCGTGGAGGGCCATGGCCGGGCTCCCCGTGGTGACAATGTCACCAGGGACGGCACTCCGGGTGTGGGCGGCCCGGTATGCTGACGCACATGCTCTGTCCTGCTTGTACGGAACCGCGTGTGCCGGACTCCGGGCCCTTGTGCCCGGAGTGCGGTGCCGCCCTCGTGCCCGCCGCCGGGCGGCACCTGGATGACTTCGTGCTGGCGCGGATGCGACGGCGCATCGAGCACTGGCGCTTCGATGGGCTGCTGGATGCGGCCACGGCGGACCGGCTGGAGGCCTCGCTCACGGCGCCGCCTGAAGCGGTCGCGAGCGTTCCAGAGGTTGCATTGCCCGAGGCCGTGGGGGTTCCGGAGGAGCCGGTGCTCGACTCCGCGGCGCGCGTGGAGGCCTGGGCGGATGGCGTGGCGCACTCGCTGCGTCGCGCGGGCGGCTGGCGACCGGGGTGGCTGGCTTCGCTCGCGCACTCGCTGGAGGAGACGGCGCGGGCGGAGCGGGAACAGCAGGCGGCACGGCTGCGGTCGTCGCTGGATGTTGGACAGTCCTCTCGCGTGGAGGACCTGGGTGACGAGGCAGCCCGGGCGGGTCGTGCACAGGCGGCACTGCGGTTGTCGCCGCTGGACGGCGGAGAGTCCTCCCGCGCGGAGGTCCTGAGCAACGAGGCAGCCCGGGTGGAGCGTGCACGGGCGGCACGGCGGAGCTTGGTGGCTCCGCAGGACGGTGAGTCCTCCAGCGAGGAGGAGCTGGGATCTGCGCTGGGGTCGGGTCAGGCGTTGTTCGGCCGGGGGCACCTGGACTCTCTGGGAGGCAGTGGGCTGGAGGCCGTCATCGCGCTCGATGACGGCGACAACCCTCCCCGGCTCAACGAGTACATCTGGTGGTTCCTCGGCGCGGTGCTCGTGCTGGGCGGCTCGCTCATGGGCGTGCGCGAGGCGTGGCGGGCGCTGGGCGGAGTTCCCCGGCAGCTCATCGTCACGGGCGCGCTGCTGGGCTACCACGCGGCCTTCATCGGGCTGGGCGCGTTCCTTTCACGGCGCTCCCGGTCGGCGGGGCGCGTGCTCGCGAGTATCGGGCTCGCCTTGCTGCCGGTGGTGTTCATCGCGCTGTCGGCCCTGGTGGCCCTGACGCCCGCCGTTGGCATCCCCACCGCGCTCGGCGTCGCCGCCATCGCGCTCCTTCCGCTCCGGGCCGCGGGGCGGCTGTGGCATGGGACTTCGGCCACGTCCTTCGCGGTGGCACTGTTCCCGTCGCTCCTGGCGGGGCTGCCGCTGATGGGTTGGGACGACGCGCCCTGGCTGCGTGCGCTGTGCGCGTTCGCGGGCGTGGTGGCGCTGGCGGCTTCGGTGTGGCGGGCTCGGTCGGGTACTGCTTCGTTCACCAGCGTGGGCGCCGCGCTCTACGGCGCGCTCTGGCTGGCGGTCTTCTGCGTGGCGAGCAGCCCCTCCGGGTTCAACGCGCTGGAGCCGGGGGCGCCCCTGTTCGCGGGGCTCGTGCTGTGGGCGGTGGCGCTGGGCGCGGTGGTAGCCGCGGGGGCGTCCACGGATTCCGTCCGGGCGGCCCATCCCCGCGCGGCTCCGGTGTTCGAGACGCTGGCGCACGCGGTGGTCGCCTGCGGCGCGCTCGCGGGGGCGCTCGGCGCCTTCTCGGTCTTCCCGGGCGAGGACACCTGGGTGGATACCGCATCCGCCTGCGCGCCCGTGCTGGCCGCGCTCGTCTTCTTCCTGCTGGAGTTCCGTCGGCGGGCCCTGGTGCACCCGGCCGTCATGGCCTCGCTGCTCGCGGGCGCGCTGGTCGCTCGCGTGCAGGCGCCGGGCGATCCGGCGTGGTGGTGCTTCGGGGTCGCGGCGGTGGCGTCCGGGCTGATGCTCCTGGCGCGCGTGACGTCCTCCGCCGTCCTTCGCAACCGGATGCTCGCGTGGAGTGTCGTCGTCTCGCTGGCGACGATGCCCGCGTTCTCCGCGGTGACGTGGACGCAGGGGACGAGCGCGCCCTGGCCCCAGGCGTACACGGGTGCGGTCATCGCGTTCGCGGCTCACCTCGCGGGGCGGTGGAGGTGGCGGGGCCTCCACTACCTGGGCGGTGTCGCGCTCCTCTTCGGAGCGCTGTCGGCGGTGGACGGGACTCCGTGGCTCGCGTCCAGCGCGGCGAGCCTGGGCGTCTTCGCGCTCGCGGCGGTGCTTTATGGCCTGGGCGGGCTCGCACAGTCCGCGTGGCTGGAGCGCCAGGGGCTGCGGGACGCGCTCCGGCCCCTGGAGGACCTGTCGCTGTGCATCGCCGCGCTCGGGGTGGCTCGGGCGCTGGGGGTCGCGCCCGTGTTGCCGGATGCGCTCGCGGAGGTCGCGGGCTCACAGGCGGCGCTGCTCGCCTGCGTGCCCACCGCGCTGGCCACGGCGGTGCTGCTGCTTCGCGTCCGGCGCGATGGCAGCCGGCTCGTCGGCTTCCTGGCGGCCACGGGGCTCGCGCTCACGGTGTCGCAGGGCCTGGGGACGGTCTCCGACTTCGCTTCGGCCCGGGCCGCGCTCGTGGCGGCGGGCCTGGCCTTCGGCTTCACGCTCTTCGCGATGCTTCGCGGCCCGGGCCTCGACAGGGTGAAGGGCCGGCGGCTGCTGGACGTCGTCCCCCTGCCGTTCGGCGCGCGGGGACGGCCGCTCTTCACGGACGGCTTCGCGGGCGCAGCGCTCGTGCAGGCCGTGCTCGCGGTCATCACGCTCGTCAATTGGGTCGCCCTGCCCGACAGCGCCGGGCGTCCGGGGGCCCTGCTCGCGGGCGGGCTGCTCACGGCGGGCGCGCTGCTGGCGTTCGTGTCCCGAGGCTTCGTGGCGTTCCATCTGCGCGGTTCGGTGGTGACGCTCGCCGTGAGCGGCGGGTTCATCGCGCTCACCGGGGTCGTCAATCGCGCAGGCCGGCCGCTTCCTCCCGATGTGTCCGCGTGGCGCCTGCCCCTCATCGGCATCGCGCTGTGGGCCCTGGCGCTGGTGCTCCGGCGCGTGGGGCCGTGGGTGGCCCAGCGCCTGGAGAACCCCAGGCACGGACCGCTGTACCACGCGGTGCCCCACCTGGGCGTGGCCGTGCTGGCCGTGCTGCTCCTGCGCTCGGCCGTCGTCGTGGGCCTGCCGGGTCCGTCTCGCGCGCTGGGGCTGGTGCCTCCGCTCCTGGTGCTGGGGCCGGCGCTGCTGACGGTCCTGCTCGCGGCCTCGTTCCGCTCGCGCGTCCTCGCGCATGGGGGGCTCCTGCTGGGGCTCCCCGGCGCCGCGCTCTGGGCCGCGCAACAGTCGCTGCTCGGGAGCCCGCTGGTGGCCCTGCGGCCTCCCGACGGGCAGTGGATCCGCGCCACGGCGGCGCACCTCATCAGCCCTTCGCTGAGCGGGTTGCACCCCGCGGCCTGGATGCCTCCGGGCAGCACGCACTTCCTCCTGTGGCAGCAGGCGTTCGCGGGCATCGCCGCCGCCGGGCTCGTCTACGCGGTGTTCGCCGTCGCGGTGGCCCGGGTGGACGCGGGACGTGCGTTCTTCCGGCGGCTGCTGTCCCTGGGCACCGATGACCGCCCGGGCCCGTTCCTCCAGGCCCTGAGCCGGGAAACGCTCACCGCCGTGGTGCTCGTGGCGGGGGCGGCCTTCTTCCAACCCGGTGTGCTCGCGGCGGACCTCGTCCTCGCCACCGGTGCCGTGCTGTTCGTGGGGGGCGCGCGAGCGCGTGGGCGCGGCCTGCTGGGCCTGGGACTCCTGCTGCTCGTCCATGCGTTGGCCCACCTGACGCCGCACCTCGAACCGTGGCCGGGCCCCACGCTGGCGCTGCTGGGGCTCGGGGTGGTGGTCGTCGCGCCCTGGCTCGCCAAGCGGCGGGGCCTCGACGAGGGCCGCACGCGGCTGCGCGCCCACCTGGCCGTGCTGCCCTACTTCATCGCCGCGATGGTGTATGCGCTGGCCATCGAAGGGCACACGTCCTCGACGCTGGCGGTTCCCCTCCTCGTGTGGGAGATGATCTCGGGGCTGACGGGCGCATGGATGAGGTCCTCCGCCTTCCCCCTGACGCTGGGGCTCCTCTCCGCTGCGCTCCTCGTGGCGGCCTTCCAGTGGCGCGGGGCGCTCGCCGGGTTCATCGCGGGGCTCGGGACGATGGCCGCCGGGGGCGCCGTCGTCGCCACGGGGCTGGCGCTCCTCGCGCAGGCCAGGGCCCCCTGGGACCCCACGTACCTGCCCCTCTTCACCCGGTCCGGAGCGGAGCTGGCGCTGGCCGCCGCATGGAGCGCGCTGGCCCTCCACGTCGCCCGCCGCATCACGTCCCGCCGCCGGAGCGACGTCGCGGGAGGCATGGGGTGGGGCCGCGACCTGTGGCTGGTGGCGAGCGCGGCGCTGCTGGCGGCCGTCGCCGTGGGAGGTCAGGCCTCCGAGGACGTGCTGCCCGTGGCGCTGGCGGCCATCGGGCTGGCCGTGGGCGTGTCCCTGCACGCCGCGTGGCGCGAGCACACGGGCCGCCATGTCTACTTCGTGCAGCTCGCGGTGGTGGGCGTCTACGCGCTGGTGCGCGGGCTGTACGCGCAGGGCCTCCGCCCCGAGCATGACGCCCTCTTCGCGCTGTCGCTGGGCTTCGTCCTGGTCGGCGTGACGGTGCTGGCGCGCAGGGCGGGTGTGCGTCCCGTGGAGCAGGCGACGCGGCGGTTCGCGGCGCTCCTGCCCATCGCGGTGGCGCTCATCCTCCCCAACGACGCGACGGGGGACGCCGCCCTGCTCGCGGGAGGCTCCGGCCTGCTGTACGCGGCGCTGGGCGCGGTGGAGCGCAGCCGGATGTTCGGCGCGTTCGCCGCGGCGGCCTGCAACCTGGCGCTGCTCATCGCCGCGCTCGCGTTCGGCCTGGAAGGGCTGGAGGTGTACCTGGCGCCGCTGGGGCTGCTGCTCCTGATGATGGGACAGCTCTTCACGTCCAGCCTCCCGCACGCGGCGCGCAACGCGGTGCGCATCCTGGGCGGCCTGCTCCTGTACGTGCCCGCGGCGGCGAAGCTGGCGGCCCGCATGGGCGAGTCCACGGACGGCACGTATGCGATTGTCTTCGGCGCTGTCTGTCTTCTGGGCGTGGCGGTGGGCATGGCCCTGCGCATCCGCGCCTACCTGGCGCTGGGGACGCTGTTCCTGCTCCTGGACGTGGTGGCCAACCTGCTGGACGCGGGCCTCCGGGACCACCGCATCGGCTTCCTGGTGATGACCCTCACCGGCCTCACCATCGTCACCGGGCGCGTGATGGCGACCTTGAAGCGCCAGGAGTGGGACCTGCTGCTGCGGCGGGTGCGCGTCCAACTGCGCGGCTGGGATTGACGGCCCCGTGCGGGGGGCGGACGGATTCCGTGCATCGATTTCGGGCCCGGGGTCTCATCCGAAGCGATGAGCGCGTCCTTCCGAACCCTGCCGGTGTGCCTGTTCCTGCTCCTGTCCTCGCCAGGACAGGCCGCGCCGCCCGCCGCCGCCCCGAAGCCCGCCCCCACCCGGACCGTGAGCGGCCCGACCGACGCCGAGCGCTACGCGCGCCGGTGCCAGTCCCAGACGGCCCAGCGCATCGCCCGGCCCCAGGGCACCATGCTGTGGGGAACCAAGCGCGGCTGGGATGAGAAGCCGACGGACGAGCGCACCAGCGTGCTCGTCTCCGTGGCGCTGGACGCCCCCCGGCAGGCGGAGGACGGGGTGAAGGCGCTGCGCTTCGAGAATGGCCGGCTGTGGCCCGTCCCCGCGCCGGAGGCCGGGGCGACGGCCAGCGACGTGGTGGGCACCGTGCTCCAGGGCACCGCCAGCGACGGCAAGCCCGTGGAGGTGGCCCTCTGCGGCGCGGAGCCCGCGGCGGACGACCCCACCCGCGTCTTCTACCGCATCGAGGCCTGGAACCCCGTGGCGCGCGAGTGGGAGAACCCCTGCGTCGCGCTGGAGCGCTCTCCCGCGCCCCGGGCCCTGGCGGTGGGCGGCGTGTGGGACGCGAGCGGCGCCCACGCCGACGCGGCGGACCGGATCACCTTCGCGTGTGAGAACGGCGCCATCTCCAAGTGCATCCTCTGGGGCTACGCGCCCTGGGCCACGCGCGACGGGCAGTCGCTGGCCGGCCTCCACCAGGCGTGCACCCGGCTGGCCCGCGCGGACTACTGCGGCAACGGCCGGAGCCACACGCGCCAGGACACCACCATCGACATCTACGACGGGCTGGGCGTGCTGGAGCGCGCGACGGAGGTGACGCGGGAGTGGGACCCGGCGAAGGGGTCCTTCGAGGCGGCCTGGGCGCCCGACGGCGCCACCTGCCTGTCCCGCACCCGCGACGGCCGCGCGCTGGAGGGCATCCTCCAGGAGTGCCCCGGCCGGTTCCAGGCGGACACGGCGGAAGCACGCGAGGACGGAGAGGCGTGCACGGTGCGCCGCGGCGACGTGAAGCCCGGGGCCGCGCTCTTGCGCAACCTCTCCTATGGCCCCCCGAAGGCGGACCCCGCGCGAGCGCGCTAGGTCAGCCGTCCGACGAGGGCTCGCGCTTCTCGTCGAGGAGCTGGCTCAAGGTCAGGTCCAGTTGGCTGTCCACGAAGGCGATGAAGCTCTGGAAGTCCTCCGTGGAGAGGCCCAGTTGTTCCTGCAGGCGGCGCCGGGTCTCCGCGTAGACCTGCTGCTGCACCCGCTTCAGCCAGCGGGAGATGGTGGACTGGTTGACGCGGAAGAGCGGCGCCATCTCATACGTGGAGAGCCGGTCGGCGAAGTGGAGGCGGAGCAGATGGCGGTCCTCGGCCGACAACGTGGCGGCGGCTTCGCGCACGGCCTGAAGGAAGGCCGCGTGGTGGCGGCGCTTCATCACGTCCAGCTCCGGGTCCAGCCCCTGCGCGGGCAGCGCCTTGAACAGCTCCTCCGCGTCGTCCTCCGTGGAGGGCTTCTCCTGCCCGCGCAGCTTGTGGGTGATGCGGCTGGCGATGACGACCACCCAGCTCAAGAGGCCCCCCCGCCCCGTGTAGTCCGCGATGGCGGGCACCTGGCCCGCGCTGGCCACCAGGAGCTTCACGCCCACGCGCTGGCGGACCTCGTCGATCATCGCGTCCGGTTGGCGCAGGCTGCGCAGCCGCTCCGGCAGCCGGGACAGGTAGTGGCGCTCGAAGGCCTCCAGCGCGGCGGAGTGGCCCTGGAGGCACGCGCACGCCAGGTACAGCTCCAGCAGGGACAGGGCGGAGACGAGCGGCGCGACCGGCGCGGTGGGGCTCGCCGGGGGGAGCCGCTCCGCGACGTGGGTCACGAAGCGCTCGGCGGGCAGCGGGATGCCCGGCCAGCGGGCCTGCGCGTCCTCCCAGGCGCGAGACAGCAAGGCGTCGAACTCCGCGAGCGCTTCCGGCGAGAGGGCCACGAAGCGCGTCTTCGTGTGCGAGAGGAAGGTCGTGGCCAGTGCGGACACCTGGGACATGGCAACGCCATACCATGCCGGGCCCCCGCCCGCGCCCCAAGCGCGTCTCGCGCGCGGTGCGTGGCGCCGTGTCCGCGTGTGTCATTGAACGCCGCGCGCGGCGTGACTAGCGTGAGGGCCCCCACTCCGTGAGCGCGCTCCCTTCCAGTTGCCTGACCGACGACGTCCTGGTCCAGCTCCTGGAGGACCAGCTCACGGACGAGGCGCTGGCGCAGGTGCACCGCCACGCCTCGGGGTGCAGCGAGTGCCGGAGCCTGCTGGCCACGCTCACGCCCGGCATCCAGCGCTCGTCCGTGGAGGACGCGGAGCCCCCCGACGCGCGGGAGACGGACCTGCTGCCGCCGCCGGAGCCGGAGCCCTGGACGCCGCCGCCGTCGTTCGACGCGTTCCGCCTGGAGCGCCCGCTGGGCCGGGGCGGGATGGGCATCGTCTACCTGGCGCATGACACGTCGTTGGACCGGCGCGTGGCGGTGAAGTTCATGGCGGCGGCGCGGCCGGATGAGCGCTTCCGCGACCTGTTCACCACGGAGGCCCGGGCGCTCGCGCGGCTGCAACACGCGAACATCGTCAGCGTGTTCAGCGTGGGCGCGGTGGACGGCCACCCGTACATCGTCTCCGAGTACGTCGTCGGCGAGACGCTCGCGGAGCTGCCCCTGCCGGTGCCGTGGCGCCGGGTGCTGTCCCTGGGCGTGGGGCTGGCGCGGGGGCTGGCGGCGGCGCACCGCCAGGGCGTCCTGCACCGCGACCTCAAGCCCTCCAACGCGCTCGTCACGCGCGAGGGAGAGGTGAAGCTGCTCGACTTCGGGCTCGCCGAGCGCTTCGAAGTGGGCTCGGAGCTGGCATCCGGCTCGCCGCTGCTCGTGGGCACCCTGCCCTACCTGGCGCCGGAGGTGCTCACCGGGGGCCCTGCCTCCGCGCGCAGCGACCTGTACGCGCTGGGCCTCATCCTCCATGAGCTGTGCACGGGCCAGGTGCCCCGCCGCGCCTCGCGGAGGCCCGAGGACGCCCCGCCCCGCGCCGCGCTGGGCCCGGAGGTGGACCCCGACTTCGCCGCCCTCATCCAGCGCTGCCTCGCGGTGGAGCCGCTGGAGCGCTTCAACTCAGCGGAGGCGTTGAGCGAGGCCTTGGAGCAGTTGGAGCGCTCCATCGCGCCCGCGCCGCTGGGCGCCGGCAATCCCTATCGCGGGCTCGCGCCGTTCGCGGCCGAGCACCGGGCACTCTTCTTCGGACGCGAGGGCGACATCCGCGCCGTGCTGGAGCGCCTGCGCACGCGGCCGCTGGTGCTCGTCGCTGGCGACTCCGGGACGGGCAAGTCCTCGCTGTGCCGCGCGGGCGTGCTGCCCCGGGTGGCGGCCGGAGACCTGGGCGACGGACGCGAGCCGCACGTCGTCACGCTGTGGCCCGGCCATCGCCCGCTCGAAGCGCTGGCCGCCGCGCTCGCGCCGGTGCTGGGGCGGAGGGAGGCGGAGCTCGTCACCGCCCTCACGGACACGCCGGCCTGGCTGGGACAGGCGCTGCGCGAGGCGCATGCACGCGGGCGGGGGCTGCTGCTCTTCGTCGACCAGTTGGAGGAGCTGCTCACCCTCTCCGACCCCGGGCAGGCCGCGCACTTCGCCCGCGTCCTGGGAGAGCTGGCCCTGCCGTCACCGGGCGTGCACGTGCTGCTGGCGGTGCGGGGCGACTTCCTCACGCGCCTGTGCGCGCTGCCGGGCCTGGGGGAGGAGGCGGAGCGGGCGCTCTACATCCTCCGGCCCCTGTCGCCCGAGGGCGTGCGCGAGGCCATCATCGGCCCGGCCCGTGCGCGGGGCGTGGCCTTCGAGTCGCCGGAGCTGGTGCGGACGCTCGTCGACTCCACGGCGCATGGCGTGGGCAGCCTGCCGCTGCTCCAGTTCGCGCTCGCGGAGCTGTGGGAGCGCCGCGACGCCGCGCGGGGCCGCATCACGCGCTCGGCGCTGGAGGCGATGGGCGGCGTGGCCGGAGCGCTGTCCCGGCACGCGGACGGCGTGCTCGCGCGCATGAGCCCCGCGGAGCACGCGGCGGCGCGGCGGCTGCTGCTCCAGTTGGTGACGGCGGAGGGCACGCGCATCGAGCGCGGCGCGGAGGACCTCGCGGACGCCTCGGATGACACCTCCCGCGCGGCGCTGCGCATGCTCGTGGAGGGCCGCCTGCTGCACACGCGCACGGTGAGCGGCCTGCCGCGCTGGGAGATCGCCCACGAGTCGCTCATCTCGAGCTGGGGCACGCTGCGCGACTGGCTGGACGACGACATCGGGCACCGGGTGCTGCGCAAGCGCGTGGAGGCGGCCAGCGCGGAGTGGGACCGCCTGCGCCGCGCCAGCGAGGCCCTCTGGGGTCAGCGCCAGTTGGATGAGGTGCGGGTGCTGGAGCCCACCACGCTGGGCCCCCGGGAGCAGGCCTTCCTCCGGGCGTCCCACCGGGCCGTGCGCCGCGCGCGCTGGGGACGGGGCCTCACCGCGCTGGTGCTCGCGCTCGCCGTCCTGGCGTCGTATGGCGGCCTCCGGCTTCAGGCGTACCTGGAGGACGCGCGCCACATCGCCGCGGAGCTGGGCACCGCGAAGGAGGCGCTGGCCTCGGGCCGCACCCTCGCCGCGCGGGCGCTCGCGAGCCGCGAGGAGTCGCTGGCCATGTTCGACGGCCGCCCTCCTTCCTCACTGGGGCCGGAGACCGCGACGGATGCCACGGGCCTGCGCAGCGCCGCGGAGAAGCGCTGGACGGAGACGCTCGCCCTGCGCGACCAGGCGGAGGCCGCCTTCACCCGCGCCAGCCGGAGCCTGGAGCGCGGCCTGGACCGCGACCGCCACCATGCCGACACGCGCCGGCTCATCGCGGAGGTCCTGTCCGAGCGCGTCCTGCTCGCGGAGGCCTTCCACCAGCGCCACGAGCGCGACGCGTGGCTCCAGCGCCTGGAGCAGGAGGTGGACTCCGCCAGGGAGGGCGAGGCCTCCCTGCGGCGGTTCCACGAGCCCGCGGAGCTGCTGGTCGAGAGCACGCCACCAGGGGCCCGCGTGTCCATCACGCGCGTCCTGCGGAGCGACGGGCCCTTCCGCCGCGAACCCGTGCCGGCCGCGGGAGGCTCGCGCTTCGTCCTCCCGGAGGGCTCCTACCTGCTCCACGTCACGCAGCCGGGCCGGGTGCCCCTGGACGTCCCGGTGTTCCTCACGCACGGCTCGCGTGAAGCGCTGCGCCTCACGCTCCCCACCCAGGTGCCGGAGGGCTACGTCTACATCCCGCCGGGCTGCTTCCTCCTGGGCAGCGCGGAGCCGGAGGTGGTGCGCCGCTTCACCTTCAGCCCGCCCATGCACCGCTACTGCCTCACCGGCGGCTATCTGGTGGGCCGCGACGAGGTGACGTTCGGAGACTGGCTGACCTACCTGGAGGACCTGCCCCCGGACGCGCCCGCGAGGAGGATCCTCGAACAGCCGCACTTCGGCGACGGAGGCACCATCACGCTGCGGTGGCGGCAGGGCACGGGCTGGGTCTTCACCTTCCACCGCACCCGCGAGGAGTTCCGCACCGCGAAGGAGGGCGAGCCCCTGCTCTACTCGGAGCGCACGCGCCACGCGAGCGTCGACTGGAAGCGGCTGCCGCTGTCCGGCGTCTCCGCGCAGGACCTGGAGGGCTACTTCTACTGGCTCCACCGGACGAAGCGGCTGCCGGGAGCGCGCCTGTGCGGCCAGCACGAATGGGAGTACGCGGCCCGGGGCGCGGACGGCCGCCGCTATCCGCACGGCGACCAGCTCCAGCCCGACGACGCCAACATCGACGCGACGTATGACCGGCGGCCGTTGGCCTTTGGCCCGGACGCGGTGGGGACGCACCCCGCGTCGGTGAGCCCGTTCGGCCTGCGGGACATGGCGGGCAACGCCTACGAGCTCACGCGCTCCGTGACGCCGGAGTTCGGCAGCGTCGTGCTGCGGGGAGGCTCCTGGTATTACGACTCGTTCGTCGCGGCGAGCGCCGACCTGTCCCCCGGCGACGCGACCGCGCGGGACGTGCGCAGCGGCGTGCGCGTGTGCGCTTCCTTCGACCCGCGCTGACGCGAGCGTCAGCGAATCACATACACGCGGTTCGGGATGCCGTCCTCGGTGACGTGGCGGTCCAGGTGCATCCCCAGCCGCTCCGCCACGCGGAGGGACGCGGCGTTCTCCGGGTAGATGATGGCGACGAGGGGCACCTGCGGCAGGTGCCGGGCCGCCAGCGCCAGCGCGACGCGGGACACCTCCGTGGCGTACCCGGAGCCCCAGGTCTGGGGCACGAAGCGGTAGGCGAGGTTGAGCACGCGCTGGCCCTCCAGCTCCTTGTGGCGCAGGCCGCCCAAGCCCACGACGACGCCGGGCGCCTCCAGCCGCTCCACCAGCCAGTACCCCACGCCCTCGCGCGCCCAGTCCTCCAGCCAGAGGCCCATGATCCGCCGCGCGTCGTCCAGCGTCTGCATGTAGCCACGGCGGCTGAACTGGTTCGTCGTCGGATCCGAATGGAGGGCGAAGACCGCGGCCAGGTCGTCTTCGCGGATGGCGCGGAGCAGCAGCCGGGCGGTGGTCTGGCGTTCGAAGTGCGGACGAAGCATGCCGGGCAGTCTACGTGAGCCAGTCCAGGGCGTTGTCCTCCAGCGGCGGGAGCCAGCCCCTGCGGCGCCGGGTGGTGACCTCCTCGCGCCAGGTCTCGCGTCCCCCCGGGATGGGCCAGGCGCGCGAGACGGTCCCCCTGGGGTCGGGGGTGAAGCTGTGCACCAGCATGCGGTTGACGCGGTCGACGGTCTCTGGCGTCGCGCCCGCGCGCAGTTGGAACTCCGCGCTGAACAGGGCGCCCTCCTCGCGCACGGCGCTCGCGGGACGCGGCGGGGTGACGAAGGGCCACAAGCCCAGCAGCGGAGGCTCCACGCCTTCGAGCAGCGCCGCGTGCAGCCGGTCATGACCATCCAGCACCAGCCACTTCGCGAGGATGTCCACGTACAGCAGCAGCACGGGCGGCAACGTCCCGTCCCGTGCGCGCTTGCGCCAGCTCTTCACGCGTCCATCCTCCGGCGACGAGGGCACGCGAAGCGCTAGCACGGCGCCCGGCCGCTGCTCGGGGAGCGACTCCCACCAGTCCTCCTTCCAGGCCGTGAGGAACCGCGTCACCGCGGAGAGCGAATGCGGCGGCAGGGGCGGCTGACCGAAGCCCCACTCCATGGGGGAGACGGGATGCCGCTCCGCCTTCTCCGCGGCGATGGCGCGCACGGGGCGCAGACACCAGGAGCCGGCGTGGAGCACCGGCAGCGGGGCCTCCACGAGCGCACGCGCCACCCGCCAGGCCCAGGCCTCCCACCAGGGCCCGGTGCCGGACGCGGCCTCCACGGCCCGGACCTCGGGCGCGGACAGGGGCGGCAGGACCTGGGGGAAGAGGGCCGTTCCCCTCAGGAAGACGGCGCGGTCCCAGTAGGAGTCGATGCGGGTCCAGAGCAGCGTCTGTCGCATGCCGCGCAGCCGGATGCGGTAGCCGGGAGCCGCGTCCAGGTGCATGGCGGGCCGTTGCGCCCAGCGGCCCGCTGCGGGGACGTGCAGCAGCAGGCCAGGGCCCGGGGTCTCCATTCCCCAGCTCCGCGTGTCATCGGCGACGATGGAGACTCCTGTGTTCATGCGCCGCGCTCCTCCAGAGACCCGGCTCCCACGGGCTCCTCCAGCGTACTCCGTGGGACGCCCGTGCCGCCGACCGCACGCCAGGCATGCGGCCGTGCACGGAGGGCCCGCCGCCCCCTGCCGCCCCGCGCGGACGCACCCCACCTTGGGGCAGGAGGTGAGGCGCGATGGCGGACAGGATCCTCGAGCAGCAGCACGAGCATGAACGGGAGCAGGAGCGCGAGCGGCTGCGCGAGCAGGAGCAGAAGGACCTGGAGGTGGAGTCGCGTCGCGGCGCTCGCCCCCTGGAGGGGTTCGCGGGCGGGCACACCACGTGGACCGGAGACCAGGACGACGCGGCCGCCGCCCGCGTGCACGCCGGTGACGCCGAGGCCTCCTGGGAGGCCAGTGAACGGCAGGCCCGTCTGGAGCCGCCCGAGCCCGACGCCGAGGACGACACCCGGTGAGTGTGCTGCCCTGATCCGCCCGGTGCCCGGACGGTATCAGGCGCCCCCGCGCAGCACCGTGAGCCCCCGCTGGAAGTCCTCCGGCGGCGGTGACTCCACCTGGACGAGCTGTCCCGTCGCGGAGGACGGCACCTCCAGCCGCCACGCGTGCAGGGCCTGACGCCCCACCGCGAGCGCCGCCGGGTGCCTGCGCGCCTCCTCCGGGCCATAGAGCGAGTCCCCCAGCACCGGGAACCCGGCCTCCGACAACTGCACGCGGATCTGATGCGTGCGCCCGGTGTCCAGGTCGATGTCCAGGAGCGCCCCCTCCCGGAACCGCTCGCGCACCGTGAACGTCAGCGCCGCCCGGCGCGCGGAGGGCACGCGGGTCGTGAAGCGGCGCGGATCCTTCGGGTCCCTCGCGTACGGCCCCTCCAGGTGCCCCGTGTCCGGCGGGCGGCCCAGCACCAGCGTCTGGTAGCGCTTGTCCACGCGCTTCTCCTGGAACGCCTTCAAGAGCGCCGCCACCGCGTCATCCGTCCGGGCCAATGCCAGACATCCGCTCGTCTCGCGGTCCAAGCGGTGCACCACGCCCGGCTGGGCCACGCCCTCCACGTCGAACGGCGGGCACCGCGCCGCGAGCAGCCCCACCACCGACGCCGCCCGCCCCTCCGGCTCCACCACCAGCCCCGGCGGCTTCGCCACGATGACGAGCGCCGCGTCGTCGTACAGCACCGGCAGCTCCGGCCCCTCCCGCGAGGCATGCGGCGACGGCCGGGGCTCCGGCGTCTCCAGGGTGAGCTCCTCGCCACCCCACAGCTTGCGCGTGGCCTGCGCCTTCTTGCCCCGGATGCGCACCCGGCCCGCGTCCAGCAACGCCCGGGCCCGCTCCGGCGTGAGGCCCGGGACGTGCTTCGTCAGGAACCGGTCGAGCCGCTCGCCGGCAATCTCCCGGGGAACCACGAGAACCTTGTGCCGCGTCATGGCTTTCCCCGTCTCCCATGGCGGCCAGGGAGTCAACCACCGTGTAGGCGTGCGCCCACCGAGCACGCGTCAGGGGCGCGCTGTAGAAGGAGTGTCTCCGTGGCCACCTCCCTGTTCTCCCGTTCGGGCTCCGCCCGGGCCCTGTCCCATCGCGACTTCACCCTTCTGTGGTTGGGCACGCTCGTGTCCAACATCGGCACGTGGATGGAGTCCGTGTCGCTGGGGGTCTACGTCACGCAGGTGACGGGCCAGGCCGCATGGACGGGCGGCGTCGCCGCGCTGACGCACCTGCCCTCGCTGGTGCTCGCGCCCCTGGGCGGCGCGCTCGCGGACCGCTTCGACCGGCGCACCTTCATGGCCGTGTGCATCTGCGTCCAGGCCCTGCTCGCCGCGCTGCTGACGGTGCTGGCCGGGACGAACAACCTGTCGGTGCCGTGGGTGGCGGCCATCTCGCTGCTCAACGGCGCGTTCAGCACGCTGGTCATCCCCTGCGCCACGGCGCTCACCGTGGCCGTGGTGCCCCCGGAGGACCTGCACAACGCGCTCAGCCTGGACTCGGCGCAGTTCAACCTGGGCCGCATCATCGGCCCCGTGCTGGCCGCGCTCGTGCTGACGAAGGTGGGCATCGCCGGGGCGCTGTTCGTCAACACGCTGTCCTTCCTCGCCGTGCTGCTGGCGCTCGCGGCGATGCGCGGCGCGGCGAGCACCCTGCCTCCCAAGGCAGAGGCGCTGTGGGCCGGCATCATGCGCGGCGTGCGGCTGGCGTGGACGGATCCGGGCATCGCGCTCGCGCTGGGCTCGGGCGCGCTGGTGGGGCTGCTCATCTCCCCCTTCGTGGGGCTGGTGCCGGTGTTCGCGCTGAAGGTGCTGGGCGGGGACGCGACCACCACGTCCATGCTGCTCACGGCGCAGGGGACGGGCGCGGTCATCGCGGCGTTCGGCTCCGGCGCGCTCGCCGCGCGGATGGGGCGGCGGGCCTTCCTGGAGACGTCGTTGCTGCTGGTGGGGCTGTGCTCCGCCGCGTACTGGCTCTCCCCCACGCTGCCGGTGGCCCTGGTGACGCTGTTCATCCTGGGCGCGGTGTACCTGGTCGCCTTCACCGGCCTGAAGACGGTGTGTCAGGCGCGCACGCCGCCGGAGCTGCAGGCGCGCGTGAGCAGCCTGTTCCTGCTCCTGGTGAACGCGGGCTACATCCTGGGCGTCTGGGGCCAGGGCGCGCTGTCGGACCGGGTGGGCGTGCGGCCCATCACCGCGGGCTGCGCCCTGCTCTTCTTCGGCATCGTGGTGGGGATGCGGACCCTGCGCGCCAGGGGCCTGGCCGCGCTGGGCACCTGAGCCTTCAGCCCCCCGCGGCCCCCTTCACGGGCAGCAGCGCCAGCACGCGCGCGAGCACCGCGACGCCCTCCTCGTACTCCGGCAGGTCGATGTGCTCGTGGGGCGTGTGGTCCAACGCCGCGTCGCCGGGGCCGTACGCCACGGTGGGCACGGCCCACGCGGAGGCCACGGTGTTCCAGTCGGACGTGCCCGTCTTCAGGCGCAGCGTGGGCTTCACGCCGCGCTCGCGGATGGCCTGCTTGAAGACGCGGGAGAGCGCGTCGTTGCCATTCGTGGACACGGCGCTCTTCCGCGCCACGGTGCGCACCGTCACGGTGGGCACGGTGGCCAGCGCCGCGAGCAGCGCGTCGGTGTCCGTGGACGGGCCGGTGCGGATGCTCACGGCGGCCGTGGCCCACTCCTCCGTCTCCGTGGCGCCGGTGTGGAAGGCGTTGAGGGAGGGGAGGTTCTGCTCGAAGAGGGACGGGCGCTCGCGGTTCCAGTCGTCACACAGGCGCTTGAGCGCGTTCCACGCGTCGATGACGTGCTCGGCGGCGGCGCGGTAGTCGCGGCTCGCGGTGTGGCGGCGGCTGGCGCGGTGCTCCAGGTCCAGGCGCAGCAGCCCCTTGTAGCCGATGGTCACCGCGTGCGCGCCGCTGGGCTCGCCGTTGATGACGAAGTCCGGGGCGTACTGGTCGCGCACGTGCAGGGCGCCGCGGGTGATGGCGACCTCCTCCTCCACGCAACCCAGGAGCAGGAACTGCTTGCCGGCGCGCTCCGCGTCGTCCAGCAGCTCCACGGCTTCGATGAACGCGCACAGCGGCCCCTTGGCGTCCACCGCGCCCCGGCCGTAGAGCTTCTGCCCCTCCAGCCGCACGGGCACCTCCCCGGGCACGGTGTCGATGTGGCCCAGGAACGCGATGACGGTGTCCCCGTCACCGTAGCGGGCGACGGCGTTGCCCACGGCGTCGGTGTGCGCCCGCCAGCCGCGAGCGCCCAGCCGCTCCACCAGCGCTCCGGCGAAGGAGGCCTCCTGGTGGCTGGGGCTGTACTGCTCCACCATCCACCGCAACAAGTCGACGCCTGGCTCACGCGTCCGCATCCGCCCTGCCTCCCTCGCGAAGGGTGAACTTCGTACCGCCCGCCTCCTCCAGCGCGGAGAACACCGGCCGCGCCACGCGCGACGCGCTCACGTACGCGGTCGGGACGCCGCCCAGCAGCGCCCGGCGTACGGCCTCCAGCTTGTAGCGCATGCGGCCGCCCGCGAGCGGCATGCAGCCCTCCACGTCGTCGCTCGAGCGCACCAGCGAGGCAGGGTCCTTCGGATCCGCCAGCAGCCCCGGCACGTTGGAGAGGATGACCAGGGCCCTCGCGCCCAGCGCCGCCGCGATGGACGACGCCACGTGGTCCGCGTCCACGTTCACGAGCACGCCGTCCTCCGTCACCGCGGGAGGGCACACGACGGGCACGTAGCCGCCCTCCAGCAGCGTCCCCAGGAGCGCCGAGTTCACCGAGGAGACCTCACCGGCCAGGTGCTCGCGGTCGATGCGCATCCGTCCGCCGGGGTCCTGCAGCTTGAGCGGTGGCCGCCTGCGAGCGGTGAGCACGCGGCCGTCCGCGCCGCACAGGCCCAGCGCGGTGACGCCCTTCGCGAGCAGCGCGAGCACCACGGCCTTGTTGACCTCGCCCACCCACGCCATGGTGAGCGCGCGGAGCGTGGGCGCGTAGGTGAGGCGCACGACGTTGCCGTTCGCGGTGGTGGCCTCCGGGCGCTCCAGGCCCAGCGAGCCCAGCAGCCGCTCCCCGGCCTCCGAACCGCCGTTGACGACGACGACGCGCTCGCCCTGGCGGACGAGCTCCACGACGTCCGAGCAGACATTCTCCAGGTCCACGCCCGCCGCGCCGCCAATCTTCACGACGACGGGACGGCGGGACGGGGCGGAGGAGGTGGCGCTCATCCGATGACGCTCGCGCCACCGTCCACGAGCTGCACGGTGCCGGTGATGAAGGAGGCGCGCTCGCTGGCGAGGAACGCCGCGGCGGCGGCGAACTCCTCCGGGAGCCCCACGCGCTTGAGCGGGATGTGCGCGCCCATGGCGCGAAGCCCCGCCTCCACGTCACCCGCGTTGCCGGCGGTGCGCTCCACCGGAGGCGTGCGCATGTAGCCCGGCGCCAGCACGTTGACGGTGATGCCGGCGTCGCCCAGCTCCTGCACCAGCGCGGCGGAGAAGCCGACGATGCCCATGCGAGCGAAGCCGGACAGCGCGAAGCGGGCCACGGGCCGGTGCACGGTCTCCGAGGTGATGAACAGCACGCGTCCCCATCCGGCCTTCTTCAGGTGGGGCAGCGCCGCGAGCGCCAGAGAGATGGGTGGCAGCAGCACCGCGTCCGTCGCGTTCCGGTACGCGTCCACGCCAAAGGAGGAGGCCGGGCCGGGAGGAGGCCCCCCGCTGTTGGTGACGACGACGTGCAGCGCGCCCAGCTTCGCGGCCACGTCCTCCACCCAGCGGCGCACGTCCGCGTCGTCCTTCACGTCCACGCGAGTCGCCATGACCCGGCCGCCCCGGGCCACGGACTTGAGCCGGGCCTCCGCCTGGGCCAACCGGTCCGTATCCCGAGCGCCAATGGCGACATGCGCGCCCTCCTTCGCCAGTTCCTCCGCGACGGCGAGTCCCAGCCCGCTGGAGCCACCAGCGACGAGCGCGACCTTGTTGGCGAGTCCCAGTTCCATCCGCGTCCCTCCAGAAGTTGGCGCACGGCCGCCGAACGAAAGCGCCGCACGACAAAGAACCGCACCAGCACGGGTCGAGGCCATCCAGCCCGGCCCCGCACGACACAACGAAAGCCACCCGGGGAACGGCAATCGTCACCCAGCCCCAGACACCCTGCCCGAGCACTTCGCACCGGCCCGGGCCGCGTTACCCCAGTCGTCCCTCATGGTCCCCACAGCCCCGGGGTTACGGCCCGCGAATCGCCAGCCGTCCCAGCGCCCCCCCACCCGGAACGGGCAAACCTGTCCGACTGTCCAACAAGTTTCCCCGCCAGGCCGAGGCAGGAAGCCCTCCAGCGACAACGTTCCCAAACCTGTCCGACTGTCCGACAAGCTTCCGCGGCCCCAGACGAACAACGCCTCCAGCCAAGGAGCGCCCAGCCCGGTCCAACAGTCCGACAGCCCCAGATGGAACGACGCCCCCAGCCACGGAGCACCAAAACCTGTCCGACAGTCCGACAGGCTTCTGCAGCCCCGAATGGAACGACGCCCCAGCCACGGAGCGCCCAAACCTGTCCGACAGTCCGACAGGTTTCCGCAGCCCGGTCGGACCAACCGCCCCGGCCGCGGTGCGCCAAAACCAGTCCGACAGTCCGACAGGCTTCTGCAGCCCGAATGGAACGACGCCCCAGCCACGGAGCGCCCAAACCTGTCCGACAGTCCGACAGGCTTCCGCTGCCCGGTCGGACCAACCGCCCCGGCCGCAGTGAGCCAAATCCGGTCCGACTGTCCGACAGGTTTCCGCTGCCCGGTTGGACCAACTGCCCCCGGCCGCAGTGCACCAGCACCGGTCCGACGGTCCGGCAGGCTTCCGCTGCCCGGTTGGAACAACTGCTCCCGGCTGCGGTGCGCCAGAACCGGTCCGAGTGTCCGGGGAGCTCCCCGGCTTGGGCGGAACGAGGTCCCCGGCCTCGGGTCTCCGAGACCGGTCCGACTGTCCGACAGGTTTGCACGGCCCAGATGCAACGACGGCCGCCCGGATGCGGTGCGACAAGACCGGCCCAACTGCCGGACAAGTTTCCACGCCCCAGGTGAAACGACGGCCGCATCCGCGGGGCGCCCACTCTTGTCCGACTGTCCGACAGGTTTCCTCTGCCCTGTGGGAGCCCTGGCTCCCAGCCCTGGTTCTCCACAACCTGTCCGATTGTCCGACAGGTTTCCGCCGACCGGATGGAGCGGCGCCCCCCTCCACGATTCATCAAGACCTGTCCGACTGTCCGACAGGTTGTCGCGGCTCGGACGGGACGCGAGCCCCGGCTTCGGGTCTCCGAGCCCGGTCCGACAGGTTTCCGCTGACCGGATGGAGCGGCGCCCCCTCCACGGTTCTTCAAAACCAGTCCGACTGTCCGACAGGTTTGCACGGCTCGGGCGGAACGAGGCTCCAGGCTTCGGTTCTCCGAGCCCGGTCCGACTGTCCGACAGGTTTTCGCGGCTCGGGCGGAGCGTGGCCCCAGGCTTTGGTTCTCCGAGCCCGGTCCGACTGTCCGACAGGTTTGCACGGCTCGGGCGGAACGTGGCCCCAGGCTTCGGTTCTCCGAGCCCGGTCCGACTGTCCGACAGGTTTTCGCGGTTCGGGCGAGACACGATCTCCGGCTTCGGGTCTCCAACACCTGTCCGACAGGTCTCCAGGGCCTGGCGGGCCCTGGCGCATCCCTCCATGGGCCTCCGAACCTGTCCGACTGTCGGACAGGTTTTTTCGGTGCGCCTCCGACGGGGGCCGGGCCGGTCTCTCGTCTTCTCTTCCGTGGAGACAGGGCTCATGTCCGCAGGCTCAGGGGCGGCTCTCCGCGCCTGCGTCCGGCGCGGACCCTCCGATGGGTGCGCGCCGTGCTCCGCTGAAGTACCCGTACTTCGCCATCAGCGGCCAGGCGAGCGCCACGGTGAGCGCCTTCGCTCCGGAGGCCAGCTCTCCCTTCCACGCGTCGTCCTCACCGCGCAGGAGCGTGGGTCCGCTGCGGAAGCGGTCCGGGTTGCCGGTGACGGTGTGGTTCTTCCCCAATACCACCGTGCGGCCCTTCACCGGGTTCTGCGCGCGCGGCACGCCCACCAGGTCCAACACCGTGTCCACCGCGCGGTCCGGCGCGGCGATGAAGTCCTCGTAGCGCAGGAAGAGCGACCGGTCGGGGAACCTCCGCGTCACCTCCTCCGACGCCGCGTTGAAGCCCAACCAGTACGCCGTGCTGCGCGCGGCGGACATCGGGACGACGTACTGCTTCGTCTTCGTCCACGAGTGCGTCACCGCGCGCGGGTCGCGCACCAGGTGCAGGTACAGCGGCCGGATGCCCTCCACTCGCGGCAGCAGCGCCGCCTCGGACGGGAACTTCCCGCTGTCCACCAGCACCGTACTCCCCGTCGCCCTCGCGATGGCGCGGTACGTCCGCGCGAGGAAGTCCGCGTGAGACTGGAGCGCCTGCGAGTCCCCCGCCTCGTCCAGCACCCGCAGCGTGTGCCGCGTGCGCACGGCGGCCTGCTGCCGGCGCACCACCTCTTCCGCGTGCGCGCGCGGCGTCAGGCCCGCCGGCACGTCGGAGGTCAACACCGTGTTCCAGATGCCGCACTCCAACAACTGCTGGCCACAACCACACAGGGTGTTGGAGCCGTTCCCGTACGCGTTCTTCCAGAGGAAGCTCAGCTCCCCCACGTGGAAGAAGCCCGGCACCTCGTTGAGGACGTTGCCCAGGATGGTGCTGCCGCTGCGGCACCAGCCGGTGATGTAGAGGACCGTGAGCCGCGCGCCCTCGCCCTTCGCGCTCGCGGAGGCCATCAGGTCAGCGACGCCACGAAGAAGTGGGTGGGCAGGTGCACCGCGAGCGTCGTGTAGACCTCGCCATAGGCGGCCAGTCCCTCGCGCGGGAAGATGCCCGGCGGCGGCTCCGCGAACCGGATGACCGAGCGCTGGCTGTCATACAGCGTCGCCGCGGCCGTGAAGTCCCCCACGATGAGGGTGCCCGGGTTCACCATGCGCGTGCGGCACAGGCGGATGCCCATGGCCGCCAGGTCCGACAGGAGCGACTGCTGGCCCACCAGGTGCTCGTAGAAGTCCAACGAGTTGATGACGATGCCGTCCGCGGACCCGCCCATCTGCTCCACCTGCGCGCAGGCGTTGAGCAGCGACGCCACCGCGTTCTTCTTCGCCGGCAGCCGCACGATGCCCGGCGTGTGCATCAGGCCCCGCACGCCCTCCCCGCCCTTGCCGATGCACAGCGCCTGGTTCTCCGCCGTGTTCAGCCGCACCAGCAACCGGAAGTCGATGAACTGCGCCAGCGACTGCGAGTCCTCCAGCAGGTTGCGCGGCACCTGGATCCACGCGCGCGTGGGCTTGAGCGCCTGCGTGTCCTGGTGGAACTCGAAGCCCGCTTCCGGACGCAGCTCCACGTCCTGCACCGGCCCGGTGGGCTTCGTCTGGGGGTGCGTCTCGTACCAGAACGGCACCGGGTCGCGCTCCGCCTTCGCCGTCTTGAACATGCCGCGCACCGCGATGCGCGGACGGCGCTTGAAGCCGGGGAACGCGTCCACGATGGACGTGTCGTAGTCCACGTGCGCCTTCGTGCCCTGCTTCTGGACCGCGGCCGCGAACACCTCGCCAGGGGATTTCGTGCTCAAGCTCATGGGTGCGGCTCCTCGGAATGAACAGCGGTCTAGAGCGGATGCAGGCCCCGGAAGCCCAGCCCTTCCGTCTCCGGGCGGCCCAGCATCAGGTTCAGCGCATGCACCGCCGTGCCGGCGGCGCCCTTCACCAGGTTGTCGATGGCCGCGTTCACCACGATGCGGCCCCGCTCCGCGTCCACGTCCACCGACAGGTCACAGTGGTTCGTGCCCAGCAACGGCCCGGGCTCCGGGAACGGCGAGAGCGACGCGCTGGGGCGCAACAGCCGCACGAAGGGCTTCTCGCGGTAGCGCGTGGCGATGGCGCGCACCACCTCCGCCTCCTCCACCGGACGCGCCGCGAAGGCGTGCACCGTCGCCAGGATGCCGCGCACCCCCGGCACCGCCGTGGCGCTGAAGTGGATGGTGGGCTGCTGGCCCGTGACGCGCGCCACCACGCCCTCCAGCTCCCCCGTGTGCCGGTGGCCCACCGGCTTGTAGCAGCGCAGCGCGTTCGCGCGCTCCGGGTGGTGCGAGGAGCGGTCCGGCGTGGAGCCGCCTCCAGACGAGCCCGTCTTCGCGTCCACCACCAGCACGTCCGGGCGCGCGAGCCCCGCGTGCAAGAGCGGCAACAGCGCCAGCAGCCCCGCGTGCGCCATGCAGCCGGGCACCGCGACGTGGCGCGCGTTCGTCAGCGCGTCACCCATCCACTCCGGCAGCCCGTAGACGAACGCGGGCACGTCGTCCGGGCGCGGGTGCTTGCCGTACCAGCGCGCGTGCCCCGCGGCGTCCAGGCGGAAGTCCGCGCTCAGGTCCACCACCCGCTCCGCCAGCCGGGACACCTTCGGCCAGCGCTGGAGCAGCTCCCCCTGCGGCATGCAGCTCACCAGCACGTCGCAGGGCTCCAGCGCGTCGTGCGGCGTGTAGCGCAGCGTCCCCACCCCGCGCAGGTGCGGGTGCGGGAAGTCCAGGCGCTTGCCGGCGAACTGGCCGGAGGTGGCCTGCACCACCTCCACGGCCGGGTGCGCGAGCAGCAGGCGCAGCACCTCGCCGCCGGTGTAGCCCGCGGCTCCCAGCACCGCCACGCGCACGCTCATCGCCGCGCTCCCGCTCCGGAAGCGACGTACTCCGCGATGAGGTCCGGCAGCGGGACGCCCGTCTCGTCGATGCTGCGCGCGAACTCCACGCAGTGGTTGATTTCGTTGACGTAGATGTCGCCGCCGCGCGTCTCCAGCAGGTCCACCGCCACCATGTCCCCGCCCACCGCCTCCGCCGCTGCCTCCGCCAGCTTCGCGTGCACCACCGGGACTTCGTAGCGCTCCGGCACGGCGCCGCGCGCGGTGTTGGTGATCCAATGCTCGGAGCGCCGCCGGAGGCCGCCCACCGCGCGGCCGATGACGTAGACGCGCAGGTCGTAGCCCGGCTTGTCCACGTACTCCTGCACCAGCGACACGTGGTCCTGCGCGCCGCCGGTGCCGAAGCGCGTGGACAGCACCCCTTCCGCCGCGCTGCGCGAGTCCAGCCGGGCCACCATCCGGCCCCAACTGCCCAGCACGGGCTTGGTCACCACCGGGTAGCCCTTGTGCTCAATCGCCTCCAGGCACGCGTCCTCGTCGAAGGCCACGAACGACCACGGCATGGGCACGCCCTTCGCGGCCAGGGCCGCGCTGGTGAGCGCCTTGTCCCCGCACAGGGAGATGGTCCTCGCGCTGTTGAGCACGCGCAGCCCCTTCATCTCCAGGAACGTGGCCAGGTAGCGCGCACGCGTGAAGGACATGCTGCGCATCAACACGGTGTCGGCCTCGGTGAGGCGCTGCCGGTCCATGGACAGCACCATCCCGGAGTCCTGCACCAGGTTGACGGCGCAGTCGCGCCTGCGCAGCGCCTCGAGGAGGAGCTTCTCCTCGGTGCGCACGCGCGTATAGACGAGGTCGACCTTGCGCATGGCGCGGGGCTACTCTCCCCAGTCTTCCTCGACCTCGGGTGCTTCCTCGAGCCGCAGCGGGTTGATGCCCACCACCTCCAGCTCGGCGGAACAGCCGTCACAGGAGAGCACCTCGCCCACCAGCCGGTTGCCGCCCGGCACCGGCTGCGCGCACAACGGGCACTGCTCCGGGGGGACGGACTGCGTCATCGGGTTCGGGTTCTGGACCTGCATGTCAGTCCCTCCTCGTTGCGGGTTCCACGGCAAACACCGGGGTTCTTGGGAGCACTCCCAGGATGCGCTCGGCCACCTGCCCGCCCTCCAGCCCATGGCCCTGGAGCAGGGCCTCGTGCGAGCCGGCGCGTGAGTCGTACCGGTCCTGCAAACCCACGCGCAGCACGCGGCGCTGAAGGTCCAGCGAGCACACCGTCTCGCACACCGCGCTGCCCAGGCCGCCCAGCACGTTGTGCTCCTCCACCGTCACCAGGAGCCGCGTGCGCGCCGCCGTCTCGCGCACCGCCTCCTCGTCCAGCGGCTTCAGCGTGTGCACGTTGAGCACGCGCGCGCTGACGCCCCGCGCCTCCAGCAGCTTCGCGGCGTCCAGCGCCACGGACACGCCCACCTCGCCGTGCGCCAGCAGCCCCACGTCGTCGCCCTCGCGCAGGAGCGCGGCGCGGCCCAGCTCGAAGGGCGGGCGCGGGAGGTCCAGCCGGGTGACGCGGTTGCGGCCCAGCCGCAGGTAGACGGGGCCGTCGTGCTGGAGCATCGCGCGCGTGGCCTGCACCGTCTCCAGGCCGTCCGCGGGCGACACCACGGTGAGGTTGGGCATCGCGCGCAGCACGGCCAGGTCTTCGATGGCGTGGTGCGTGGGGCCGAAGAAGGCGCCCGCCACGCCGCCGTAGTCGCACACCAGCTTCACGTTGGCGCGCGCATAGGCCAGGTTCAGCCGCACCTGCTCGCACGCGCGCATCACGCCGAAGGCCGCGAAGCTGTGCGCGATGACGGTGTGTCCGCCGTGCGCCAGGCCACACGCCATGTCCAGCATGGTGGCCTCGCAGATGCCCAGGTTGAAGTAGCGCTGGGGGTGGCGCTTCTCGAACGGATCGCCTCCGCCGCCCAGGTCCGCCTCCAGGAAGACGACGCGCGCGTCCTCTTGCGCGAAGCGCGCCGCCGCGTGCCGGAACACCAGCCGGTTGGACAGCTCCGGGTGCGCGGCGAGCCACGCCTCCGGCGCCAGGGCCAGATCCACCTCGGGGGCCAGCGACGCGCTCACTGTCCGTCCTCCCCCAGCGACGCGAGCGCCCGGCGCAGGTGCTCCGGCGAGAACACCGCGTAGTGCGGCCCCTTGCCCTTGAGCATCGGCACGCCCGCGCCCTTCTGCGTCCGGGCGACGATGGCGCGCGGACGGCCGTCCACCACCGGCGCCTCCAGCGCGGCCACCAGCGCGGGCAGGTCGTGCCCGTCCACCTCCAGCGACTGGAAGCCGAACGCGTCCAGCCTCCGCACCAGCGCCTCCTGCGACAGGATGGACTCGGTGGGGCCGTCGTTCTGCCCGCCGTTGCGGTCGATGATCAACGTCAAACCGGTGAGCTTGCGGTGCGACGCCACCTGGAGCGCTTCCCAGTTGGAGCCCTCGCCCATCTCCCCGTCGCCGCAGACGACGAAGGTGCGGTTGGGCTCCCCGCGCAGCACGTGCGCGAGCGTCAGCCCCACGCCCAGCCCCAGCCCGTGGCCCAGGCTGCCGGTGGCGAACTCCACGCCCGGCACCGCCGCGTTCACGTGGCCGGTGAAGATGCTGCCGTCCGCGTTGTACTCGCGCACCAGCGTCTCCACGTCCACGAAGCCGAACTCCGCCAGCGCCGCGTAGAGCCCCGCCGCCGCGTGCCCCTTGGACAGGATGAGGTGGTCGCGCTCCGGCGCCTTCGGCGCGCGCGGATCCACGCGCATCACCCGGCCCAGCAGCGCCACCAATATCTCCACCATGGACAGCGAGCCGCCCAGGTGACAGCCCGACGGCGTCGCCGCCAGCCGCACGATGGTCCGGCGAACGCGCTTCGCCCGTTGGGGCAGCAGCGCAAACCCCGCCTCCGACGCGGCGCCCGCAGCCCCGTCCCCGGTGCGAGCAGGCGTCACCGGGCCGCCGGAGGCCGTGGGTTCTTCTGGCGTCCGCGCGTCGCGCGACAGCCCGGGGGTCGTTGGATTCGCCGAGAAAGTCATGCCCGTAGCGTCGCTGTCACAGCCCAGGAATCCGGCTGTTGTGAGACACCCTAGGAAATCGCATCATGCGCCGTCAACGCGGTTTTTCTTAAGATATAGATGTACGAGAAAAAATCGCCTTGCCCGGTAATCTCGCGGTGTTACACGCGCGGAAGGCCCAGCATTCCCCGGTTTCACGTCACTCGGAGGAGACCTTCAGATGGGGCAGCGTTTCCATAACGCAGCGGCATTGGAGAAGGGTTCGGAGTACCGCCGAAAGGGTTGGTGGCGTGACACCACGGTGGTTGACGATCTGCGTCGCTGCGTCCAGGCGCACCCGGACAAGACCGCGATCATCGCCGCACGGTACTTTTCCAAGGACATCACGCGGCTGACGTACGCGGAGCTGGCGCGCTACATGGACCGGTTCGCGCTGGGCCTGCGCGAGCTGGGGGTGGGGCGCGAGGACATCGTCGCGGTGCAGTTGCCCAACGGGTGGCACTTCACGGCGCTGGCGCTGGCGTGCGCGCGGCTGGGGGCGGTCATCGCGCCCATTCCGCCGGACTACCGGCGGCGCGAGGTGGAGTTCATCCTGGGGCGCACGGAGGCCTCCGTGTACGTGGGCCCCACGTCGTGGACGGGGCACTCGCACCGGGACATGGCGCGGGACATCGCGGCGGTGCTGCCGTCGCTGCGCCACCGGGTGCTGCTGGGGAGCAACACGGACCTCCAGGCGGGCGAGCGGGACTTCGAGCGCCACTTCATCGAGCGCGAGTGGGAGCAGGAGGCGTCGCTGGAGGGCGTGGCCCCGGCGTCCGCGGACGACGTGTGCAACATCCTCTACACGTCCGGCACCACGGGGGAGCCGAAGGGCGTGGTGCACTCGCACAACACGAACTACGGCATCACGCGCGCGCTGTGCGACACGCTGGGCATCGACGGGACGGACGTGGTGGCGCTGCCGTCGCTGCTGACGGCGTCCACGGGCTTCACGTACTCGTACCTGATGCCCATCCTGCTGGGGGCCACGGCCATCTACATGGACGTGGGCGACCCGGAGCTGACGCTCAAGCTCTTCGAGGAGCACGGCGTCACGTTCACGTACGGCATTCCCACGTACCTGATGAACCTCATCGCGTTGCAGCGAAAGCGCCAGCGCGACACCTCCTCGCTGCGGCAGTTGGCCACGGGCTCCATCCCGGTGCCGCCGCACCTCATCGCGGCGGTGCGCGAGGTGTTCGGCGTGCGGCTGCACACGCTGTGGGGCATGACGGAGAACGGCGCGGTCACCATCACCCGGCACGAGGACCAGCCGGACTGGCCCAGCCAGAGCGACGGGCGCGCGGTGGCGTGGATGGAGACGCGAATCGTCCCGGCGCTCGCGGAGGACGGCACGCCGTATCCGGACGGGACGGGGCGGCTGCTGGTGCGAGGCGCCAGCCAGTGCCTCACCTACTTCAAGCGTGACGACGTGTACGCCGCGGCGGTGGACCCGGAGGGCTGGTTCGACACGGGCGACCTGGCGCGCGACGACGGGCGCGGCGGCATCCGCATCGTGGGGCGGCTGAAGGACGTCATCTTCCGGTACGGGTACAAGATCCCCGTGGTGGAGGTGGAGTCCGCGCTGTACTCGCACCCGAAGGTGAAGGAAGTCGCGGTCGTCGCGCACTCCGACGACAAGATTGGCGGCGAGCGGGTGTGCGCCGTGGTGGTGGTGCGCGAGGGAGAGGCCCCGCCCACGCTCACCGAGCTGCGCGACCACCTCAAGCAGCAGGGCATGTCCAACCAGTACTGGCCGGACCGCCTGGACCTCATCGACGAGATGCCCAAGACGGCCACCGGCAAGGTGCGCAAGTACCTGCTGCGCGAGCGGCTGAAGCCCGCGTGAGCAGGCAGGAGGAACGGCCTTGAACCCGAGCCCCGAAGAAGCCGCCCGCCTCACGGACACGGAAGCGAAGCTCGCGGCGTGGTGGAAGGAGTTGCTGGGCGTGGAGGTGGTGCGCCCGGAGGACCACTTCCTGGAGATGGGCGGCAACTCCCTGATGGCCACGGTCCTGTCCAATCGCATCGAGAGCGAGCTGGGCGTGGAGGTGTCCATGGTGGAGCTGTTCAACACGCTCCAGGCGGTGGCCACGCTGTGCGACGAGCTGCGCCAGGAGCAGACCGCTTGAGCCGCGCCGCCCCTGGAGGGCGGCCCCCTTCCCCCGCCTTCCCCCGAGCGCGACATGACGACCGAGCACCCCGGCTCCCCTTCCGCCCCCGCGCCGAAGTCCCCGGCGAGGCCCCGTCGTCGAGCGCCGCCCGTGGTGCCCGTCCCCCGTGACGCCCTGCTGCCGCTGTCCTTCGGGCAGCAGCGGATGTGGTTCATCGAGCAGCTCACGCCCGGGGGCATCTCCTACAACGTCCCGTACTTCGCGCGGCTCACGGGCGCGCTGCACGTCCCCGCGCTGGAGCGGGCGCTGGCCGTGCTGGTGGAGCGGCACGAAGCGCTGCGCACCACCTTCGCGGTCGTGGAAGGCCAGCCGGTGCAGCGCATCGCGCCGTCGCTGCGCCTGCCGCTGCACGTGGAGTCGCTGGAGGCGCTGCCCGCGTCCGAGCGGGAGCAGGCCCTGCGACAGGCCGCGGAGGCGGAGGCGCGCGTGCCCTTCGACCTGGGCGCGGGACCGCTGGTGCGCGTGCGGCTCCTGCGGCTGGGGGAGGCGGAGCACGTGCTGCTCCTGATGCTGCATCACATCTGCTGCGACGGCTGGTCGCTCACGGTGATGGAGCGGGAGCTTCAGGCGCTCTACGCGGCCTTTCGCGCAGGCACGACGCCGCAGCTTCCCGCGCTGCCGGTGCAGTACGCGGATCATGCCGTGTGGCAGCGGCAGTGGCTCCAGGGCGAGCACCTGAGGCAGCAACTGGAGTGGTGGCGGGGTGAGTTGTCGGGCGCGCCCGCCGCGCTGGAGCTGCCCACGGACCGCCCCCGTCCCGCCGCGCAGTCCACCCGGGGCGCGGTGTACCGGCACGCGCTGCCTCCGGGGTTGGGGAAGGCGCTGGACGCGCTGTGCCGCAAGCAGGGCGTGACGCTGTTCATGGCGCTCCTGGGCGGCATGCACCTGCTGCTGTCGCGGCTCAGCGGCCAGGACGACGTCGTCATCGGGTCCCCCATCTCCGGCCGCACGCGCCAGGAGGTGGAGCCGCTCATCGGCTTCTTCATCAACACGCTGCCCCTGCGCGTGCAGGGTGAAGGCGCGCTCGGCTTCGGGGAGCTGCTGCGCCGCGTGCGCAAGACGTGCCTGGACGCGTACGCGCACCAGGAGGTCCCCTTCGAGCAACTGGTGGACGCGCTCCAGCCCGAGCGAGACCTGAGCCGCCCTCCCCTGTTCCAGGTGTTCTTCACGCTCCAGCACTCGGCCGTGCCCGCGCTGGCGCTGGAGGGGCTGCGCACGTCCGAGCTGGACTTCGAGCCGGGCGTGTCGCGCATGGACCTCACCGTCTTCCTGCGCGAGACGCCGGAGGGGCTCGTGGGGCTCTGGGAGTACAGCACCGACCTCTTCGACGCCGCGACGGTGGCGCGCTTCGCGGAGCACTACACGCGCCTCTTGGAGGCCGCGGTCGCGGAGCCCGAGCGCCCCGTGGCCACGCTTCCGCTGCTCACCGCGCGGGAGCGGCGGCACCTGCTCGACCAGGGGACGGGAGCGGCCGTCCCCTACCCTCGCGATGCGTCGCTGCCCGCGCTCTTCGCGGAGCAGGCCGCGCGGACGCCCGGCGCGGTGGCCGTGGAGGCGGCAGGCGGGCGGCTCACGTACGCGGAGCTGGAGGCGCGGGCGAACCAGCTCGCGCATCACCTGCGGGGCCAGGGCGTGCGGCTGGGCACGCCGGTGGGCTTGTGCGCGGGCCGGTCGCTGGAGATGGTCGTGGCGACGCTCGCCATCCTCAAGGCCGGTGGCGCGTATGTCCCGCTGGATCCAGGCTATCCCCCCGAGCGCCTGGAGCTCATGGCGCGCGACGCCCGCATCGCCGTGCTCCTGCTGGAGCAGGGACGCGAGTCCTCGCTGAAGGGCCTGGCGTCACGGGTCGTGGTGCTCGACCCGTCCTGGCGGGCCTTCGAGGCGCAACCCAGGGCCGCGCCCGACGTGCGGGTCCCCGCGGACGCGCTCGCGTACGTCATGTACACGTCCGGGAGCACCGGCCGGCCCAAGGGCGTGGGCGTTCCCCACCGGGGCGTGACGCGGCTGGTGAAGGGCGTGTCCTACGTCCGGTTCAGTGCGGACGACGTCGTCCTCCAACTGGCCACCACGTCGTTCGACGCCGCGACGCTGGAGCTTTGGGGCGCGCTGCTCGGCGGCGCGAAGCTGTTCCTCTATCCGCCGGTGACGCCGTCGCTGGAGGAGCTGGAAGCGACGCTGGAGCGCGAGCGCATCAGCGTGATGTTCCTCACCACGGCGTTCTTCGAGCAGATGGCGCTGAACCGGCCCGCGGCGCTCGCACGCGTGGGGCAGGTCCTCACGGGCGGTGACGTGCTGTCCCCGCTGGCCGCGCGCAAGCTGCTGGACGCGGGCCGCGCGGTCACCAACGGCTACGGGCCCACGGAGAACACCACCTTCTCCGCCACGTATCAGGTGAAGCGGGACCTGGATGCGCGGATGCCCGTGCCCATTGGCCGCCCGTTGGAGAACTCGCAGGCGCTGGTGCTGGACGCGCGCCTGGAGCCGGTGCCGCCCGGCGTCGTGGGCGACTTGTACGTAGGAGGCGACGGCCTGGCGTGGGGCTACCTGGACCGGCCGGACCTCACCGCGGACCGCTTCGTGCCCCACCCCTTCAGCGACGTCCCCGGCGCACGGCTGTACCGCACGGGCGACCGCGCCCGGTGGCTGCCTTCCGGCGAGCTGGCGTTCATGGGGCGAGCGGACACGCAGGTGAAGCTGCGCGGCTTCCGCATCGAGCTGGGAGAGATCGAGACCGCCCTGCGCCACCTGCCCGGCGTGGAGGACGCCGTGGCGGAGGTGCGCGAGTACGCCCCCGGTGACAAGCGGCTGGTGGCCTATGTGACCGGCGCGGACGTGGACGTGAACACGCTGCGCTCGCGCCTGTCCGCCCGGCTTCCGGCGCCGCTGGTCCCCGCCGCCTTCGTGAAGCTGGACCGGCTGCCGCTGACGCCCGTGGGCAAGGTGGACCGGAGGGCGCTCCCCACGCCCGTGGGCGACACGCTCGCGGAGGACGCCTACGTGGCCCCGGTCACCCCGACGGAGACGGCGGTGGCCGAGGTCTGGGCCGCGCTCCTGGGCCGCACGCGAGTGGGCACGCAGGACTCCTTCTTCGAGCTGGGCGGGCACTCGCTGCTCGCGACGCAGGTCACCTCCCGGCTGCGGGAGACGTTCCAGGTGGACCTGTCCGTGCGGGCGCTATTCGAGGCGCCCACGGTCACCAGCCTCGCGGCGCGCATCGATGCACTCCGGAGGGAGAGCAGCCGGATCCAGTCCCTGCCGCTGGCACCCGGTCCCCGCGACGGCTGGTTGCCGCAGTCCTTCGCGCAGCAGCGGCTGTGGTTCATCTCCCAGCTCGACACGCTGGGGTACTCCTACAACGTGCCCATGGTCACCCGGCTGCGGGGCGCGCTGGACGTGGACGCGCTGGAGCGGAGCCTCGCGGAGATCATCCAGCGGCACGCGGTCCTGCGGACCACGTTCAACGAGGTGGACGGTCAGCCGGTGCAGCGCATCGGGCCGCCCTGGGACTTCACGCTGGCGAGGGCGGACGTGGAGCCCGCGAAGCTCCCGGAGCAACTGGCCACGGAGGCGCGGCGCCCGTTCGACCTGCGGCGCGGGCCGCTGGTGCGCGGGCTGCTCCTGCGCGTCGCCGATGACGATCAGGTGTTGATGCTCGTCATCCACCACATCGTCTTCGACGGGTGGTCCATCGACGTGCTCCAGCGGGAGCTGAACGCGCTCTATGCCTCGCGGGGCCAGGGCGCGCTGCCGCCCCTGTCCCTCCAGTACGTGGACTACGCGCGGTGGCAGCGGGAGTCGTTCCAGGGGGAGGAGCTGGAGGACCAGCTCGCGTGGTGGCGCGAGGCGCTGGCGGGAGCACCGCCCGTGCTGGACCTGCCCACCGACAAGCCACGTCCGCCCGTGCAGACCTTCCAGGGCGCGAACTTCGAGGTGCTGCTGCCCCAGCCCCTCCATGGCTCGCTCCAACGGCTGGGGCAGCAAGAAGGCGCCACGCTGTTCATGACGCTGCTGGCGGGGTTCCAGGCCCTGCTCGCGCGCTACAGCGGCCAGGAGGACGTCGTCGTCGGCTCGCCCATCTCCGGCCGCAACCGCCGCGAGGTGGAGGGGCTCATCGGCTTCTTCGTCAACACGCTCGCCCTGCGCGCGGACGTCACCGGTTCGCGCTCCTTCCGGCAGTTGCTGCGCGGGGTGCGCGAGAGCTGCCTGGGTGCGTTCGCGCATCAGGACCTGCCCTTCGAGCAGCTCGTGGACGCGCTCAAGCCACCGCGAGACCTGAGCCGGACGCCCCTGGTGCAGACGATGTTCGTCCTCCAGCGGGCCGCGACGCCGCTGTCCCTGCCCGGCCTCGCGGTGGAGGACTTCCCGTTCCAGTCGGGCGTCTCGCGCTTCGACCTGATGCTGTTCATGCGGCAGACGCCCCAGGGGCTCGTCGCCTACTGGGAGTACAACACCGCCCTCTTCGAGGAGGCGACCGTCGCCCGGATGGCCGCGCACTATGTGCGGCTGCTCGACGGCGTCACGGCGAACCCCGAGCTGCCCCTGGCGGAGCTGTCCCTTCTGTCCAGGGAGGAGCGCGAGCAGCTCCTGGTCGCATGGAACAGCCGTGAGGAGCGGCTCCCCGCGTCGGGGCTGATCCACGTCTGGGTGGAGGCGCAGGCCGCGCGGACACCGGAGGCGGTCGCGGTGACGAACGGCGAGGAGTCGCTGACGTACGCGCGACTGGATGCACGCGCCAACCAGCTCGCGCACCACCTCATCGCCCTGGGCGTCACGCCGGGAAGCTCCGTCGGGCTGTGCCTGGAGCGCTCCAGCCTGGACATGCCCGTCGCCGTCCTCGCCACCCTCAAGGCCGGCGCCGCCTACGTCCCGCTCGACCCCAACTACCCGGCCGAGCGTCTGGCCCTGATGGTGGAGGACACCCGCGCGCCCGTCGTCCTCGCGCACGAGGCCTTCGTGCGCGCCCTTCCGCCGGGCACCTCCGCGCGCATCGTGACGCTGGAGGGCGTCTCACTGGCCTCGCGTCCCACCACGCCTCCCAACGTGGAGCTATCGCCCGAAGCCGTCTGCTACGTCGTCTTCACCTCGGGCAGCACCGGACGTCCCAAGGGCATCGCCATGTCCCACCGGGGCATCGGCAACATGCTCGCGTGGCAGACGCGCCGCGCGGTGCGCGCCGAAGCCACCACGCTCCAGTTCGCCTCGCTCAACTTCGATGTCTCCTTCCAGGAAATCTTCGGCACCTGGTGCCTCGGTGGAAGGCTGCTGCTCAGCTCCGCGGAGCTGCGCCGCGACCCGCCGGCGCTGCTGCGCTTCCTCACCCAGCACCGGGTGGAGCGGCTCTTTCTCCCCTTCGTCGCGCTCCAGTCGCTGAGCGAAGCAGCGCGCTCCGCGACGGAGCTGCCCCCGCTCAACGAGGTCATCACCGCGGGCGAGCAGCTCCAGGTGACGCCCGCCCTCGTCGCCTTCTTCGAGCGGCTGCCCGGTTGCGTCCTTGAGAACCAGTACGGCCCTTCGGAGACCCATGCGGTCTCCGCGTGGCGTGCCTCGGGCGCCCCGAGCACGTGGCCCGCGCTTCCTCCGGTGGGCACGCCGCTGCCTTCGGTCCAGGCCTACGTGTTGGACCCGCGCCGCGAGCCCTGCCCTGTCGGAGTTCCGGGCGAGCTGTACGTGGGCGGCGAAGGGCTCGCGCACGGCTACCACGGCCGGCCTGACCTCACCGCGGAGCGCTTCATCCCGTCTCCATTCGGTCCCACCCCAGGCGCCCGCCTCTACCGCACGGGAGACAAGGCCCGCTGGCTCGCGGATGGGCAACTGGAGTTCCTGGGCCGCCTGGATGGCCAGGTGAAGCTGCGCGGCTTCCGCGTGGAGCTGGGCGAAGTGGAGTCCGCCCTGCGCGCCCTGCCCGACGTGCGGGACGTCGTCGTCGTGGTCCGCGAGGACACGCCGGACCACAAGCAACTGGTGGCCTACGTGGTCCAGCCGGAAGCGTCCTTCTCACCGGAGGCATTGAAGCAGGCGCTGTCGCGAAGGCTGCCGGAGCACATGGTGCCCTCCGCCGTGGTGCGCATGGACGCGCTGCCCCTGGGCCCGAGCGGCAAGGTGAACCGCCACGGCCTGCCCGCGCCCACCGAGGAAGCCGCGGACGACACGGGGTTCCTGGCGCCCATGACGGCGGTGGAGAAGGTGATCGCCGACATCTGGGCCTCCCTGCTCGTGGTGCCGCGCGTGGGCCTGCAGGACCACTTCTTCGAATTGGGTGGCCACTCGCTGCTCGCCACGCAGGTGGTCTCGCGGCTGCGAGAAGCCTTCCAGATGGACCTGTCCCTGCGAGTCCTCTTCGAGGCGCCCACCGTCGCGCAGCTCGCCGCGCGCCTGGAGGAGCACCTGCACGGCGCGAACCGGAAGGCCGTCCCGCCGCTGGTGCCCCAGCTTCGCGGCGAGCTCGTCCCGCAGTCGTTCTCCCAGCAGCGGCTGTGGTTCGTCTCGCAACTGGACACCAGCGCGCACGCCTACAACCTGCCCCTGGTCACCCGGCTCCGGGGACGGCTGGACACCCAGGCGCTGGAGGACGCGCTCAACGCCCTCATCCGGCGTCACGAGATCCTGCGCACCACGTTCGACGAAGTGGACGGCCAGCCGGTGCAACGCATCGGGCCCGCGTGGAAGCTCACCGTGAGGCAGGTGGACGTGGATCCGCGCCGTCCGCTCCAGCGCCAGGTGGAGGCCGAAGCGCAGATCCCCTTCGACCTGCGCCGAGGCCCCCTGGTCCGGGCCACCCTGCTCCGCGTCGCGGACGAGGATCAGGTCCTCATCCTCAACTTCCATCACAGCGTCTTCGACGGCTGGTCCATCGCCTTGTTCCAGAAGGAGCTGGACGCGCTCTACCTCGCCCGGCTCCAGGGCACGGAGGCCGCGCTCCCGCCGCTGTCCGTCCAGTACGCGGACCACGCCCTGTGGCAGCGCGCGTGGTTGCAGGGCGACGTGCTGGAGGAGCAGGTGGCGTGGTGGCGCGAGCACCTCGCGGGGGCACCGCCTGTGCTGGACCTGCCCACCGACAAGCCGCGTCCGCCCGTGCAGACCTTCCAGGGCGCGTACATCGAGGTCCCCCTCCCGCCCGCGCTGACCAGCGCCCTCGTCGCCATGGGCCAGCGTGAAGGGACCACGCTGTTCATGACGCTGCTGGCGGGCTTCCAGGCCCTGCTCGCGCGCTACAGCGGCCAGGACGACGTGGTGGTCGGCTCGCCCATCTCCGGCCGCAACCGCCGCGAGGTGGAGGGGTTGCTCGGCCTCTTCGTCAACACGCTCGCCCTGCGCGCGGACGTCACCGGTTCGCGCTCCTTCCGGCGGTTGCTGCGCGGGGTACGCGAGAGCTGCCTGGGCGCCTTCGCGCATCAGGACCTGCCGTTCGAACAGCTCGTGGAGATGCTCAGGCCGCCGCGAGACCTGAGCCGCGCGCCGCTGGTCCAGGCCCTCTTCGTCCTTCAACAGGCGGCCGTCCCCTTCTCGTTGCCCGGCCTCCAGGCGGAGGACGTCCCGTTCCAGACGGGCGTCTCCCGCTTCGACCTCATGCTCTTCGTGCGCGAGTCGGAGCAGGGGCTGACCGCCTTCTGGGAGTACAACACCGCCCTCTTCGAGGAGGAGACCCTCGTCCGGATGGCCGGGCACTACGTGCGGCTGCTCCAGGGAGCGGTCCGCCATCCCGAGCAGCCCCTGTCGGCCCTGCCGCTCCTCTCCGAGGAGGAACGCAAGCAGGTCGTCGTGACGTGGAACGCCGCGAAGGACACCTCTTTCGAGCCCGGCCTGATGCACCAGTGGGTGGAGGCGCAGGTCGCGCGGACACCGGAGGCGGTCGCGGTGACGAACGGCGAGGAGTCGCTGACGTACGCGCGACTGGATGCACGCGCCAACCAGCTCGCGCACCACCTCATCGCCCTGGGCGTCACGCCGGGAAGCTCCGTCGGGCTGTGCCTGGAGCGCTCCAGCCTGGACATGCCCGTCGCCGTCCTCGCCACCCTCAAGGCCGGCGCCGCCTACGTCCCGCTCGACCCCAACTACCCGGCCGAGCGTCTGGCCCTGATGGTGGAGGACACCCGCGCGCCCGTCGTCCTCGCGCACGAGGCCTTCGTGCGCGCCCTTCCGCCGGGCACCTCCGCGCGCATCGTGACGCTGGAGGGCGTCTCACTGGCCTCGCGTCCCACCACGCCTCCCAACGTGGAGCTATCGCCCGAAGCCGTCTGCTACGTCGTCTTCACCTCGGGCAGCACCGGACGTCCCAAGGGCATCGCCATGTCCCACCGGGGCATCGGCAACATGCTCGCGTGGCAGACGCGCCGCGCGGTGCGCGCCGAAGCCACCACGCTCCAGTTCGCCTCGCTCAACTTCGATGTCTCCTTCCAGGAAATCTTCGGCACCTGGTGCCTCGGTGGAAGGCTGCTGCTCAGCTCCGCGGAGCTGCGCCGCGACCCGCCGGCGCTGCTGCGCTTCCTCACCCAGCACCGGGTGGAGCGGCTCTTTCTCCCCTTCGTCGCGCTCCAGTCGCTGAGCGAAGCAGCGCGCTCCGCGACGGAGCTGCCCCCGCTCAACGAGGTCATCACCGCGGGCGAGCAGCTCCAGGTGACGCCCGCCCTCGTCGCCTTCTTCGAGCGGCTGCCCGGATGCGTCCTCGAAAACCAGTACGGCCCTTCGGAGACGCACGCCGCCAGCGCATGGCGCGCGTCAGGACCTCCGAGCACGTGGCCCGCGCTCCCTCCGGTGGGCACGCCGCTGACCAACGTCCAGACCTACGTCCTGGATGCACGCGGGAATCCGAGTCCCGTCGGCGTCCCAGGAGAGGTGTTCATCGGAGGCGAAGGACTCGCGCACGGCTACCACAACCGGCCGGACCTCACGGCGGAGCGCTTCGTGCCCTCCCCCTTCAGCTCCACACCCAGCGCCCGCCTCTACCGCACGGGAGACAAGGCCCGCTGGCTCCCGAATGGACACCTGGAGTTCCTGGGCCGCCTGGACGGGCAGGTGAAGCTGCGCGGCTTCCGCGTCGAGCTGGGCGAAGTGGAGTCCGCCCTGCGCGCCCTGCCTGACGTCCAGGACGTGGTCGTCGTCCTGCGTGAGGACACGCCGGGCTTCAAGCGGCTGGTGGCCTACGTGGTCCAGCCGGAAGCGGCCTTCTCCGCGGAGGCGCTGAGACAATCGCTGGCACGGCGGCTGCCAGAGTACATGGTGCCCTCCGCCCTCGTGCGCATGGACGCGTTGCCCCTCGGCCCGAGCGGCAAGGTGAACCGCCACGGCCTGCCCGTCCCGACGGAGGAGGCCATCCCCGGGACCGTCTACGTGGCCCCGGTCTCCGCGGTGGAGAAGCTCATCGCGGACATCTGGGCACCGCTGCTGGGCGTGCAGCGCGTGAGCATGCACGACCACTTCTTCGAGTTGGGTGGGCACTCGCTGCTCGCGACCCAGGTGGCCTCCCGTCTGCGAGAGTCGCTCCGGATGGAGCTGCCAGTGCGCGTGCTCTTCGAGGCCCCGACGCTCGCGGAGCTGGCCGCGCGAATCGAAGCCCTTCGCCGGGAAGCCCATCCCCTCCAGGCACCGCCCCTGGTGCGCACGGAGGCAGGAGACTCCGCGCCCCAGTCCTTCCCGCAGCAGCGGCTGTGGTTCATCGACGCGCTCGCTCCAGGCGGGTTCGCCTTCAACGTCCCGCTGTTCATCCGGTGCAAGGGACCGCTCGACGTGGCGGCGCTGGAGCGGTCACTCACGGCGCTCATCGACCGTCACGAAGCGCTGCGCACGGTGTTCGCGGAGGAGAACGGCCAGCCCGTCCAGCGCGTCCTGCCTTCGGTCCCCTTCGCGCTCGCCTTCGAGCGGCTGGAGGACGTGCCGCCCCACGAGCGCGACACCGTGCTGCGCCAGCGCGCGGAGGAGCGGATGCGCCACGTCTTCGACCTGCGCTCGGGCCCGCTGCTGACGGCGACGCTGCTGCGGCTGGACGCGGAGGACCACGCGCTCTTCCTGCTCATGCACCACATCATCACGGACGGCTGGTCCACGGAGGTGATGGGGCGCGAGCTGGGCATCCTCTACGACGCCTTCACCCGGAACCAGACGCCGCGCCTGCCGCCGCTGCCCATCCGGTACACGGACTACGCCCGCTGGCAGCGCGCGACGCTGCAGGGAGAAACGCTCGATGCGCAGCTCACGTGGTGGAAGCAGCAACTGAAGGGTGCGCCCCACGCGCTGGAGCTGCCCACCGACCGGCCGCGTCCGCCCGTGCAGGCCCAGGCGGGCGCGGCCCACATGGCGCGGATCCCCGCCGCGGTGGACGCCGCCGTGCGCGAGCTGTGTCACCAGCAGGGCGTCACGCCCTTCATGGCCCTGCTCGCGGGCTTCCACGCCCTGCTGTCGCGCTACAGCGGACAGGACGACGTGGTGGTCGGCTCGCCCATCTCCGGCCGCAACCAGCGCGAGGTGGAGGGGCTCATCGGCTTCTTCGTCAACGCCCTGCCCCTGCGCGTGAAGGTCTCCGGCGCCGAGTCCTTCCAGGCCCTCCTCGGCCGCGTGCGGGAGACCTGCCTGGGCGCGTACGCGCACCAGGAGGTGCCCTTCGAACAACTGGTGGACGCGCTCCAGACGCCTCGGGACCTGAGCCGCACGCCCGTGTTCCAGGCCGTGTTCGCGCTCTTCAAGGACTTCCCCGGCATCCCCCTGCGCGGGCTGGAGACGGCGCCGGTGCCCTTCGATCCAGGGCTCGCGAAGCACGACCTCACCCTGTTCATGCGCGAATCCGCCACCGGGTTGCTGACGCACTGGGAATACAACACCGCGCTCTTCGACGCGGCGACGGTGGAGCGCATGGCCGGGCACTACCTGCGGCTGCTGGAGCAGGTGACGCGGAATCCGGAGCGTCCGCTCGCGTCGCTGTCGCTGCTGACGGAGGCGGAGCGGGGGCAGCTCCTCGTGGAGTGGAACGACACCGCGCTCGATGTCCCCGAGGACCTGCGCGTGCCCTCGCGCATCGCGGAGCAGGCGCGGCGGAGACCGGAGGCGCTCGCGCTGGCGGGTGAGGGAGCGCGGCTGACGTTCGGGGAGCTGGAGGCCCGGTCGAACCAGCTCGCGAACCTGCTGCGCGCGCAGGACGTGAAGCCGGAGACCGTGGTCGCGCTCTGCGTGGACCGCACGCCGGGCTACGTGTGGGGCGCGCTGGGCATCCTCAAGTCGGGCGGGGCGTACCTGCCCATGGACCTGACGTGGCCGGAGGCCTGGTGGCGGCACGTGCTCACGGACAGTGGCGCGCGCATCGTCGTCACCCGGCAGGCCTTCGCCTCCCGCTTCGAGGGATGCGGCGTGCGCGTGCTCTGCCTGGACGCGGAGCCCACGCTGGAGACCCAGCCCGTCACCGCGCCCGGCGGGACACTGCACGCGGAGGCGATGGCCTACGTCATCTACACGTCCGGCAGCACCGGCCGGCCCAAGGGCGTCGCGGTGACGCATGGGACGCTGGCGAACCTCGTCGCGGGGCTCGGCACGGCGGCGGGGATTGAACCGGGGGACCGGGCCACGCTGCTGACGGGGCTCGCGTTCGACGCGACCGTCTTCGAGACCTGGCCGTCGCTCTCCCATGGCGCCAGCCTCCACCTGCCCTCGGACGAGGTGCGCGCGGAGCCCGCGCGGCTGGTGCGGTGGCTCGCGGCGGAGGGCATCACGCTCACCACGCTGCCCACGCCCATGGCCGAGGCCGCGCTGGAGCAACCGTGGCCGTCCGGCATGCCGCTGCGCCGGGTGCACGTGGCCGGTGACGTGCTGCACCGCCGTCCGGGCCCCTCCGCTCCGGGACAGTGGCTCAACTGCTACGGCCCCACGGAGAACACCGTCATCGCGACCTCCGGCGTCGTGAAGCCCGAAGCGCCGGAAGGCCTGCTGCCCCCCATCGGGAGCCCGGAGCCGAACGTGCGCGTGTACGTGCTGGATGGCACGGGACAGCCCGTGCCGGTGGGGCTGTGGGGCGAGCTGTTCCTGGGAGGCGCCCAGGTGGCGCGCGGCTATCTGGGTCAGCCCGCGCTCACGGCGGAGCGCTTCGGGCCGGATCCGTTCTCCCGCGAGCCCGGCGCGCGGCTGTACCGCACGGGCGACGTGGTGCGGTGGCTCGCGGACGGCACGCTGGAGTTCCGGGGCCGCGCGGATTCGCAGGTGAAGCTGCGAGGCTTCCGCATCGAACTGGGCGAGGTGGAGGCCGCGCTGCTTTCGCAGCCCCCGGTGAAGGAGGCGGTGGCGCAGGTGCGCGAGGACGTGCCGGGACAACGCCGGCTGGTCGCGTACCTGGTGCTCCGCGAAGGGGCCGCGTTCACGGTGGACGCGCTGCGGGCCTCGCTGCGCCGGTCGCTCGCGGAGCACGCGGTGCCGTCGGCGTTCGTGGTGCTGGAGCGGCTGCCCCTCACCGCGAACGGCAAGCTGGACCGCAAGGCCCTGCCCGCGCCGGACGTGCACCGCCCCGAACTCAGCGAGGACTACCGCGTCCCCGAGGCGGGCCTGGAGCAGACGCTGGCGGCGCTCTGGGCCGGAGTGCTGGGACTGGAGCGCGTGGGCGCGAGCGACAACTTCTTCGACCTGGGCGGCAACTCGCTGCTGCTCCAGTCCGTGCACGCGAAGCTGGAGGCCCTGGTGGGCCGCAAGGTCCCGCTGGTGACGCTCTTCCAGTACCCCACGGTGCGCGCGCTCGCTGGCCACCTGTCACCGCCAAAGGACACGCCACCGGCGGCGGCTCCCGCGCCCGCGCAGGACCCGGGAGCACAGCGGCGGGACAACCTGCGGCGCATGGCCCAGCGGCGAGGCCGTCCGGGCTCCAGTTGAGACAGTCGCCTACGGAAGGAACGCCGCGAGCTTCGCGCCAAGGCCCACGGCGTTCTCGCCCAGGAGCATCGACTGGTGGTCGCCGGGCACGGTCTCCACCCGGAGCACCGCCCCCGAGTCCAGCCACTCCAGCTCCACGTGCTTCGGCATGTGCTCGATGACCGTCGCCGCGCGGAAGAACTGGAGGGTGCCGCCCTCGAAGCGGGGCACGGGGTAGTCGCGCAGGGCCGTCATGTTCGCCTCCCAGACGCGCACGTACCGCCGCTGCTGCTCCGGATCCGTGAGGACCTGCTCCTGCGCGAAGCCCACCCCACCCGCCCGGGCACGGGCGATGTCTCCAGGGCCCGGCGTGTCGAGCATCGCGCACAGCGGCACCGCGTGGCCCTCCGCCGTCAGCCGGCGGGCCATCTCGTAGACGACCGCCCCGCCGAAGGACGCGCCCACCAGCAGGTAGGGCCCCACGGGTTGCAGCGCGCGCAGTCCTTCCAGATAGGCCGTCGCCATTTCATCGACGGACGTGTGCAGCGGTCCGTCCGGATCCAAGCCCCGGGACTCGAAGGCGTAGGCGGTCCGGCCCGCGTCGATGGCCTGCGCCAGCTCCCGGTAGAACACCGACTGACCGCCGGCCCCGTGCACGAAGAAGAGCGGCGGACCGCGAGTGCCCTGCTGGAGCAGCGCGACCCCGGGTGGCAGGGACAGGGTCTCCTCCCGCCCACCCAGCTTCCTCGCCAGCAGCTCCACCGTGGGCGCGGTCAGCATCTCCTTCAGCGCGAGCCGCCTGCCGAAGCGCTCGGAGATCATCGCGAGCAGCCGGAGCGCGACCAGCGAGTCACCGCCCAGCGCGAAGAAGTCGTCGTGGATGCCCACGCCGTCCAGGCGGAACAGCGCCTGGAAGCACTCGACCAGGGCCTGCTCCGTGGCGTCACGGGGCGCCACGCGCTCACCGCGACGCGGGGCCCGTACCTTCGCAGACACGGTCGCCTTCGCCCGGACCGACATGGCGTCGCGCGCGACGGGGCTCGGCGCGGCATCGTCCAGGCTGTAGAGCTCACGGTCGAAGCTGTAGGTCGGCAGGTCCACGCGACGGCGCCGCTCGCCATCCCGGAGGTGTTGCCAGTCCACGTCCACGCCCGAGGCCCACGCTTCGCCCAGGGCCGCCAGGGCGCTCACGGGCGCGTCGCCCTTCATCGGCAGGGTGGCCAGCACGGGCTGCGTCTTGCGCGCAGGGTGCTGCCGCGCGAGCGCGGTGAGCGTCGTGCCCGGGCCCACTTCAATCAGTGCACGGTCGCCGGACTCCAGCAGGCAGCCCAGCGCATCGGAGAAGCGGACCGTGTGCCGTAGGTGCCGGACCCAGTAGTCGGGAGACGTCGCCTCGCGCTCCTGGAGCCACCGGCCGGTGAGGCTGGACACGACAGGCAGCGACGGCGCGCGGAGCTTCACGCGGGCCACTTCCCGAGCGAAGCCTTCCAGGTACGGCTCCATCATGGAGGAGTGCGCCGCGCGTGCGTAGCGCACCCGCTTGTGCTCGATGCCCCGCGCCGTCAGCACCTGCTCCGCGGCCGCCAGCTCCGGCAGCGGCCCGGAGAGGACACACGTCTCCGGGCCGTTGATGGCCGCCACCGACACGGCCGGCCCCACAAGCTCCGAGACCTGCTCCACGGGCGCGAGCACGGACACCATCCCGCCCGGAGGCATCGCCTCCATCAACCGTCCGCGAGCGACGACGAGGCCCAGCGCCTCCTCCAGCGTAAACACCCCCGCGAGACACGCGGCCACGTACTCGCCGAGCGAGTGCCCCAGCAACGCCTCCGGCTTCACGCCCCACGACAGCCACAACTGCGCGAGCGCCCAGTCGCAGACGAACAGCGCGGGCTGGGACCACAACGGCCGGTCCAATTCACGAGCCGCCGCGTCGAAGCGTTCGGGGCCAGCGAAGAGGATGTCGCGGAGGTCCGCGCCCATGGGACCGCGAAGCCACTCCGCGCATGTATCGATGGCCGCGCGGAACGCGGGCTCGCGAAGGAATGCCTCGCCCATGTTCACCCGCTGCGCGCCACCGCCCGGAAACAGGAAGGCCACGCCGCGAGACTCGCCCTCGTCGAACACGGTGCGGATCCGGGGAGGCGCCTCCTCACCAACGGAGGACCGCCCTTCCAGCAACGCCGCCGCGTCCTCCCCGTGGCGAACCACGACGAAGCGGCGCCAGGGGAAGCGAGCACGCCCCACCTGCAACGTATGAGCGACGTCCGCGAGCCAGGAGCCTGAAGCCCCATGCAAGCGCTCCGCGAGCGCCGCGGTCATCCGCTCCAGCGCCCCTTGCGTCTTCGCGGACAGGAGCAGCACCTCTTCACCGCGCCGGGGCGCGTCCGTCTCCGGTAGGGCCGGCGCCTCCTGCAACACCACGTGTGCGTTCGTGCCCCCAATCCCCAGCGCCGTCACCCCCGCGCGCAGCGGCAGCGGCCCCTCCCACGCACGCGGGCTCGCCACCACCTGGAAGGGGCTGCCCTCCAGCTCCAGCATCGGATGCGGCTTCGTGAAGTGCAGCGTCGGAGGCAGCGTGCGGTGCTCCATCGACAGCACCGTCTTGATGACCCCCGCCACGCCCGCCGCCGCGTCCAGGTGCCCGAAGTTGCTCTTCACCGCGCCCAGGCCACACGCGCCCGGCGCAACCCCGTGGAACACCTGCTTGAGCGCCGCGACCTCGATGGGATCCCCCAACGCAGTCCCCGTCCCATGCGCCTCCACGTAGGACACGTCCGACGGCGACACCCCCGCCACCGACAGCGCCTCGCGGATGACCGCCGCCTGCCCCTGCACCGAGGGCGCCGCGAACCCCGTCTTCCCGCCCCCGTCGTTGTTCAGCGCCGTGCCCAGCACGATGGCGCGGATGGGGTCCCGGTCCGCCACCGCGTCCGCCAGCCGCTTGAGCACCAGCACCCCCACGCCATTGCCCACCGCCGTGCCCGCCGCGTTCACGTCGAACGGCCGGCATCTCCCATCCGGCGCCAGGATGCCGCCCTCCTGGTTGCGGTGCGCGCCCAACTGCGGCGTGCGGATGGACACCCCTCCCGCGAGCGCCAGGTCGCACTCACCCGCGAGCAGCGCCTGACAGGCCAGGTGCAACGCCACCAGCGACGTGGAGCACGCCGACTGCACCGTCATCGCCGGGCCCGTCAGGTCCAGCTCGTACGACACCCGCGTGGCCAGGAAGTCCCCGGAGAGCCCCAGCGCCCCCGCGAGCCCCGCGGCCACGTCCCGCCCCCCGTACGTCGTGAACCCCGCCCCCGCGTACACCGCCGCCCGCATCGGCCGGCCCCGGGGCGCGTACCCCGCGGACTCCATCGCCGCCCACGCGCACTCCAGGAGCGCCCGGTGCTGCGGATCCATCTGCTCCGCCTCGCGCGCCGGGTACCCGAAGAACGCCGCGTCGAAGCCCTCCGCCTCCTCCAGCACCCCCGCCGCGGTGATCCACTCGTCGCCCTGGGGCAGCCCCAGCCGCGCCCGCCCCGCCGCGTCCAGCCGCGTGATGGAGTCCACCCCGCCCACCAGGTTGCGCCAGAACTGGCCCGCGTCCGCCGCCCCCGGAAAGCGCAGCGCCAACCCCACCACCGCCACCGCCATGGGGGCGTCCTCCCCCCCAGCGGCCGCTCCGGCCTCGTTCGCGTGGTCCATGGCTCGCGAGCCTGCCAGGGAACCCCGGAACCCGGGGAACGGTGAAGACCGCCTGCCTGCCCTGGCGCGCCCAGTCTTGACGCGGTAGTTCTATTTTCCTCATTTTACGGCCATTCGAGCGCCCACCCGGCAGGAGCCCACCATGAGCACACAGAGCGCAGTCCCCTCACCCATGGAGGCGCGGCTGGCGGGGTACTGGCAGGAGCTGCTGGGGGTGGACGCCGTGCGGCCGGAGGACCACTTCCTGGAGGTGGGGGGCAACTCGCTGCTGGCCACGATGCTGGCCAACCGCATCGAGGACGACCTGGGCCTCCAGGTGGGCATGGTGGACCTGTTCAACACGCTGAGCGCGGTGGCGGCCGTCTGCGAGCGCCTCCAGCAGGAGACCCAGGCCGCCGGCTGAACGCGCCCCGGCGCGTGGCCGCAAGACGACGGGCCGGGCGGGTGGACGGGGCTTGCCTCTTTTCCCCCCGCCCCCGGTTGGGCTAGCAGGGGGGCCATGCCCATCCTCGCCCTCGTCCGTCATGGTCAGTCCCTCTGGAACCACGAGAACCGCTTCACCGGCTTCGTGGACGTGCCCCTCACCGAGCAGGGCCGGAACGAAGCCCGCAAGGCCGCCGAAGCGCTCCAGGGCCTGAAGTTCGACGTCGCCTACACCTCCGCCCTCAGCCGCGCGCAGGAGACGCTCGCCATCCTGCTGGACACGCTGGGCCAGCGCCCGCCCGTCATCCGCGACGCGGCCCTCAACGAGCGCCACTACGGCGACCTGCAGGGGCTCAACAAGGCGGACGCCGCCAAGGAGTTCGGCGAGAAGCAGGTCCACGTCTGGCGCCGCTCCTATGACGTGCCGCCCCCCAACGGCGAGTCCCTGGAGATGACCGCGAAGCGCGTGCTGCCCTTCTTCGACCGCGCCATCGCGGGCGACCTGCGCCAGGGCAAGAACGTGCTCGTCGTGGCGCACGGCAACTCCAACCGCTCCCTGGTGATGCGCCTGGACAAGCTGTCCGGCGAGACGGTGGTGGGCCTGGAACTCGCCACCGGCGTGCCGCTCGTCTACGAGATTGGCGCGGACGGCCAGGTCGTCTCCAAGCGCGGCTGAGCCGCCCTGAACAGGCAGGGCCTTCGTGGGGAAGACGCCAGGGGGCTTGAATGAGCGGGCCTCTGTCCCGTCAGATGGGACGAAGCACGAACACCCCCAAGGATGCACACCATGAAGGCCCTGACCCTCGCCGTCGTCCTGCTGTCCTCCGCCGCTGCCCTGGCCCAGACGGCGCCCACCAAAGCGGCGGACTCAGTCAACATCGCTGGCGGCGCCGAGTTCCGCCGCCCCCCGCCCCCGGGACACTCCACGCCGCATCCGATGCCGCAGCCGGTGCCCCAGCGCAACCAGATCGTCGTCGACCGTGAGCAGATGGAGCGCCGCATCGACCGGCTGGAGAAGGCGCTGCGCGACGCGATGTCCCGCACCCGGGACGCCAAGGGCCGCGACAGCATCCGCAACGCCATGGAGGAAGTGGACAAGCTGAGCGAGTACGTGGACGACGCCGCGCCCCTGCCCCCGGTGGTCATCAACCAGCCGGCGCCGATGCCGCCGCCGCCGCCGGTGGTGCGGCCCATCTCCGACCAGCAGTTCCGCAGCATCACCCAGGCGATGGTGCGCGAGTCCTTCCCGCGCGAGAAGCTGCGCATCCTGTCGCAGGTGGCCCCGAACGAGAACTTCCTCGTGTCGCACATCCTGTCGGTGCTGGGGCAGTTCTCCTTCTCCAACGACAAGCTGGAGGTGGTGCGCCTGATGCGGCCCACGCTGCTGGATCCGCAGAACGGCTACCAGTTGTACCAGGCGTTCCCCTTCTCCAACGACAAGGCGCAGCTCCAGGCCATCCTCGAAAGCGGCGGGCGCTACTAGCCTCCCCGCGTCACTGCCGGAGCGCGGACCAGATGGTCCGCGCATCCGGCGAGTCCACGGTGGCGTGGACGCTGGCCAGCACCCGCCCCTGCGCGTCCAGCGCCAGGACATAGGGTGTCTCGCTGGAGGAGAGCCCCAGCGCCTTGGCCATGCCGCCGTTCTTGTCCAGCCAGGTGTCCTCCCAGAACTCCCGGGGCACCTGACCCTTCGCCTTGCCCCGCGCGGCGCCCTCGCTGACGAAGAACGGCAGCTTGAGGGCGATGAGCGACTGGCGGTGCACCGTGTCCGGCACGTGCTGGTCCGCCGCGTCGAACCACCCGCGCATCTGGCTCCCCGCGTCCTTGTCGGTGATGACGACCATCAGCGTGGGCCGCCCCTTCAGCTCATCGCTCGCGTGCTTCCCGTTCGTCAGGTCGTGCGCGGAGAACGCCGGCAGCGACTGCCCCGGGGACGGCAGCGCGAACGCGCCCGGGGCCATGAGCAGCACCCCGGCCAGCGCAGAAACCCCCAGCACGGAACGGCTCCACCTTGAGTCCTTGGGTTGACGGGCCATGGGACGACAGGTGTTCACGCGAAGGCGGGTTCCCTAGCGGCCGGAATGCCTGCGCACGCCCGGCTGCCTGCCCGGCGGGGGGATCCGCTAACGTCCGTGCCCCCTTCTCCTCCCCCAGGAGCCCCCCATGAGAACCCTCTCCCTCACCCTGCTGCTGCTGCCCCTGACGGGCGGCGCGGCCGTGAAGAGCATCACCACCGTGGCCGAACTCCAGACCGCGCTCTCGTCCGCGAAGGCCGGGGATGAGCTGGTCCTGGAGGACGGCACGTACACCGTCAACGCGAACCTCAACTGCGCGGCGGAGGGCACCCAGGCCGCGCCCATCATCGTGCGCGCGAAGAACCGCCACGCGGCCGTCGTGCGCTTCAACGCGCAGGAGGGCTTCAAGGTGTCCGGCCGCTACTGGACCTTCGACGGGCTCACGGTGGAGGGCATCTGCTCCACCGACCAGGCCTGTGAGCACGCCTTCCACGTCACCGGCCACGCGGAGAACTTCGTCCTGCGCAACAGCCGCGTGCGCGACTTCAACGCGCAGCTCAAGGTGAACGCGACGAAGAACGGCAGCGGCGTGTGGGAGATGCCGCACCGGGGCCTCATCGAGAACAACGAAATCTACGACACGCACGCGCGCGCCACGTCCACGCCCGTGACCAAGCTGAACATCGACACCGGCGACGACTGGGTGGTCCGCGACAACGAGCTGCACGATTTCTCCAAGCAGGGCGGCATCTCCTACGGCGCCTTCATGAAGAGCGGCGGCAAGCGCGGCCTGTTCGAGCGCAACCGCGTCCTGTGCGTGAAGGACCAGCCCGCGGGGGACACGCGCATCGGCCTGTCGTTCGGCGGAGGCGGGACGGGGAACGAGTTCTGCGCGCCGGCCTTCGACCCCCAGGTGCCGTGCTCGCCGGAGCACACGGACGGAGTCATCCGCAACAACATCGTGGCGAACTGCTCGGACGTCGCGGTGTACCTGAACAAGGCCGCGAACACGCGCGTGGTGTTCAACACGTTCGTCGGAACGACGGGCGTGGACTACCGCTACGCCGCGTCCACCGGCGAGGCCGTGGGCAACGTGCTGACGGGCGTCATCCGCAACCGCGACGGCGCCACCGGCACCCAAAGCAACAACCGGTCGGGCGTGGCCACCAGCACCTTCGCGTCCTGGTACGTGGCCCCGCTCAAGGGGGACCTGACCCTCAAGGGCGACGTGTCGTCGCTCATCGGCGCGGCCCCGCGCAACACGCTGGCGCCGGAGGACTTCTGCGCGCGCGCCCGGCCCGCCTCGGCCACGCTGGGGGCCTTGGAGCACTCGCTGGGTGACTGCCCCGCGAACACGGGTGGGACTCCGGACGCGGGCACCGGCGTGGACGCGGGCACCGGCGTGGACGCGGGCACCGGCGTGGACGCGGGCACCGGCACCACGGACGCGGGCGTTGTCCCGGACGCGGGCCCGGAGCAGGACCCGTCCGGGGACGACGAGGATGACGGCGGTTGCAGCGCGAGCCCGGGCCTGCTGCCCGCGCTCCTCGCGTTGCTCACGCCCCTGGCCCTGCGCCGGCGCGCCCGTCGCTGACGGGAGGCCTCGCGAGGCGGCTGGAGGCCCCAGCCGCTTCGCCGCCCCACGCGGGCCTCAGAACGCGGTGGAGGCGAACAGGCCCGGGCGGATGGCCAGGATGCCGCCCGCCACCAGCGCCAGCGACACCAGCGTGCCCACCAGGGGCAGCACGTAGCCGGGCGGCGTGCGGCGGCGGTTCGCGGACAGGGGGCCCTGGATGGCGCCCACCGCGAGGATCATCATCACGATGTGCCCGATGAGCGCCGGGTAGTACCCGCGCGTCACCAGCACCGCGATGCCCACCAGCACCTGCAACTGCAGGAAGCCGGAGTAGGACGCACCGATGATGCGCCCCACCTTGTCGAACGGGCGCTTCGTGGCGACCGCGAACGCGAAGAACGCGAGCGCGAGGACACCGGACAACAGCACCAGGTAGCGAAGACCCGAGTGGAGATGGAAGAAGAAGGTCATGGGCGCGAGGGTTTAGCACCCGCCGGGCGGGACGCGACGTTTCCTGCGAGCTACGACGGGTCCGGCTTGGGCGTGCGCTTCGTGCTGGGGGGCAGGGGCGGCGCGGAGATGCGCTCGGCGGGGGGCAGCTCGCCGGTGAGGCTCTTGAGGAAGGCCACCAGGTCGTCCACCTCGCCGTCCTTCAGCGTCCGGCCCAGTTGGTAGCGGCCCATCAGGCGCACCATGGTGGGCAGGTCGTTCACGCTGCCGTCGTGCAGGTAGGGCCCGGTCATCTCCACGTTGCGCAGGGTGGGCACGCGGAAGTAGCCCCGGTCGTCCTCGTTCTTCGTCGCGTCGAAGCGGCCCGCGTCGGTGAGGGCCGGGTACGCCTCCACCAGCCCCAGCTTCTGGAACGACGCGCCGCCCACCGCCGGACCGTTGTGGCACGTGGTGCAGCCGGTGGTGACGAAGGCCTCCAGGCCGCGCTGCTCCTGCGCGCTCAGGGCCGCGTGCTCCCCCGCGAGGAAGCGGTCGAAGCGGGAAGGCGTGGTGAGCGTGCGCTCGAAGGCGGCCAGCGCCCGGGCGGCGTTCGCCAGCGTGACGGGCTTGCCCGTCTTGGGGAAGGCGGCGCGGAAGCGCGTGGTGTACTCGGGGATGGAGGACAGCGTGGCCTCGACGCGCCTGGCGTCCGGCATGGCCATCTCCACCGGGTTCATCATCGGCCCTTCCGCCTGGGCCTCCAGCGTGGCGGCGCGGCCGTCCCAGAACTGCGCGATGTGGTGGGCCGCGTTGTAGACGGTGGGCGAGTTGCGGCTGCCCTTCTGCTTCTTGTGGCCCTCCGACAGCGCCTTGTTGTCCACGCCGAAGGTGTCCAGGCCGTGGCAGGTGTTGCAGGACACGTCGTGGTTCTTCGACAGGCGGGGCTCGTGGAAGAGCATGCGCCCCAAGGCCACCTGCTCCGCGGTGTCCTCGGGCAGCGGCGCCGCGTTGCGAGGCGCCTGGAAGAAGTGCGCCGCCAGCTTCGCCACGGCCTCCGCATCCGGCGCCGGAGGCTTCGGGGCCTGCTCCGCCACCGGAGCGGGCGCGGGCGGCTTCGCCTCCGGAGCCTTGTCAGGGGAGCGCTCGCAACCGGCGAGCGCGCCGAGGCCCAACGCGGACAGCGTGAACCCGAACAGCAGTCGATTTCGCGTCATGTGGAGCGCCTCCCGGATGCGTCGCGGAGCGCACCGTACCAGCGCTCCGGGCGGCTGGCTTCGCGACGGAACGTCGCACCCACGGCGCGGCCTTTCCCATTCCATCAGTCCGTCAGGGCCCGCCTGGACGGCGGCCCGGCGGACGCGGCCCACGGCTCCTGCGGAACCCTCCCCGCGCCGCTACCTCTTCTTGAGGTTTTCGGCGATACGCAGCGGCGCATCCGCCTGGAAGCGGAGCGCCACGGAGGACGGCGGATGCAGGATGGAGACACGGGCGGCAAGGGGCGGGAGGTGGACGTGCTCGTCTGCCGCAAGTGCCTGGGGAAGAGCGCCCGGAGCGGCGGGCAGGACCTGCCGCGCTGGCTCCAGGGCGAGCTGGCCGAGCGGGGCCTCGCCGGTCAGGTCCGCGTCACGCCCACCGGCTGCATGAACCAGTGCCCGCGCCGCCAGGTCACCGTGCTCGTCTCCGACACCGATGATCCCGAAGGCCGCCTGCTGCTGGTGGAGCCCCGGCTCCAGCGCGACCTGCTCCTGAAGTTCGTGGAGCGCCGCGCGCGCCCGGACGCTCCCGCCGCCAGCGACGGCGACGCTCCGGGGAGGCAGGAGCACCTCGGTGATGAACCGGTCCACGAGGAACGAGGCCAGTAGCCCCGTCGCGGTGCCGGCGGCGTCCCACGCCAGGTCCTTCACGGAGAAGACGCTGCCGCGAGCCCGGTCGTAGACCTCCTTGCCCAACCCCACGCCCAATCCCAGCCCCACGCCGCTGAGCGCCCGCGCGCCGGGCGAATCGAAGAGGACGGCGCCCGCGCCGTAGCCCACGCCCGTGGCCGCCGCGCACGCCGCGAAGTGTCTGGGCTTGTCGCGGCCAAACCAGTCATCGCCAGACGCGGCGCGGCCCGAGGCTGGAGCGGCGAGGAGCGCGAGGGCGGCGAGCGCGGCACGGGCGGACATGCATCCGTCCTGTAGCATCCACCGCCGAGGGCGTGACCTGGGCTGGGAGTGAAAATCCGGGTCGTTTCCACGCCTGCCGACCCCCACGGTGGGTGCGTTTTGGAGACGAGGCCCATGGCTGGGCTTATGCTCGGGTCCGCTTTGAAAGGATTCGGTCCCTCGCTCAGCTTCCGGCAGACCCGGCACCCCGCGTTGGATGGCGCGCGCGGGCTGGCCGTGCTCGCCATGGTGATGGGTCACACGCTGGACGCGCTGCTGGCGCCCGCGTTCCGGGACCATCCGTGGGTCCAGGAGTACTGGAAGCTCCGGGGCATCACCGCGCCGCTGTTCCTGCTGGTGAGCGGCTGGGCGGTGGTGATGGCGCTGGGCACGAAGCCGGGCGCGGCGAAGGACTCCTTCGGCCGCCGGTTCCGCCGGGCCCTGCTGCTGCTCTTCCTGGGATACCTGCTGCACTGGCCGGGCTGGGGCGCGGTGCGCGAGCTGGGCTTCTCCGACGCCATGTTGCGCAAGGTGTTCCAGTTCGATGCGCTCCAATGCATCGGCGCGGCGCTGCTGCTGGGCGCGATGGCGCTGGTGGTGACGCCGCACCGGGGCGCGCGGGCGCTGCTGCTGGGCGGGCTGGCGGTGGGCATCCCCCTGGCGAGCGCCGGGATGTGGGCCGCGGGCGCGCACCTGCCGGTGCCGCTGCAGCAGTTCATTGGCAACGGGGAGGGCAGCCGCTTCCCGTTCTTCCCCTGGGCGGGGTTCTTCTTCGCGGGCGCGTTCGCCGCGCACCTGCTGCACCTGTTCAAGCCGGGCCTGGCGCAGGGCTTCGCGTTGCTCGCGCTGGGAGGAGCGCTGCTGGCGCTCACCCGCTGGGTGCCCGTGGAGTGGACGCCCACCAGTCCCACGATGGTGATGTACCGCGTGGCGCAGGGCCTGCTGGTGCTGGGCGTCGTGAACCTGCTGCCGCGGCGGGTGAGCGGTCTGCTGGCGCCGCTGGGACGGCTGTCACTGTGGATCTACGTGCTGCACCTGCCGGTGGTGTACGGCTGGGCGGACATCGCGGGCCTCGCGCAGCGCATCGGTCCCCGGCTGGGCATGGCGGCGGCGATGGGCGTGTCCGTGGCGCTGCTGGTGGGCTGCTACCTCATCGCCCGGCTGGGCCGCTGGGTCCGCGAGCAGGCCCGTCCCTGGCGCGCCGGCTCCACCACGCTGGAAGCCAGCGTCGGCACCGCCCGTCTGGGCCAGTAGCCGCCTTCAGCCCTCGGAGCCCGTCCGAGGCAGCTTCGCGGGCGGCTCGGTCGCGTTGCCACGCGCCACCAGCTCGCGCGTCACGGACTCCAGCGCGCTGATGCGGCGGCCCGCGCGGCCCCGGGCCCACGTGGCCACCTCCGGCGCCTTGAGCAGCCCCACCGCCTGCTCCACGCCGCCCGCCTTGCCCTTGAGCGCCCGCGCCGTGGCCAGCCGCACGTTGCGCGCGGCCCTGCGCTGAAGGCCCCCGTTCCACAGCAGGTCCAGGGCGAACGTGGTCCACACCGTCAGCTCGTCGTCCGGGCGCAGGAACGCCTCGAAGCGGGCCAGCGCCCGGGCGCGCGGCTCACCGGCGCGCAGCTCCTCCTCCGGCAGCTCCACGTGCAGCGACGTGCTGTGCGCGAGCGGCTGCTCCGGCGCGATGACCGCCTCGAAGCGCTCGCCCGTGGCGTAGCGGACCGCGACCAGGTGCACCAGCTCCGGCGGGATGCCCGACTCCAGCGGGTGCGCGTTCGCCTCCGCGTAGAAGAGGACCAGCCGGTCCGCGGCGTCCGCCAGCGAGCGCAGCTCCAGCGGCGGGCGCCACTCGCTCTTGTAGATGCGGCGGCGGTTGGGCCCCGTGCGCGTCTCCTGCCGCTCCAACTGCGTGTCCACCATGAACTCGAACGCGCCCAGCATGCGGTCGAAGTACTCGGGCTTGCCCTCCAACTGACCCAATATCTCCGCCACCGCCTCGATGGTGGAGACGCAGTGGTCCGCCGGCTCCGCGCGGATGCGGTAGTTGCTCGGGCGGCGCGGCACGAAGCCGATGCGCGGCAGCGCCGCCAGCACCGGGTTGCGCATCACCACCTTCTTCGCCTGCGGCCAGGTGCCGTCCACGACGATGAGCGTCTCCGGCGGGTTCGCCCGCGCCTCCTCCACGGTGATGGCGTCCTCGCCCGGGAAGAGCACCGCGACGCGCTCGGGGTGCTTCGCCAGCTCCTCCAACCGCGCGTGACCGGTGAAGTCCACGCCCCGGTGCAGCTCCGAGTTGGTCAGCGACAGGTGCGCCATGCGCGCCGTGCCAATGGCCACGCGCCGCTCCCGTGGATGCTGGAGGAACACCACGCGCGTGCGCGTCTGGAGCTGGGGGACATGCGCGCAGTAGCACGCGCTTTCAGGACGCAGACACTTGATGCAGAAGGTACGCACGCCGTGGCCCTTTATCACGGTCCCGCCCCTGGCGGCCTGTGGCGGCCCCTGACGGAAGGCCCGCCCCCTCCCCTGCCCGCCCGGGAACGGCTACATGGAGGGGACCGTGAACCTGCTCCTGCTCTTGGACGAGGACTTCCAGCCGGACGGCACCGCCCGGCTCACCGGCCGCCGCGCCCAGCACGCCCGCGAGGTCCTCAAGGCCGAACCCGGCGAATCCCTGCGCGTGGGCCGCCTGAACGGCCTCACCGGCACGGGCGAGGTGCTGGAGAACGCCCCCGGCCTGCTCCACCTGCGCGTCGAGCTGACGGACCCGCCGCCGCCCCGGGCCGGCGTGGACCTGCTGTTGGCCATCCCCCGCCCCAAGGCGCTCAAGAAGGTCCTGCCCGCCGTGGCGTCCCTGGGCGTGGACCGCGTCGTGCTGGTGAACGCGGCCCGCGTGGAGAAGAGCTACTTCGACTCCAAGGTGCTCAACGAGGCCTTCGTCCGCGAGCTGCTCCTCCAGGGCCTGGAGCAGGCCCGCGACACCCGCATGCCGGAGGTGCTTGTCCGCGAGCGCTTCCGCCCCTTCGTCGAGGACGAGCTGGACGCCATCTTCGGCCCGGAGCCGCTGCGCCTGCTCCCCCACCCGCCCGCCAGCCTCTCCCTCCAGGCCCGGGACATCACGAGCGCCACGCGGGTGGTGCTCGCCATCGGACCGGATGGAGGCTGGGTCCCCTTCGAGGCGCAGCTCCTGGAAGCCCACGGCTTCCTGCCCTTCTCGCTGGGCCCCCGCATCCTGCGCGTGGAGACGGCGGTGCCGGTGCTGCTGGGTCAGGTGACGCTGCTCAAGGCGCCGGCGCCGTAGCCTCGGGGGCCGGGGCCGTCACCGGCGCGGGAGGCTGGAGCTTCTGCCAGTCCTCCAGCGAGATGGGCTTGATGACCTTGAGCACGGACACGTCCACCTTCTCCGGGCGCGGCTCGGTGCGCGTGTCCTCGGTGACGGTGAAGTTGAGGCGGTTGATTTCGTGCCCGTCCTCCGTCTCCAGCACGACGCGCCAGTCCCCCGGCTTGGGCGTGGTGCCCGGCCGCGCGTAGTAGCGGTAGCCGCCCTCCGTGCCGTTGCTGGTCACGTTGGCCATGAACCCCTTGCCCAGCGACGTCCAGCCCTTCTCCGGGTGGTCGAAGAACCAGCGCACGCGCACGCGGTACGGCTCGAAGCCCTTGGGCGCGAAGATGCGGAAGAAGTACATGGGCTCCTCGCCCGGCCGCACCAGGAAGTCCTGGTCGCCGTGGTGGAACGCCGTCCAGACCTTCCACCAGGGCTGCGCCTCCGACGTCAGGTGATACACGCCCGGGGAGACGCGCTTCACCTGGTGGTAGATGCCGCTGTACTGCACCGCCAGGGGCACCGGCGGAATCACGCCCACGAAGTAGCACCCGAGCAGCAGCGCCTGCGCGCCGAAGCCGGGAATCGCCACCGTGCGCAGCAGCGCCTTCTCATCCGGGCGCCAGCGCTTGAGCACGCGAAGCAGCCCGTACACGCTCCCGCACCCCAGCGCGACGGACAGCGTGAAGATCCACCACCCCACCCGTCCAAAGAGCACCGGCAGGAGCGACGCGAAGTACAGCGTCACGCACAGGCTGAAGACGGCCACGCGGATGACGGGGCCCAACTGCCGGAAGCGCGGCAGCTCGTTCGCCACCAGCAACCCGAACATGCCCGCCATGAACAGCAGCGGCGTGAAGCCCGACGAGCTCTTGAAGAGGAACAGCGTGAACGCGCTCAGCAGGCTGCCCATGAAGAAGTGCAGCGCGTCCTCGCGGAAGCGCCACACCTTGGACAGGAGCTTCGGCGGCTCCACGCCTTCGGGGTAGCGCTGCTCCAGCACCAGCAGGCCCGCCAGGACGGCCAGGTAGACGAAGTTCTGCACCTCCGTGAGCGCGTCGTCGATGGGGCTCAGCGTGAGGACATCGTAGAGGAAGCCCGCGAAGAAGAAGAGGGCCATCTCCTGCTTCTCGTACTTCGCGCGGAAGGCCTGCACGCGGTCCACCAGCGTGGGCGTCTTCTCCGTGCTGACCAGGTCGTCCGGATCCACGACCGCGCCGCCGGGCGTGGCGACCGCGACGTTCGCGCCGGGAGGAAGGGGGCCCCCCTCGACCGGCACGCCGGGCACTTCGGTGGACGCGTCCTGCGGCTTCGACTCAGGCGGTGTGACGGTGAGCACGGCGGCTTTCAACCCCTCTTGGCGACCGCCGCCCAGTCTACGCGGGGGAAGGGGCCCGGGTCTTCCCCCCGGCCCCGCTCCCGCTCCAACGCCTACTTGCCGCCGGCGGCGACCAGATCCTGCAACTCGCCGCGCTCGGCCAGCTCCATCAGGATGTCCGACCCGCCCACGAACTTCCCGTGGATGTAGACCTGCGGAATCGTGGGCCAGTTGGAGTAGTCCTTGATGCCCTGGCGCACGGCGGGGTCCGCCAGCACGTCCACCGTGTGCACCGGGCCCAGCGGCTGGAGCAACTGGAGCGCGCGCGCGGAGAAGCCGCACTGGGGGAACAGGGCGTTGCCCTTCATGAAGAGGACGATGGGGTGCGACTTCACCGTCTCGTCGAACTGGGCCTTGAGGTTTGCGTCCATGAATCGTTGCTCCTTCTTCAGCGGGGCCCGAGCTTCTTCCACTGCTCGGGCGAATAGGTCTTGAGCGCGAGCGCGTGCAGCTCGCCCGACTTGAGCCACTGCTGCAGCGGCGCGTACACCAGTTGGTGTTGCTCCACCATCGTCTTGCCGGTGAAGGCGGGCGAGATGACGCGCGCCTCGAAGTGGTCCCCCGTCCCCGTGGTGTCGTTCAACTCCACCTCCGAGCCCGGCAGGGCGTCCAGGAGGTAACGGCGAAGCGTCTCGGCGTCGAGCATCAGTTCATCCCCTTTCCCATCACCAGCATGGCCGGGTCCACGCCCAGGCCGCGCAGGGTGGCATCCCACAACTTCGCCGGGTCCTGCCCCAGCACCGCGTCCGCGGTGGCGTCGGCGTACAGCCACGAGCCCGCGGCGATTTCATTCTCCAACTGCTTGGGGCCCCAGCCCGCGTACCCCAGGCAGAAGCGCACGCGCGGACTCGTCCGCTGCAGGAGGGGGCCCAGCGCGTCCAGGGTGACGCTGAGGTAGAGGCCCGGAAGGACGGAGTGCTTCTCCGCGACGGACTCATCGTCGTGCAGGACGAAGCCCCGTTGGGGTTCCACCGGGCCGCCCACGAACACCGGCTGCGACACGCGGTCCGTCGAGATGTCCATCGACTGACCGCGCGCCAGCTCACCGAGCGTCAGGGGCGCTCCCCGGTTCACGACGAGCCCCATGGAGCCCGTCTCCCCGTGTTCGATCATCAGGATGACCGAGCGGTAGAAGTTCGGGTCTCCAAGCTGGGGCATGGCCAGCAGGAAGCCGGAGGCGAGGTTCTTCACGCCAGGGAGCATCGGCCGTCCGGCGGGGGTGTGCAACCGGAACCCGCTCCCCTGCTGACCTCAGTGCCAGCTCTGGTGCTTGGACTTCAGCGCCTTGGCCAGCTTCTCCGGATCCAACGGCTTGCCGATGAAGAGGTCCGCGCCCAGGCCCTTGCACTTGCGAGCCGTGGCCGCGTCGCTCATGGCGCTCACCCCGATGAGCACGGCCTGCGGGAACTTCTCGCGCAGCTTGGACATGAGGGTGGTGCCGCTGCGGCCGGGCAGGAACACGTCCACGATGGCGGCGTCCATGCGCTTGTTGCGCACGGCGAACTCGGCCTCCTCCGCGCTGCCCACGGGCATGGCGTCGTAGCCCCAGGTGCTCACCAGCTCCACCAGGAGTTCGCGGTGCGCGGCGTCGTCCTCCACCACCAGCACCGAACCCCGGACGGTCTCCTTGCGCAGGCCGTCGTCACGCGGACGCTCATCACGGGCAGGCGAGAGGGGGATTTCTTCCGTCGGGAGGGACATGATGTTCACCTGAGGGCAAGGGGTTTCCGTCCGTGTGAAACCGCCGCCTCAATGTGCGGCATTCCTCACACTTCGCGACGGGTACCTCCCCCCAGCGCCTGTGAAGCGAGCGAGGCGCCAAGCACCAGCAGGACGAGCAGCCCCCACGCGGGAATCACCACGCGGCCGCCGCCCTCGTAGATGAGCGCGGCGTAGGACGTGCCCAGGTAGCGGCCCAGGGACATGGGCTCCATGCGGGCGATGCCGAAGAAGCTCACCGTGGACTCGGTGAGGATGGCGCTCGGCAGGCGGCTCAGGAACACGGCCAGCACGAAGGGGCGCAAGAGCGGCCACAGGTGCACGCGGAGGATGTGCGCGCCGCCGCCGCCCAGGGCCCGCGCGGCGGCCACGTACTCCTGGCCCTCCAGCGTGGCCAGGCGGTCGCGGAACATGCGCGCGGGGCCGGCCCAGCCCACCAGGGCCAGGGACGTCACCATCAAGCCGAAGGGCCCCAGGCCCCCGCCCATGCCCGCGTCCATGAGGGACTGGCCCGCGAGCTGGAGCACCATCACCACGAGGACATCCGGGAGGGCGAACACGGCGTCCACCGCCCGCAGGAGCACCTGCTCCGTCACGCCGCCGGACAGCCGCGCGAGCGCCGCGACCGCCAGCCCCAGCACGGTGGACAGCGCGCCGGCCGCGAGCCCGATGGCCAGCGACACCCACAGGCCGCCGAAGGCCAGCTCGCACACGCTGCGGTCCGGGCGGTTCAGGTCCCAGCCGAGCGGACAGGTGTTCGCGAGGGCTTCGGGGAACAGGCGGCCGGCCACGAGGCTCAGCGCCCCCAGGCCCACGAGCAGGACCAGCCCCACCCAGGCACGCACGGGGACGCGGTTCAAGCGCGGGCCTCCCGGGCGCGGGGATCCACGAGCATGCGCAAGAGCTCCACGGTGAGGCTCACGACGACGAGCACGGTGGCGAAGGTGGTGGTGGACACGACGACGACGGCGACCTGCTTGTTGAGCACGGCGAGCACGTAGAGCTGGCCGAAGTACGGCAGGCCGAAGACGCGCTCCGCGGCGAACGAGCCCGCGAGCAGGGCCGTGGCGACGGGAGTCACGGCGTCCAGGAGCGCGGGCCACACGTTGGGGAGGACATGGCGGCGCAGCACGGTGCCGGGGTCCAGGCCCTTGCTGAGCGCGGTGCGCACGTAGTCGCGGGACAGCTCGGTCTCCAGCGCATCACCCACGAGCGTGCCCAGGAAGGTCCCCGGCCAGATGGCGATGACGACCGCGGCGCAGAGCTCCGGCAGCAGGTGACCGCGCTCCACCACGGCGGGCGCCAGCAGCAGCGCGGGGATGAACACGGGCGTCCCGAACGCGATGGCGGGGAGCACGTCCCCGAGCACGGCGAAGCGCCCCCGCCGCCAACGGGTGCGCAGCAGCGCGAAGCCCACCGCCCAGGCAAGCGCGAGGGGAAGCGCGACCAGTCCCACGCCCACGCTGCCGGAGAGCTTCTGGAGCAGCTCATCGCCGGTGATGCCCTGGGCGCTGGTGCCCAGGCGTTCCCCCGCGAAGAGCTTCTCCCACGGCCGCAGGAACCCGAGCGGTTCACCGATGCCCAGGTCGCGCTGGTACGAAGCCGCCAGCTCCGGGGACACCTGCCGCTTGTTGTCGCTCTCCGTGGTGAGCGGCAGCGCGGCCATGAGGAAGTACGAGGCCACCGCCACCACTGGCACGAGCACGAGCTGGCGCACGAGGCGCGTCGCGATGAGGCGCATGCGCTAGGCCCTCGGAATGGGAACGCCGCAGGGACACCCCGGCAACGGCGCGCCGGTGAAACCGGTCCGACTGTCGGACAGGTTTGGACCCTGTCGGCCGGGGGGAGGGCACCGTGGGTATCCGGCGGCAGCGCATCCCCGCCGTTCGCGTGGCCCCACGCCACGCATGGGCGACGGCCCCAGAGAGGCCCGGCCTATCGTGCCCATGCGCCAAGGGCCTGAAGCCATCGCCCGAGAGCGCACGCACCGAGGCCTCGTGGGGCACACCCCCTCGGCTCCCAGGTGGCACGCACGCAACGGGCGCTCGAAGCTCGGCCTTCCACATCGCATCACGGGGTCCATGCGCTAGGGCCCCTGCCCTTCCGCGCGGGCCGAGGGCGTCTCATCCGGCCCCAGCCGCAGCGCGCGCAGCGCGAGGAAGTTGAAGGGGTCCACGTCCAGGCCGTGCAGCCGCGCCCGCGCCCGGAAGTAGCGGTCCGGGTGGTACAGCGGCGCGATGACCGCCTCCTCCCCCACCAGCACCTCCTGGGCCTTCGCGTACAGCTCCCGCGCGTGAGCCGGATCCGGGTCGCCGTCCGCATCCTCCAGCAACTGCTCGAAGCGGCGCATCGGCTCACCGCCGCCCTGCGACTCCCAGCCCGTCTGGTGGTTGCCCTGCCGTTCGAACAGCGTGAAGAACGTGTTGGGGTGCGCGTAGTCCGCGCCCAGCCGCCGCAGGTACAGGTCATACGCACGCGGTCCCTGCGGCGTCCTGCGCGCCACCTCCGCGGAGAAGTCCGACCGCGAATCCACCACCACCCGCACGCCCACCTTCGCGAGCTGCGCCGCGATGCGCTCCGCCAGCGCCTCCTCCGGCACGAACGAATCCCCCGCCTTCACCACCAGCCGCAGCGGCCGGTCCAACCCCTTCGCCCCCGCCAGCTCCGCCTTCGCCCGCTCCGGCTCATAGCGAGGCAGCCGGGCCGCCTGCTCCGGCGTCGCCGCATCCGGCAGCTCCGGCGGCAGCAACACGTTCGTCGCCCGAGCGGCCGGAAGCAGCCCCGCGAGCAGCGCCTCCCGGTCCAACGCCCGCGCCAGCGCCCGGCGCACCTCCGGCCGGTCCAGCGGCGGGCGCTCCGTGTTGAAGCCCAGGAAGTACGTGGACAACAGCGGCTCCCGCTTCAGGTCCGCCGCCTTCATCCCGCGCAGCGCCGCCGCGCTGTCCACGAAGACGAAGTCCACCCGGCCCCGCTCGTACAGCGCCGGGCCGATCTCCGACTTCATCAGCGTCAACACCGGCGCAGGCGTCTCCCCGGGGCCCATCGGCGGAACGAACGCGCTGCGCGGGTTGAAGACCAGCCGCACGCGCTCCCCCGCGCGGTCCCAGCGCTCCACGCGATACGGCCCCACCGCCAGCGGCCGCCCGTCGCGAGGCCGGTCGAAGTAGTCGCGCACCGCCTCGTCCGACCTGCCCTCCAGGTCCGCCGAAGGCGCGGGAAAGAACAGGTACACGTTCGCGAGCCGCGCCAGGAAGTAGCTCCGGGGCCGGGCCAGCGTCACCCGCAGCGTCCGCGCGTCCACCGCCTCCACACCCACGCGAGCAAGCGCGGCCTTCACCTCCGCCTCCGGCGCCCCGCGCTCCTGCAGCGCGAGCACCTCCTCCGCCCCCTGGAGGTCCGCCATCTCGCCGCGCTCACGTCCAAGCAGCGCCCGGTGCCACCCGAAGACGAAGTCACGGGCCGTGACGGGAGAACCGTCCGACCACGTCACGTCCTCGCGCAGGTGGAACGTGTAGACCTCATGCCCGGCCGCGTCCGCCTCTCGCTCCCACCGCGCCGCCAGGCCCGGCTGGACCGAGTGGTCCGCCCCCAACGTGGTGAGCCCCTTCTGCGTGGCCAGCATCACCGGGTAGTTCACCCAGCTCTGCGGATCCGAGTGGCTCCAGTCGAGCGTGGTGGGCATCGCCGGCACCACCACCTTCACGCCCGGCTCGGGCTGGAAGCCGCACGGCCCGCAGGCCGCGGCCATCACCAGCACCAGGGAGTAGGACAGGATTCGCGCGCGGGGAGCCACCACCCGCGTTGTACCCCGACCGGCCCGTAAAAAAGAGAGAAGCCAGGAGACCGGCGACCCCTGGTCGGCCGGCATCCTGGCTTCGTCACTGCCCGGCCCCATCAAGGGGGCCGGCGCTCAACCTCAGGCCTGCGAAGGCGTGGACGCCGTCTCCGTCACGGACAGCCCCGTCTTCAGGTTGTCCCCCGCTCCCTTGCGGCCGAACTCCTCCGGCTTCTCCAGGAGCAGCGCCTCACGCAGCACGTCGTCCACGAACTCCACCGGGACGATGCGCAGCGCCTTGCGGATCTTCAGCGGGATGTCCTTCAGGTCCTTCTTGTTCGCCTTCGGAATCAGGACCGTCTTGATGCCCGCGCGGTGCGCCGCCAGCGTCTTCTCCTTCAGACCGCCGATGGGCAGCACGCGGCCACGCAGCGTGATTTCACCCGTCATCGCCACGTCCCTGCGGACCGGCACGCGCGTGAGCGCGCTCACCAGCGCCGTGGCCATGGTGACGCCCGCGGACGGACCGTCCTTGGGGATCGCGCCCTCCGGCAGGTGGACGTGGATGTCGTAGTTCTCGAACACCTTGCGGTCGATGCCGAAGCGCTCCGCGCGGCTGCGCACGTAGGACATGGCCGCCTGGGCGGACTCCTGCATCACCTCGCCCAGCTTGCCGGTGATGATGAGCTTGCCCTTGCCCGGCATGGACGTGGCTTCCGTGGTGAGGATCTCACCGCCCAGCTCCGTCCACGCGAGCCCCGTGACGATGCCCACCTGGTCCTCGCGCTCCGCCACGCCGTAGCGGAAGCGGGGCGTGCCCAGGAACTTCATCGCCTGCTTGCGGTCCACCTCGATGAGGTCCCGCTTGCCGTTCTTCAGCACGTCGCGGGCGATCTTCCGGAACACGCCGCCAATCTCACGCTCCAGCGAACGCACGCCCGACTCGCGCGTGTACCGGTGCACGATGGTCTTCAGCGCGTCGTTGGTGATCTCGATCTTCAGGTCCGAGAGGCCGTTGGCCTCCTGCTCCTTCGGGATCAGGTAGCGCCGCGCGATGGAGAGCTTCTCCGGCTCGGTGTACCCCGCGATGCGGATGACCTCCATGCGGTCCTGCAGCGGACCGGGGATGTTGTGCATCGTGTTCGCGGTGCAGATGAACATCACCTTGGACAGGTCGTAGTCGAGGTCCAGGTAGTGGTCGTTGAAGTTGTGGTTCTGCTCCGGGTCCAGCACCTCCAGCAGCGCCGCGCTCGGGTCGCCACGGAAGTCCGTGGACATCTTGTCGATCTCGTCCAGGAGGAACACGGGGTTGTTGCTGCCCGCCTTCTTCAGGGACTGGATGAGCTTGCCCGGCATCGCGCCGATGTACGTGCGGCGGTGGCCGCGGATTTCGGCCTCGTCACGCACGCCGCCCAGGGACAGGCGCACGAACTTGCGGCCCGTGGCCCGAGCAATGGAGCGCGCGAGCGACGTCTTGCCCACGCCCGGGGGGCCGACGAAGCACAGCACGGGCCCCTTGAGCTTCTTCACCAACTGCTGCACGGCCAGGTACTCGAGGATGCGCTCCTTCGGCTTCTTCAGGCCGTAGTGGTCCTCGTTGAGCACCCGCTCCGCTTCGGTGACGTCCAGCCGGTCCTGGGTCTCGTCGTACCAGGGCAGGCTGATGATCCAGTCGATGTAGTTGCGGACGACCGTGGCCTCGGCGCTCATCGGGCTCATCATCCGGAGCTTCTTCAGCTCCTTCTTGACCTTGAGCGTGGCCTCCTTGCTCATCCGCTTGTTCTTCAGCTTCTCTTCAATCTCCTGGATCTCGTTCTTGAACTCGTCGCGCTCACCCAGCTCCTTCTGAATGGCCTGCATCTGCTCATTCAGGTAGTACTCCTTCTGGGTCTTCTCCATCTGCTTCTTGACGCGCGTGCGGATCTTCTTCTCCACCTGGAGGATTTCGATCTCGCCCTGCATCAGCTCGTAGAGCTTCTCCAGGCGCTTGGCCGGAGACTCCGTCTCGAGCAGCGCCTGCTTGTCGTTCAGCTTCAGCGACAGGTGGGCGACGATGGTGTCCGCCAGGCGCGCCGGGTCGTCGATGCTGGCGACCTGCATCAGCATCTCCGGCGGGATGCGCTTGTTGAGCTTCACGAAGGCTTCGAAGACGGAGTGGACGGAGCGCACCAGCGCCTCCAGCTCCACGCTCTTCTCCAACTGCTCCTCGACTTCGTCCACCTCGACCATGAAGAAGGCGTCGTTCGGGTGGAACTTCTTCACCTTGGCGCGGCGCACGCCCTCCACCAGGACCTTCATCGTGCCGTCGGGCAGCGGGAGGAGCTGGATGAGGTGACCGATGGTGCCGAAGTGGAAGATGTCGTCGGGCGAGGGGTCGTTCGTCTTGGCCTTCTTCTGGGCGGCCAGCAGGATGACCGCCTTGTCATCCGGCCCCTTGTGGGCCATCGCGTCCTTCAGCGCCGCGATGGACTTCTCCCGGCCGACGAACAGCGGAACCACCATGTGCGGGAACACGATGATGTCCCGAAGGGGCAAGAGCGGGATGGTGAGTCCCCGCTTCTGGGCTTCCTTCTTGTCGTCACGTCCGAAGAACATGTATCCGCCACCCGCTGGCCCGCCGTACGGGCAGGCCCTTCAAGAGTTGCCCACATGCCGCCCAAGCGCGCATGCAGGGTGAAACACCGCTCTATAACACGCCGGTCGCAGGACCCGTTCCCCGCTCAAGATTGGGGGTCCGCACCCTGCCTTCAAGGGAACACCGGGAGGCAGGAGTGTGTCCTGCCCCCATTCTAGCGGCTCTCGGCCGCTACCCCGGCGTCCGGCCATGCGACGCCCAGCGCCTGGAAGAGGAAGGCATACATGTCCACGCTGGACTCGATGGCCTTGGCCACCTGGTCCGCCCCTCCATGGCCCGCGTTCGCCTCGATGCGTAGCAACGTGGGCGCCGGATTGCCCTTCGCGTTCTGCACCGCCGCCACGAACTTGCGCGCGTGCATGGGGTCCACCCGGTCATCGTGGTCCGAGCTCATCATCAGCAGGGGCGGGTAGCGCACGTCCTGACGCACGCGGTGGTAGGGCGAATAGGCGTACAGGGTCTTGAACTGCCCGGCGTCATCCGCGGACCCGTACTCCGGCACCCAGGTCCGCCCGCTGCCGAACAGGTGGAAGCGCACCATGTCCAGGAGCGGCACGCCGCACACCACCGCGCCGTACAGCTCCGGGCGCTGCGTCATGGCCGCGCCCACCAGCAGGCCGCCGTTGCTGCCGCCGTAGATGGCCAGCTTCTTCGCCTGCGTGTACCGCTCCTTCGCCAGGTACTCGGCCGCGCCGGCGAAGTCGTCGAACACGTTCTGCTTGTTCGCGCCCTTGCCCGCCTCGTGCCACGCGGTGCCGTACTCACCGCCGCCGCGCAGGTTGGCCACCGCGTAGATGCCGCCCGCGTCCAGCCACGGCAGGATGCTCGCGCGGAAGCCCGGCTGCATGCTCACCAGGAAGCCGCCGTAGCCGTACAGGAGCGTGGGGGCGGTGCCGTCCTTCTTCAGGCCCTTCTTGTAGACGAGGAACATGGGCACCTTCGTGCCGTCCTTCGACGTGAAGAAGACCTGCTCCGTGGTGTACGCGTCCGGGTCCATGGGCACTTCCACCTTCGCCCACAGGTCCACCTTCCCGCTCTTCACGGACGTCCGGTACACCTGCCGGGGCGTGGTGAAGGAGCTGTAGGAGAAGTAGGCGTCGTCCTGGTCCTCCAGGCCCAGCAGGTTGCTGGCGGCGCCCACGCCCGGCAGTTGCACGGTGCGCACCGGCTTGCCCTCCAGCGTGGCGATGCGCAGCTCCGTCGTCACGTCCTTGAGGTACTCCAGCGCCAGGTGGCCGCCCACCAGCGACACGCTCTCCAGCGTGGCCTTGGGGTCCTCCGGCACCAGCTCCTTCCAGTTCGCGCGCTCGGACTTCCTGGGGTCCACGGCGAAGACGCGCTGGCGCGGGGCGCCCTCGTCGGTGACGACGTAGAAGCGGTCCTTCCAGGCGATGACGCTGTACTTGGCGCCCTTGCCCTTCACGAGCAGCCGCCAGTCCTTGTCCGCCGGGTGCTTCCAGTAGACGTCGTTCTCGCTCCAGCCGCGCAGGATGGACGCGAAGAGGTACTTGCCGTCCCGCGACAGGTCGCCCTGGAGGAACGTCGTCGGGTCGCCGGTGCGCTCGTGCACCACGACGTCCTTCTTCGGATCCTCGCCCAGCTTGTGGAACTTGAGCGTGGTGTAGCCCGGGCGCGCGTCCACCGGGATGGAGGGGTCCGTGGGCAGCCACTCGTAGTAGAAGCCCTTGCCGTCCGGCGTCCAGTTGGTGTTGGCGTACTTGGCGCCCTCAATCACGTCCACCTTGGACCACTCGCCGGTGTCCACGTCGATGACGTGCAGGGTGGCCTCGTCCGCGGCGTTGGGGCGCACCGGGAAGGCCACGCGCTTGCCGTCCCACGACGGCACCCAGCGGCCCAGGGACACCGGGCCGTCCTTGCTCATGGCGTTGGGGTCCAGCAGCACCTTCTCCTGTCCGGACTCACCGTCCTTCCAGTAGACGATGGCCTTCTCCTTGTCCTTGTGGGTCCGCATGAAGAAGAAGCGGTTGCCCCGGCGGAAGGGCGCCGTCACGGAGTCCACGTAGAACAGCTCCGTGAAGCGCTTCGCCAGCGCGTCGCGGCCCGGCATCTTCGCCAGCGCGTCGCGCGTGAAGCCGTCCTGCGCCTTCATCCAGGCCTGGACCTCCGGGGCCTTCTCGTCCTCCAGCCAGCGGTAGGGATCCGCCACCTGCTCGCCGTGCAGCGTGTCCACCACCGCGTCGGAACGGGTCGCCGGGTAGGCCATGCGGGAGGGGCCCTCCTGGGCCGGAGCGGCCTGCGTCGCCTGGGACGCGGCGGGGGCTTCATCACGCGTGGCTTCCTTCGCGGAGGTGCACGCCACGAGCGACAACAGGGCAGGCATGAGGAGCTTTCTCATGGGGGACAGCAGATACAAGAAGCCCCCCGCCCCGGCCCGCAAAAAAGCGTGGCCCGCCCCCACGCCCGCAAGCCCCCCGGGAAAGACGAAGGGCGCGCCCCGGTCCAATGACCGTGACGCGCCCCGTCATCCCCGTCAGGCTCTTGCGAGCCCCTAGAGGATGATTCCGCTCAGGCCGATTCCTTCTTCGGCTCTGGTGTCTCCTTGTTGTCCTGCGAGTGCAGGACGACGGGCTCGCTCTTCTTGAGGATGACCTCCTCGGAGATGAGCACCTCGCGGGCCGTCTTGCGGGACGGGATTTCGTACATCACGTCCAGCATGGCCGTCTCCAGGATGGAGCGCAGGCCGCGAGCGCCCGCCTTGCGGCGGATGGCCTCCGACGCGATGGCCTTCAAGGCCCCGTCGGTGAACTTCAGCGACACGCCGTCCAGCTCGAAGAGCTTGCGGTACTGCTTGGTGAGCGCGTTCTTGGGCTCGCCCAGGATGTTCACGAGCGCGCCTTCGTCCAGCTCCTCCAGCGCGGTGATGATGGGCAGGCGGCCGATGAACTCCGGAATCATGCCGAACTTGAGCAGGTCCTCCGGCTCCACGTGCTTGAGCAGCTCGCTGAGGTTGCGCTGCTTGCGCGACTGGATCTCCGCGCCGAAGCCCAGGCTGCGCCCGCCCAGGCGCCGCTCAATCACCTGCTCCAGGCCGCCGAACGCGCCGCCGCAGATGAAGAGGATGTTGGTGGTGTCCACCTGCAGGAACTCCTGCTGCGGGTGCTTGCGGCCACCCTTGGGCGGGACGTTGGCCACCGTGCCTTCGATGATCTTCAAGAGCGCCTGCTGCACGCCCTCGCCGCTCACGTCGCGCGTGATGGAGGGGTTCTCCGACTTGCGGGCGATCTTGTCGATTTCGTCGATGTAGACGATGCCCCGCTGCGCGCGCTCGATGTCGTGGTCCGCGGCCTGGAGCAGGTTGACGATGATGTTCTCCACGTCCTCACCGACGTAGCCGGCCTCCGTGAGGCACGTGGCGTCCGCGATGGTGAAGGGGACGTTGAGGATGCGCGCCAGGGTCTGCGCGAGCAGCGTCTTGCCGGAGCCCGTGGGGCCGAGCAGCAGGATGTTGCTCTTCTGCAGCTCCACGTCGTCCATGGCGACCTTGGACTCGATGCGCTTGTAGTGGTTGTGCACCGCCACGGAGAGCGTCTTCTTCGCGCGCTCCTGGCCCACCACGTACTCGTCCAGCACGGCCTTGATTTCAGAAGGCCGGGGGATGCGCAGCTTGGTGTCCTTGGTCTCCTCGCGGTCGATCTCCTCCGCGATGATGTCGTTGCACAGCCCGATGCACTCGTCGCAGATGTAGACCGTCGGGCCCGCGATGAGCTTCTTCACCTCCTTCTGCGACTTGCCGCAGAAGGAGCAGCAGAGGGTCTGGTTGTCTCGCTTCTCCACGTTCTTACCCGCCATGAAATCCCTCGCTGCGCCTGAAAGGCCCCAACCCGCTTCGCGTCCGGTCCCCTGCTCCCGCCAATCTAGTCAGCCCCCATCCGGAACGTCCACGCACCTTCCGGGTACTTAACAAGGGGAAAATGCCGGTGACGGGAGAAACGAGAAGGCCGGAGGCGCGGGAGAAGATTCCCAGCACCCCCGGCCGCCGACCGGGTGGTTGACGCCCCGGTCCTTTCGGATGTCGGTGTGTCTACTTCTTCTCTTCCGGCTTCACACCCACGACCTTCCGGGGGTCCTGGATGGCGTCGATGATGCCGTACGCCTTCGCCTCCGCGGCGCCCATGAAGTAGTCGCGGTCCGTGTCCTTCTCCACGCGCTCGATCGTCTGTCCGGTGTGCTTGACGATGAGCTCGTTGAGCTTGGCCTTCATGCGAAGGATTTCACGGGCCTGGATTTCGATGTCCGTCGCCTGACCGCGCGCGCCACCGAGCGGCTGGTGGATCATGATGCGGCTGGAGGGCAGCGAGTAGCGCTTGCCCTTCGCGCCGGCGAGCAGCAGCACGGCGCCCATGGAGGCCGCCTGCCCCACGCAGATGGTGGAGACGGGCGCCTTGACGTACTGCATCGTGTCGTAGATGGCCAAACCGGCCGTCACGGAGCCACCGGGCGAGTTGATGTAGAGGTTGATGTCCTTGTCCGGGTCTTCCGACTCCAGGAACAGGAGCTGGGCGACGATGGCGTTGGCCACGTCATCGTCGATCTCCGTTCCCAGCATGACGATGCGGTCCTTCAGGAGCCGGCTGTAGATGTCGTACGAGCGCTCACCCCGGTGGGTCTGCTCGATGACGTAGGGGACGGGCATGAAGGGCATGTCGGATGGACCTCTAGAAGGGACTCAGGTGCCTTGAAGGAAAGCCTCAAGAATACTTCGCCCGGCCCTTGAGGAATTCAATCGTCTTTTCCTCGCGAAGTCGCAGAGACAACCCAAGGCGCTCGTCCGGGCCCTTGAAGTACTTCTTCACCTGGGCGACCGGCTGGTTGGCCTCGATGGCCAGGTCCTCGATGCGCTTCTCCACGTCCTCGTCGGACGCCTGGATGTTCTGCTGCTGGGCAATGGCCTCGAAGAGCAGCGTGCCCTTCACCTCGAGGGTGGCCTTCTCCCGCATCTCGTCGCGCAGGCGGTTGAAGTCCAGGCCGAGCTGGCGCGGGTCGATGCCCTGGCGCTGCATCTGGCGGAAGGCGCCCTCCATCATGGAGTCGATGGCGCGCTCCACCATGGCGCGGGGCACGTCGAACGGGTTCTTCTCCAGGAGCGCTTTGATGAGGCCGTCGCGCTCGTCCACGGTGGCCTGGTTCTTCTTGGCCTTCTCCAGGTCCGAGCGCACATTGGCGCGCAGCTCGTCCACCGTCTGCGCGACGCCGGTCTGCTTGGCGAAGTCGTCGTTGAGCTCCGGCACCACCGGCTTCTTCAGCTCCTTGACGGTGATGTGGAAGACGGCCGTCTTCCCGCGGACCTCTTCGGCCTGGTAGTCCTGGGCGAAGGTGTACTCCACGTCCTTGGACTCGCCGACCTTCACGCCCGCGAGCTGCGGGATGTTGCCCTGGATGAGGTCGCCGTCCTGCACGCGCACGCCAATGCCGTCCGCCTTGCTGCCGGGGAACGCATTGCCGTCCACCTTCGCCTCGAAGTCGATGGTGACCTGGTCGCCCTGGGCCGCGGTGTCGCGGTCGGTGACGGGCTCGATGCGGCCCAGGTTCTGGCGCATGTTCTCGATCTGCTGGTTCACCGCGTCGTCCGCGACGGCGGTGTCCACCTTCGTGAGCGCCAGGCCCTCGAAGTCCTTGGCCTCCACCTTCGGCTTCACCTCCACGCGCGCCTCGAAGCTGAAGGGGGCGCCGGGCTTGAGACCGGAGTTGGTGACCTGGGGCGAGGCGACGGCCTCCACCTTGTGCTCGCGCACGGCGTCCAGGTAGGCGCGCTGCACGACGCGCTGGATGACGTCGTCCTCCACCTGCTCGCGGTACTTCTGCTCGAGGATGCGGCGGGGGACCTTGCCCTGACGGAAGCCGGGCAGGCGCACCTGGCCGCTGAGCGCGGTGTACGCGCGGTTGAGCTCCTCAGAAACGCGGGCGGAGTCGACCTCGATGGAGAGCTTCTTCTCGATGGGAGAGAGCTCTTCGACCTGGACCTTCATGCGGGCCTCGCTCGCCGCCTCCACGGGCTGTGCGTCCCGGGGCGGCAACCGGAAAGTGGGACGTGGGCTTTAGGGGATAGGCACGAACGGGTCAACGCGAAATGGGCGAGGAGGGACTCGAACCCTCACACCTTGCGGTACCAGATCCTAAGTCTGGCGCGTCTACCAGTTTCGCCACCCGCCCGACGCGTCGTGCGACCGTCCTACCGCGAAACGTCCGTGGGGGACAGGGGCTTTCCGGCGCGCGCTTCCGGGCCAGGGAGCGCCGGAAAAGACACAGGGCCCCTTCCGTTTCCAGAAGGGGCCCTGCGAGTGAGAGCGGAGGGAATCGAACCCACAACCTATGGATTAAGAGTCCATTGCTCTGCCAATTGAGCTACGCTCCCGGTTTTGCGTTCGGCCGCGTTGGCTGCGCGACGTCCGAGGTGGCGCGGTGAATACCGGGCGCCGCCTGTCCTGTCAAAACGTTTTTGCACACCCCTTCCATTCTCCGCGTTGGAACCGGATGCCCGGCGTGCGGCCGGCCGTCCCCACGACCGGGAAGCGATGCGAAGGGTCGGCCCGGCTCGCATGTTGATCCACGCCGCGGTTCGCGCTGCAGGCCTGTAGCAGGGACCCTTCCGGGCCCCTGCCCCACCGGTCGTGCGTCGTGAGCCCGGGCAACCATGTGGGCGGGCGAGGGTCGTCCGCCTTTTCGAGCAGGGCCGGAGACACAGTGATGGATGCGAATGTGAAGGCGGATGGAACGGCGTCGCCGCAGGGCGCGGCCTGGAACCGGGAGCGGGTGGACCTGGTGAAGCGGACCATCTGCCCGCGGGGAATCAGCGAGGACGAGTTCGCCCTCTTCATCGAGCAGTGCAAGCGCAGCGGGTTGGATCCGCTCCTCAAGGAAGCGTTCTGCGTGGCGCGCCGGCAGAACGTGGGCAACCGCGAGCGGCCCAACTGGGTGACGAAGTACGAGTTCCAGCCCTCCGAGGCGGGGATGCTCGCCCGGGCGGAGCGCTTTCCGGACTTCAAGGGCATCCAGGCGAGCGCGGTGTTCGCCGAGGACGAAATCGTGGTGGACCAGGGCAAGGGCGAGGTGGTGCACCGCTTCAACCCGGCCAAGCGCAAGGGCGCCCTGGTGGGTGCCTGGTCGCGCGTGGTGCGCGAGGGGAAGCTGCCCGTGGTCGTGTGGCTGGACTTCTCCGGCTACGTCCAGCAGACGCCGCTGTGGGCCAAGATTCCCACGACGATGATTGAAAAGTGCGCGCGCGTGGCGGCGCTGCGCAAGGCGTACCCGGAGGCCTTCGGCGGACTGTACGTGCGCGAGGAGATGCCGGCCGAGGAGTACGACGCGCACGACGAGCCCGCGCCCGCCTCCGGCGCCTACGAGGTGCTGGGCTCGAAGCCGGGCCCGGTGAAGGCGTCCTTCCCCACCCTGGCTCCGGCGCCCACGGAGGCGCCCAAGGCGGTGGAGACGGCGCGGACTCCGGAGAAGGAGGAGGCGCGGCTGGACGTGGACGTGCCGCTGGCGCCGGCCAAGACGGTGGCGGCGGTGCCCGTGGCCCAGACGCCGGAGCGCCCGAAGGCGAGCGCGGTGGTGGTGGCGTTCGGCCCGCACAAGGGCAAGACGACGTCCGAGCTGTCCGACGACGAGCTGAGCGAGACCATCGACCTGGCGCACGAGAAGCTGATGGAGCAGCCCCGGGCCAAGTGGGCGAAGGCCATGCGCGAGAACCTCACCGCGCTGGAGGCGGAGACGGAGCTGCGCTGCCAGGTGCCCACGGCGAAGAACGGGGCCGCGAACCCGGACGCCTGAAGTCCCGCGTGAGCGCGAAATGAACAACGCCCGCGTCCCGGAACAGGGGCGCGGGCGTTTCGCTTTCACACCAGGAAGGGGCTGGGAAAGGGTGTGCGCCCAGAGGGACTTGAACCCCCAACCCTCGGCTTCGAAGGCCGATGCTCTATCCAGTTGAGCTATAGGCGCGACAGGAAGCGAGAGAAGAAGGGCGAATGACCGGGATCGAACCGGCAACCTCCGGAGTCACAGTCCGGCGCTCTAACCAGTTGAGCTACATTCGCCGTCACTTCACACGTCACGGCTTTGGAAAGCGGCGGTCTCCTACCGTGGAAACCGGAGCCGTTCAAGGCCCAAAACCATCTGCCAGCAGATTTGCGCCCCAGGCAGGGCTCGAACCTGCGACCCCCGACTTAGAAGGTCGGTGCTCTATCCAGCTGAGCTACTGGAGCTGGTCGACAACAACGCTGCTGAAACCCACGGCACTTCAAGTCGGGGCGAGAGGATTTGAACCTCCGACCCCCTGCGCCCAAGGCAGGTGCGCTACCAGGCTGCGCTACGCCCCGAGAAGTGCTGCATTCTTCGCCTAACGCGGACGGACGCGCAAGCTTGCTGTTCCTGACGCCCGCCCGCCCGGTCAGAGCGCCAACAGATGGCGCCGCATCAACTGGAAGGCCCGGGCCCGGTGCGACACCCGCGACTTCTCCTCCGGCGCCAGCTCCGCCATGGAGCGCCCGCCCTCCCCCTCCACCTGGAACACGGGGTCGTAGCCGAAGCCGTTCGCGCCCTTCGGCGCCCGAAGGATGACGCCCTCGCAGCGGCCCACCTCCACCCGGGCCTCGTCACCCCTCCCCGTCACCAGCGCCAGGGCGCAGCGGAAGGAGGCGGTGCGCCGCTCCTCCGGCACGTCCGCCAGGTCCGCGAGGAGCTTCTCGTACCGGTCCTTGTCGCTCCCCGGCGCGTAGCGGGCGGAGTGCACGCCGGGCCGCCCGTCCAGCGCGTCCACGCACAGCCCGGAGTCGTCCGCCAGCGCGGGCAGCCCGGTGGCCTTCGAGTACTCGCGGGCCTTCTTCACCGCGTTCTCCTCGAAGGTGGCGCCGTCCTCCACGGGCTCCGGCACGGGGGGCAGGTCCTTGAGGGACACCACCTCCACCGCGTCGCCCACGAGCGCGCGCAATTCGCGCAGCTTGCCGGCGTTGCCCGTGGCGAAGAGCAGCTTCGGCTTCATCCCAGCACCTTCGCCTGCGCGGCGGCGAGCTGCTGGATGGCGGCCAGGCCTCCGTCCAGCATCGCGTCCATCGACTTGCGGTCGAAGAGCTTGTGCTCGGCGGTGCCCTGCACCTCCACGATGCGGCCGTCGCCCGTGGCCACCAGGTTCAGGTCCACCTCCGCGGTGGAGTCCTCGTCGTAGTCCAGGTCCACGCGCACCTCGCCGTTCACCACGCCCACGGACACCGCGGCCAGCGGCGTGAGGCCCTTCAACAGGCCCGGCTTGTTGAGCGAGCGCATGGCCAGCACCAGCGCCACGTACGCGCCGGTGATGGACGCGGTGCGCGTGCCGCCGTCCGCCTGGATGACGTCACAGTCCAGCGTGAAGGTGCGCACGCCCAGCGCCTGCAGGTCCACCGACGCGCGCAGCGCGCGGCCGATGAGCCGCTGGATCTCCATGGTGCGGCCGGACTGCTTGCCCTTGGCGGCCTCGCGCGAGCCGCGGGTGTGCGTGGCGCGCGGGAGCATGCCGTACTCGGCCGTCACCCAGCCCGAGCCCTTGCCCATCAGGTGCGGCGGGACGCGGTCCTCCACCGAACAGGTGACGAGCACCTTGGTGTGGCCGAACTCCACCTGGACGGAGCCCTCCGCGTAGCGGTTGACGTTGGGCGTGAGGGTGACGGGCCGGAGGTCCAGCGCACCACGGTTGAAGGAACGCACGAGGGAAGGCTCCTGACAGGGAGGGACGGGCGAAGCCCCCACGCTTTATCAGGGCGCGGTGGATCCAGCCACCGGTTGCGAGGGCGAGGAGTCCCGCCGCCGCGTCTCCCGGAGGAAGGCCTGCACCCCGTCCGCGATGGCCTCCGCCAGCGTCTCCTGGTACGCCGCCTTCCCCAGCCGCGCGCCCTCCTGCGGGTGGGAGATGAAGCCCACTTCAATCAGCACCGCCGGCGCCTCCACGCCCGTGAGGACGAAGAAGGGCGCCTGCTGCACGCCCCGGTCCGCCGCGCCGCTCCTGGACACGAGGCGCGGGTGGATGGCGTAGGCCAGCCGGGACGCGTCCGAGTGCGCCTCCGTGCGCGCCAGGTCATCCAGGATGAAGGCCAGCGTGGAGTGTCCCCGCGCCGCGCGGGCCGTGGGGGCCTCGGCGTTCTCCCGGTCCGCCACCGCGCGCGCCGCCTCACCGGAGGCGTTGGCGGAGAGGAAGTACGTCTCGATGCCCTCGGTGCGCTCGCGCAGCCGCTTCGTGGGCATGGAGTTGGCGTGGATGGAGAGGAAGAGGTCCGGCCGCTGGATGTTGGAGAACTCCACCCGCTCCGACAGCGCCATCAGCGTGTCGCGCTCGCGCGTGAGGAACACCTCGCTGCCCGCGGCCTCCAGCTTCTCGCGCAGGCGCTGGGCAATCTGGAGCGCGACCTCCTTCTCCCAGAGCGCGCCGGGCCCCTTCGCGCCCTCCTTCGCCCCGCCATGTCCCGGGTCGATGACGATGCGCGCCCCGCGCTCCCCCGCTCCGGCGAGGGCCGGCAGGAGACACGCGAGCACGGGGAGGAAGAGGGGGAAGCGGCGCGGCGACATTCGCGCCGGGATGTTAGCGGAGGCCCGGCCCGGAGGCGAAATCCGCTCCCGGGCGCCAGCGCGCCTTCAGCCGATGACGTCGATGCCGGGGCGGCCCGCCTGCACTTCGCCGATGAGGGCCGCGTCCACGCCCGCCTTCTCCAGCGCCTGGAGGGCCTTGAGCGCGTGGCGCGCGGGCACGCTGGCCAACAGGCCGCCGTTGGTCTGCGCGTCCGCGAGCAGCCACTGGATGTGCTCCGGCAGCCCCTCCGGGAACGTGACCTGCTTCTTCACGTGCGCGAGGTTCGTCTTCGTGCCGCCCGGAATCACGCCGGCCTCCGCCAGCGCGGGCACCTCCGCGATGAGCGGGATGCGCTCCAGGTCCACCGCCGCGCGCGTCTTCGCGCCGTTCATCATCTCCAGGAGGTGGCCCAGGAGGCCGAAGCCCGTCACGTCCGTGAGCGCGTTCACCTTGAAGGCGCCCGACGCGAACACCTCGCCGGCGGCCTTGTTGAGCGTGGCCATCTGCGCCGTCACGCGCTTCGTGAGCTGCTTGGACGCGAGCCCCCGCTTGATGGCGGTGGTGGCGATGCCCGTGCCCACCGGCTTGGTGAGCAGCAGCACGTCCCCCGGCTTCGCGCCCGCGTTGGTGAGCACCTTCTTCGGGTGCACCACGCCGGTGACGGCCATGCCGAACTTGGGCTCCGGGTCGCGGATGCTGTGGCCGCCGAGGATGGGGATGCCCGCCTCGTCCGCCTTGGACTGGCCGCCCGCCAGAATCTTCTGCAGCGTCTTGAGCGGCAGCTCGTCCGGGAAGCACACCAGGTTGAGCGCGAACAGCGGCTTCGCGCCCATGGCCCAGATGTCCGACAGCGCGTTGGCCGCGGCGATGGCGCCGAACTGGAACGGGTCGTCCACGAGCGGCGGGAAGAAGTCCACCGTCTCCACCACCGCCATGCCCGGCGCCACCTGGTACACGGCGGCGTCGTCGTTGGTGTTGAAGCCCACCAGGGCCCGGGGGTGGGACGCCGCCCCCTTGAGCCCGCCCAGGACCGTGGCCAGGTCCCCCGCCTTGAGCTTCGCCGCGCAGCCCGCGCAGTGGCTCATCTCCGTGAGGCGCTTCTTCGGCGCCACCGGCTTCGCACCCGCCATGATGTTCCCCGCCCTACTCCGCGCGCACGTAGTCGCGCTTCATGAGCTGCACCACCGTCTCGGCGGTGAGCACGTCGTCGCCGTCCGAGTGGTCCAGCACCCCGCCCAGCGAGCCGTGGTTGTGCACCAGTTGCAGCACGTCCAGCAGCTCCGGCGTCAGTTCCTTCAAGGGCGCCGTCATGGGCTGCGCGAGGCGCAGCGCCGTGGCCATGGGCGGCAGGTTCGGCTGCAGGCGCTTGAACTCGTCCAACTGCCGCAGGGCGTCCATCAGGAGCGCTTCGGTGGAGGAGTCCAGCTCCACCATGAACTCCTGCGTGTCCGCGGGGCGCAGTTCGAAGTCACCCTCTTCCCAGGTGACGATGCGGTTGAAGCTCTTCTGCGGGCCCAGGTTGTGGTTGTCGTCGATGACCGCGTAGTACACGCGGCCCTGGCGCAGGTAGATCTTCCCCTCGTGGGCGTTGTTCACCACGAGCACGCCGTTCTTCTTGGACGTGTGGAAGAGCTGGAGCAGGTCCGGGAGGGGGATCTCTTCAATCTTCCCCGTCATGGAGCTGGCCTTGGTGGTGCGCGCGGCCTGGGCGGCGGCGGCCTCCTCCAGCTTCTGCTTCACGACGCTCTCGTCCACCGGCGCGCTCTCCGCGCCCTGGTGCACGAGCTTGAGGATGGAGGTCCCGATGAGGATGCGGTCCCCCTCCTTCAGCTTGGCCTGCTTGACCTTCTCGCCGTTGACGAAGGTGCCGTTGGTGGACCCCAGGTCCTCGATGGTGATGGCTCCGTCGGAGAACAGGATCTTCGCGTGCTTGCGCGAGACCATGTCCTCCACCAGCACCATGTCCAACTCGCTCGACCGTCCGACGACGATCTGCTTGTTGGCCTTCAGCGGGAACTCACCGCCCTGGTACTTCCCGGAGATGAACTTGAGGGCAAAGGACTTCGCCGTACCGCCAGGAGTGCTCACGGTGCCGCGACCTCGATGATGGAAGTTGCCATGGTGCTCAACCCGTCACTTCCGCCTTCCCCGGGTCCTTCACCAGGTTGAGGTACATCTGCGCGCTCTTGTTGCCGGGGCTGCGCACGAGCACGTCTTCCCAGACCTTCACCGCCTCGTCACGGCGACCCGCCGTGTACAGGGCGATTCCATAGTTGATCCGTCCAGGAATGTACGACGGATTCTGCGCGATGACCTGCTCGTACTCCGCCAGGGCCGCCGCGTTGTCACCTGCGTCCCGGAGGGCGTTGCCCAGCTTCAGGCGGATGTCCACGAACTCCGGGAAGTGGGCCAGCGCGCGGCGGTACTCTTCAATGGCCTTGGGCCACACGCCGCTGGAGGCGAACACGTCGCCGATGTCGGCGTACATGTTGGCCACCTTCTTCATGACGTAGGGGTCGAGCTCGCCGGGGGCGCCCTTCTGGCGGGACAAGGCGGCCTGGTAGACCTCCTTCGCCTCCGCGTACTTCCCCATGTCGTTGTAGATGACCGCCAGGTTGAGCGCGGCCTCGGTGTACGCGGGGTTGAGCCGCAGCGCGGACTCGAAGGCCCGCTGCGCCCGGGCGAACTGGCCCTGGTCGTGGTAGATGATGCCGAGCATGTTGTAGACGTCGGCGAAGGTCGGATTCTGCTCGACCACCTTCGTCAAGAACTGCTCGGCCTGGGCGTACTGCTTCTTCTCGAAGGAGCCGCGCCCGAGGGTCAGTAGCTGCTTGAGGGCTTCGTCCATGACTCGGCCCGCGCGGGCCCCTGCCTCCTCGGGAAGCCTACATCAGCCCGGGCGAAAACAAGAATTGATCGCCCTCGCGCACCAGCAAAAGCGGCCGCTCGCCCCGGGTGTCCACCGGCCGGGCCGGAAGGTCTCCCTCCACCCGGTAGTGCTCCGTCACCGTCACCTCGTCCCGCTCCAGCCGGGCGTACCACGCCTGGGCCGTCAGCCGCCTCCTGCCCAGGGGGGCGACCTCCGCCCACGTCGGGCCCGCGCCGCCGTCCCCTCCCGGACCCGCCAGCCGTGACAGCGCCTCCGGCCGGCCCTGCGCCAGGGCCTGCCGCCGCGCCTCCAGCGCCGCCACCACCGCCACCAGCCGGGGCGCCACGGAGGACTCGGGCCTCCACCGGCCGGACGCGCGGGTGAAGGGGACCACCTCCACGCCCGCGGTGCTGACGGTGGTGGCGCCCAGCGCGCCGTCGAAGTCCAGCGTGGCGAAGGCCTCCGCGCGCTGGCCGTCCGGCGCCACGGACACGGAGATGCGCGCGTACTGGAGCTTCCGGGAGACGAGCGGGGCCGGGGCTCCGGGCACGGGCAGGGACACGCCGTCGTGCTCGGCCTGCTTCAGGGTGGTGATGATCTCCGCCTCCGGCCCGGCCGCGGCGCCCAGCAGGCGCGAGCCCAGGAACAGGAGGACGATGGCGGCGGCGAGCACGGCGATGCCGATGCCCCCCAGCCGGCCCCAGTCCTCCGAGCGCCTCACGAGCCCAGCATCTTCTGGGCACGCTGGGCGGCGGGCGTGCCCGGCAGGCGCTTGAGGACTTCCTTCAGCGTGTTCTGCGCGCGCTCCGTGTCGTTGAGCTTCACGTACGCGTTGTGGAGGTCGAAGAGGGCCTCCTCCTCCAGCGGCGTGCCCGGGTAGTCCTTGAGCAGCCCCTCCAGGCGCTGGGCCACGGCCTTCCAGCGCTCGCGCTTCGCGTAGAAGGACGCGACGTACAGCTCATGGCGCGCCAGGCGCTGCTTGGCATCATCCCGGTGCGCCGTGGCGTCCTTCACGTACTGCGAGTTCGGGTACTCGCGCAGGAAGATGTTCATGGCCCGGAGCGCGTCGTACATGGGCTTCTGCTCCTTCTCGTAGGAAGGCGGCAGGGCGAAGAACTCCGAGGGGAACTCCTCCACGTAGGACAGCGCCGCGCGGTAGGCGGCGTAGTCCACCTTGGGGTGCGTGGGGTGCAGCCGCATGAAGGAGTCGAACTTCTCGCGCGCCTCCGGGTACATCTCCCGGGCCATGTCCAGGTCCCCCAGCTTCAGCTCCGCCTCGCGGGCGGCCTCCAGGTAGGGGAACTTGGTGCGGACGTGGTCGAAGTACTTCTCCGCCTTGAGGTAGTCCTTGTCCTCCAGCGCGGCCTCGCCCAGGGCCAGGTTCTCCGCGGCCATGGTGGCGTAGTCGGGCTCGCCCACGGGCCCCGCGGTGAGGGCGGCACAGGCGGACAACATCAGGGCGGACAGGACGAGGACGACGGAGCGCATCACGCCCCCAAACTATTCGTCCTGCCCGGAGGGGTCCAGCGAAGGTTCTCCCACCAGCCGGGTCACGATGTCCGGCGCGAAACCCCGGCTGAGCAGGAGCCGCCCTGCCCTCGCCTGCTCCTTCGCGTCCAGCGGGCGGCCGGCCAGGCGCCGGCGCTCCAGCACCTGCCGGGCGGCGGCCACCGCGTCGAAGCCCACCGCGTCCTTCGCCTCGGAGAGCGCCCGCCGCGCCTCCGTGCCCTCCAGCCCGTGGGCCTGCAGCCGCTGGAGCACCGCCCGGGGGCCCAGCTTGCCCCTGCCCAGCAGGGCCTGGGCGCGTTCACGCGCGAACTTCGCGTCGTCCAGGTAGCCCCACTCCGCGAGGCGCGCGAGCACCGCGTCGCGGACGGACTCCGGGTAGCCCTTGCGCTCCAGGGCGAGCGTCAGCTCATGCCGGCTGCGGCCGCGCGCCTTGAGCAGGCGCAGGCAGGCGTCGGTGGCGCGCTGGACAGCCTCGGGGCCTTCGGGCTCGTCAACCATCGCGGAGTCCCTACCATGTGGTAACAGGCCTTCGCCATGCACCCCATCCTCGCCCGCTTCCTCACCGCAGACGCCGCCAGGGAAACGCTCCGCAAGGAGAAGGCCGGCGAAGCGCTGACTCCGGAGGAGCAGCACTTCGTGGCCGCCGCGGACGCCAACCCCAAGCAGAAGGCCATGCTGCTGGGCGTGAGCGGACGCGCGCTGTCCTCCGACGCCCAGGCCGCGCTGGTGCTGCTGGCCGCGCACGCCGCCGCCCGCGCGCTCACGCAGGACGAGTCCCTGTCCGCCGCGACGCAGAAGGCGCGCGAGGCGCTGAAGGAGGAGGGCGCGAGCGACGAGGAGTCGGACGCCTTCCTCGCGTCCATCCTGCTGGAGGAGGCCTTCGGCTACGAGCAGGAGGTGGACAGCTTCGACGCGGACTACGTGAAGGAGTCCCTGGGCGAGGTGCCCGCCCTGGCCGCGCTGTCCAAGGAGTCCGTGGACGCGCTGTTCCTCGCGTTCGCCAAGGCCGCGCCCAACGACGCGGACCGCAAGGCGCGCGAGCACATGGCGCGGGCGCTGTTCGACATCGCGTGGGCGGAGGGCCCCACGTCCATCAACCCGGAGCACCTGGAGACGCTGCTCGACAACGAGGTCGTCCAGGAGTCCGACGAGGTGCAGGACGCGCGCGTGCGCGCCACCGTGTCGCTGCTCCAGACGCTGGCGCACCAGGGCCTCATCGGGCCCATGCGCCTCACCCGGCTGCGCGCGCAGTTGGGGGACGACGACGCCTGAGGCGGCGCCCTCCCCCTTCGCGCCGGGCTTCCTAGAAGCGTTCGATCTGGAAGTCGTCGTCACCGCCGGCCGCCGGAGCGGGCGCGGCCACCGGGGCGGGCGTGGGCGGACGGGCCGCCACCTGCGGAGGCAGCGGCCGGCCCTGGACGACGCCGGGCGGCGGGGTGGCGGGACGCGGCGCCGCGACGCCGGGCGGAGGCGTCATGGGCCGGGCGGCCATGGGCGCTCCGGGGCGCGGGGCCTGGGGCACCGGCGCGGGCGTGGGCGCCATCGGGGCCGCCTGGGTGGGCGCGCCCTTCTGCGCGAAGGACTGCGAGCCCGGGATGGGCCGCTCCTCGCCGGCCTTGGCGTCGAAGGCGTCCCACTTCGAGTCGGACGTGCCGCTGATGCCGGAGAAGCGCAGCGCGAAGTCGTCCGGGTTGCTGGCCTGGCGGTGGGCCTCCTCGTAGGTGACCAGCCCGTTGCGCACCAGGCTCATCAGCGACTGGTCGAAGGTCTGCATCCCGTAGGAGTCCGTGCCCTGCGAGATGGCGTCGTGGATCTCCTTCGTGCGGTCCTTGTCTTCAATCAGCTCGCGCACGCGCGCGGTGACGCGCAGCACCTCCACCGCCGCCACGCGGCCCTTGCCGTCCGCGCGCGGCACCAGGCGCTGGCTCACGACGCCGCGGAGCACGCTGGAGAGCTGCAGGCGCACCTGCTTCTGCTGGTGCGGGGGGAACGCGGACACGATGCGGTTGATGGTCTCCGTGGCGTCCAGCGTGTGCAGCGTGGACATCACCAGGTGGCCCGTCTCCGCGGCGTGGAGCGCCGTTTCGATGGTCTCGTGGTCGCGCATTTCGCCCACCAGGATGACGTCCGGGTCCTGGCGCAGCGCGGACTTCAGGGCCTGCGAGAAGCTCATCGTGTCCACACCCACTTCGCGCTGGTTCACGATGGAGCGCTTGTCGCGGATGAGGAACTCGATGGGGTCCTCGATGGTCATGATGTGGTTGGTTTCGTTGGAGTTGATGTAGTCGATCATCGCCGCCAACGTGGTGGACTTGCCGGAGCCCGTGGTGCCCGTCACCAGCACCAGGCCGCGCTCCTCGCCGCACACCTTCTCCAGCACCGTGGGCAACAGCAGGTCCTTCATCGTCATCACCTTGAAGGGGATGACGCGGAGCACGGCGCCCACCGTGCCGCGCTGCTGGAAGACGTTCACGCGGAAGCGGCCCAGGCCCGGCACGCCGTAGGCCAGGTCCACCTCGTTGCTGACCTTGAACTTCTCCTTCTGGAACTCGTTCATGATGCCGAACGCCATGCGCGCCACCTCTTCCGGGGGCAGGCGGCGGCCGTCCTTGAGCGGCACCAGCGAACCATCCACGCGGAACATGGGCGGCAGGCCCGCCTTCAGGTGGATGTCGGAGGCTCCGCCGCGCAGGGCGATCTGCAGGATTTCGTTGAGTTCCATGAGGGTGTCCGGATGGTAGCAGAACGCCCCCGCGCATCGCGACGGGGCACGGCCCACCCGCTTGCCCGCAAAGCACGACGGCGGAGGCTTCCCGAAGGAAACCCCCGCCGACGAACGGCCGCAGAGCGGGCCGGCAAGCGTGATTAGCGCTTGGAGAACTGGAACCGACGACGGGCGCCGGGCTGGCCGTACTTCTTGCGCTCGACCGCGCGGGCGTCGCGGGTGAGGAAGCCGGCCTTCTTCAGCGCCGGACGGAACTCCGGGTTGAAGGCGCACAGCGCGCGCGCGATGCCGTGACGGATGGCACCGGCCTGGCCGGAGAGGCCGCCGCCGCGCACGTTGACCGTGACGTCGAGCTTGCCCTTCTGCTCCAGGATCTCCAGCGGCTGGTTGAGCACCATCTTCGACGTCTCACGGCCGAAGTACTCGTTGATGTCGCGGCCGTTGATGACGACAGCGCCGTTGCCGGGACGCACCCAGACGCGAGCGGTGGCCTCCTTGCGGCGGCCCGTGGCGTAGAAACCGAGTTCAGGATTGATCGCCATGGCTGTTCCTTACGCCTCGACCTTGTACGCCACCGGCTTCTGGGCGGTGTGCGGATGGGTGTCACCAGCATAGACCTTGAGCTTCGTCATCATCTGACGGCCCAGGGCGTTGCGGGGCAGCATGCGGCGCACGGCGTTGAGGATGATGTCCTCGGGGTGACGCTGGCGCAGCTTCTGGAGGTTGGTGATCTTCAGGGCGCCCGGGAAACCGGCGTACGGGTGACGGTAGTACTGCTTGTCCGTCTCCTTCGTGCCCGTCACCTTCACCTTCTCGGCGTTGATGACGATGACGTGGTCACCCGTGTCGATGGACGGGGTGTACGTGGGCTTGTGCTTGCCCTTCAGGAGGGTGGCGATCTGACTGGCGGCGCGGCCAAGCACCTTGTCGGACACGTCGATGACGTGCCACTGGCGCTTGATGTCCCCAGCCTTGGCGCTGTAGGTCTTCTGCGACATTTCGTGCACTCCAGACTTCGGCGCGACACCCAGGTGCATGCCAGGGGCCGCGTGCTCGTGCGATACCAACCGCGGGTCCTCCGCCTGAAACTCCGACAGAAGCCCGGAAAGGCTGACCCTCCTAGTAGGACGGCGGGATCAAGTCAAGGTTGGGCGTACGGGGGACCCCTCACGGTGCCCGGCCAGGGGTGCCAGGGCCCGGGCTGCCGGCGCCAGGCTTCTTGAAGCGCTCCTTCAGGTTCGCGAAGAAGTTCTTCTCCTTCTCGTCCGGCGGCCCCTGACGCGGCGCGTCCATGTCCACGTTCTCGAAGGCGTCCGGGGGCAGGTCCTCCAGGAAGCGGGAGGGCGTGCGGGGGACCTCCTTGCCGCGCTTCACGCGCACGGTGGAGCGGGTGAGGTAGAGCAGCTCCTTGGCGCGGGTGATGCCCACGTAGCAGAGGCGGCGCTCCTCCTCGAGGTTCTGCGCCTCGCCCTGCATGCCGCCGTGGGGCATCAGGTCCTCTTCCATGCCGATGAAGAAGACGAGCCGGTACTCCAGGCCCTTGGAGGCGTGCAGGGACATCAGCGTCACGCGCTTGTTCTGCCCCGGCACCTCCTCCTCCTCCTGGCGCGTGTCCAGGCTGAGGCGGTTGAGGTACGTGAGGAGGCTGGCCTTGGGGCCCTCGCGCTTCTCGAACTTCTCCAGGGACGCGAGCACCTGATCCACGCCCTTGAGCTTCTTGTCCGCGGCGGTGCCGGAGACGGCCTTGGCGCGGGTGGCCTCGCGGAAGCCGATCTCCTCCAGGAGCTTGTGGGTGGCCTCGGACAGGCGGGGCGTCTGGGCGAAGGCGTCCCGGTAGCGCTCCACCATCTCCACGAACTCCAGCACCTTGCCGCCCGCGCCCGCGGGCAGGTCGTCATAGGTGTCCGCGCGGCGCATCACCGTCCAGAGCGTCACGCCCTCCGCGCGCGAGTGCGCGTGCAGCCGCTCCATGGTGACGTCGCCGATGCCGCGCGAGGGCACGTTGACGATGCGCATGAGGGAGATTTCGTCCAGCTTGTTCGCCAGGACCTTGAAGTACGCGATGACGTCCTTCACCTCGCTGCGGTCGAAGAACTCGCTGCCGCCCACGACTTCGTAGGCGATGTTCTTCTCGCGCAGCATCTCCTCCACGGGGTGGGCCTGGCCGTTGGTGCGGTAGAGCACCGCGATGTCGTCCGCGGGGACGCCCAGCGAGATGTGCTTCTGGATTTCGTGCGCGACGAAGCGGGCCTCCTCCTCGTCATTGGGGCACGCCACCACCTTCACCAGCGGACCGCCCTTGCGGTCGGTCCACATGCGCTTGTCCTTGCGCTCCGGGTTCTTGGCGATGACGGCGTTGGCGGCGTCCAGCACGCGCTGGGAGGAGCGGTAGTTCTGCTCCAGCCGCACCTCCTTGCCGCCCGGGAAGTGCCGGTCGAAGTCCAGGATGTTGCGCACCTCCGCGCCGCGCCAGGAGTAGATGCACTGGTCGTCATCCCCCACCGCGCACACGTTCCTCGCCTCGCCCGCGAGCAGCTTGAGCAGGTCCAACTGCGCGTGGTTGGTGTCCTGGAACTCGTCCACCAGGAGGTACTGGAAGCGGGCCGTGTACTTGCGGTGCAGGTCCGGGTGCTCGCGCAACAGGCGCGCGGGCAGCACCAGCAGGTCGTCGAAGTCCACCGAGCCCTGCGCCTTGAGCGCGAGCTGGTAGTCCGCGAAGACCATGGAGGTGATGAGGTCGTAGTCGTCCCCCAGCCCTTCCGGCTTGGGCTGGGGCGCCTCGCCGGAGTTCTTCGCCTTGGAGATGAGGGTGAGGACCTTGCGCGCGTCGAAGGCGCGATCATCGATGCGCTTCTCGCGCATGGCGCGGCGGATGATGGAGAGCTGGTCGCCCATGTCCGCGATGGCGAACTTCCGGGGCCAGCCCAGCCGGTGGATGTCCTCGCGCAGCACCTCCGCGCCGAACGCGTGGAAGGTGCACACCAGCACGCCCTGGGCGCGAGGCCCGGCCATGTGGATGAGGCGTTCCTTCATCTCCGTGGCGGCCTTGTTGGTGAAGGTCACCGCGAGGATGTTGCGGGCCATGATGTGGTTGGGCCGCTCGTTGAGCAGGTGGACGATGCGGTGGGTGATGACCCGCGTCTTTCCACTGCCAGCGCCTGCCAGCACGAGCAGGGGGCCCTGGAGCGTCACCACGGCCTCGCGCTGAGGAGGATTGAGCTTCGAAAGGTCCATTGCGCGCGGGCCAGGGATACCCTTTGATTCGTTCGTGCGCGACTATTTCCTCCGGCTGGCCATCGCATCGTTCGCGCTCGGCGTGGGCGGCGGATGCCTTGACGACGAACGCACGACATCTCCCACCCCGCGCGACGTGGTGACGACCGCCGCACCGTGCGTGTACTTCAAGGACCTGGCGCCGTTCCTGCCGGAGACGCTGGAGGGCTTCACGGTGGGTGCCACCGCGGGCTCCACGGGGAAGTACGGCGAGGTGTCCGTGTCGGAGGCGGAGCGCACCTACACGCGTGGCGAGGGCCGCGAGGTGAAGGTGCGCATCGTGGACACCACCATGGGGCTGAAGCTGGGGCAGGCCATCCGCGAGGCGGCGCAGAAGGCCCGGGGCCGCGCGGCGAGCGACCCGACGGCGCCCATCCAGTGGAAGGAGGCCGTGGGCTTCGTGCGCTATGACGCGGACGAGGCCGTCGCGGAGGCGAACCTCCTGGTGGGTGAGCGGTTCGTGGTGGCCGTCACCAGCCGCGGCTTCCCCAGCACCGTGGAGGTGCGGCGGGTGGCGCGAGGCATCGACCTGGCCGGGCTGGCCCGGCTGCAGTGACTCAAGAGTCCAAGGAGCGTTTGTGGCGGTGAAGGAGAAGGGGTCGCGGCCCCAGACGACCCAGGAGTTGCTGGAGCAGGAGAAGGCGGCGCGCCTGGGCGTGTCGTCCCTGGGCAAGCGCGAGTTCATGGACCAGTTCCAGAAGCTGTCCAAGAGCTACGCGGTGGACCCGGGCAACCCCGGCTCCTACGCGTGCGAGGGCTGCCAGCGCTGCGCCAACTGCATGTTCTGCAAGGACTGCGACAGTTGCCACCAGTGCACGCACTGCACCCGGTGCGAGCTGTGCACCAACTGCTCGCACTGCGTGGAGTGCAAGAACTGCCACGCGTGCGCCTACTGCGTGCAGAGCGAGAACTGCTCCAGCAGCGCGTACGTGGTGATGAGCAAGAACCTGCAGGACTGCAACTACTGCTTCGGCTGCGTGGGGCTGTCCAAGAAGGACTTCCACATCCTCAACGTGGGCTTCTCCCGCACGGAGTACTTCAAGGTCGTGGGCCGGCTGCGCAAGGAGCTGGGCATCCCGTAGACCTACAGGGCGCGCACGTAGAGGGCCTTGAGGTACTCCGTCTCCGCGAGGCCCGCGAGCACCGGGTGGTCCAGGCCGGCGCCCCGCCGCTCCAGAATCTGCACCGGGCGCTTCGCGTCCGCGGCGGCGTCCAGGACCATGGACTCGAAGCCCTGCCGGTCCAGCTTCCCGGAGCACGAGCACGTGACGAGCAGGCCGTCCGGCTTGAGGCAGCGCAGGGCGCGCAGGTTGAGCTCGTGGTAGGCGCGCAGGGCGGTGGCCAGGCCCTCGCGGCGCTTGGCCAGGCCGGGCGGGTCCAGGACGATGGTGTCGAAGCGGCGGCCCTCCTGGTCGAAGCGGCGCAGCACGTCGAACGCGTTGGCGTTCTCCACCTTCACGTGGGCGCGGCCGTTGGCCTCCGCGTTGGTCTGGATGCGCGATGCGGCCTTCGCGTCCTGCTCCACCGCGAGCACCGACGTGCAGTGCCTCGCGAGCGCGAGCGCGAAGCCGCCGTGGTAGCTGAAGCAGTCCAGCGCTTCGCCCCGGCCCAGCTCGCCCGCGCGCAGGTGGTTGTCCACCTGGTCCAGGAACGCGCCCGTCTTCATGTCGCCCAGGAGGTCCACGTCGAAGCGGTTGTCACCCTCGTGGTAGGTGAAGCGCGCGGCGCCCTCGCCGTGCAGCAGGCGCACCTCGCGGGGCAGGCTCTCGAAGTCGCGGCCGGAGGCGTCGTCGCGGCAGACGACGTGGCTCGCGCCCGTCCGCTCCACCAGCGCGCGCGCCAGCATCTCCTTGCGCGCGTCCATGCCCTCCGACAGCGTCTGCACGGTGAGGCCCTGGCCGTAGCGGTCCACGAAGAAGCCGGGGAGCAGGTCCGCTTCTCCGTGCACCAGGCGCAGGCCGTCCCGCCCCGGCAGCACGGCGCGGCGGGCGAGCGCGGCGTCCAGGCGGCGGATGAAGAAGGCGTCGTCCACCTTCTCCTCGTTGGGCCCCTTGCGCGTGAGCAGCCGCAGGGCGAGCGGGGAGCGGCGGGCGTAGAGGGCCTGGCCGATGGGGTTGCCCTGCGGATCCACCACGGCCACCACCGCGCCCGGCGTGTCGGTGGCGGGGGCATCGGTGAGCTCCGTGCGGTACACCCAGGGGGTGCCGCGACGCAGCGTCTTGGCGCCCTTCAAGCTGACGCGGGCGGTGGGAAGGGAAGGCATGTGGGGGCTCACTCCAGGCCGCGCGCGGCCAGTTCCTCGTCGTCTTCCCCTCGCAGATGCCCGATTTCATGCAGCAGTGTCACGCGAATCTGTTCGCGCAGCTCTTCCGGGGTGCGCACCGCGCGGGCCAGGTTGCGCCGGTAGAGGGCCACCGAGCGGCAGGGGGTCTCCGAGCCGTCGCACGGCTCCTGGAGCGAGGGCCCGCGGAACAGGCCCAGGATGGTGGGCGACAGGGGCGGCTGGTTGGCGAGCAGGTCGTCCTCGGAGGGAATCTCCTCCGCGGCCACCGGCACGCCCTCCAGGTCCTTGCGCATGTCCGCGGGCAGGTCCGCCAGCGCGCGCGTCACCTGGGCCTTGAACTCGTCCGCGGACGGCAGGGGCGGTGGGGGGAAGTCCTCGGGCTCCAGCGCGCGGGCCTTCTGGAAGTGCTCCTCCGCCCGGGCCCACTGGCCCTCGCGCTCCAGCAGCAGGCCCAGGTGCTGGTGCGCGTGCGCCGCGCGGTCCTTGTCCTTCAGCAGCGACACGAAGGCCGCCTTCGCCTCGCGGAAGCGGCACAGCTCGAAGAGGGCCAGGGCCTTCTCGTACTTCGCCTCCGCGTTGCCCGGCTCGCGGGCGAGCACGATGGCGGCGCGGTCCAACGCCTGGTCCGCCTGCCCCAGGTCGTTGAAGGCCATGGCGGCCACCAGCGCCAGCGACGGCACGAGCTCCGGGGGCGTGGAGGGCTGGGACAGGCCGCGCTCGGCGTAGAGGGCGCCCAGCTCGTCCCGCTCGCGCGTGGAGGGCAGTTGCACCGCGTACAGGTGCGCGGCGCCCAGCAGCGCGTCCGCGTCCCCCGGGTCGATGGCCAGCGCGCGCGCGTAGGCGAGCTGCGCCTCCGGCTCGCGGTTGAGCGCGGCCAGCGCGGCGCCCCGTTCCGCGTGGGCGGCGGCGAGGTCCGGCTCCAGCGCGGCGGCCTGCGCGGCGCAGGAGAGCGCCTCCTCGTAGTGGCCGGCGTCGTAGTAGTCGCGGGCCGCGTCCAGGGGCGCGCCGCCCTTCGCGTCGCACACCGCCAGCGGGTGCACCTCCGCCGCGTCGTCCGGGGGCTTCACGGAGGCGAGGGGGCCCGCGTCCACGGGGCCTTGCGCGAGCGCGCCCGCGTCCGTGCCCGCGTCGGCCGCCACGGCGGTGGGGGCCACGCCCGCATCCGTGCCCGCGTCGGCGTCCGCCGGAGGGGGGCGTTTACAGGAGGCGAGCAGGAGGAGACAGACAGCGAGCAGACCGCGCCGCGACATGGGCGGGGAGGCTATGGCATCCGCCCCATGCACAGGAAGCGGGGACGTGCCTGCCCGCTCGAGGGGTCCCCTCCCCTCCCCGGCTGCATTACCCTCCGGCCTCCCATGAGAGAACTCATCCTGGCATCCACCTCCAGCGCGCGACGGGTCCTGATGGACGGGCTGGGCGTGCCCTACCGCGCCGAAGCCCCCCACGTGGACGAGCACGTCCCCGAGGACCTGCCCGCCGACGAGGCCGTGCGGATGCTCGCCGTGCGCAAGGCCCGCGCGGTGCAGGAGCGCCACCCGGGGGCCTGGGTGCTGGGCGCGGATCAACTGGTGGAGGTGGGCCGCGACGTGCTGGGCAAGCCCCGGGACCGGGACGCCGCGCGCGCGCAGCTCCAACGCCTGCTGGGGAGCACCCACGTCATCCACACCGCCGTGTGCCTGCTGGGGCCGGGCGGCCACCACTCGGAGACGGTGGAGGACACGCGCCTCACGTTCTTCCCCATCCCGGCGGAGGAGCTGGAGCGCTACCTGGACACCGGCGAGTGGGAGGGCTGCGCGGGCAGCTACCGCGTGGAGGGCCGGGGGCAGGCGCTGCTCCAGGGCCTGGAGGGCGACCGCACCAACGTGCAGGGGCTGCCCATGCTGTCGGTGGTGCGGCTCCTGCGGCAGGCGGGCTTCGACCTCTTCGCCCGCCCCTGAGACGCCGGCTTCGGCGCTCAGCGCGCGCCGGACAGCTCCGCGAGGATCTCCTGGTACGCGGCCCGGGCCTTGTCGGCCTGGTCCGCCTTGAAGCTCGCCGCGGCCACCACCGGGTGGCCGCCTCCGCCGTAGCGGCCGGCGATGGCGGACAGGTCGTGCTGGCGCGTCTGGGGCTTCCAGGGGTTGGAGCCCAGCGAGACCTTGGCGCGCGACGCGCCCCTCCCCACCCACAGCGTGTAGCGCGCGTCCGGGTAGAGCGCGTACGCGATGAACTTGTTGAGGCTGTCCACGCCCTCGTCCACCAGGTCGAAGTAGACGACGCCGTTCTCGTACCGGGCCTTCTCGCGCACGAGGTCGATGTTGCGCTGGTGCTTGAAGAGCAGCGGCTCCAGCGGGGCGGCGATGAGGGGCGACGCGGCGATGTCCGCCAACGACTCCGTCTGCATGCGCCGGATGACCTCCGGGATGAGCGTGTCGTCCTTCGTCGCCTCCAGCACCGTCATGATGCGCAGCGCGGGCTCCTCCAGCGCCACCGCCATCTGGGGGCTGGGGAACTGGGCGCCGTCGATGATCTCCGCCCAGTGCAGCAGGTCCTTCAGCGGGGACGCGTCCCAGCCGAAGCGCTCGCGCGCCACGTCCGCCAGGTACAGCGTGCAACTCTTGCGCTGCGGGTCGTGGAATTTGCGGCCGCTGGTGTCGCGCTGGAAGTGGGGCTCGTCGCCGGGCTGCTGGAAGGCGGAGGCGTGGTGGTCGAACCACCAGGTGAGCCGCGCGTCCTGGCTGTAGCGGAAGTCGACGATGACGTTCTCGTCGCCCGTGAAGACGGCCGGGTCGATGCCCTCCGCCCCCGGCTTGTGGGCCAGCCCCCGGTAGCTGAACGTCGCGTCCGCGCGCACACGCTCCCGGTAGAAGCGGGTGAAGACCGCGGCGCTGGCGGCGCCGTCGAAACAATTGTCGTGGAAGAGGACCTGGACTCGCATGGGCGCCCGCCCTCTACCCCAAAGCCCCGCCGCGTCCCACCCGCACCGTGGTTCCCTGCCCGCAGGGGCTGTGGCCAGGGGGTGACACCTGACCCAGCCCTGTCGTCGCACGACCTCAGGGGAGGTGCGCGCCATTGAACGATGCGTGGAAATCACCGCACTGCGTGAACGAAAAACTCGACAGAACGAGGAACGACCCTGAAGGGCTGAAAAAAGGAAGGCCTGCCCGCCCCTCGGAAACCCGCTACCGGCAAGGAAAACCCCTGGATTCAGGAACCTGACGGGGAGGCTGAGCCCTGGCACCTCGCCTGCATGGTGTCAGACCGACGAGGTACTCACCCGCGAGTCGACAGTAGCGGGAGGAACCATGGCGAAGCGGACCGCAGGCAAGGCGAAGGGTGGCACGGTGCGGCGGCAGGGTCGGCGGGTGATGCCCGCGCTGCGGCGCACGGCGAAGCGCGCGCGGGTGGCGGCCCAGAAGGCCCAGCTCACCGTGGGCGAGGTCATCGCGGCGGCGTTCGACACGGCGGGCGGAGAGATGAGCGGCGTGCTGGAGCTCGTCACGTCCCCGCAGATGACCCGCGCGCTGGGCCGCCGCATCGTCGTCGTGGGCTGAAGCAGCCCGCGTCCCGGCCCCGTGAAGCCCAGGCCGTGCTCCCTTTGGAGCGCGCGGGCGCGTGAGCCGTCGCGACACGGCTGTCAGTCCTCCTCCACCAGGTGCCGCGGTTTCGCGTGAGCGCGGGTGGAGCCCCTCTCCCCTCCTTCTTTCTGTCCTGGAACCTGGATCCGCTGGACCAGGAAGTGGATCCGCACGCGGGTTGATGGGGACCCGGCACTGCCCGCGTTCGTCACTTCGCGCGGGGTGGGTGGCGCGCTTCGCACCTGAAACACGACGGCCCGTGCTCCCTCGTGAAACGGGGAACACGGGCCGGGAAGCCCCGGAGTCCGGGGCTTGGGTGGCGTGGGCCTAGCGGGGCTGCCAGCGCGGGCGGTGGTCGTCACCCTCGCTCGTCAGCACCGTGTACGTGTCCTTCGGGTGCTCGATGGGCGCGCCGGAGGGCTGGCCGGTGGCCGGGTCGATGGGCTGCACCTTGAGCGCGCCGCCCAGGATGTAGGCCAGGAGGCGGCCGTCCGGGGAGAACGACGGCAACGTGGCGTTGTCCACGAGCTTGACGGCGGCGCCCTCCGCCGCGCCCGTGGAGGTGTTCACGCGCTGCAGGAAGATGACGTTGCCCGGCGTGTTGCCGCACAGCGTGGCGCCGGCGTTGCCGCACAGCGTGGCCGCGCCACCGACGTTCTGGTAGTAGGCGCGCACGTACGCCACCCAACCGCCGTCCGGTGCCCAGTTGGGGTTCGCGATGTACGACTCCAGGGTGCCGCCCGTGACGGCGTCGGAGGTCTTGCCCGCGAGCAGCTCCGGGGTGCCGCCGCCCGTCACCGGCAGCGTGTACAGCTTGAGCACCGGGGTCGTGTCCGTGCCGAAGGTCACCGTGTCGCCTTCCGGGTTGGCCAGGAAGAGCAACTGCGACGTGGTGCGGTTGTAGTGCGGCTGCTCGCCGGAGGTGGGCGAGCCCGCGAGCGGAGCCGGCGCGCCGCCGCCCGTGGAGACGTAGATGCCGTTACCCGCGGCGCTGTACGCGTAGTCCGTCCCGTTGGGCGCCCAGTCCGGGAAGGTGCCGTTGCCGGTGGCCTGCGCGGGCGTGCCGCCCGTGGCCTCGATGGTGGAGATGCCCGTGCTGCCGCGCACCCAGGCGATGAGGTTGCCCGGCTCCCACTCCATGTAGCGGATGCGCGCATTGCCAGCGTCCGTGCCCGTGGTCAGCACGGTGGGCGCCGCGGCCGTGACAGGCACCGGGCGCACCGCGAGTTCACCCGCGGCGGCGGTGACGTCCCCCTGCACGAAGGCCACCTGGGTGCCGTCCGGGCCGAAGCGCGGGTAGGCGCTGGCGACGCCGTCGGCGCTGAGCGACGTCATCCCCGGCACGTCGTAGGCCGTCACCAGCGCGCGCGTGCCGCCGTCGTTGCCCGTCACGGCGATGAGGAGCGACTGGCAGGTGGCGGCCTCGCAGCGCAGGCCCGCCATGCAGTCCGTGGACGCGGTGCACGCGCCGCCCTTGGCCACGTTCATGCCCGCGTCCGTGCCGGCGTCCACCTCCGTCCCGGCGTCCGTCTCCGTCCCGGCGTCCTCGGTGCCCGCGTCGACCTCCGTCCCGGCGTCCTCGGTGCCCGCGTCGACCTCCACGCCCGCGTCCTCTTCCGGCGGGGGGGTGACGTTCTGCAGCTCGCACTTGTTGTCCGCGTTGCAGGTCCACTGCTGCCCTTCCGGCGCGGAGCCCTTGTCACGGCAATCGTACTGGTCGACGCACTCGTCGCCACAGCCCGTGCCCAGCACCGCCAGCGCCCCGAACAACGCCCCCAACACCACTCGCTTGGTCATTTACACGCCTCCAAAGACGCGATGGCTCCAAAGTCAGGCGGCGCGTCTTAGCTTCGCGTCCAAGGATGTCGGGAGGCCTTGAAGGGCACGCCATTCAGGGCTGTCAGTGATTGAACGGGTCTGGGAAGAAGGGTGCTCAATGATCGACACGCACTGCCATCTGGACGCCTCGCGCTTCGACCCGGACCGTGACGACGTCGTCGCGCGCGCCTGGGCCGCGGGGCTGCACGGCATCCTCATCCCCGCGGTGGGCCCGGACACGTGGGAGCCATTGCTCGCGCTGCCGCGAAGGGACGCGCGCGTCCAGGTGGGGCTGGGCATCCATCCCCAGTTCCTGCCGGACCTGCCGCCGGAGGACGACGGCGCGCACCTGGAGCGGCTGGACGCGCTCCTGTCCCGGGGCGGCGCGGTGGCGGTGGGCGAGTGCGGCCTGGACGGCCCCTCCCTCCCCGGCGCCCCGCTGGAGCGGCAGTTGGCGGTGCTGCGCGGGCACCTGGCCCTGGCGCGCAAGCACGGGCTGCCGGTGCTGATGCACTGCCACCGGCTGCACCCCGCGCTGATGGAGCTCCTGAAGGCGGAGGCCTGGCCGGAGGCCGGCATCCTGATGCACAGCTACAGCGGCGGCGCGGAGCTGGCGCGCTTCTACATCCAGAAGGGCTGTCACTTCTCCTTCGCGGGCCCGGTGACGTGGGCGGAGGCGCGCAAGCCGCTGGACGCCCTGCGCGTGATTCCGGCGGACCGGCTGGTGGCGGAGACGGACTCGCCGGACCAGGCGCCCACGCCCTTCCGGGGGCAGCGCTCCGAACCCGGCTACCTGCCCCACATCCTCGCCGGCATGGCGCAGGCGCTGGGAGAGCCGGTGGAGGCGCTCGCCCAGCGGACGACCGAGAACGCCCGGCGCCTGTTCCGGGAAGCTTTCCCCTCCCCTTCGCGGTAGGCGAGCGTCGCGTGATAGAGGAGCCCTTCATGAACCCGCAGCCCGCCCCCTCCCCCACCGCCGAGACCGAGGCGCTCCCCGCCTCCCCGGCCGCTTCGAACACCGTCGAGAACGCGGCCTCGCTGGCGAAGCCCTTCAAGCTGTCGCGCCGCTTCGACCGCACGGCGCGCCTCCTGGGCGACAGCGCCATGGAGCGGCTGGCCAACGCGCACGTGGTGGTGTTCGGCCTGGGCGGCGTGGGCAGCTTCACCGCGGAGGGCCTGGTGCGCAGCGGCGTGGGCCGGCTGACGCTGGTGGACCATGACGACGTGTGCGTCACCAACACCAACCGCCAGCTCCACGCGACGGTGAAGTCGGTGGGCAAATCGAAGGCGGAGCTGATGGCCCAGCGCTGCCAGGAGATCAACCCGCAGGCGAGGGTGGAGGCCCTGCGCGAGTTCTACCGCGAGGAGCTGGCGGAGACACTGCTGCCCGCGGGCCGCTACGACTTCGTGGTGGACGCCATCGACAACGTGAAGGCGAAGCTGCACCTGCTGCACCGGTGCGTGACGCTGGGCCTGCCGGTGGTCAGCTCCATGGGCGCCGCGGGACGCCTGGACCCCACGGCCATCCGCGTGGAGGACCTGAGCGAGACGCACATGGACCCCTTCGCCAAGGACATCCGCAAGCTGCTCAAGCGCAAGTACGGCGTGGAGACGGAGCGCCACACGGGCATCACCGCCGTTTACTCCATCGAGACGCGCCGGCAGCCGGTGCCGCTCAACTACGACGACGCGACCGACGGCTTCCTGTGCGTCTGCCCGCAGGACAACGAGTTCCACACCTGCGACCACCGCACGCAGATTGACGGCAGCGTGGCGTTCGTCACCTCCGCCTTCGGCATGAACGCCGCGGGCGTGGTGGTGCGCCGGCTCGCCTCCGCGCGGTAGCGCGCGCCCTCAGGCCACGCGCGGCCGGGCCTGCGCCACCGCGGGCTCCCGGCCGCACGGACGGCGGAAGACGCAGCGGGCGCAGACGTCCAGGTTCCCCGTCTGCGGGAAGGCCTCCGGCTCCTTCGGCGTGTTGGTGCCGGGGTCATTCAGCAGCGAGCGCATCCCCTCCACGCTCCGGGCGAAGTACTGGCGGAAGCCGTCCATGGCGGACGGGTCCACCGTCACGTCGTGCTCCTGCCCCTCGTTGAGGTACACGAGCGACGCGCGCACCTTCTCCAGCGGGTAGCGGTAGCGCTGCGCGATGTAGAGCGCGTAGCCCAGCACCTGCTCGTCGTAGCCCTCGCGCGAGCGGCCCGTCTTCCAGTCCACCACCACGACGGAGCCTTCCGCGTCCACGTAGGCGAAGTCCGGGATGGCGAAGGTCTTCACCCCGTCCATGACGAAGTGGGCGAAGTCGAAGCCCGCGTCCACCTCCAGCCACTGCGCGGGCTTGAGCCCCTTGGCCACCGTGGGCCAGCGCGACTGGAAGAACCACGCGAGCGCGTTGCGCACCGTCTCGAAGTTCTGCTTCCAGGCCTCGTTGGGGACGTCCTCGGCGTACTCGTGCTCCGCCAGGCCGGTGAAGGGCTTGCGGTACTTCGTCGTCCAGTAGGCCTTGGAGCGCGAGTGCCGGAAGTCGTCCTGCATCAGCTTGTGCGTGCGGGCCTCCACCTTCGCGGGGTCCACGTCACGGCCGGCGCGCCAGTCCAGCAGCACGTCCTTGAGGGCCTCGTGCACGATGCTGCCCGCCCAGGTGTAGCGGTTGTGCAGCTTCTTGAGGACGTAGAGCTCGCGCACGTCCCTGGCCGCCTCCGCCTCCCAGCCGCCCCAGGAGCGGTAGTAGTAGAGGTAGTAGGCCCGGAGGCACTCGGAGAACTTCTCGTGGCGGCTCTTGGACCAGGAGAAGTCGTTGGTGATGGGAGGGCGGGCCATGGACGCGGGGCATCCTATAGACGATCGCCCGCCCCGCCAGAAGAGGGACGGGCGGCCGGACAACCGCCCCCCGCCGTTGGTAGAAACGCCGGGTGCGCCCGACCGTACGGGTATGGTGCCGCGCCCCCCGCGAAGAATCACATGAGCCCACGCAAGCGCACCGACACCGGGGCACTCCCCGCCCCCGTCTCCCCTGAACGCCACACCGCCATCCACGGTCCGCTGCTCTCCTGGTACGACCGGAACAAGCGCGACCTGCCCTGGCGGCGCACCCGCGACCCGTACGCCATCTGGCTCAGCGAGGTCATGCTCCAGCAGACGCAGGTGTCCACGGTCATCCCGTACTGGGAGCGCTTCCTCACGCGCTTTCCCACGGTGAAGGCGCTGGCCTCCGCGCCCCTGGACGACGTGCTCTCCGGGTGGAAGGGGCTGGGCTACTACTCGCGCGCGCGCAACCTGCACCGGGCCGCGCAGGAGGTGGTGGAGCGCTTCGGCGGGAAGCTCCCGGCCACGGCCGGGGAGCTGCTCACCCTGCCCGGCTTCGGGCGCTACACCGCCGGGGCCGTGGCCTCCATCGCCTTCGGTGAAGAGGCGCCCATCGTGGACGGCAACGTGGCGCGCGTCCTGTCGCGCCTCTTCGAGGTGGAGGGGCTGCCCGGGGACCGCGACCGCGAGGCCACGCTCTGGGCGCTGGCCTCCGCGCTGGTGAAGGGCGAGCGGCCCGGGGACTTCAACCAGGCGCTGATGGAGCACGGCGCCACGGTGTGCCGGCCGGAGTCTCCGCTGTGCCTGCTGTGCCCCGTGCGCGACGGGTGCATCGCGTTCAAGAAGGGGCGCGTGGACGAGCTGCCGCCGGCCAAGGTGCGCGCCGCTCCGCGCAAGCTGTTCCTGGCGCTGGCCGTGTGGCCGCACGCGGGCACGCTCCTCTTCGCGCGGCGCGCGGACAAGGGCCTCTTCGGCGGCCTGTGGGAGCTGCCCGCCGTGGAGGTGGAGGAGGACACGCCCGAAGCGGAGGCGACGCAGCGGCTGACCACGGCGCTGGGCGCGCCGCTCACGCTCGTGGGCACGCTGGACAGCGTGCGCCGGCAGCTCACCCACCGCGACCTCACGCTGCGGCTGCTGCGCGTGACGGGCGACGCGCGCCCCACGAAGTCCGCCGCGTTCCAGGAGCTGCGCTGGTGCACGCCCCAGGAGGCGGAGGCGCTGGGCATGAGCACCGCGATGCAGCGCGCGCTCGACGCGGCGCTGGGGCACGGCGTGATGGGCGCCGAGGCCACGCCCGCGAAGAGGGCGACCAGGCGATGAAGCGCCTGGTGGGCTCGCGCTCGCGGACCACCCGTCCAGGGCCCTTCCGCTGACGGATTTTCCGAGCGGGATGGCCCGTTGGTCCCTCAACACTTCGCGACCTGGGATGTCGCTCCGGCAACCCCGTACGCCTTGGGTCTCTTCCGCGAGAGAGGGGCGCGGCCGAAGCTTCAGGTCGCCTTTTCCAGGAGGAAACCCCATGGCCCGTCAGAACGCGCAGAAGTCCCAACCGAACCCGGCCCCCAAGGCCGCGCCGGAGCGGACCGAGGACAAGAAGCCGGCGGCCACGGCGAGCGCGCCCACGAGCAAGACCGCCGCGCCCACGCAGGAGCAGATCGCCCGCCGCGCCTACGAAATCTTCCAGGCCCGGGGCGGCACGCACGGCAACCCCGAGCAGGACTGGCACCAGGCGGAGCGCGAGCTGCGGCTCGGCCGTCAGTAGTCCGCCGCCCGAGGCCGCCCGCGCGCGGCTTCAGTGCGCGGGCGGAAGTCCCTGGAGGGCCGGGCGCTCGAACTCCAGCGCCCGCTTCAGCCGGCGCTGGGCCTGCTTCAGCTCCTCCAGGATGCGCTCGGCGTCCATCACCGAGCGCATCGCCAGCCCGCACGCGGGCGTCAGCAGCACCGTGGACAGCGCGCGTGAGAAGCCGATGCCGTCCGGCAGCGCCGCCTTCAACGACGCCTCCACCGAGTCCGACAGCTCCTCCACCGAATACGTGGACGCCAGGTCCGTGGGGATGACGCCCAGGCTCAGCGTGGCGCCGGAGTCCAGGAAGCGCTTGAGCGCGTCCGTCTCCTCCAGCATCGCGTCCAGCGACAGCCGCACGTCCAGGGACACGAGGTCCGCCTGCGCGTCCAGCAGCACGCCCCAGTCCGTGTTGCCGCAGCAGTGGATGCCCACGAGCGCGCCCTCGCGCTGCAGCGCCACCACCAGCAGCCGCAGCTCCTGCTGGGCCAACAGGTGCTGCGGGTTCATCCGCACGTAGGCGTAGAGGCCGGGCTCGTCCAGGTAGAACAGGGGCGTGGTGCCCGTGCGCTTGAGGGCGCGCACCATGGCCAGCGCGCGCACCATCACCAGCCGGTACAGCGCCGCGTCCAGCCCCGGCACCGAGAGCACCGGCTCACCCGTCGCGGTGCGCACCACGGAGCGCACCGTGAAGGGGCCGGCGAGCTGCGCCTTCGCGAACGCGAGCTTGCGGTGCTCCACCTCCCAGAGGAACGGCCTCCACGCGCGGCACGCGTCCGCGGTGGGCTCGAAGGCCTCCAGGTCCCCGGCGGCGAGCGCCACCTCCAGCCGCTTCTCGAAGGCCTCGCGCCCCGCGCTCCACGCCTCCACGTCCACCGTGCACACGCCGTCCTCGTCGAAGCGCAGGCCCGGCAGGCCCTCCAGCGCGGCGGGGATCATCAGCTCCGACGGATGACCCACCGGGAGCTGCGGCAGGAACGGGATGTCCAGGGCGAGCGCGGCTTGCAGACCCAGCTCCACCTGGGTGTGCGGCAGGCTGCCAATGCCCGTCGTGGCACACGCGGGCAGGAGCTGGACGGCGCGACGGATGGTGGGCGAAGGCATGGCGGCAATCTATCCCTTCCGGGAAAAGGCGGCCGGACTTGGATGGGGGGATTGTTCCCCGGGGAGGCGGCCTGCGAGGCTTCCGGGTCCATGCCCAAGCTCGTCCTCGTCGGCGCGGAGCTGTTTCCACACCTGCGCGACCTCCTGCGCGCCGAGGCCCTGCGCGCCGGGTTCCGCGCCGTGGAGGTGCCCGTGAGAGCCTGGGGCGCCACCACGACGCCCTGGGTGGAGGTGAAGGGCGGCCGGTTCCGCGCGGGGCTGCTCGGTCCCGAAGGCCGCGAGGAGCTGGAGCGCGAGGACGTGTTCTGGTGCCTCTCCGAAGGCCCGCTGCCCCCGGAGGAGGACTACCTGCGCGCGGAGCGGGAGGCCCTGCGCGAGGGCTTCCACACCACCTGCCCCGCGCGCACCCTCAACCGCAGGGGCCTGCTCTCCGTCCCCTGGACGGTGCCCTCCTGGCGGCTGCTCGCCCAACAGCTCCCGGCACGAGAGGGGGCCTGCGTCCTCGCGCCGCCCCACTTCCATGTGGGCACGCCCCCCGAGGACGGCCGCCGGTGGAAGCCCTGGCCCCAGGAGGCGGGGGGCACCGATGCACGGGTCTGGTGGACGGTGTCCGCGCCGGGGCCGCTCCACATGGCGTGGGTGATGGGCCAGCAGGTCAGCCTGTGGAGCGTCGAAGACGGCGGCGGGACCCGGGTGGCGCCGACACCCGAACTCGCCGCGGACCTCGCGCGGCTCGCGGCCGGCTGTGGCGCGGAGTTCCTGGAGGTCCTGCTGGTGCCCTCCGCGTCCCCCACGGCCTGGGCGGCGCTCCAACTGTCGTTCGTTCCGGAGGGCCTGGAGTCGATGCTCTCCGGTGAGCACCCCGCGCTCGTGGAGCAGGTGGAACACTTCGTCCGCGCGCGGCTCGCGGGCCAGGAGGTCGGGCCGTGATCTTGTTGATGGGCCCCATCGATGAGCTGGTGACGTCCTTCTTCCTCGCGCACCTCACCGACACGAAGAGCGAGTACCTCTTCGTGGACCAGCGGCACCTGGGCACGCAGGTGCGCCTGGAGCTGGACCTGGCGCCGGGGCCTCACGCCTCGCGGAGGCTGCGAGGAGCGGTGTGCTTTCCCACCTGGCGCGTCGACCTGGAGGACATCTCCGGCATCTTTTCGCGCCTGGGCACGGGGGGCGTCCGCGAACACGTGACGCCGGAGGTCCGCGCCGAGCGGGCCCACGCGAATGCCCTCATGGACCTCTTCCACGGCCCGGTGGCCAACCGCCCCACGGCGATGGTGTCCAACAACAGCAAGCCCTGCCAGTACGCCGCCATCCTCGCCGCGGGCCTGAGCGTGCCCGACACATTGGCGGGCGGCGACTGGCGGCTGTGGGAGCCCTTCGCCCGGGGCCTGACGGGGGACCCCGTCATCAAGTCCGTCAGCGACGAGCGCTCCCTCGTGAAACAGGTCTCCTGGGATGACACCCGGGCCGCGTTCCTGCCGGGACGGGCTCCGCCGCCCCACCAGTTCCAGCAGCGCATCAGCGGCACCAACGTGCGCGTCCACGTCGTGGGAGGCCGTGAGGTCTTCGCGTGCCGCGCGGAGTCGCAGGCCCTGGACTACCGGCACCCGGACATGACCGGCCACCCGGTGCACCTGCGCGCCACCACCCTGCCGGAGCCCGTGGCCGACGCGTGCCGGCGCCTGTCCTCCGCGCTCGGGCTCCACCTCTCCGGCATCGACCTCATCGAGCCCCCCGGCGGCTCCGCCGACCCGCGCGATTGGGTGTGCCTGGAGGTCAATACCTGCCCCGGCTTCATGTGGTTCGAGCAGCACACGGGGCTCCCCATCGCCCAGGCCCTTGCGCGCTTCCTTCAAGCCCCGCTAGCATCATGAAGCTGTAAAATTCCGGCCTTGCGGGAATGCCGGAATCACCAGGGGGATACACCATGTCGAAGCACAACACCGAAGCGGGGCTCATCACGTCGCGGGACCTGCCGAAGCTGGCGGAGGCGGGCCAGGTGGCGGCGCCCGAGGTGGGCCACAGCGCGCAGGAGCTGCGTCAGGCGGTGCAGGCGGCGCTGGCCGAGCAGTGGTCGCTGATGGGCATCATCGACACGGGCAAGAAGGCGGCCGACCTGGGCAAGAAGGCCGCGGATGCCCTGACGGACAAGGCCAAGAAGGATGAGGACAAGGCGATCCACGACGAGGGCAAGGCCCGCGACGAGGCGCACAAGAAGCTGAACGACGACAAGGCGAAGAACGCCGAGGACCGGAAGAAGCACGGCAAGGAGGCCGCCAGCCTGGGCGTCGCCGCCGGGGCCTTCTCCGACGCCCTCCGCGACCTGCGCGCCTGACGTTCGTGCATCCCCCGGGAAGAGTGGCCCTCCGGCCCTCTTCCCGGTGTTCCTCCGGTCACGTCACGGAGAAGTACGTGGCGCCCGGGTGGTGGAAGACGATGGCGGACACGCTCGCCTCGGGCTCCATCATGCAGCCGTCGGTGAGCTGCACGCCGATCTCCTCCGGTTTGAGCGCGGCGAACAGCTTCGTCTGGTCCTCCAGCCGCGGGCACGCCGGGTAGCCGAACGAGTAGCGCTTGCCGGTGTACTCCGCGCGGAAGCGCTCCAGCATCGTCATGTCCGCGCGGTCCGGGAAGCCCCACATGCTGCGCAGTTGCGTGTGCAGGAGCTCCGCGTAGCCCTCCGCGGTCTCCAGCGCCAGCGCCTGCACCGCGTGCATCTTGAGGAACTCGCCCTTGGCCTTGAAGCCCTCGGACAGCTCGCGGATGCCCGCGCCCGCGGTGGTGACGAACAGCGAGAGCGCGTCCACCGGCTTGCCGTTCTCCAGCGGCTTCACGTAGTCCGCCAGGCACAGGCCGTTGTCCTTGTCCTGCCGGGGGAAGTCGAAGGACGTCACCGGCTCGCCCGTCGTGCCGTCGAAGAGCAGCACCCGGTCGCCGTCGCTGGCCGCCTTGAAGAACTGGAACACCGAGCGCGCGTGCATCACGCCGCCGCGCAGGAGCGTCTTCAGCTCCTCCACCGCCTCCTTCAGCGCCAGCGCCTTGCGGCCCTCCTCCGTCTTCGCCAGCTCCGCCTCGGCCGGGGTCCCCAGCGCGCGTGACGACGTGCGCAGGCCCAGGTGGCGGCCGTAGAGCATCACCGGGTTGATGAACTTCCAGATGTGGTCCAACGGCGTGTTGGTGAGCACGTGCCGCGCGAAGTCCGGCGCGGGCGGCACCGTGGCCAGCACCGGCACCTCCGTGCTGCGCGAGCGGCGCACCGGGGCCGCGGGCGCGGGCCGGTCCTTCGCCTCCTGCGCCAGCTTCAGCCGCCGCGCGGCCAGGTCATCCCGCAGCTTCGCGTGCGCGCCCGGCTCCACAATCTGCTTCGCCAGCTCCAGGCCGTTCATCGCGTCCTGCGCGTAGGCCACCGTGCCGCCGCCGTAGGCCGGGGCGATGTTGCGGTCCACGAAGTTGCGGCTGAGCGCGGCGCCGCCCACCAGGATGGGCGTCTCCACGCCCGCGCGCCGCAGGTCCTCCGCGGTGGCCACCATCTGGTGCGCGCTCTTCACCAGCAGGCCGGACAGGCCCAGGATGTCCGGGCGGTGCTCCTTCACCGCCAGCACCAGTTGCTCGGGCGGGACCTTGATGCCCAGGTTCACCACCTGGAAGCCGTTGTTGGCGAGGATGATCTCCACCAGGTTCTTGCCGATGTCGTGCACGTCCCCCTTCACCGTCGCGAGGACGATCTTCCCGCGCGACGCCGCCTGGGTCTTGCTCATGTGCGGCTCCAGGTGGCTCACCGCCGCCTTCATGGACTCCGCGCTCTGGAGCACCTCCGCGACGATGAGCTCGTTGGCGCCGAAGAGGCGGCCCACCTCGTCCATGCCCTTCATCAGCGGCCCGTTGATGATCTCCAGCGGCGACATCTCCTTCATCGCCAGGTCCAGGTCCGCCGTCAGGCCGTCGCGCGTGCCCTCGATGATGTAGCGCTGGAGCCGCTCGTTCAGCGGCAGGCTGCTCACCTGGGCGCGTGCGGGCTTGCGCTCGCGGAAGTGCGCCGCGAAGGGCGTCACGGGGTCCGTGCCCCGGTTGTAGATGAGGTCCTCGGAGAGCTTGCGCTCCTCCTCCGGCAGTGACGGGTAGCGCTCCAGCTTCTCCGAGTTGACGAGCGCCATGTCCAGGCCCGCCTGCACGCAGTGATACAGGAACACGGAGTTGAGCACCTCGCGGCCCGCGGTGGGCAGGCCGAAGGACACGTTGCTGATGCCCAGCACCGTGCGGCACTGGGGGAAGCGCTGCTTGATGAGGCGCACGCCCTCGATCGTCTCCACGCCGCTGCCGGTGTACTGCGCGTCACCGGAGGCGCAGGGGAACACCAGCGGGTCGAAGTAGAGGTCCTCCGGGCGCATGCCGTACTTCTGGGTGAGCAGCTCGTAGCTGCGCTCGGCCACGGCGAGCTTGCGGTCGCGCGTGACGGCCATGCCCACCTCGTCGATGCAGCCCACCACCAGCGCCGCGCCGAACGCCTTCGCCAGCGGGACGACCTTCTCGAAGCGCTCCTCGCCGTCCTCCAGGTTGACGGAGTTGATGATGGCCTTGCCCTGGCAGTACGTGAGCGCCATGGCGATGACCTTCTCGTCCGTCGAGTCGATCATCAGCGGCACGCGCACCTTCTTGACCACCACCTCCAGGAAGTGGCGCATGTCCTCCAACTCGTCCCGGTCCGGGTTCGCCAGGCAGATGTCGATGACCTGCGCCGCCCGCCGCACCTGGGCGCGGGCAATCTCCGACGCGTCGTCGAACGCGCCCGCGACGATGAGCTCCTTGAACTTCTTGCTGCCGATGACGTTGGTGCGCTCACCCACGATGATGGGGCGCTGCTCGTCCGTCACCTCCAGGTAGTCCACGCCGGACAGCGACGAGCGCGGCTTCGGAACTTCCGTGCGCGGCTTGAGCCCCTTCACCGCGGCGGCGAGCGCCTCGATGTGGCCCGCGTGCGTGCCGCAACAGCCGCCCACCACGTTGATCCAACCGTTGTCACAGAAGCGCCGGAGCGACCGGGCGATCATCTCCGGCGACTCCAGGTACTGGCCGTTCTCATCCGGCAGGCCCGCGTTGGGCACGCACGACACCGGGAACGGGCTCATGGACGACAGCGACCGGATGTGGTCCGTCATGAAGTCCGGGCCCGTGGCGCAGTTGAGCCCCAGGTAGAGCAGGTCCGTGTGCTCCAGCGACGTGGCCAGGCTCTCCACGGACTGGCCCGCGAGCATGGTTCCCATGGGCTCGATGGTGCCGGACACCGCCACCGGCAGCTTCCAGCCCAGCTTCCGGAAGGCCCGGTCGATGCCCAGCAGCGCCGCCTTCACGTTGCGCGTGTCCTGCGCCGTCTCCACCAGCAGGTAGTCGGAGCCGCCCACCGCGAGCCCCTCCGCCTGCACGGCGAAGTTGTCCACCAGCTCCTCGAAGGTGATGCCGCCCGTGACGCTGATGGCCTTGGTGGTGGGGCCGATGGAGCCCGCCACCCAGCGCATCCGCCCGTCCTTCGCCTCCGCGGCCTTCGCGGCCTTCAGCGCCAGGCGGGACGCGGCGATGTTGATCTCCATCGCCTTGTGGCCCAGCTCGAACTCCGCCAGCACCACCGGGGTGCCGCCGAAGCTGTCCGTCTCCGTCACGTCCGCGCCCGCGGAGAAGTACTTCGCGTGGATGCCCTCGATGACGTCCGGGCGGGTGAGGACCAGGTGCTCGTTGCAGCCCTCGTACTCCGCGCCGCCGAAGTCCGCCGCCATCAACTGGTGGCCCTGCAGGAGCGTGCCCATGGCGCCGTCCAGCACCAGGATGCGCTCGCGCATCGCGGCCTGGAGCGCCTGCACGCGCTGGCCGTGCTCCCCGGGGGGAAGCGGCAGGGGTTGGGCGATGTGGCTCGTCATGACGGTTTGACTCCGGTCAGCAGGAAGACGCGGAAGGGACTGGCCCCGTCGCGCGCGTGCGTCTCGCGGGTGAACGACGTGAAGCCGGCCTCGCGAAGGGCCGCTTCCAGGACTTCGGGCGAAAAGCCCATGTGACGGTGCCCCAACCGCTCCAGCACCCACTTCTCTTCGTGCGGCATCAGCTCCAGCACCACCAGCCGGCCCCCCGGCTTGAGCAGCCGCGCCGCCTCCGCCACCACCGCCGCGGGCGCCTCCACGTGGTGGAGGCTCTGCGAAATCACCACCAGGTCCATGCGCCCGCCGGCCAGGGACAGCCGGTGCAGGTCCTCGCGCAGGAACGTGATGTTGGTGAGCCCGTCACGCTGGGCCAGGGCCCGCGCCTGGGACAGCGCGTCCTCGCTCTGGTCAATGGCCCACACGTGCCGCGCCCACCGCGCCATGGCCCGGCTGAACACGCCCGTGCCGCAGCCGAAGTCCGCCACGTCCAGGGGCGGCAGCAGCGACGCCAACGCCCCCGCCCAGAGGAACCACGACTGGCCGGGCTCCAGGAGCCGCTCGTTGAGCGCCTGCCGGTCCTCCCGCGCGCGCAAGAGGTCGTTGAGCCGCGCCGAGTCCCCCGCCGCGTCCTCCGCCTCGCGCGCCAGCCGGACGAGCGGCCAGCGCGAGTCATCCGACTCCAGCGCCAGCGAGTAGTACGTGAAGCCCGCCTGCCGCTCCTCGCGGATGAGCCCCAGCCCCTTCAGCTTCGACAGGTGGTGCGACACCGACGACTGGGCCACCCCCACCAGCGACACCAGCTCCGTCACGTTCAGCGGCGCCTGGGCCACCAGCCGCAGGATGCGCAGCCGCGTCGTGTCCCCCAGGACACGGAAGGATTGGGAGAGGACGTCCATATCGAGCCATCAACATATATCGATGCTCTGACACGGGCACAATGGCCCCGGCAACGCATTGCGTTGCCTTGGAACGCACCCATCCCGTAAAAATCCGAAATGGCTCCCTCCTCCACGTTGCACTCCCTGCTCGAAGGCAAGCGGTTCGGGCTGGTCCTCTCCGCGGGCTACTTCGGGTTCTACGGCCATGCGGGTTTCCTGAAGGGGCTGCACGCCAGCGGCCTGAAGCCCCACGCCTACGCGGGCACGTCCGCGGGCGGGATGGTGGCGGCGTACGCGGCGGCGGGCATGCCCATGCCGGCGCTGGAGGAGCTGGTGCTGCGCCAGACGCGGGCCAACTTCTGGGACCCGGACCCCCTTGGCGCGATGCTGAACGTGGCGTCCCAGGGGCACGGCTTCACGGGCCTGCTCAAGGGCGAGCGCTTCCGGCGCCTGCTGGAGTCCACGCTGCCGGTGTCCACCTTCGAGGACCTGCCGCACCCGCTGCTGCTCACCGTCGCCAACCTCACCCAGGGCACGCACCAGGCGTTCACCACCGGGGAGCTGGCCCCGCGCGTCCACGCCACCTGCGCGTACCCGGGCCTCTTCCGCGCGGTGCCGCTGGACGGACAGCTCTTCTGGGACGGCGGGCTGGTGGACAAGGCGCCCGCGCTGGCCCTCCAGGAGAGCGCCATCGGCAAGGACCTGGACGCCATCCTCGTGCACTACCTGCCCAGCCGCACGCGCAAGGTGGTGGGCGGCCCCATGGCCTATCCGCAGGGCCTGGCCGCCGGGTCCGCCGCGCTCCGGCGCGACCACTTCCGGCTCCAGCTCACCGTGCTCCAGACGCGCGACGTGCCCGTCTACGTCGTCGTCTCCAACCTGCCCCCGGTGACGCCCGCCACGCTGGAGCGCGGCTTCGACGCGTTGGACCAGGCCCGGCTGTCCGCGGAGCGCGCCCTGGCCCGGCCCCCCGTCCCCTTCGAGCAGAGCACCTGAGCGCCTTCGCACGCCCACCCGGTTCAATGAGGCGCGAATAAACCATCAGGATAGAAATAGCAGAATAGCCAGATTTGAATGACAGACCGGCGTGGCATGGTGGGGATGTTGTCCATCCCGGAGGAAGTCCATGCTGAAGTCGACGCTGTCCCCGCTCCGCCTGCGTAGCGCGGTCATGGCTGTGTCCCTGCTGGCGTTGGCCCCCGCTGCTGGCGCCGCGCCCTCGCTGGCGCCGCGCGCGCTCCTGGCGAAGCCCACGGGGCGCGAGCTGCCCGCGGGGACGTTCGTGGAGCGGCTGGTGGTGAAGTTCCACGAGGGCAGCCACGTGCGCCTGCGCGACAACGCGCTGCGCGCCCTGTCCTCCGAGCGCAGCGCCGGCGAGCGCGAGCTGTTGGCCGGCCTGCGCCTGGACGCCGCGCGCGTGGACGCGGACCTGGCGGAGGTGGTGGCGCTGTTGGACCGCGCGCCGCGCATCGGGGCGCTGGAGCGGGTGTTCCAGGCGGAGGAGGCCACGCTGGACGCGAGCAAGGCGTCCGGTGAGCGCGCGAGCGGCGAGCAGTTGGCGGACCTGAACCTGTACTTCGAAGTTCCGCTGCTGCCCGGCACCACCGCGGACACCGTGGCGGACCTGGTGGCGGCGCTCAACCGCGTTGGCAGCGTGGAGACGGCCTACGCGGCGCCGCCCCCGGAGCCGGCGATGGTGAACTTCGCCATGGAGGCGGGGCTGCGCGCGCTCCTGTCCGCGGCGGACCTGCCGCCCACCACGCCCCTGTACCAGGCGAACCAGGGCTACCTCAACGCGGCGCCCTCCGGCATCAACGCGACGTACGCGTGGACGGTGACGGGCGGCCGGGGCACCAACGTGAAGTTCGTGGACATCGAGGGAGGCTGGCGCACCACGCACGAGGACTTCCCCACGTTCTTCCGCGTGGGCGGCACGCAGTACAACGACCTGGGCTGGCGCAACCACGGCACCGCGGTGCTGGGTGAAATCGTGGGCGCGTCCAACGGCTACGGCGTGACGGGCATCGCCAACGCGGCGACGCCGGGCGTGGAGGCCATTGGCGCGCAGAGCACCGCGAGCGCCATCACCAACGCGGCGGCGGCGGTGGGCACGGGCGGCGTCGTCCTCATCGAGCTGCACGCGGGCGGCCCCAGCGACGGCACGGCCTGCACGTGCAACACGTCCCAGTGCAACTACATCGCGATGGAGTACTGGCAGGACAACTACGACGCCATCCGCAACGCCACCGCCAACGGCGTCATCATCGTGGAGGCGGCGGGCAACGGCAGCGCGAACCTGGACGCGGCCGCGTACGGCGGCCGGTTCAACCCGGCCACGCGTGACTCGGGCGCCATCCTGGTGGGCGCCAGCACCGCCACCACGCGCGTGCCCATGTGCTGGACCAACTTCGGCCAGCGCGTGAACGTGCACGGCTGGGGCGAGTCCGTCGTCACCACCGGCTACGGCGACCGCTTCGGCAGCGGGTACGGCGAGGACCAGTACTACACGTCCACCTTCAGCGGCACCTCCAGCGCGTCGCCCATCATCGTGGGCGCCGCCGTCAGCGCCCAGGGCGTGGCGCGCGCCAACGGCCGGCTGCTGACGTCCGTGCAGATGCGCGGCCTGCTGCGCAACAACGGCACGGCGCAGGCTTCGGACACGCGGCAGATTGGCCCCCTGCCGGACCTGGCGAAGGCCCTGCCCAAGGTCATCTCCGGCAACTACTGAGCTTGAAGCAGGCCGCCGCCCTCCACGCGCGGCCTCGCGGCCCTCCGTGCCCTTGCCGGGCGCGGAGGGCCGTGGTTCTTCCAGGCCGTCAGCGCCCGCTGTAGCGGCGGTGGTCCACCATCAGGCAGCGGTCCTGCACCACGCGGATGCCGGCGGCGGCCAGCCTCTTCGCCGCGTCGTCGTTGCGGATGCCGGACTGGAACCACACCGCCTTGGGCTTCTTGGCGATGATGTCGTCCACGTGCTGGTCGATGTCGCCGGGCCTGCGGAACACGTCCACCAGGTCGATGTCACCCGGGATGTCCACCAGCCGCCGGTACACCGGCTTGCCAAGAATCACCTTCGCGTCCGGGTAGTAGACGGGCACCGGCACCACGTCCACGCCCGCCTTCGCCAGGTACTCCGGCACGTAGTACGCGGGCTGGGCGGAGTGGTCCTCCGTCTTGATGCCCAGCACCGCCACGCGCCGGGCCTCCTGCACCACGTGCTTCACACCCGCTTCGGTCTCGATGAGGTACTCGTCGTGGCTCATGGCCCTTCCTCCTGGAGCGCTTCCGCCTGGGACTCGGTGGTGAGCGTCAGCGTGCCGCCCGCCCCCACCGCCTTCACCTTCAGCAGGCGGCGCACCGGGATGAACCGGGCCCACGTCACCACCTGCTCGCCTTCACACGTCACGCCCTTGGAGAGCTCGGGCGAGCCGGCCTCCGCCCACGCGGCCTTCAGCTCCGCCGGGGCGTGGGCGGGCAGCGCGTCCAGGCACCTCAGCGTCAGCACCACCGCGTCGCCGAACGACGTGAGCCGCGTGCCCTGCACCGTGCGCTCCAGCAGATAGGCGCGCTCCTCGCCGTCCACGTCCACGGAGTCCACCGCCCAGGTGCGCTGCCCTTCCACCAGGTTGCGCTGGAGCAGCCCCGCGTACTTCGCCTCCCACTCGCGGCGCGTGCGGATCTCCAGCGCCTCCGGGCTGAAGAAGCGCTCCACCTCCGGAAGGCCGGTGCCCTCGGGCGCCACCTGCCGCAGCGCCTCCCGCGCGGCCTCCGGGCCCACCAGCTTCACGAAGGTGCCGTCCGCCGCCAACTGCATGCGCAGCGTGAAGCGCTCCAGCACGGCGCCGGACAGGGACGGCACGTCGTGCCCGTCATGCGCCTGGCGCGGGGTGCGCACGGCCTGGGCCACGCGCCAGCCGCCGTCGGACGGGGTGAAGCGGGTCTCGGTGGTGAAGGCCGCCTCGTCGCGCACCTCCGGCCGGCCCTCGCGCTGGAGGGTGCGGGTGGCGCGCACGGATTCGGTGAGGAGGCGGTCCACGGGGGGCTTGAAGTCCAGACGCACCGGCGGCGGCAGCCCCGGCGCGGGGTTGAGCGGCGGATACCGGGAGGTGCACCCGGCGGCGGCCAGCGACAGCAGCAGACAGCTCCACGAAAGGCCCGTACGCATGCGCTCGCGAACGCTGGCAGAAAGCCAGGGCGCCCGCGAGCGTCTTGCAACGTCCTTGCGTGGAGTGTCCGCGCGCAGGCGACACTAGGGGTGGCGCGTCTCGCCCTCGGAGGCACCCTCGATGCGGTCGCGCCCGATGTTGCGCCGGTCGCGGTCCACGCCATCGTCGTCCTTCAGGCCGTTCATCGCGAAGCGGCGCTCGGCCTCCGCCAGGTCGCGCAGCACGTGCTCGCGCAGCATGTACTCCGTCTGTGGCAGGGACTTGAGGATGTTGATGATGTCGACCGGGGCCTCGTTGTCCGCGGCGGCCTCGACGAGTTCCTCGCGCGTCGCCGGGTACTCCACCCCATCCAGGTGCGGGGTGATGGAGCGCGAGGGATCCTCCGCCTTTCCGTAAGCCATCGTGTCTTCCACCTTTCTTGCGCCCGGAGCTTCCAGTGCCCGGGCGGCCATCCATGCCTCAACCTGGGGATGGCGCCCGCTCCGGGCCACCCTGTCGCCCGCCACCTCCCAAGACGCCGGGCAGGCAGGGGACCGGCCGTCTTGCCCGCGTCCGCTTCGGGGTAGAGTCCTCCCGCGCCAACGCCCGCCGGAGTGTCCTCCCTGATGTCCGCAGCCTCCCTGCTCGCCGCCTGGCTCACGTTCGCCAGCCCCCCCGCCGAAGCGCCGCCCCCCGCTCCCGCCGCCGAGCAGGCGCCGCGCGACGTCTACGCGCTGGACGACGCCGCCTTCGTCGCCCAGGCCCGCCGGGACCTGGAGGCGCTGCGCCAGGGGACGGAGGGGCTGCACCGGCTCAAGGAGGAGGCCTTCCGCTCCAGGGCGCTGTACCAGCGCGGCAAGGACGTGCCGTACACCCCGGACGAGAAGCAGCTCCTGGTGTCCACCTGGGCCGCCTTCTTCGACTGCTTCGTCTCCACGGAGGTGGTGCGCCAGCGCTACTGGGACTTCCTCAAGGTGCCCGCCCTCACCCAGCCGAGGAAGCACGCCTGGGGCTTCCTGCTCACCCACGCCGCGCTCGCGTCGGAGCTGGCGCAGGGGATGGCCTTCGCGGACCTCACCGGGGGACAGGACCAGGTGAAGGTGCTGCTGGACGAGCCCGGCCCCGAGTACGGCCTGCCCGCGCGCGCCTTCAGCCGCTTCAAGGAGAAGGTCGTCCACGTGGGCACCAGCACGCAGCTCTTCACGGGCGACGGCTACCGCGCCACGCTGCACCCGGTGCTGGCGAAGTCCGGCGTGCTGACCGAGCCCGGCGTCCCCGCGCTCTTCCAGGCCATGCGGCGGGACAGCCAGGCGGCCCGCGCGCGCCTGTTGAAGCGCGGCCCGGTGCTCTTCGCCAAGGCCGCGGCGGACCTCACCCAGGACACCACCGCCCGCGCGGTGTTCCCGGTGCAGAAGACGGTGGCGGAGTGGATGGGCGACACGCGCGTGCACCGCTCCGGCAGGCCGCTCATCTCCCGGGAGCAGGTGCTGGCGCTGTTGCCGCGCATGGCCCCGGGCGACGTGATGGTCGCGCGGCAGAACTGGTTCCTGTCCAACATCGGGCTGCCGGGCTTCTGGCCGCACGCGGAGCTGTACGTGGGCACCGCCCGGGAGCTCTCCCTGGCGTTCGACGCGGACCCGGGGGTGAAGGCCTGGGTGGCCACCCTGCCCGGCCGCCCGGAGACGTTCACCGCCCACCTGGCGAAGGCCTTCCCCGCCAAGTGGGCCGAGTACACCGGCAAGGACGCGCACGGGGACCCGCTGCGCATCATCGAGTCCATCAGCGAGGGAGTGAGCTTCACCGGCGTGGAGCACGGCATGCACGTGGACTACCTGGGCGTGCTGCGGCCCCGGCTGTCACCGGTGGACAAGGCCCGCGCCATCCTGCGCGCCTTCACCTTCCAGGGCCGGCCGTACGACTTCAACTTCGACTTCTTCTCCGACCAGTCGCTGGTGTGCACGGAGCTGGTGTGGAAGTCCTACGCCCCGTCGAAGGACATGAAGGGCCTGGACATCCCCCTGGTGAGCGTGGCGGGGCGCAGGACGCTGCCGGCGAACGAAATCGTGCGCGTGTTCGACGCCGAGTACGGCCAGCCCGGCCGGCAGTTCGACTTCGTCGCCTTCCTGGACGGGCGGGAGGGCCCGGGGGACGCCGTCGAAGCGAACGCCGAGTCCTTTCGTTACACGTACCGGCGGATGAAGTGGGACATCGCCCAAGAGTGATGCAAGAGGCACACACCATGACGGAAGAGACGGCGAACGAGCTGCTGGCCCTGGCCTCCCCCCTCTACGAGCGGATGATTGCCCAGCAGCAGGCGAAGGTGCTCAAGCTGGCGCGCGAGGCGGTGCCCAACATCGGGCCGGAGGAGCTGCGCAACCCGCACGACTTCCCGGAGCTGAAGGAGCACCCGACCTTCGAGTTCGAGGACGGCATCCTGGCGGGGCTGATTTCAGCCCAGATGGCCCTGCGCGCGGAAATCAAGGGCCGGCTGCCTCCGGCACCTCCGGGCACCTGATGCTCGGCTGCCTGCTTTTGCCGTGAGGAGCCTCCGTGGGTTACTGGTGCGCACCGTGAGCTTTCCCTCTGGTTTCGGCCCTCCGCTGGCGCGTGAGCGGCTGGTGTCTTCCCTGGCCGCGGATCCACCGCGGCTGGACCTGGCGGCCCTGGCCATCGCGACGTTGGGCCATGAGGACCTGGATGCGCCGGCGTGCCTCAGGACGCTGGACGCGCTCGCCGCGCGGGTGCAGGTGGAGGCGGAGCGCCTGCGCGACAAGGGCGAGGCCCTGGCCCCCTTGCGCGCCCTGCGCCACGTGCTCGCGGACATCGAGGGCTTCCGGGGCAACGAGGACGACTACCACTCCCCGGACAACAGCTTCCTGGACCGGGTGCTGGAGCGGAAGGTGGGGCTGCCCATCACGCTGTCGGTGCTCTACCTGGAGGTGGCGCGCCGCGCGGGCATCCCGCTGTACGGCGTCCCCTTCCCCGGCCACTTCCTGGTGGCGTGCGACGCGGGCGACCACAAGCTGGTGATGGACCCCTTCCACCACGGCGACATCCTCACGGAGCACGGCTGCGAGGAGCTGCTCAAGCGCGTGGCGCCGCAGCTCAAGTTCGACCGGGCCATGCTCGCGCCCGCGCCGGTGGAGCTCATCGCGTACCGCATGCTGTCCAACCTGCGCCGCGTGTACCTGGGGCGCGACGACAGCCAGCAGGGGCTGGCGGTGGTGGACCTGCTGCTGCTCCTGGCCCCGGACCACCCCGGAGAGCTGCGCACCCGCGCGTCGCTGCTCACCACGCTGGGCGCCTTCCGCGCGGCGCTCAAGGACGTGGAGCGCTGCCTGGAGCTGTCCCCGGACGCGCCGGACCGCGAGCGCCTGGAGATGTCCGCCCGCGAGCTGCGCGAGCGCGCCGAGCTGCTCAACTGAAAGCAAAGGAAACCCGCCCGCATGCCTTCCGCGCCCGAGTCGCCCAAGTCCCAAGTGAAGCCCTGGCCGCGCCTGCGCCGGGGGCTGGAGCACGACTTCACGGTGGTGAAGGTGCGCGAGGACGTGGTGATGGATCCGCGCACGAACCTGGAGCACCCCCGCGTGCACATCGACTGCGCGGACTGGGTGAACGTCATCGCGGTGACGAAGCAGGACGAGCTGGTGATGGTGCGCCAGTTCCGCTGCGGCATCGAGGCGGCGACGCTGGAGGCCCCCGGCGGCGTCATCGACCCGGGCGAGGACCCGGCCGTGGCCGCCGCGCGCGAGCTGGAGGAGGAGACGGGCTACCGCGCCGGCCGGCTGGAGGCGCTGGGCGTCGTGCACCCCAACCCGGCCTTCCAGACCAACCGCTGCCACACGTACCTGGCGCTGGACTGCGAGCGCGTGAGCGACGGGGACCCGGATGACGGCGAGGACATCGCCGTGGAGCTGCACCCGCGCGCGGACCTGCCCCGGCTCATCCTGGAGGGCCACATCACGCACTCGCTGGTGGTGGTGGCCTTCTTCCTGGAGCGGCTGCGCGCGGAAGCGAAGCGCTAGGCGGGCTCGCGCTCCCAGGTGCCGGAGCGCCCGCCGGACTTGTGGTCCAACCGCACCGCTTCGATGACCATCCCGCGGTCCACGCTCTTGCACATGTCATAGACGGTGAGCGCCGCCGCGCACGCGGCCGTGAGCGCCTCCATCTCCACGCCCGTGCGGTCCACCGTCTTCACCCGCACGCGGACCTCCAGCCCCTCGTCCACGGGCGTGAGCGTCACGTCCACGCCCGCGAGCGCGATGGGGTGGCACAGGGGTACGAAGTCCGGGGTGCGCTTGGCGGCCATGATGCCCGCGAGCCGCGCCGCCGCGAGCACGTCCCCCTTCTCCACCTGCCCCGCGAGGATGCGCTCCCGCGTCGCGGGCAGCATGCGCAGGCGCGCGGTGGCCACCGCCACGCGGTCCGTCTTCGGCTTGTCGCCGACGTCCACCATCTTCACCGGCCGGCCCCCTTCGCCACCGCGGCGAGCAGGTCGTCCGCCACGTCGTCCGGATCCTCCAGCCCCACGGACACGCGGATGAGGCTGTCGCGGATGCCCGCGTGGGCGCGCTCCTCGGGCGTCATCCGGCGGGCGCTGGCGCTGGCCGCGTGCATCACCAGCGTGCCCACGTCCCCCAGGGACGGGCCGGGCTTCGCCACGCGAAGCGCCTCCAGGAACCGGTCCCCCTCCTTCTGCCCCGCGCCCTTGATTTCGAACGCCACCATGGGCCCGAAGCCGCCCTCCAGCACCCGCGCCGCCACCGCGTGGTCCGGGTGGGAGGAGAGGCCGGGGTAGATGACCCGCTCCAGGAGCGGCGAGTCCGCAAGCCGCTTCGCCACGTGGGCGGCGTGCTCGTTGTGGGCCTTCATGCGGACGGGCAGCGTGCGCAGGCCGCGCAGCGTGAGCCACGCCTCGAAGGGGCCCAGCACGTCCCCGGACAGGATGCGCGCCGAGCGCAGCGGGTCGATGCGCGCCCTGGAACCACTCACCGTGCCGCCCAGCGCGTCGCTGTGGCCGTTGAGCCACTTGCTGGTGGACTGCACCGCGTAGTCCGCGCCCAGCTCCAGCGCGCGCTGGCCGAAGGGCGACGGGAACGTCGCGTCCACCGCGAACACCGCCCCCGCGTCCTTGCAGGCCTGCGCGAGCGCGCGGATGTCCGGCACGCGCAGGAGCGGGTTGGAGATGCTCTCCGCCAGCACCAGGCGCGGGCGCCACTCGCGGATGCGCGCGGGCGCGTCCGGGGACGTCACGTCCAGGGGCTTGAGCTCCACGCCCCAGCGGGCGCACAGGTTCTTGTAGAGCGCCCGCGTGACGCCGTAGCCGTCCGTGGGCATCACCAGCACGTCTCCGGCCTTCCACGGCTGCGCGTCGAACAGCGAGCGCAGCGCGGCCATGCCGCTGGCGTAGGCGACGCAGGCCTCCGCGCCCTCCAGCGCCGCCACCGCCTCCTCCAGCAGCGCGGCGTTGGGCGCGCTGATGCGGGCGTAGGCGTAGTCCTTTCCGTCCAGCGCATCGGACAGGTCGTCGCTGCTGTCGAACCAGTTCACCGCCGCCGGGAAGATGGGCGGCATGACGGGCACGGCCTTGCTCCCGGTGAGCCGGGAGCCCGCGTGCACCGCCACCGTCTTCTGCTTCGTCTTCATGCGCGTGTCGTCTCGCTCGGGACGGAAAGGGAGGAGGGGGCTACTCGCCGTGCTCGATGAGCCAGCGCTCCGCGTCGATGGCGGCCATGCAGCCGGTGCCCGCTGCGGTGATGGCCTGGCGGTAGTAGCTGTCCTGCACGTCGCCGCAGGCGAAGACGCCCTCGATGTTGGTGCGCGTGCTGCCCGGGATCGTCTTCAGGTAGCCGCTCTGGTGCGTCTCCAGGATGCCCTGGAACAGCTCCGTGTTCGGCGTGTGGCCAATGGCCACGAACAGGCCGTGCGCGTTCACCAGCTTGCTGTCGCCCGTCTTGACGTTGCGCACCACGGCGCCCGTCATCCCCTTTCCGTCGCCCACCACCTCTTCCACCGCGGAGTCCCACATGAAGGAGATCTTCGGGTTGTTGAGCGCGCGCTCCTGCATCACCTTGGACGCGCGCAGCGAGTCGCGGCGGTGGATGAGCGTGACGTGGTTGACGATCTTCGCCAGGTACGTGGCCTCTTCCATGGCCGTGTCGCCGCCGCCCACCACCAGCACGTCCTGCTTCTTGAAGAAGGCGCCGTCACAGGTGGCGCACGCGGACACGCCGCGGTTCTTGTAGGTGTCCTCGCCCTTGACGCCCAGCCACTTGGCCGTGGCGCCCGTGGAGATGATGACCGTCTCCGAGCGCACCTGCATGCCGCTCTCGCTCTCCAGCAGGAAGGGCCGCTGGGAGAAGTCCACCTTGGTGACGTTCTCCATGTGGATGACGGTGCCGAAGCGCTCCGCCTGCTTCTGGAAGCGCTCCATCAGCTCCGGGCCGGTGATGGCCTCCGGGAAGCCGGGGTAGTTCTCCACGTCGGTGGTGACCATGAGCTGGCCGCCCGGGACGCGCTGCGGGTGCTCCAGGGTGGGGCCGCCCGCGAACACCACGGGCTCCAGGTTGGCGCGCGCCGCGTAGATGGCGGCGGTGTAGCCCGCCGGTCCCGAGCCGATGATGGTGACCTTCTGGATCTTGTCCTGCGACACGGCGCCTCCTGCGCTCATACGTTGACGGGCCGGGACGGTAACAGACGCCGCCGTCCTGGCCATGATACGAACCTGGACCCCATGGATGCCGCTGGCCTCAAGAAGGTTGCGCTCTTCGAGGGATTGACCCAGGGCCAGCTCGCCAGGGCCGCCCGGAGCGCCTGGCCCCGGCCCCGCTTCTAGCTGGCGGCCCTGCCGCTTCTTGGCTCCTCGCACGCCAGGAGTGCGAGTGGAGCACCGCTGTCCGTCCCGCCACCGGGCCTCTTCACGCGCCGCTGGACGGGCCCCGCCCGCATCCCCCGGAGTGGCCGCTGAAGGGCACGTGCCTTGCTCAAGCCCGTGCGTCGCGTGGACGGAGGCGGGATGGAACAAGGTGGAGAGGCGTGGGCGGAGCCGGGCGAAGGGGAAGCCACGGGTGGCAGGTCGGTGAGGGCGAGAGGCGCGGGACTGGGGGATGCGCGCGAGCGCCTCTTCCGGCTGGGCGCGGAGGCCCTCACCGACCTGGAGTTGTTGGGGCTCCTGTGGACGGAGGGGCTGGGGGACGCGGCGGACGGCGTGGCGAAGGGCGGGCTCAAGGCGCTGGTGCAGGAGGATCCGCGCGTCCTGTGCGCGCGGCGGGGCGTGGGGCCGGCCCGCACGTCCCGGCTGCTGGCGGCGCTGGAGCTGGGGCGGCGCGCGCAGCGCTCCCCGGAGAAGCGGCCCCGGCTGCGAAACCCGAAGGAGGTGCACGCGTACCTGGCGCCCACGCTGGGCGCGCTCCGGCGCGAGGTGTTCCACGTGCTGTGCTTCAACCCGCGCAACGTGCTGGTGCATGACGCCCGGGTGGCGGAGGGGACGCTGAGCGCGTGCCCGGTGGACCCGCGGGAGGTGTTCGCGGCGGTGCTCGCCTCGCGGGCCACGGCCATCGTGTTCGCGCACAACCACCCTTCCGGAGACCCGGAGCCCAGCGTCCAGGACGTGGGGCTGACGGAGCACCTGGCGCGGGGCGCGGGCATCCTGGGGGTGAAGCTGCTGGACCACGTCGTCGTGGGGGACGGCGCGTTCGTGTCCATGCTGGAGCGGGGCATCCTGCCGGACAGCGAGCGGGAGGGGCGGCGCAAGTGCGTGTCGGGCGGGGACTGGTGATGGTGGCGTGCGTGCTGCTGGGGCTGGAGGAAGGCCCCCTCCGGGTGGAGGTGCTGGAGGAGACGCGGGCCCAGGTGGTGCGGACCGACGCCGGGCAGGCGTGCAAGGTGGAGCGCTGGCGGCTGCCACCGGGCGTGCGCGAGGGGGACTTCGTCGTGGACGGCCGCCTGGACCCGGAGCGGACGGAGGCGCTGCGGCGGGAGGTGGCGTTGAAACGCGCCGCGCTGGCGGTTCCCCTTCCTCCGGGGCTCGAGCTGTGACGCGGGGCGCGCCGGCAACCCAGAGGGGATTGGCGTTGACGGCCCATCCAGGATGATGAACATGCGCGCGATGACGGAGTCCCTGCCCTTCCTCGAAGATGCCCAGCAGGGACTGGTGCGGCACTTCGGCCTGTCGGAGTTCCGCCCCGGCCAGGCGCCCGTCATCAGCTCCGTCCTCAGCGGCCGCAACACCGTGGTGGTGATGCCCACGGGCGCGGGCAAGAGCCTGTGCTACCAGCTCCCGGCATTGCTGTTGCCGGGCATCACGCTGGTGGTGTCGCCGCTCATCGCGCTGATGAAGGACCAGGTGGAGCAGCTCACCGCGAAGGGCATCGCGGCCACGTACATCAACTCGTCCCTGTCCGACGTGGAGCGGGCGGAGCGCCTGCGCAAGCTGCGCGCCCGCGAATACAAGCTGCTCTACGTGGCGCCGGAGCGCTTCCGCAGCGCAAGCTTCCTGGAGCTGGTGGCGGGGCTGGGCGTGGAGCTGTTCGCCGTGGACGAGGCGCACTGCATCTCCCAGTGGGGCCACGACTTCCGGCCGGACTACGCGCTTCTGGGACAGGTGCGCAAGCGGCTGCGGCCCCCGCGCACGGTGGCGCTCACCGCCACGGCGACGCCGGAGGTGCGCGAGGACATCGTCCGGGTGCTGCTGATGAAGGACCCGGCGGTGTTCGCGCAGGGGTTCGACCGGCCCAACCTCTTCCTGGACGTGGTGAACGTCAGCGGGGACGAGGAGCGCCGGGACGCGTGCGCGAGCCTGGCGGCGAAGGGCGGCAGCGGCATCATCTACTGCTCCACGCGCAAGGCGGCGGAAGGGATGCACTCCGCGCTCGTCACGCGCAAGGTGAAGGCGGTGCTGTACCACGCGGGCATGGAGGACGACGCCCGCCGCCGCGCGCAGGACGACTTCATGTCCGCGAAGGAGGCGGTGGCGGTGGCCACCAACGCCTTCGGGATGGGCATCGACAAGCCGGACATCCGCTTCGTCGCGCACGCCAACATCCCCCGCGCCGTGGAGGCGTACTATCAGGAGATTGGCCGCGCGGGCCGCGACGGCAACCCCGCCACGGCGGTGCTCCTGTTCAACCACGCGGACGTGTACACGCAGGAGCGCCTCATCGAAGGCAGCCACCCCTCCGAGTCCGTGCTGTCGGACATCTGGGCGCAGCTCCAGGCCGTGGAGGAGTTCGACCGGGGCGTGCACGCGCTCGCGGGCATGGTGGGCGCCAGCGAGTTCGAGGTCTCCGCCGCCCTCAAGATCTTCGAGCGCGAGGGCAAGCTGGAGCGCGGCGGCCGGGGCGAGGGCGAGTACGGCATCACCCTGACGGACAAGGCCGCCAGCGCGCAGCCGCACGCGGCGGAGTCCCAGCGGCTCCTGCGCTCACTGCTGGAGACCTTCCCCGTGGGGCGGCAGGCCACCACGGAGCTGCCCATCCTCGCGCGGCGCACGGGGCTGACGGAGGACGACGTCCGGCACGCGCTGGGCCTGCTGGAGAAGTCCGGCGTGGTGCGGGTGCGCCGGCCGTTCGCGGGGCGCTCCATCCGCGCGCTGGAGCGCGTGCCGTTCCGGGAGCTGTCGGTGGACCTGTCCCAGGTGCGCGAGCAGGAGCGGCTCAACCGGCTGATGCTCAAGCGGATGGCGGACTACGCGTACACGCCGAAGTGCCGGCGCGCGTTCATCCTGCGCTACTTCGGGCAGGCGGACGCGGCGGCGGTGTGCGGCAAGTGCGACCGGTGCGCGGGCAGCATGATGCCCAAGCCGTCCGGCTCCGCCTCGCGTTCCCTGCCGGCCGCGGCCGGGGCGCCGGTGATGGCGTTCAGCGAGCTGGCGTCCACGGAGCTGCGCCGCTGGCGCAAGGACCTGGCGAAGGACCTGGGCATCGCGCCCTTCATCATCTTCAACGACGCGACGCTCCTGGGGCTGGCCGCCGCGCTGCCGGTGGACCGGGAGTCCTTCCTCGCGGTGAAGGGCACCGGGGAGAGCCGCTGGGAGCGCTTCGGCCCCAAGGTGGTGGACATCTGCCTGATGGCGCGCGCGGCGGGCCATGAGCCGCAGGCTTCGCCCGTGGCCCCGCGCATCCGCAAGGCGAAGTCGCGCCGTTAGCCGTTGCCGCCGGGCGGAGGGCCCTCACCGCCGCGGGTGGCGCGCAGCAGCGCCCACCGCAGCACGGCCATGAGGGCGCCCACCACCAGGGCGAGCAGGAAGATGACCGCCACGGTGACGAGGCCGAAGACGAAGCGCACGCCCAGGTCGGTGATGCGGCCGGTGAAGTACGCCTCGCGCAGCGGCTCCATGGCGCGCACCAGCTCCAGCGCCCGCGCCGGCAGCGAGTCGAGCGCCATGGAGAGGCGCTCGAAGAAGGGCGCGTGGTACCGCCGCCGGATGGACTCCACGACGATGCCCGTCAGCAGGTAGAGCACCGACAGCAGGAAGGCGTTGCCCCACATGACCTTCAGCAGGGGGGAGGACGGGGGCCGCGGGTCGCTCACGTCGACCACGCTAGCGCGACGCCCGGCGCTTGAGGAGCGGAAGGGCCTTCTTCACCCGGTTCGCCTCCGGCGCCCCCCCGGCGAGCTTCAGGAAGGCCTCGTAGGCCTCCACCGCCCGGGGCAGCTCCGAGGACTCGCGCACCAGCACGTCCGCCAGCGCCAGGTGCGCCAGGCCGTCCGTGGGCTCCAGCTCCACGGCCTTGGCCAGCGCCTCGCGCGCGGGGGCCTCCTGGCGCTGCTTGAAGGCCACCAGGCCCAGGGCCAGGTACGCACGCCCGTTGTAGGGGGCGAGCCGCACGGCCTCGTCCGCCGCCGCGCGGGCCTCCTTCACGGCCCCGGCGCCCAGCAGCACCCGCGCCAGCGTCACCTGGGCGAAGGCCTTGTCCCAGACGGTGGGCGCCTTGTCGGCCAGGTCCTGCAGCGTGCGCGCCGCGCCACGGCCACCGCCCGGCAGTTGCGTGTATAGCTCGCCCACGCGGCCGCACGTCGCGTCCGGCCCTTCCCGCCGCGCCGCCGCGAAGGCCGCGTCCGCGCTCTCCACCTGCCCCTGGCGCAGGAACGCCTGGGCGATTTCGCAGAAGGTGTCCGGGTCCTTGGAGTCCAGCTTGTTGGCGCGCTCCAGCGCGGAGAAGCCGCCCTTCGCGTCGCCGTTGGCGAACAGGAGCGCCGCGCGCAGCCGCTGCCCCTCCGCGTCGTCCGGCGCCAGCTTCACCGCCCGGCCGGACGCCCCTTCCGCCTCCTTGCGGCGGCCGGACTGGAACAGCGCCAGCGCGAAGCCCTTCTGCGCGGCGGCGCTGCCCGGGTTGTCCAACTGCCACGCCTCGAACTGCTTCAGCGCCTCCGGCGTGCGGCCCAGCGCCAGGAGCGTGCGGCCCAGGGCGTCGCGGGCCTCGCCGTGCGAGCCGTTGCGCTCCACCGCCTGCGTCAGCGGCTTGAGCGCCATGTCCGGCAGGCCGCGAGACAGGAGCAGCCGCCCCAGCGAGCACGCGCCCTCGTAGTCGCGCGGGTCCTTCATCGCCTCGTCGAACTGGGCCTGCGCCTTGTCGAGCGCGCGCTCGCGCCAGTACACCTGCCCCAGCGCCACGCGCAGGTCCGTGCGGGGCTTCTTGGCCACGGCCTTCTCCAGCACGTCGCGCGCCTGGGCGGCGTTGCCCTCGTGCGCGTCCGCCAGCGCGAGCCACGCGACGGCCTCCGGCGGATAGCGGTCGTTCACGCGCGTCTTGCCCAGCTCCGCGCGGGCGCGCTTCCAGTCCCCGAGCCGCGCGTACGCCGCGCCCCGCACCAGCGACACCTTGCGGCCCCCGTCGGCCTCCAGCCGCAGCAGGGCGTCCTTCTCCCGGTCGCGGTCCAGCAGCGTGCGCCCCAGGCCCTCCTTCGCGGCCTCGCTCTTGGGCTGCAGCGTCAGCGCGGCCTCGTAGGCCTGCTGCGCGGCCTCCAGCTTGCCCGCCGCGCGGCCCGCGGCCCCGAGCGCCAACTGGAAGTCCATGGCCAGCGGCCCCTGCGTGCCCTTGGACAGCAGGGGGCGCGCCTCGTCGTACCTGCCCAGCGCGGACAGGATTTCGCCGTGCACCAGTTGCTGACGGGGCTGGAGCGCGGGGGGCAGCTTCGGGTCCTGCGCGAGCGGCGCCACGTCCGCCAGCGCCGCGTCCAGGTCCTGCTCCAGCGCGAGCCGGCTCTCCGCCATCCCGATGCGGGCGGCGGGGTGCTCCTTGGAGACGTCGCGCGCGCGCTTGAACATCTCCAGCGCCTGCGCGAAGTCCTCGGAGGCGAGGTAGTAGTGGCCCAGCGCCACCAGCGCGCGGACGTTGCCCGGCGACGCCTTGAGCGCGCGGTCGAAGCGGTCCAGGGCCTTCTTCTCGTCCTTCGCGGCGATGAGCAGGCTGCCCGCGAGCGCGTGCACCTCCGTCACGTCGTCCTGCGAGGCGAGCAGCGCGCGGTTCGCGGCCTCGCGGGCCCGGTCGTCGGCGACGAGCGCGTTGGTGGCCAGCACCAGGCCGTTGAAGCCGTCCTTCACGCCCGGCTTCTCCAGCGCCTCCAGCGCGAGCCGGCGGTCCTCCGCGTTGGCGCCGTGGTCCAGGTAGCGCAGCGCGTGCGCGTAGCCCGCGAGCGCCCAGGCGGCGGGGCTCGCCTCGTCCATGTCACGAGCGCGGTCGAGCTGCCGGAGCGCTTCGTCCAGCGACGCGCCCGTGTCCTGCGCCACGGCGCGCTTCGCGAGCTCCAGCGTCTCCGACAGCGTCTGGCCGCCCTGGCGGGAGCGGTAGAGGATGAAGAAGCCCGCGCTCGCGCCCAGGAAGATGAGGGCCACGAAGAGCGCCACGGTCTTCGCGCCATAGCGCTCCAGGAGGGACTGCTTCGCCCGCTCCTTGGCGATCTTCTCGTGCATCTCGCGCTCGTACTTCGCCGCGAGCGCCTCCGTGTCCTTCGCGTTCGCCGCCGCCTTGTTGCGGGCCGCGGCCGCCGCCAGCTCCGTCGCGTCCGGGATGTCGTCCAGCAGCGAGCGCTTGCCACCCGAAGCCGAAGCGACCGGAGCCTGCGTCACCGGCGCGGCCGGGCGGGCCCGCACCGCCTCCGGAGGCGGAAGGTCCCCGAGCAGTCCCCCGCCCTGCGACGCGGAGGGTTCATCCGAGGGAGGAGCGTCTGGAAGATCCGCCAGCATCCCGGACCCGCGCTTGCGGCTGGTGGCCCCCGGATCCGCCGCTTGCACGGAAGCGGGAGGAACCTCCGAACCCTGCTCCGGATCCGACGGCGCGGCGGCCACCGGATCCGCGGGGGCGTCCGTACCGGACTCCTGGCCCGAGGCCGAAGCTCCTTCGCTCGCCGGATCCGCGCCCTCGCCCGACGCCGCACGCCCCCGGCCCGAACCCGGCTCCTGCCCTGGATCCGACGGGCTACCGGACGCAGCATCCATCGGATTCGCGCCATCCCGTGGCGCACCGAGTTCCTGCTCACCCGCCTCCACGGGGCCCCGCGCGTCCTCCGGCACCGGCGTCCCGATGGGAGCCGTGGGCCCGCCATGCGCCTCGACGGAGGCGACCCTGGAGGCCGCCTGCGCGTCCGTTCCACCCGCCGGCGTCTCCGTCCGGGCAGCGCGGCGCGGCTCCAGTCCCGCCGCCGCGGCGGCACGCGCCTCGAACGCGGACGGAGCGGCTTCCGGCCCCGGCGGCTCCGGCGCGTCCTCCTCCGGCGCGGCCGCGGGGGTCGCCAGGACGCCCAGGTCCTCGAAGATGGGGGCCGGTCCACCGGACAGCGCCTGCTGGGCCTGATCCAACCACTGCTTCACGCGCCCGTTGTTGGGCTGCAGCGCCACGGCCTTGCGAAGAATCGGCAGCGCGGAGCGGTACAGCCCGCGCTGCAGGAGCACGTCGCCAATGAGGTTGTAGGCGTACGGGTTGTCCCGCTCGATGGCGATGGCCTGGTCGAACTGCTCCATCGCCTCCGCGGGCCGCCCCAACTGGATGAGCGCCTTGCCCCACAGCACCCGCCCCACGATGGACGTGGGGTGGTGGGAGATGCCCTCCGTGCACACCTCGATGGTGCGCTGCGCGTCTCCCTTCTCCAGCAACGCCTTCGCCAGCTCCACGAAGACGGAAGAGGTCGGGTCCTGCCGGAGGAGCTGCTCGTAACGCTCCACCATCGACTTGGCCATGTTGAGTCGCGACTCCGGTGCGCTAAGCGGGGGAGCGCGGACCATACCACTGCCCTCGTCCGTTCCGCCCAGCGGCTGCTAGCGTCGCGGCCATGAAACGCCTGTCTGCCCTGATGGTCGCCCTGGTCCTCGGTGGGGCCTGCGCCCACACCCCGCCCAAGTCGGACCTGGAAGCGCTCCGCCCCGTCGTCGAGGGCTTCCACAAGAACCTGCGCTGGAGGAACTACCGTACCCTGTCCACCTTCCTCGTCCCCGAGGAGCGCCAGGACTTCGAGCGCAAGCGCCGCGAACTCCACGACGACCGCGACCTCACCGTCACCGACTACGAAATCGAGGCCGTGAAGCTCGCCGACGACGGCCGGAGCGCCACCGTCCACAGCCGCATCCAGTGGATGCGCCTGCCCTCCGTCACCGAGCAGAACGACACCGTCACCTCGGAGTTCATCTTCCGGGACGGCGTCTGGCTGCTGGAGAAGCAGCAGTCCGGGCCCTTCGACGGAGAGCTGGAGCCCCAGGCGGCGCCGCCGTCCCCGTAGCCCGCAAAAAAGTCGCCCACCGTCTCGGGGCCGGCCGAGACGATGGGCGTCGAGGGTTCCCCCATGGAACCCCCTACCAGGGTGACGATGTCGCGCGGTACTTCCGGCCCGCTGCGACCCCGCCGTGTTGCCTGGTCTCTAGAGCAATGCGAGTGCCAACCGCCGAGCCCCCCTGCCCCACCCCCGCTTCCCACGGGAATTCAGGCACTTGGCGGCCCTCACTCCCCGTCGCCACCGTCCCATGCCTGACAGTGTTGTCAGGCCCTCCCTGCCACTCCGCCACGTCCCCCCTGACATGACTGTCAGGGAACCGGCGCGGGGCCCCACGGAAAGCCGCTACTCCCCGACGACGGAGCGGATGGTGTCGCGCATGGAGTGCCGGGCCTTCCAGCCCACGTCCTGGACCCAGCGGTTGCCGTCCACGGCGCAGAGGAACTGGATGTGGTCCAGCTCCGGCGGCGGGAAGTTGGCCAGCCGGTAGCGGAACATCAGGCCCAACAGGGGCCGGGCCACGGGGTGTGGCACGGGGATCGCGGTGTGGCCCAGCTCGCGCAGGACGGCGGACAGGGGCACCTGGCCGGGGCCCACGACGTTGTAGACGCCCTTGGGCTCCGGGCGCAGCGCCTCCACCATGGCGCGGGCGACGTCCTCCACGTGGATGAGCTGCACCATGGGGTCGAAGCCGGCCATGGTCCACGGGTGGCGCAGCCGCAGGTAGTTGGACGGCGCGTTCTTGATGGTGGGCCCGACGATGTGGACGGGCCGCAGGATGACCGTCTCGATGTCGGGGTGCTTCCAGAAGAAGCTGTGCGCCAGCATGTCCACTTCGATGAGGTCGCGCACGCCGGAGAAGCGGCTGGCGGCCATCAGCGGCGCGTCCTCCGTGAGGAAGTTGGAGTTGTCCGGGCTGGGGCCGTAGACGTTCGCCGAGGACAGCACCACCACCTTCTTCACGCCGTACTTCGCGCAGTACTCCAACAGGCGCGTGGTCCCCACGACGTTGAACGAGTGGTGCTCCTCCTCGCTCATGCGCGGGTCATGCATGATGCCCATGTGGATGACGGCGCGGACCTCGTTCTTGCGGAAGACGTCCTCCGCCTTCTTCTTGCGCAGGTCCAACTGGTGCATCTCGACGTCCTTCGGCTTCCCGATGAAGGGGCGCCGGTCGATGCCGATGATGCGCTCGCGCTTGTGCAGCAGCTTCGCCAGCGTGCGGCCCAGGTTGCCGCTGATGCCGGTGACGACGACGGCCGGGCGCTTGTCCACCGCGCCGTCCTTCTCCTCGTTCGCGGGGCTCACCAGAACACGCCCCGGCGTTCCTTGAGACCCTGGTGGAGCATCGCCTGGATGGAGGCCTTCACGGTGCGCACCTTCTTGTCCAGTTCGCTGTCCTCGTCGTCCGCGCGGCCGGTGAAGTGGAGCGCGTCGCCGAAGTAGATGCGGTACTTCGTGGGCAGCGGGAAGGGCGTGCCCGTGGGGGTGATGGGGAAGGACGGGAAGCCGAGCAGCTTCGCCACCGGCTTCAGGTTCATCAGCGCGGGCGCCTGCTCCTCCGCGCCCACCACGGCGATGGGCACGATGGGCGTGTTCGTCTCCAGCGCCAGGCGCATGAAGCCCAGGCCGAACTCCTGGAGCTGGTAGCGCTGGGGCCACAGCTTGTTGAGCCCGCGCGTGCCCTCCGGGAACACCAGGATGGCCTCCTCCGCCTCCAGCAGCCGCCGGCAGTTCTCCGGCGTGCCGACAATCTGGCCCACGCGCGCCATGAACGTGGAGACGTACGGCAGGGACGGCACCCACTTCTCCACCATGCTGCGGATGGCGCGCGGCGGGTTGCCCTCCACCATCAGGGCGATGCCAATCATCGCGCCGTCCAGGGGGAGCTGGCCGGAGTGGTTGGACACCAGCAGCACCCGCCCCGCCGGGATGCGGTCCGCGCCGTAGGCCTCCACGCGGAAGTAGTGGCGGTAGAGCCACATGAACGGGGCGATGGCGGCCAGGCTGTAGTCCAGGTTGAACCCGAACGGGTCCACCCCGTACTCGTTCTCCGTCCGGGCCAGGGCCTGGAGTTGGTCGGACTGCTGCTCGCCGGCCATGCGCTCGGTCCAGCCGCGCAGGCCCCTCTTCACCTTGTCGCTGAAACGCTCCAGCATGGGCTGGCTCCTTAGCACCCCGGCCCGCACGCCGGGAGTGGGCCCACAACCCGCGATGCCCTTCTGACGATAATCCGCCGGAAGGTCCCCCATGCGCATCCCCTCCAAGCCCGCCTCCCCCTCCCGGACGTCCGGCTCCACCGTCGCCGCCACGGTGCTGACGCTCGCCACCTCCGGGGCCGCCGCGGGGCGGCTGGCCTCCGACGTCAGCGACTTCCAGCCCCAGGCCCCCCCGTCACGGACGGGCAACAGCGTGGCGGGGAACACGCTCGCGCCCCCACGGGCATCCGGGCTGGAGCGGCAGCCGTCCCAGGCCGTGTCCTTCGTGCGCGACTTCAACGCGCGGCTGGACCTGCCGCCCGCGCGCCTGAAGGAGAAGCTGGCGCAGATGCGCCAGAGCCCCTCCGCCCTGTTCCGCGCCATGCCCGCCCTGTTCCACGCGGACCTGCGGGGCCCGTACGCGCGGCAGGCCCGGCTGACGGACCGGCCCGCGCCGGACATCCGGGTGGTGGGCGACGCGCACGTGGGCAACCTGGGCACGTTCCGGGGGCCGGACGGCAAGGCGGTGTGGGGGCTCAACGACTTCGACCAGACGGGCACCGCGTCGCCGGAGGCGGACCTCACGCGCCTGGCCACCAGCGCGGTCCTCACCGCGCGCGAGGCGGGCCTGTCCACCCGCGAGCAGGTCCAGGCGGTGGAGGCGCTGGCGAAGAGCTACTTCGAGACGCTGGAGCTGCTGGCGGACGGCGACGCGAACCCGGGGGCGTTCCTGGACAAGAAGGAGTCCTCCGGGCCGGTGAAGGACCTCATCAGCAAGGCGCGCGACACGTCCGCCAGGGACCTGCTGTCCAGGTACGTGAAGCTCGACGGCGCGAAGGGCCCGCGCTTCCTCACGACGGACACGCTCCAGCCGCTGGACGCGCAAAAGAAGGCGGCGGTGCGGACGGCGCTGGCGTCCTACGAGAAGACCCTGGACGGCACGGAGGGCGTGGCGGTCCCCCTGAAGGTGCTGGACCTGGCGGCGCGGCTGGACGCAGGGGGCAGCAGCTACGGCCTGGAGCGCGACTACGTGCTCCTGGGCGCGGCGGATCCGAAGGCGCCCCCCGTGCTGCTGGAGCTGAAGGAGCTGCTCGCGTCCGGCGTGGCGTCGCCCCCGGTGCCCGCGAACGGCGCGGACGTGGTGAAGGCGCAGGAGGAGCTGGGCGGCGCCGTGAACCCGCTCACGGGCGCGGTGGACATGGGCGGCCGGGCGTTCCTCGTGCGCGAGGTGGAGCCGGAGAAGAACAAGCTGGACGACGGCGTGCTCGGGAAGAAGAAGTCCCTGCGCTCCACCTTCGAGCAGGCGGGCGTCGTGCTGGCCCGCGCCCACGGCAACACGCAGGCCCGGGCGCGGCGCCTGGAGGACTGGGTGGGTGGAGACACGAAGGAGGCCACGAAGCGGCTGGTCGCCTTCGCGCGGGCCTACGCGGATCAGGCCGAGGCGGACTGGAAGGCCCTGAAGGCCGCGCGCTGAGTCAGAGCGTCGCGGAGAGCCGCCCCGCGGCGTCGCGCAGGGTGACGACGTCGAAGTCGTCCTTGAGCCACTGGAAGATGTCGCGCAGCCGCTCCAGCTTCTTCGCGGCGCTCACGCGCAGGTCGCGCTGCTGGCGTACGAGCTCCGGCGGGATGCCGTCCGTGGCGTCCAGCACGTCGACCCCATGGAGCTCGAAGTTGAAGAAGGCATCCGCCCGGCACGCGCGGTACGCGGCGCGCATCGTGCCGCGAGGCAGCGTCGTGGCGAACGTGCCGATGAACGGGAAGCGCACCACCGGCGTCACCGTCATGGGCAATTCCAGCACCGCCCCCGAGCCGCGACGGTAGGGCTGCGCGGGGTCCGGCCGGTACGGCACGCGCGGCGCCAGCAGCACGCGCGGGGTGTCCAGCACGGAGCGCGACGGCCGCCCCAGCGCCGCGAGCGCCCCCATCACCGCCGCCTTCGCCGCGTAGTACGGGGCCGCCGGGAACGCGGACGAACCGTACCGGTAGCCCTGCGCCACGGTGGCCGCGTACAGGTCCGCGTTCAGCGTGTAGCCCGGGGCGCGGAATCCGGAAGGACGCACGCCCACGGCCTTCAGGATGGCCGCGTCCGCGCGCGCCAGGTCCGCTGAAATGGCGTCCGGCCCGCGCCGGGTGAGCGCGTAGTCATGGGCGTGGCTGTGGCTCGCCACCTCCACGCCGGCCGCGTGGGCGCGCCGCATGCCCTCCGCGGCGCCGGGGTCCGCCTCCAGGTCCTCGCCGATGACGAAGAACGTCCCGGGCACGCCCACCGCCGCGAACAGCTCCTGGAAGCGCGGCACCGCCACGCGGTGGATGAGCGTCCTCGCGCGCTCGTCGAGCAGCGACTCGGGCAGCCCGTGGATCCGGCAGTAGTGCGGCAGCGAATCCAGGTCGACGGAGATGGACGCCAGGCGCGCTGCCGTCATGGGGCCCCCCTTCCGCTCAGGTCCCGCGGACGCGGATGACGTAGAACAGCTTGCCCACGTTCTTGAGCACGTTGGGCACGCGCTTGAACAGGTGGATGGACGGCTGGCGCTTCTCATGGAGCTGGATGGGGATCTCCATGACGTTCAGCCCCTCGCGCCACGCGCGGATGACGAACTCGCTGGCGAACACGTCCATGTCCACCACGCACTTCTGGATGACGGGCAGCAGCGCTTCGCGGCGGAACGCCTTGAGGCCGTGCGTGTCCGTGCCCTGGAAGCCCAGCGCCACGCGCAAGAGCTTGTTGTGCACCCGCGTGGCCGCGCGGCGGATGAGGGGGCGCTGGTCGCTCGCGCCCTTGGCCGCCTTGGAGCCCACGACCATGTCCGCCTCGCCGCGCTCCAGCCGGGGCAGCGCCGCGTCGTAGAAGGTCAGGTCGCAGAGGTCGATTTCATCACAGACCACGTAGGTGCCCCGCGCCTTCAGGATGCCGGCCTTGAGCGCCACGCCGTAGTTGGGCGTCTCCGAGTGGAACCAGCGCAGGCGCGGGTTCTTCGCGCAGAGCTCCTCCAGGAGCCGGGGCGTCGCGTCGCGCGAGCCGTTCTCCGCGAAGATGATTTCGTAGTCGAGCCCGCGAGCATCCAGCCCCTGGCGCAGCTCTTCGGCTGCCTGGGCGATGATGGACTCCTCGTTGTAGACGGGGATGACGACGGAGAGGTGCAGGGCCATGGGTCCGGAGATGCGAAGGGAAGGCGTTGGGGCGTAGCACGCCCCCGGACCACCGTCGACAGGAGACGACTCCGTGCGTCAGCCGTTCAGCGTCCGGGCGCAAGCCCGCCCGTCCAGGATGGCGTCCTCCATGGAGGCGTACTCCCACTTTCCGTAGCGCCCGGCCATGAGGATGCCGGCGTGCTCCAGGAAGCGCTTCACCTCCGCCATCGCGGGGCCGTAGGCGTCGTCGTAGAGGACGTACGCGTTCGGGATCTCGCGCCCCCGGGCGAAGAGGATGTCGTCCGCTGAATGGATCATCCGCGAGCGCACCAGATCCTCCACCGCGTACCGCTCCGCGTCCGCCACGGACAGCTCGCCGTGGTGGCTGAACTCCACGGAGAAGCTGGCCGTGTCCGGCGGGGCCAGGGGCGCGTACACCGCCGACGGCGCCCCGATGCGGTACGAGTGGAACTCCGGCTCCGGCAGGTAGATCCAATGCCACGGCTGGCGGTTCGCCCCCCGGGCGCCCACGCACACGTACGTGACGATGAAGGCGCGCAGGCGCTTGGCCGCGGCCCGCACCTCGTCCGGCACGCCGGAGGCGCCCTTCCCGAGCAGCTCCACCAGCGCCGGCAGCGCGATGGAGGACACCAGCCCCGAGTACGGAAGGGTCCGCCCGTCCGACAGCGCCACCTGCTTCGCCTTCCAGTCGATGGAGACGGGCTCGGTGCGCACGCTCAGCTCGCCGCCCGTCAGGTGCTGTTTCATCGCGCGCGCCAGGCTCTCGATGCCGCCCTCGCGCGGGTAGAGGAAGGACGCGTTGTAGCCCAGTTGATCACTGCCCGCGCCGAGCGCCCCGTCCACGACCTCTTTGAGGGTGGGGCGCGGCACGAACCGGCCGACCCAGGCGGCGGACATCTCGCGCGGGTGCACGGTCCAGAGCTTCTGGTTGTAGGGCAGCATGAAGTTCTTCGCGAAGCCTTCACCCATGTAGCGGAGGATGAACTCCTCGAAGTTCACGGGGTCGCGCTCGCGCAGGGCGCGGCCCTTCTCCCCGTAGATGGCCTCCACGTAGCCGACCAGGTTCTCCGCGACGACCTCCGGCGGCAGCCCGTGGGTATTCACCTGGTAGGGGAAGCGGGTGAAGGTGTCCCGAGAGAAGATGGCGGCGCGGCGCTGGATGCGCACCAACTGGTCCGGGAGCCAGAGCGTATTGACCAGTTGCTGGATCTCCGGGTCGCGCAGGTGGAGCCAGTGGCCGGTGGGGTCGAAGTAACACCCGTCGATGACCTCGGTCTTGATGAGGCCGCCGACCCGGTCGGACTTCTCGATGAGGCGCCAGGGGCGCTTGAGGAAGTGCGCGGTGGAGAGGCCCGCCAGGCCCGCCCCGAGGATGACGATGGGATCCATGCTCCGCCGGGTCTACCACCCTGGGAGGGGGCCTGGAAAAGGGATGCACACCCTTGGTGTTGGCGGGCGCCCGCCCTCCTGCCCGGCCGGGTGACAACGGTACGCGCCGGGGACGCGTTCTTTCCGGGCTTGAAACGGCTCTGCTAGCCTGCACGCGCCGCGCGGACCATCGCACGCCCCCGTCATTGCTGCGCGTGCGCGCGCCAGCCGGTCTCGTCGAAGGAAAACAATGAAAGTCTCCTGCCCGTCGTGCCAGACGAATTACAACATCGATGACAGGCGGATCCCGCCCGGCGGCGCGAAGCTGAAGTGCGCCCGGTGCCAGACCACGTTCCCCATCAAGGCCGATAGCGCGGGCGCCGAAGCTCCCGAGGCCGCGCCCCAGTCGGCCGCCATCCCGCTCCCGGGCACCGCCGCGCCGCAGTCGGCCGCGATTCCCCTGCCGGGCACCGCCGCCCCCCAGTCGGCCGCCATCCCGCTCCCGGGCAGCGCCGCGCCCCAGTCGGCCGCGATCCCCCTGCCGGGCACCGCCGCCCCACAGTCCGCCGCGATTCCCTTGCCGGGCACGGCCGCGCCTCAGTCCGCAGCCATCCCGCTGCCGGGCAGCGCCGCGCCCCAGTCCGCAGCCATTCCGCTCCCGGGCACCGCCGCGCCTCAGTCCTCCGCGATTCCCCTGCCGGGTGCCGCCGCGCCCCGCGCCTCGGCGCCCCAGTCCGCCGCCATCCCGCTCCCGGGCAGCGCCGCCCCCCAGTCGGCCGCCATTCCGCTGCCGGGCACCGCCGCGCCCCAGTCCGCCGCCATCCCGCTGCCGGGTACGGCCGCCCCGCGCGCCGCCGCTCCGGCTCCGCAGTCGGCCGCGATTCCGCTCCCCGGCAGCGCCACGCCCCAGTCCGCCGCCATCCCGCTGCCGGGCACCGCCGCGCCCCAGTCCGCCGCCATCCCCATGGGCGCGGGTCCCGCCATCCCGCTGCCGGGCACCGCCGCCCCGCGCGCCGCGGCCCCGCAGTCCGCCGCCATCCCGCTGCCCGGGAGCGCCGCGCCCCAGTCCGCAGCCATCCCCATGGGCGCGGGCCCCGCCATCCCGCTGCCGGGCACCGCCGCCCCGCGCGCCGCCGCCATCCCGCTGCCGGGCAACGCCGCTCCGCCCGTCCCCGAGGATCCGTTCTCCTTCGACGACGAGGTCCCGCCCGAGGCCTACGCCTCGCCGGGCGTGGCCGCGCCCCGGGCCATCTCGCTGGACGCGGGCCCCGGCGCGCCGGTCGCCCATCCGGATGACTCGTTCAACTTCGACATGGACGCCGCGCCGCCGGCCCCCGCGGAGGACGACTTCGCGGAGGTGAGCAGCGGCGAGTTCTCCTCGGTCGACACCAGCGACTTCTCCGAGCCCCGCGAGGACGTCACCCGCGTCGTCTCCATCCCCGTCCCCAACGCTGCCTTCCGCGAGCCCGCCGCCTACGGCACGAACGAGCCCGCCGGCACCGCCCGCGACTTCGACTTCTCCGAGGAGCCCGTCGCCGCCGCCGCCCCGCCCGCCGAGGCCGACTTCGGCACGCCCGACTTCGACTTCGCGGACGACGGCACCCTGCCCGTCCCCGCGCAGCCGGCGCCCGAGGACGCGTTCACCTTCGACATCAACGACCCGAGCAACGCCCACGGCCCCGCCGCGGCGTCGCGTCCCCACCCGCAGACCTACGGCTACGGCGAGCCGGAGCCCCAGGCGGATCCGTTCGCCCTGGCCCCGCCCCCCGCGGAACCGGAGGCGGATCCGTTCGGCCTCCCGCCGCCCTCCGACTACGCGGCCCCGCCCCCGGACGCCGACCCGTTCGCCCTGCCCCCGCCGCCCGACGCCGGTGCCCCGGCCTACGACCTGGGCGGGCTGCCCTCCGCGAGCGACGACCCCTTCGCCCTGCCGCCCTCGCCCGGCCTGGACTTCTCCGACCTGCCCTCGCCCGCCGCCCCCCAGGCGATGGACTTCTCGGACCTGCCCTCGCCCGCCGCCCCCGCCCCGGTGTCCTTCGACTTCGCGGAGCCGCCGCCCCCCGCGTACGGCCAGTCCCCCGTGCCCACGGATGATCCGTTCGCCGTGGACTTCACGTCGCCCCCGGCCGCGGCGCCCGCTCCGAACTTCCAGTTGGACTTCGGCGACCCCGCCCCGGCCGCGCCGCCGCCGCCCGCGCGCATCAACCCCGCCACGGACTTCGGCGACGTGGACTTCGGCGACCCCGCCCCCGTCCCGTCCTCCGCGGCCACGGGCCTGCCGGACGCGCTGGAGTTCGACCCCACCGCCGCGCCCATGGATGACCTGGAAGCGGACCTCTCCGCGCCGCTGCCGCCCCCGCCCGCCGCGGGCCCCGCGGACGGCCTGGAGATGCTCAGCTTCATCGACGACAGCGCCGGCAAGGACGCCGGTGGCCGCGTGCAGGTGAAGCGCTTCCACGTGCGCCGCCGCTCCGGGAAGATGTTCGGCCCGTTCGAGGAGGGCGTCATCGTCAAGATGCTCGAGGACGGCCAGCTCCTGGGCAACGAGGACGTGTCGCCGGACTCGGAGGCGTGGTCCGCCATCGGCACCGTGCCCGTCTTCGCCGCCGCCATCCAGCGGCTGATGGAGGGTCCGGCCAAGGCCGTGCCGCTCGCGCCCACCCCGGGCGCCCCCACCCCGGAGACGGCGGGCGCCGCGGATCCCGCCAACCCCCAGGCCAGCATGGATCGGCTGCGCCAGCTCTACGAAGGCCGCATGGCCGCGGTGTCCGTCGTGGACCGCAGCGCCTCCGAGGCCAGGTGGAAGAAGCGCCTGCCCGTCCTCATCGCCGCGGGCGTGGCGGTGCTCGTGCTGGGCACCGGCGCCAGCTTCGAGGCCAGCCGCTACGGCGCCTTCGGCCGCAACAAGTTCTTCCCGGCCCGCGTGTCCTCCGGCTCCGCCGAGGCGAAGCTCGTCGAGGACGCGCGCAAGGGGCTGCTCGCGGACACCTACGCCAGCTACAAGGAGGCCCGCGCCAAGAGCGCCAAGGTGCTGGCCAAGAAGGAGTACCCGGAGGTCCGCGCCCTCTGGTGCCAGTCCGTCGCCTACCTGCAGCGCCGCTACGCGGACGGAGAGCGCTCCGACCTGACCACGTGCGAAAGGCAGATGGAGGCCATCGAGCTGCTGGGTGACAAGAACGTGGAGGTCATCAAGACCGCCGCCGGCATCGCGCTCACCCAGCGCAAGGGCGCGGAGGCCCAGGCCCGCCTGCGGGACGCCGCCGTCCGCGAGGACAACCAGGGCGACCTGGAGCTCGCCTTCCTGCTGGCGGAGTCCTACGCGCAGCAGAAGGACATCCCCAACGCCGTCGCCACGCTGACCAAGGTGCTGGAGAAGGACGCGAAGTCCGCCAAGGCCCACCACGCGCTGGGCAACCTGTACCAGGCGCAGGGCAAGGCCGACGAGGCCGCCAAGGCCTACGCGGAGGCGCTCGCCGCGGATCCGCAGCACGCCGCCTCCGCGGTGGAGCTGGCCGCGGTGGAGCTGCTGGTGCGCAAGTCGAACATCGAGCAGGGCGCCCAGGCCGTGGACAGCGCCCTGAAGCTCCAGGACGCGCTGGGGCCCGCCGAGCGCGCCCGCGCCCGCGGCCTCAAGGGCGTGGCCCTCTACCAGCAGTTCAAGCCCAAGGAGGCGGAGACGGAGCTGAAGGCCGCCCTCAAGGACAACCCGGACTCCGACTTCATCAAGGCCCAGCTCGCCCAGGTGCTGCGCTCGCAGCGCGACTACGACGGCGCGCTGCCGCTCTACGCCTCGCTCGCGAAGGAGGACAGCGACAACCTGGAGTACGTGGACGGCCACATCACCGCGCTGGTGATGACCGGCAAGATGCAGGACGCGCTCACCGCCGTGGAGGCCGCCAGCAAGAGCTTCCCCAACGAGGCGCGCATCGCGTACCTCTACGGCCGCATCGAGGACGCGCTCGACAAGCCCACGGAGGCGGAAGGCCACTTCAAGCGCGCCACCGCCGCGGACGCGAAGCTGGTGGACGCGGGCCTGTACCTGGGCCGCCTGTACCTGCGGCAGCACCGCAACGCGGACGCGCGCGCCCTGCTGGAGGCCGCCGCGAAGCAGGCGCCGGAGCACGCGGGCGTGCACGCGGGCCTGGGAGAGCTGGCGCTCGCGGAGAACAACAGCCTGCTCGCGCAGCAGGAGTTCGACCGCGCCGTGCAGTTGGACCCCAACCTGGCGGACGCCCACCTGGGCCTGTCGCGCGTGGCCCTGCTCAACGGCGACGCCACCCGCGCGGAGACGGAGGCCAACCGCGCCCTGGAGCTGGATCCGCACCTCTTGAAGGACGGCCGGCTGCAGCGCGGCCTGGTCCTCTGGCGGCTGCACCGGCTGGACGAGGCCGCCGCGGAGCTGGAGAAGGCCAAGGCGGAGGACCCCCGCTCCACCACCACCCCCATCACCCTGGGCGCGGTGCTCCTGGAGAAGGGCGACCTGGCCGGCGCGGAGAGCAACCTGGGCCTCGCGCTGCGCAACGAGCCGTCCAACCACGAGGCGCTCTACTACCTGGGCCTCGTGCGCGCGAAGCGCTCCGAGTACACCCAGGCGCTCGACAGCATGAAGACCGCCGTGGACCGCGCGCCCAAGCGCCCGGACTACAAGTACGCCTACGGCGTCATCCTGCGCGACGCGAAGCGGCTGCCGGACGCCATCGAGCAGTGGAAGGCCGCCGTGGAGATGGAGCCCAACTACGCGGACGCGCACGAGGCCCTGGGCCACGCGCACCTGGAGCGGGGCGAGTTCGACGAGGCCATCGCCTCCTTCGAGGCCGCGCTCAAGGCGGATCCGCAGCGCACGCGGGTGCTGGGCGCCATGGGCGACGTGCTCTTCAACGCCGCCCGCTGGGACGACGCCGTCCGCCGCTACCAGGCGGCGCTCAAGGCGGATCCGAAGCTCACGTACGTCTACTACAAGGTCGCCCGCGCCTTCACGGAGCAGGCCCAGTACGCCAAGGCCATCGACTGGTACAAGAAGGCCACCACCGCCGAGCCGGACAACGCCCAGTCCTTCTACTACCTGGGCTTCGCCTACAAGGAGCGCAACAAGCGCAAGGACGCCATCACGGCCTTCAAGGAGTACCTGGTGAAGAAGCCGGACGCGGCGGACAAGAAGGACATCGAGGACGAAATCTACGACCTCGAACACTAGCCCCACCCCTCCGGGCGTCAGGCCCTGAGCACCCGGCGCGTGGTGAGCCTTGCCGGCCCACGCCCGGGATGACTACAAGGCGAGCCCCTATGCTGGACCTCCGGAACGTTGCGCAGAACTTCGATGCGGTCGTCGCCCGACTCAAGACTCGGGGCGGCAGCCTGGACCTCGGCCCCTTCCAGACGCTCTTCACGGAGCGTCGCGACCTCTATGTCTCCATGGAGGCGCTGGCCGCGCGCCGCAACGCCGCCAACGAGGAGATGAAGCGCAAGGCCAAGGAGGACCCGGCCGCGATGGAGAAGCTGCGCGGCGACCTGCGCGGCGTCTCCCAGGAGATCAAGGAGAAGGAGGCCCGCCTCAAGGAAGTGGAGGAGGAGCTCAACCGCATCCTCCTGGTCATCCCCAACGTGCCCCACGAGTCCGTCCCGGTGGGCGCCAGCGCGGACGAGAACGTCCAGGTGAAGAGCTGGGGTGAGAAGCCCCACCTCCTCTTCACGCCCAAGCAGCACTTCGAACTGGGCGAGTCGCTGGGCATGCTCGACTTCGAGCGCGCCGCGAAGGTGTCCGGCAGCCGCTTCACCTTCTACAAGGGCGCCCTGGCGCGGCTGGAGCGCGCGCTCGTCACGTTCATGATCGACGTGCACACCTCCAAGGGCTACACGGAGCTGCTCCCGCCCTACCTGGTGCTGCGCGAGACGATGATGGGCACCGGCCAGTTGCCCAAGTTCGAGGACGACGCCTTCAAGACGTCCGGCGACCCCGAGCGCTTCCTCATCCCCACGGCGGAAGTCCCCGTGACGAACTACCACGCGGACGAAATCCTGGAGGGCGAGCAGCTCCCCATCCGCTACTGCGCCTTCAGCCCCTGCTTCCGCGCGGAGGCCGGCGCCGCGGGGCGCGACACGCGCGGCCTCATCCGCCAGCACCAGTTCCACAAGGTGGAGCTCGTGAAGTTCTCCCAGCCGGACAGGAGCCTGGAGGAACTGGAGGCCATGACGGACGACGCGTGCGACATCCTCCGCCGGCTGGGGCTGCACCACCGCGTGATGCTCCTGTGCACCGGGGACATGGGCTTCGGCGCGCGCAAGACCTACGACATCGAGGTCTGGCTGCCCGGCCAGGGCGCGTACCGGGAGATTTCGTCCTGCTCGGACTGCGGCGACTTCCAGGCCCGCCGCGCGAAGATCCGCTTCCGCCCCCAGAAGGGGGACAAGCCCCAGATGGTGCACACCCTCAACGGCAGCGGGCTGGCCGTGGGGCGCACGAGCATCGCCATCCTGGAGAACTACCAGCGGGAGGACGGAAGCGTCGCCATCCCGGAGGCGTTGGTGCCGTACATGGGCGGGCTGAAGGAGCTGCGCCCCCTGTAGTCAGGCCGATGGGGCCCCGGACGTAAAAAAGGGGCCAACATCTCGCTTGCCACGCGGAAGAAATGATGTAGAAGGGCGGCCCCACGGGCGCGGTTGGCCCGCCGGGAACCGAGCGGCACCTGCTGTGGAGGCGTGGCCGAGCGGTTGAAGGCAGCGGTCTTGAAAACCGCAGAAGGTGAAAGCCTTCCGTAGGTTCGAATCCTACCGCCTCCGATTTTGAGCTTGAGTTTCGTGGTTCTTTGACAGAGAAGAGTTGGAGAGATGGCCGAGAGGCTGAAGGCACAGGTTTGCTAAACCTGCATACTCGAAAGGGTATCGAGGGTTCGAATCCCTCTCTCTCCGCCACTTGATGTAAAGCAGCAGCCGGAAGAAATGCTCCCTTAGCTCAGCTGGATAGAGCGTCGGACTACGAATCCGAAGGCCGGAGGTTCGAATCCTCCAGGGAGCGCACTTCTTCTTTGGCGCGCACGTCTCATGAGTGACGACATCGCTTTCATGCAGCAGGCTTTAGAGCTCGCGCGGGAAGCGGCTTCACTCGGGGAAGTACCGGTTGGTGCGGTGGCGGTGCTCGACGGCAACGTCGTGGGCACGGGTTTCAACCGCCGCGAATGCGACCGGAACCCCTTCGCCCACGCCGAAATGATTGCCCTCGCCGCCGCCGCGAAAGCACGCGATGCGTGGCGGCTCTCCGGGGTGACCCTCTACGTGACGCTGGAGCCGTGTGCCATGTGCGCCGGTGCGCTGGTGCAGTCTCGTGTCACCCGACTCGTCTTTGGTACAATGGACCCGAAAGCGGGTGCGGTCGGCTCGCTGTACAACCTGGTGGAAGAGCCCCGGCACAACCACCGGCTTCAGGTCACAAGCGGCATCCTGGCGGAAGAGAGTCGCCAGCTTCTCAAGACGTTCTTCGAGCGCTTGCGCGCGAAGCGACGCGAAAACTGAATATTCTGGAGAGCTGGCCGAGTGGTCGAAGGCACCTGACTCGAAATCAGGCGTACCGGCAACGGTACCGTAGGTTCGAATCCTACGCTCTCCGCTCCAAAGTCTCTGGAGAGGTGGCCGAGCGGTTGAAGGCGCACGCCTGGAACGCGTGTATATCTGAAAGGGTATCGTGGGTTCGAATCCCACCCTCTCCGTTGTTATTTTCGAAGCAGCAGCACGGATTTTGTGGTCGGGACAACGTGGGGGCGCGAACCCCGCCAGGTCCGGAAGGAAGCAACGGTAGCGTACTTCCGCGTGTGTCCCGGCCGTTCTGTCTCACCTGAAGCGCCGACATCCCTCCGGGGATGCCGGCGCTTCGGCTTTGCGGGCTTGCCCTCCCCTGCCCGTCCGCCGCCCTGTTTCAGTCCCGGACGAGGATGGTTTCGCGCCCCACCTCGCGGACGACGCGGAAGCCGGCCGCCTGGAGCTCCAGCAGGGCCCGGCCCTCGAAGGTGACGGCGCGGTTGAAGGCGCGGTCGCGGATGGAGGCCTGGAAGGCCGCGTCCCGGGGCCAGTCGCAGGTGCGCCAGGGGATGTTCTTGCCGATGTAGAAGAAGCCCCCGGAGCCCCACAGCCCCTCGTTGACGATGAGCAGCCCCGTCGCGTCCCCCCGCGTGGCCCGGACGATGGCGCGGAACTGGTCCGCGCGCAGGTCGCTGGAGGGAAAGCCGCGGCCGTGCACGAAGCCCAGGGCCAGCGCGAGCACCGCCGCCCCGTTCCTCGGGCCCGGCCGGGAGAGCGCGGTGATGGACGCGGCCACCTGGGACGCCGCCGCGAGCAGCGCCACCACCAGCCCCGGGTAGAGGAAGCGCTCCTCCTTGTGCGGCGTGGCCAGGAGGACGGCGGTGTAGACGGCCGCGCAGGTGAGCGGCAGGGACAGCGCGCGAAAGCGCACCAGGGGGGCCAGCGACAAGGGCACGGCGGCCCAGGCCCAGAGGGGGATGGCCTGGAGCAGCGGCCCCCAGTAGAAGTCCGCCGGTGAGGCGCCGAACGCGGCGGCGGCCTTCCCGGAGAGCAGGTTGTAGTCCACGTAGGCCCGGAACGAGTGGAACGGCGCGCCCCAGGTGGCCTGGTCGAGCAGGCCCAGGCCCGCCGCCACCGCCGCGCCTCCCACGCAGGTGAAGCCGAGCAGGCGCCACCTCCGGGCGGCGGCCAGCCACAGGAGCGCGGCCACCACGAAGAGGGCGGACGGGTAGCGCGTCACCACGGCGAGCCCCAGGGCCATGCCCCCCAGGAGCCCGGCCCGGCGCACGCGCGCGTCCGCGCCGGTGTCCGGCCGGTCCAGGGCCTCCATGGCCACCAGGAGGAAGGACGCGGAGAAGGACTCCGACAGGGTGCGTCCGGCGAAGAGGAGCACCGGTGCGCTCAGCCCCACGAGCAGCACCGCGAGCGCCCCACCCCACGGGCCCGCCCGGCGCTCCGCGAAGCGGTACACGGCCCACAGGCTCCAGGCGTGCAGGGCGAACTGGGGCAGCGCCACCACGCCCCGGTAGACGCGCGGGTCGGTGACGCCGAGCCCGTGCGCCACCTTGAGGAAGGCGGCCAGCACGCCGGGGACGGCCCAGTTGCGCAGGCCCTCGCGCCACTCCCAGGCCAGCACGCCGTAGCCGTGCACGCGCCAGTACGCGGGCTCCAGCGCCTGGAACACCTCGTCCGGGTGGATGCGCCCCAGCTCGCTCACCGCGAGGACGTACGGCACCAGCGCCACCGCGAGGAGCCCCAGCGCACGCAAGGCACCGGGCGGGCCCGTCCTTACGGGGACCGGGACCTCCAATGGGGCCTGGGGAGGGACGGGGGCCGGGGGCGCGTCGGAGGGAGGGGCGTTCACGGGGCGGGCGCGACTCTTTCCGGCCCTGACGTCCGGCGCAAGACGCACGGTGTTTGTCGGGGAGGCCAGGGCTCGGCTAGGAACGGCCTTTTCCCCAAGGAGGAAGACCATGCCAGACGTCATCGTGGTGGGCGCGGGCCACAACGGACTTGTCGCGGCGGCGATGCTCGCGCGCCGGGGCCTGTCGGTCACCGTGCTGGAGGAGAAGGACCAGGTGGGCGGCGCGTGCAAGACGGAGTACCCGTTCCGCACGGCCCCGAAGCTGGGCGTCTCCACGGGCGCGTACCTCCTGGGGCTGATGCCGCCGGAGCTGCTCCAGGAGCTCCAGTTGGAGCTGCCCCTCAAGCGCCGCGACCCGCACTACTTCCTGCCCACGATGGACAAGCGCTACCTGCTCTTCGGCTCGGATGAGCGGGAGCTGGAGCGGCAGTTCCGCGAGTTCTTCTCCGAGGCGGACTGGAACGCCCACGTCGCCATGAACACGGAGCTGGCGGCGCTGCGCGAGGACCTGGCGCCCGCGTGGCTTTTGCCGCCCCTGTCGCTGGAGGAGACGGCGGAGCGGTACGTGCGCCCTGCCCTGCGCCAGCACTTCATCCGGCTGTGTCGCGGCACGGCGCGCGAGTACCTGGAGCGCTTCGGCTACAAGTCCGACTTCGTGAAGGCGATGTACGCCGTCACCGATGCGTTCTCCGGCCTGGACGGCGGCTATGACACGCCGGGCACGGGCATGAACCTGCTGGTGCACAACCTCTGCCGGCTGCCGGGCAGCGGCGGCACGTGGATGATCGTCGAAGGCGGCATGGGCACCGTCACCCAGCGCATCGCGCAGCTCGCGCGCAAGCACGGCGCCCAGTTGCGCACGAACGCGAAGGTGGCGTCGGTGCGCGTGGACGGCGGCGTGGTGAAGGGCGTGGTGCTGGAGAACGGCGAGGAGCTGTCCGCGAAGGTCGTGGTCTCCAACGCGGACCCGTTCCGCACGCTGAAGCTGGTGGACTCGAAGGCGCTGAACCCGGACTACCGGAGCATGGTGGACGGGCTGTCCGCGCCGGGCACCACGCTGAAGGTGAACCTGTGCCTCAAATCGCTGCCCACCTTCACCTGCCTGCCGGAGGACCGGGGCCAGTTCGGGCCCACCATCCACCTGCTGCCCCAGGGGGACGACGTGCTGGGGGCGCTGGCGCACGGCTACAAGGAGGCGAAGGCGGGCCGGCTGGCGGAGTTCCCCTCCATCGAGTGGTACGTGCACACCACGGTGGACCCGTCGCTGAAGGATGCGGAGGGCCACCACAACTCCGCCCTCTTCGTGGAGTGGGTGCCGGAGAAGCTGGAGGGCACCACCTGGGAGAAGGAGGAGGCGCGCTACGTGAAGCATCTGTTGTCCATCTGCGACCGCTTCGCGCCCGGCACCAGCGACCTGGTGCAGGAGTACTTCGCGCTCACGCCGCCGAAGATTGAGTCCCACTTCGGCATCACCCGCGGCCACATCCATCATGTGGACAACAAGCGCGGGTTCACCGACCGGCTGCCCTATGAGACGCCGGTGCAGGGGCTCTACTTCTGCAGCGCGGGCTGCCACCCCGCCGGAAGCGTCATCGGCGCGGCCGGGCACAACGCGGCCAACGTGGTGCTACAGGCGCTCGGACGCTGAGACGGAGTGCGTCTCACGGCGGGCGGAATGGACGTTCCATGGATCCTTTTGCCCGCCGTGTTTAGATGGTTGTCCCCATGAGCTACCTCGTCCTCGCCCGCAAATGGCGCCCGCAGAAGTTCGATGACATGACCGGCCAGGAGCACGTGGTCCGGACCATCGGGAACGCCATCAAGATGGACCGGGTCGCGCACGCGTACCTGTTCTGCGGTCCTCGAGGGGTGGGCAAGACGACGGCCGCCCGCCTGCTCGCCAAGGCGCTCAACTGCGAGCAGGGCCCCACGGCGACCCCGTGCGGCACCTGCCGGGCGTGCACCGAAATCACCGCCGGCACCAGCGTGGACGTGGCGGAGATCGACGGTGCGTCCAACAACGGCGTCGAGAACGTGCGCGAGATTCGCGAGAACGCGAAGTACCTGCCGCAGCGCGACCGCCACAAGATCTACATCATCGACGAAGTCCACATGCTCTCTGGCGCGGCGTTCAACGCGCTGCTGAAGACGCTGGAGGAGCCGCCCGGTCACGTGAAGTTCATCTTCGCGACGACGGAGGCGCACAAGCTGCCGGACACCATCCTGTCGCGCTGCCAGCGCCACAACTTCCGGCGCATCTCCGCGGCGCGGATGCTCCAGCGGTTGAAGGAGATCTGCCAGGCGGAGGGCGCGGGCATCTCCGAGCAGTCGCTGTCGCTGGTGGTGCGCCAGTCCGAAGGCGGCATGCGCGACGCGCTGAGCCTGTTGGATCAGATCCTGGCGTCGTGCGGCCCCAACCCCACGGACGAGGCCGTCGCGGAGGCGATGGGCGCCATCGACCGCACGGTGGTGCAGGACTTCGCGGAGGCGCTGGTCCGCAAGGACGCGAAGCGCGTGCTGGGCCGGGTGGACGAGGTGTTCAACCGGGGCCTGGACCTGAAGCGGCTGGCGGAGGAGCTGGCGCTGCAGTTGCGGCACCTCTTCGTGACGAAGTCGCTGGGGGAGGCGCCCGCGGAGCTGGCGGAGTCCGAGCAGAAGGCGCTCCTGGCGCTGGCGAAGGAAGCGGACACGGCGCAGTTGTCGCGGCTGTTCGACATCGTGCACGGCTGCATCTGGGACGTGTCGCGAGCGGCGCAGCCCCGGCTGGCGCTGGAGATGGCGCTGCTCAAGGCCATCCAGTTGTCCCCGGCCGGTTCGATTCCCGACCTGCTGGCCCGCGTGGAGCGGCTGTCGGCGGGCCTTGGCGCGGAAGGCGCGAAGAACACGACCGGAGCGCCAGGAGGTCGCTCCGGTCCCGCGAACTTTCGCGTCTGACGTCCAGGCCGAAGTCCGCGCGCCCGCGCCCGTAGCAGCGCGTCCCGTCGAAGGTCCTCCCGCGCAGACGGGCGCCCTGCCGCGTCCGTTCGACGCGCAGGGGGAGGTCTCGTCGCGTCCATTCGAAGCGCAAGGCCCGTCCGCGCACGCGGGGGCCACCGTCAGGCCCTTCGACGACGCGCGTGCTCCGATGCCCCCGGCGTCCAACGGGCACTCCCGCGAGGCACCGGGCCCCTCGGCCCATGCGGGTGCGAGCCCCCGTCCCTTCGGGGCGCAGGACGCGTCCACGGGGCCAATGCCGCAGCCCTTCGAGGCTCGCGGCGCATCCCCGCACGCGGGGGCCACCGCCTCACACGGAGCTCCGGGCGAAGCGCCTGCGCTTCCCTCTCGCGGTGAGCCGGCCGGTGCGTCCGCCGTGGCCACCCGGACGCCTCCGGCCGCGCTGATGGAGGGCCTGTCCCCCTCGGCGGCCCGTCCCCTCTCCTTCCTTCGCAATGGGGGCGGCGCCAGCGGCCCCGTTCCCACCCCCGCCGCCGCGCCTCCCGCGCCGGTGGTGATGGACGACCTGTCTCCGTCCGCCTCGCGCCCGCTGTCCTTCCTGCGCAACGGCGGCGGCGCGGCCCCCGCGATGGAGGCCCCTGCGGCCCCGGGCGTCGTCATGGACGACCTGCCTCCGTCCGCGGCCCGTCCCCTCTCCTTCCTCCGCAACGGCGGCGCCCAGCCCCCTGCTCCCGTTCCCACGCCCGCGGCGCGCGCGCCCGAACCCGCCACGCCCACCGTGCGCATCACCAACATGCGCAAGCCGGAGCCCGTGGCCCCGCCCGAGCCTCCGCCCCACGGCGACGAGGACGCGGACGAGCGCATGTTCCCGGAAGAGGGCTCCGCCGAAGGCTGTGCCTCCGGCGAGTGCATCCCCGTCGCGGAGCCCGCCGCCCCCGAACCGGAGCCGCCAGAGCCCGAGCCGCCGCCCGCGATGGCGCCCGTCGCCACCAGCCGCGACAACCCCAACCGCTCCCTGCCCGAGCGCTGGCGCGCCGCCGTGGAGACCGTGAAGTCCACGTCCGTGCGCCACGGCACGGCGCTCGCCAATGGCCGCCTCCAGTCCATGAAGGCGGGCGAAATCATCCTGGGCTTCCCGCCCTCCGCCGCCTTCCACAAGGCCGCCGTGGTGTCGCCCGGGGGCAAGGCCACCGTGGACGCGGCGCTCGCGTCGCACTTCGGCCGCGCCGTGAAGCTCACCATCACGGACGTGCCTCAGATCCAGGACGTCCTCCCGGGCGGCATGGGCTTGAGCCTCTCCGAGGTGGACACCCAGACCCGAAACACCCACGAGAAGACCACCGAGGGCAAGGTGCGCTCCCACGCGTCCGTGCGGGCCATCCTCAAGATGCTGGGCGGCGAAATCGAACACATCCAGGTCTACGAGCCCGAGCGGCCACCGGCCAACCTCCCGGACATCCCCGCCGCTCCTGACGACTGACAACGCCTCCCGGCCCCGCTAGGGTGCGCGCCAACGTCCCTGCCCCGAGCGGCGCCATGGCGGCCCCGCGCTCCCACGACCGGGGACCGAGGAAGCACATGCCCGGCATCGACCTGAACTACTTCATCCGGCAGGCGAACAAGCTCACCGAGAAGATCGAGGAGCGGAAGAAGCAGTTGGCGGAAGAGACCGTCGAGGCGACGTCCGGCGAGGGCCGCGTGACGGTCGTCGCCAACTGCGTGCAGGAGATCCGCAGCATCAAGATCGACAAGAGCGCCATCGACCCCAACGACCCGGGGATGCTCGAGGACCTCATCACCGCCGCCGTGAACACTGCCCTGGCGAGCAGCCGTCAGCACATGAACGCGGAGCTGGCGAAGATCTCCGGCGGCGTGAAGATCCCCGGCATTAATTAAAGACGGATGACCCCCGATCCGCTGAATCGCCTGGTCGCCCAGCTCGCGAAGCTGCCGGGCATTGGTGAGAAGACCGCCCAGCGCCTCGCGTTCCACATCCTGCGGGCGCCGGGCGAGTTCGCCGTCGACCTCTCGCAGGCCATCCGCGAGGTGAAGGAGAAGGTGCACCTGTGCGTGCGCTGTTTCTCCCTCACCGACTCGGAGCTGTGCGGCTTCTGTCGCGACAACCGCCGCGACGAGCGCGCCCTGTGCGTCGTGGAGACCTACTCCGACCTGATGGCGCTGGAGCGCACCCGCGAGTTCAAGGGCCGCTACCACGTGCTGCACGGCGTGCTGTCCCCGCTGGAAGGCGTGGGCCCGGAGCAGTTGCGCATCAAGGAACTGCTGCACCGCCTCAACGACAGCCGGGTGGAGGAGATCATCCTCGCCACCAACCCGGACATCGAGGGCGAGGCCACCGCGCTCTACCTCACGCGCCTGCTCAAGCCGATGGGCCTGCGGGTGACGCGCATCGCGCAGGGCCTGCCCATGGGCGGCGACCTGGAGTTCGCGGACCAGGCCACGCTCGCCAAGGCGCTGTCCGCCCGCCGCGACCTGTGACGGCGCGGGCTACTGCGTCACCTTCCACGAGAACGGCATCAACACCGTGACCTCCTGGTCGCGGTGCACCGGGAAGCGCAGGCTCTGGGCCTGCGTCTCCAGGCAGCGGCCCACCGCCGTGGACGCCAGCGGCCCGCGCGTGCCCGCGCGCACCTTGCCGGATGACACGATGGTGAGCTCCACCTGCACCTCGCCCGAGGCCGCCGGCAGGTCGGACTTGTAGCGCTCGAAGCAGCCGGTGATCTTCGAGCGGCCGCCGGACACCACGCGCTGGATGTCGTCGATGCCCAGCGACACCGGCTCCTTCGCCGCCGGCCGCTTCGTCACCCTGCGGGGGGACGTGTCCTCCGCCCCGTCGTCCACGGGGGGCGAATCCGTCACGGACGCCGCCACCGCGTCGCCGCCCGGCGGGTCGTCCCGCACGGTGCCCTGAACGTCGCCAGGCGGGGTCCCTTCAGGCCCCGGGGCCGGAGCCCCCTGCGCCGCGACCGGGGGAGTCTGCGTGCCCGCCGGAGTCCCGCTGTGGGCCACGGGCGCGACGGCCTGCTGCACCGCAGGCGGAGGCGTCACGTTCGCCGCGGTGCCACCGGGCCGCGCGACGACGAACGCCACGCCCGCGGCCACCAGCCCCAGGCCGCCCACCACGCCCAGGAGCCAGCGCCGGGACGCGGGCTTCGCCACGGGCGCGCTCGGCAGGACCTCCGGCTCGGGAGCCTGCGCCTGCGCGGGGGCCGCCCGGTTCTGCGCGGTCAGCGCCCGCACGCCCGTGCCGCTCGGACGGGACACCTGCTGCCCGTACGTGTTCGTCCCAGCGCCGGAGACAGCGGAGGCAATCGCCGCGAACTCGGGGTCCGCCGGACGCGCCGCGGTGAGCGTGGCCATCGTGGGGATGCGCGTCTTCTCCGCGACGCGCTCCTCGCCAAAGTGGTTGCGCAGGAACGTGCCCAGCGCCGGGGCGCTCGCGGCCCCGCCCTGGAGGTCCGAGGCGAAGGCCTCCAGCGCGACCGCGAAGTCCTCCGCCGTCGCGTACCGGTCCTCCGGCTTGAAGGCCATGGCCTTGAGGATGATGTCCTCCAGGCCCTGCGGCAGGTCCGCCCTCAGCGCGCGCGGCTTCTCGAACTCGCCCTGGAGCAGCGCGTTGAGCACCGCCAGGTCGTTCTCGCGGGAGAAGGGCCGCACGTGCGTGACGGCCTCGTAGAGGCTGACGCCCAGGGAGAAGACGTCCGCGCGCGGGTCGACCTCCTTCCCCTGCGCCTGCTCCGGCGCCATGTAGATGTACTTGCCCTTCACCACGCCCGTGCGCGTCTGCACCAGCCGCGACTCGGCCTTGGCGATGCCGAAGTCCAGCACCTTCACCTGGCCCTGGTACGTCACGTACAGGTTGGACGGCGACACGTCCCGGTGCACCACGTTCAGCGGCTGGCCCTGCTCGTTCGTGAAGGCGTGCGCGAAGTGTAGGCCCCGCGCCGCGTCGATGAGCACCCGCAGCACCATCGGCAGCGGCACGTACTGCCGGCGCCGGCCCGCGAGCCGCAGCGTCGTGGAGAAGTCCTCGCCCGCGAGGTACTCCATGCAGATGTAGTAGCAGCCCTCCGTGAAGCCCAGCTCGTGGATCTGCACGATGTGCGGATGTGACAGCTTCGCCGCCAGCCGCGCCTCGTCGCGGAACATCTCCACGAAGTCCGGGATGGCCGACAGCGTCGGCAGCATCCGCTTGAGCACCACGTTGCGCTCGAAGCCGTCCGCGCCCAGCAGCTTGGCGAGGAAGATCTCCGCCATGCCGCCCTCGGCCAGCTTGCGCACGAGGACGTACTGCCCGTAGGGCTGGAGGAGCGTGGCGGTGGACGCGCCGGCGGGATCCGGAATGGGAACGTTGGGCTGTGCCATCCCTCAAGGTCCTCGCGGTTTCAGGGTGCGCACCGTGAGTACGTCTGGGGCACCGGGGCGCGTCATCTTAAACACCAGCAGGGGGGGCATTCCCATGGGGGCCACCCATGTATCGAAGCGGTGCTTGGCGTCCAGGGGCACGGCCCGTCCGTTGATGGACAGGCGGGCATTCACGGGCGCGACACCGGAGGCCCGCACCTTCTCCGCCGCCGGCCCACCCTGGCGCGGGCTGTCCACCACCAGCCCCACCACCGAGTTGTCATAGACGAGCTCCAGCTTGTTCATCCGCCCGCCCTTGAGGGCCGCGCCCGCCTGCGACAGCGGCGTGACGGACCACAGGTAGCTGCCCTCCCCCAACTGTCCCGCCTCCAGCGCCGCGCGCGTCTCCGACACCGTGCGCTGCACCACGGGCGTCGCCAACGAGCCCGCCTTGTACACCGCCACGCGATAGCTACGGGCCTGCGGTTCCTCGCCGTAGGTGAACGTCACCGCCGGGGGTTTGTCCTGGTAGAAGATGGTCGTCTTCTCCGGCCCCTCGGGCACCACGTTGCGCACGCGCGCCAGCGAGCTGGTGGGGGACTCCGGCGCGAAGTGGATGCTGCCCGCGGCCACCTGCGTGCCGTCCTCCTTGCGCGCCCGCCAGTACAACGTGCCCCGGGCCAGCGCGGACACGTTGACGGAGGCGCGGTGCACGCGGCCCCAGAGCACCGGGCGCTTGAAGGCCGCGTCCTGCGCCGCCTCCACCACCGCGTCGCCCTGGCCCTCCCAGGTGAGCGCCACCTCCGCGAGGCCCCGGTGGAAGACCTCCGTGCCCTCGCCCGGGCCCACCGCGACCGCCGCCTCCTCCAGCGGCTCCACCTTCGCGTTGCCGTCCGTGCCCACGGTGGCGCGCTCGCCCGCGCGCAGCTCCTGCCGCGCCTCGCCCCGCCGCAGCGTCACGTCGCCGGTGTGCGCCGCCACCTGCATGCCCGCGTTCGTGCGGCGGATCTCCAGCCGCGCGCCGCTCCCCGACTCCACCGTCATCTCCGGCAGCACCACGCGGCTCTCACGCCCCATGGCGAGCTGCACGGCCAACAGGCCCTGGAGCAGGTTGACGCGCGCCTCGTCGATGGTGCCCTGCTGTCCCGCGCTCTCCAGCACCGCCTCCGCGCCCGGAGCGAGCGTCAGCACCGTGCCGCTGTCCTTGAGGGACAGCACCGCCTCGCCGCCCTTCGTCCGCACGCCGTCGCCGAAGGCCAGCACCTCGCCCTCGCGGCGCACCTTGCGCCAGCGGCCCGTGTCCTTCGCCTTCACCTCCGTGACACCGGAGGTCGCGCGCACCGTCACCGGGATGGGCGCCAGCTCCACGACGCGCGGGGCCGAGGGCGTCACCTGCGCGCGCTCGCGGGTCAGGTCCACCGCGTCGCCCTGGGCCGCGCGCAGCGTCTTGCCGTCCTTGGAGACCAGCTCGATGGCACCCAGCTTCACCTCCACCCGCGCCGAGTCCTCCGCCACCGCGACCTTCACCTCCGAGGGCTCTTGCCCCACGCGCGTGAGGCCGAAGGGGGTGAGGATGTTCAACGTCACCTTGGAGCCCGCGCTGTCCGGCTTCCCGCCCGCGGGCACGCGCGACAGCACGATGCCGCGCTCCACCTTCATCACGATGCCCGTCGCGTCCGAGCCCACCGCGAACCGGCCCTCGCTGCCCACCTCCACCGTCCGGTCGCCCGGGAAGCGCACCGTCGCGGAGCCGCTCTCACCCGTCTCCACCGCGTCGCCCGCGAGCAGCGGCCCCTCCACCGCCGGGCCCACCTTGCCGCCGCGCTCCAGGCGCACGTCACCGGAGAGCCCCTCCAGGCGTCCAATGGGGACGACGGCCCCCGCGTCCACCTCCACCACCGGCGGGGGTTTCGGCGCCTCCTCGCGTTCACACCCCGAGCAGCCGGAGAGGAGGACGAGCAGCGACAGCGCCAGGATGCGGACAGGACTCACTGATACCTCGACGACGACGGACGGGCGCGTCGCGGCACCGCCGCGCGACTCACCGGCCCCTCGGGAACAGATCCACGTTGAGAATCGCCTGCTCGCCTTCGCGCACGGTGACCGTCTTCGTCTGGGTCCGGTGCCCGGCCGCGGACAGGGTGATGCGGTACGTGCCGCCGCGGACGCGCGCGGTGAAGGCGCCGCTCTTGTCCGTGCGCGTGCGCACCTTCGCCTGGGGAATCGTCACCGTCGCCACCAGCGGCTTGCCGCTGCGCGCGCTGCGCACCTGGCCCACCAGGGTGGCCAGCTCGCCCTTGCGGTCCTGCGACAGCACCACCACCAGCTCCGACGTCTGCCCCGCAACCACCACCGCGGCTTCTTCCGTGGAGCGGAAGCCCGGCGCGGACATCGCCACCACCACGGGCCCCGGCTCCAGCCCTTCGAGCAGCAGCTCGCCAGCCGTGTCCGTGCGCAGCCGCGCGGCGCCGGAGACGACCTGCACGTCCGGAACCGGCGCGCTGTTCTTGCCCTGCACCACCTTCACCTTGAGCGAGCCCGTCTTCGGCGCGTTCTTATGGAGCCGGATCGCCAGACCTGGGTTCTCGATGAACGCGACGGTGGTGCGTTCCGTCGTGGAGTCATAGCCCTCCAGGCTCACCTGCGCGGATTGCTCCCCGGTGGGGAGATTCACCGTCACCCGCCCCTGCGCGTCCGTCACCTTCTCCTCGGTCATCCCCGGTTGCAGCAACGAGGGCACGCGCACCCGCGCACCCACCAGGGGTGCCCCCGTGTCCGCGTCCACCACCTGGATGGGGACATATCCATGCACCGGGCACTCGATGATTCTCGGCGCCGGTCCCAACGCCACCTCGAAGCCCAGGCCGACGCGGCGCATGCGCTGCTCGGAGCGCAGGCCGCTGTCCTCCAGCTCCATCGTGTCGTGCGCCTGCTGCACGTCCAGCAGCAGCCGCCCCGTCCAGCCGTCCCGGCGCATCACCGGGTACGAGAGCGCCGCGCCCACCACGTAGCCGGACGACGACGCCTTCAGCCCGTCCGCCGCGTGCGCGGAGAGCGTCAGCGGCACCTCGCCCCGCGCCTCCAGTTGAAGCCGCGCCGGCAGCGCCACCAGCACCCTCCCGGCGAACAGCGCCGCGTGCCGCACGCCCCGCTGCAGCACCGGCGCGTACGTGAACCCGCCGAACAGCGGCAACTGCGCGAAGCCGTAGCCCGCCCCCAGCTCCAGCCGCACCGGCCCCAGCGACAGGCGCCCGCGCGGCCCCACCGAGCCGCGCACCAGGCTTCCACCCGTCACGCGCGAAGAGGCATCCCGCAGCTCGAACGCCTCGCGCTGGAGCTCCACCTGGCCGCCCAGGTGCTCGCCCGCCCAGCCCATCAACGTCAGCGCCACGTCGTTCGGCGTCAGCCCCGAGTAGGTGAGCCCCGGCCCTACATCCACCTGCTCACCCTGCCGGGAGGACAGCCCGTAACGAAGGCGCAGCGAGGCGCGCTCGGACTCGGGGGCCTGCGCACGGGCGGCCCCGGTACAGGCGAGCGCCAGGACGAGGACGACGAGGCGCGGGAGGATGTCGGTGAGGGGGCTCGGGCGACGCAAGGCCCGGGAGAGTATAGAGAAGGTGGGCAGGTGTCCCAACCCGCGAAGCCGTCATTCCTTCAAGAAGCGGCGCGGATCACGGCTGGCTTCTTGCTGGAGTGGAACTGCTTTGCTAAGCATGACGGCGGTCGGTAGCGCCTCGTCTAACCTCCGGGATTCACTCCAGAAACATCGGAGCGCCGCCGTGCGCGGGGCGAGCGAACGCTGAGGAGCGCATACGCCCATGGGCACGCAACTGGTGATGTACGAAGAGGAGTTCACCAAGATCAACGCCGTTTGCGACCGGCTCACCAAGGACGCGAACGCGAAGGTGGTCTTCCTCGTCGACAAGAACGGCCAGCTCATCTCCTCGGCCGGCCAGACGCAGAACATCGACACCACGTCGCTCGCGTCGCTGACGGCCGGCAACGTGGCCGCCATGGGCGGACTCGCGAAGCTCATCGGGGAGAACGAGTTCCCCAACCAGTTCCATGAAGGGGCGAAGGACAGCCTCTACATGACCATCGTCGGCAGCCGGGTGGTGCTGGTCGTCATCTTCGACAACCGCACGAGCCTGGGTCTGGTGCGCCTGCGCATCAAGAAGGCCAGCGACGAGCTGACGAAGATCTTCGAAAGCCTCGTGAAGAAGACCGACAGCCCCGGAGCCGGTTCGCCGTTCGCCGAGATCTCCGACGACGATATCGACAACCTCTTCAGCGAGTAACCCGGGAAGCCATGTCCTTCATCAATTACTCATCCCGCGAAATCAACTGCAAGATTGTCTATTACGGGCCGGGACTCTGCGGGAAGACGACCAACCTTCAGTACATCTACAACAAGACCGCGGCGGACACGAAGGGCAAGCTGATCTCGCTCTCCACGGAGACGGACCGCACGCTCTTCTTCGACTTCCTGCCGCTGTCGCTCGGTGAGATCCGCGGCTTCAAGACGCGCTTCCACCTCTACACGGTGCCCGGCCAGGTGTTCTACGACGCCAGCCGCAAGCTCATCTTGAAGGGCGTGGACGGCGTGGTGTTCGTCGCCGACAGCCAGATCGAGCGCATGGAAGCCAACATGGAGTCGTTGGAGAACCTGCGCATCAACCTGGCGGAGCAGGGCTACGACCTGAACAAGATTCCGTACGTCGTGCAGTACAACAAGCGCGACCTGCCCAACGCGGTGACCGTGGAGGAGATGCGCAAGGCGCTCAACCCGCGGAACATCCCGGAGTACCAGGCCGTGGCGCCCACGGGCGTGGGCGTGTTCGACACGCTCAAGGCCGTGGCCAAGCTGGTCCTCACCGAGCTGCGCAAGGGCGGTTGACACTCCGCCTGCTTCCCTGCCCGGCGGGCTGGCCCCCACCGGGCAGCCCCCGGCAAAGGATGGTATGACCTCGTGCCGTCGGGCAGAGCCGCCTTCCGAGGTCGTACCGTGCGCGTCGCATCCGCCACCCTCCGTCTCCTCGCGCTCCTGAGCGCTGGCCTGTCCGGGCCGGTGCTCGCGCAAGGTGCGTCCCCCTCCCCTGCTTCCCCGCCTCCCCCCGCCGCCGCGGGCACGCCGCAGGCCCCCGCCGCGCAGGCCCCCGCGGGCGACCAGACGGCGGACGAGGCCTTCACGACGCGCGTGAAGACGCTGGAGGAGCAGGTCGTCGACCTGAAGGAGAAGATCTACCGCTCCAAGGCGCGCCTGCTGCTGCTCCAGGAGTCGGTGATGGGCGGCGAGCTGTCCACCGGCGCCCGCGCGGTGCTGGTGCACAAGAACGAGATGGGCAACGCGTTCCAGTTGGAGTCGGTGGTGTACGCGCTGGACGGCGCGCCCATCTTCACCCAGGTGGACACGCAGGGAGACCTGAACCGGCACCAGGCGCTGGAGGTCTTCAACGGCCGCATCGTGCCGGGCCAGCACCAGCTCGCGGTGCGTCTGGTGTACCGGGGCAGCGGCTACGGCGTGTTCAGCTACCTGGAAGGCTACAAGTTCAAGGTGCAATCCAGTTACACCTTCAACGCGGAGTCCGGAAAGGTCACCACGGTGAACGTGGTGGGCGTGGAGAAGGGCGGCCTCACCACGGACCTGAAGGACCGGCCCGCGGTGCGCTACGACATTGAAGTGGCCAAGGACACGCGCGCGAACCGGCCCGCCGGTCCTGGCTCGGAGCCGGGAGGCGCTCCGGGGACGCCCGCGCCGGCCACCACCTCCAGCGAGCCGAAGTAGGAGCGGACGGCCGTGACCGCGACGCTGCACGCCCTGGCCCTCGCGCTGTCCCTCGGGGCCGCGCCCGCTCCGGCGCCCCAGGCCTCCAAGCCGGGGGCCGCGCTGCCGCCCATGCCCGCTTCGTTGAGCACGCGCGCGGCCTCGGTGGAGGCGGTGGAGGCGCAGCTTCGCACCGCGGAGCAGTCGCTGCGCTTCGTGGAGACGCAGTTCACGGAGCGCCCCGAGCCCAGCAGCACCGACTCGCAGCTCAAGCGCTTCTCCGAGGGCGAGGTGTACTCGCTGCTGGGGGACTGGGCCGCCGCGTCCGTCCTCTTCTACGACCTGGTGAGCGACCCGGAGTTCAAGGCGAACCCGCGCTACCCGGAGGCGGTCTTCTACCTGGCGGACGCGCTCTACCAGCAGAAGAACGACATTGGCGCGAGGGTGTACCTGCGCGACGTGCTGGCCCTGCCCCTGACGCCCCAGCGCTACAAGGAGGCCGTGAGCCGCTACCTCGCGGTGGCGGGCAGGCTCCAGCAGTTCGACGGCATCGACGCGTACGTGGAGAAGGCGCGGCAGTTGTCGGGCGGCGTGCTGTCGCCGGACATCGCCTACGTGCACGCGCGCGGCACCTTCAAGCGCCAGGACTTGACGCCGGAGGAGCACCAGCAGCGCTCGCGCGCGCTGTTCGCCCCGCTGGCGCAGGCGCCCGGCGCCTTCCGCGTGCAGGCCGTCTACCACCTGGGCGTGCTGAGCGTGCAGAGCGGGGACTACCCGGCCGCCATCGCCGAGTTCCAGCGCATCGTGGGCACCGGGCCGGAGGCCGTGGTGTCCACGGGCCTGGACGACGCGGAGGCCCAGCGCTTCCGCGAGCTCGCGTTCCTGTCCCTGGGCCGGCTGATGTACGAGACGGGCCGCTACGACGAGGCGCTGGACCACTACGGCCAGATTCCCCGCGAGAGCGAGCGCTTCCCGGAGTCGCTGCTGGAGGTCGCGTGGACGTACGTGCGCAAGCAGGACTTCACGCAGGCGAAGAACGCCACGGACATCCTGCTGCTCGTCGCGCCGGACTCGCAGCTCGCCCCCGAGGCGCGCATCCTCCAGGGGCACCTGCTCCAGAAGCTGCGCCAGTACGACGAGGCGCTGGAGACGTATGACGGCGTGGCGCGCATGTTCACGCCCGCGCGCGACAAGGTGGACGCGCTCCTGCGCGTGAACCAGGACCCGGTCGCGTACTTCGACAACCTGCTCGCGCGCAACGAGCGCTCGCTGGACGTGAGCACGCTGCTGCCCCCGCTGGCGCTGAAGTACGCGTCCACGCAGAAGGAGGTCGCGGACGCGGTGCGGATGGTGGGCGACCTGGACAGCGGCCGTCAGGGCGCGGGCGAGGCGAAGGCCATCGCGGAGCGCATCCTGGAGGCGCTGGACGCGCGCGGGCTGGAGGCCTTCCCGGAGCTGCAGGAGGGCTACGTCCGCACGGAGGCCGTGGACACCGCGCTCACCGCCGTGGAGCAGTCCCTGGTGCAGGCGGAGGCCGCGCTGGTGGAGGAGAAGCTGACGCCCGCCGAGCGCGAGAAGCTGCTCGTCGCCCAGGGCGCGCGCGAGGCCCAGCGGCTGCGCTTCGCGGCGCTGCCCACCACCAACAAGGAGCTGGAGGAGCGCCGGCACCGCATGCAGGCGAAGGTGGACGCGGTGGACCGCGAGGCCTTCCGCGTGGGCTACGAGCTGCAGAGCCTGCACGCCAACGCCGCCGCCATCCGCAAGTGGGTGGAGGACACGCGCGACGAGCGGCAGGCGGACCCCGCCGAGGAGCGCGAGTTCCTGGTGCAGCTCCAGGCGGAGATCGCCACGCTGCGCGACCTGCAGGCGGAGCTGGACCGCACCCGCGCCCGGCTCGCCAGCGAGCGCCAGTCCACGGACACGTCGCTGGAGGGCGAGGCCGCCATCCGCGCCCGCTACTCCGCCGCGCTCCAGCAGGAGCACGGCGTCCTGCGCGCCGGTGAAGGCCGGCTGTCCGGCGAGGACACCCGCGTGCTGTTGCGCATGCACGCGGTGCGCTCGCGCATCGACTCGCTGCGCGGACGGGTGGCGGTGGCCCGGGTGGCGCTGCGCTCGCGGCTGGAGCACCGCGTGAAGTCCATCCGGGACAAGGTGCGCGTGGAGCAGGCGCTGCTCCAGGGCTACGAGCAGGAGGTGGCCGCCGCGTCCGGTGACGCGCGCAACCTGGTGGGCCGCATCGCCTACGACAGCTTCCGCCGCGTGCGGCAGCAGTTCTACGACCTGGTGCTCAAGGCCGACACCGGCACGGTGGACGTGGCCTTCAGCCGCACGCAGGACAACGCCGCGAACATCCAGAAGGTCGCCAAGGAGAAGGCGGACGCGCTGCGCGCGCTCGAGCTGGAGTTCAAGGACGTCCTGACGTCGGAAGGGGGGGACTGAGACGCCATGCGCCGCCCTGCCCTCGCCCTCCTCCTCGCCCTGGCGCCGCTGGCCGCTCACGCCGCGAAGCCGAAGGCCTCCAGTCAGGCCGCGAAGAAGTCCTCCACCCCTTCCGCGCCCGCGCCCCCCGCGAAGGCCCTGCCCGCGACCCCGGCACCGCCCGCGCCCAACGCCTCGCGCTACCTGGACGGCCTGGGCCACACGCCCGAACAGGAGAAGCTGCTGCGCGACGTGAGCCGCGCGCTGGAGGCGTACGAGGCGGAGTCGCGCGACTTCCACCGCGAGGTGAAGCAGCTCATCGAGCGGCGCTACCAGCAGAAGCGCTCGGCGCTCGACAACGCCTACGAGAAGACGCTCACCGCGCTGGAGTCGCAGGAGCGCACGCAGCGGCTGGACGCCATCGCCCGGGCGGAGGACTTCCTGCGCCGCTACCCGGCCGAGCCTCGCGCCACGCCGGACGTGATGTTCCGGCTGGCGGAGCTGTACTACGAGCGCTCCGCGGACGAGCACCAACTGGCGCGCAAGGACTACGCGGAGCGCGTGCGCACGATGTCCGACGAGGCCATCGCGGACCTGCCTCCGGAGCCGGAGGTGGACTTCACGCCGTCCATCGGCGTGTACCGCACGCTCCTCTCGCGCTTCCCGGACTACCGGCTCAACGACGGCTCGCTGTACCTGCTGGCGTACTGCCTCAACGAGCAGCACAAGGACGAGGAGAGCCTCGCCACCTACCAGCAGCTCACCACGCGCTACCCGAAGAGCCGCTTCGCCACCGACGCGTGGACGCGCATCGGCGAGTACTGGTTCGAGGACGAGTCCGACCCGGAGGCGCTGCGCAAGGCCGCGGACGCGTACACCGCCGCCACGCGCGACACGGAGCACCGGTTCTACGACAAGGCCCGCTACAAGCTGGCCTGGACGTACTACCGGATGGACTGGTTCGAGGAGTCCGTGGACAGCTTCCTGCTGCTGCTGGACCACTACCAGTCCCACCAGCAGTCCGGCAGCAAGGCGGACGAAGGCGACCTGCGCTCGGAGGCGCTCCAGTACATCGCGCTGTCGCTCGCGGACGAGAGCTGGGGCGGCATCGCGAAGGCCCGTGAGCTCTTCGCGAAGCGCGGCGGCCGGCCCTACGAGGCGGAGGTGTACCGCCGGCTGGGCAACGTCTACTTCGACCAGCTCCGCAACGAGGACGCCATCGCCGCGTACCAGCAGGTGCTGGCCACCGCCCCGCTCACCGCGGACGCGCCCCGCCTGCAGCAGCGCATCGTCCAGGCCTACGAGCGCGAGCGGCGCATGGACCTGTACGCGCTGGAGTCGGAGAAGCTGGCCAACAGCTACCTGCCCGGCGGCGCCTGGTACGAGAAGAACAAGGACGACCCGAACGCGCTGTCGCACGCGCAGACGCTCGCCGAGCAGAGCCTCTACTCCGCCGCCGCGTACCAGCACCAGCAGGCGCAGACCTTCCAGAAGGAGGGCAGGGCCGCGGAGGCGAAGGCCACCTACGCCGCCGCGGCCCGCGCGTACGGCACGTACCTGGAGCGCTTCCCGCGCAGCAAGACCGCATACGCGATGCGCTTCTTCCACGCCGAGTCCCTCTTCAACTCGGACGCGTACGGCGCGGCGGCGAAGGAGTACGAGGCCGTGCGCGACTCCAACCAGGACAACACCTACCGCGACGTGTCCGCGCACAACGCGGTGCTCGCCTGGAAGGCGCAACTGGACGACGACGTGAGGGCGGGCCGGCTGCCGGAGCGCAAGCCGCTGCGCGCCAGCGAGCGCCCCCAGGACAGCGCGCACGCGCCCGTGGCCCTGGCCCCCACGGAGGCCGCGCTCGTGAAGGCGTCCGACGCGTACGTGGCGCTGCTGCCGAAGGAAGAGGCCGCGCCGGGCATCGCGTACCAGGCCGCGGAGCTGTTCTACACCCACGACGACTTCGCCCAGGCCCGCCCCCGCTTCGAGCGCGTGGTGCAGGCGTACCCGCGCAATCCCGTGGCCGGCTACGCCACCAACCTCATCATCGAGTCCTTCCTCATCGACCAGGACTGGAAGAGCGTGGAGGAGGTCAGCGCGCGGCTCGCCAGCAACGCGCAGGTGGTGGACCCGTCCAGCGAGCAGTACCGCGAGCTGATGAAGTTCAAGCTCGCCGGCCGTTTCAACCTGGCGGACCAGCTCGCCACGCAGAAGCGCTACGACGAGGCGGCCAGGAAGTACCTCCAGTTGGTGGAGGAGGCCCCCCGCCACGAGTTCGCGGACAAGGCGCTCAACAACGCGGCGGTGGCGTACGAGGAGCTGCGCCGCTTCGACTCCGCGATGAAGCTCTACGAGCGCATCTACCGCGACTATCCGAAGTCGCCGTGGGCGCACACCGCGCTGTTCCGCGTGGCCCTGAACGCGCAGAAGTCCTACGACTTCGACAAGGCCGTCACCAGCTACCAGAAGCTGGTGAAGGACTACCCGAAGGCCGAGGAGCGCGAGGCCGCCCTCTACAACGCGGCGTCGCTGCTCGAAGGACAGCAGCGCTACGCGGAGGCCGCCGCCGCCTTCCAGCGCTGCGTGGAGCTGTATCCCCACGGGAAGAACGCGCCGGAGAACCAGTACCGCGCGGCCCGCATCCTGGAGAAGCAGGGCGACACCCGGGGCGAAATCCAGGCGCTGGAGGCCTTCGTCCGCAAGTTCGCCAGCAAGGCGGACCAGGTGGAGCTGGTGGTGGACGCGAAGCGCCGCCTGGGCGACGCGTGGAAGAAGCGCGGCAACGCGAAGGAGGCCCAGCGCGCGTACTCCGCCGCGGCGGATGACTTCGACCGCCGCAAGCTGAAGCCGGACACGCAGCCGCGCGCCGCGGAGGCCGCCGCCTACAGCCGCTTCCAGTTGGCCGAGCTGGAGTTCCAGCGCTTCGACGCGCTGAAGCTCAGCGGCGCCGGCAAGGCGCTGGAGAAGAGCTTCAACAAGAAGACCGAGGCCGTGAAGGCGGTGGATGCCGCGTACGCGAAGGTCCTGCCGTACAAGCAACTGGAGTGGTCGCTGGCGTCGTTCTACCGGCGCGGCTACGCCCTGGAGCGCTTCGCGGCCACGCTGCTGGACGCGCCGGTGCCTCCGGAGGTGAAGCGCCTGGGGGACGACGCGGTGCTGACGTACCAGGACATGCTCACGCAGCGCACCGTGGCCCTGGAGGACCGCGCGGTGGAGAGCTACGCCGCCACGCTCAAGGAGGCGCGCAACAACCGCGTCTCCAACGAGTGGACGCGCCGCACGCTGGAGGCGCTCAACCGCTTCCGCCCCAAGGAGTACCCGGTCCTCAAGGAGGCCCGGGGCGCGCTCGCGCTGGAGGCCGTGTATCCGGACGGCCTGCTGGGCAGCCTCGCCGCGCCCGCCGCGCCCGCGCGCGTCGATCCGGACAAGGCGCCCCGGCTCACGGAAGGGGGCACGCCATGAACGCGGGCCGCAAGTTCGCGCTCACCGGGCTGATGCTCTGGCTGTCCGCCTGCGCCTCCGGTCCGCAGACGCGCAAGGACTCGAAGCTCACCGGGCCGGAAGCCGGGCCCGCCACCGCCGTCAGCACGTCTCCGAAGGCTGGCGAAGCGAAGGCTGGCGCAGCGAAATCTGGCGACGCGAAGGCTGGCGACACGGGTCCCCAGGCGAAGGAGCTGGCGCCGGCGGCGAAGTCGCTCGCGGGACCGGAGCGGGACTTCACCCGCGCGGTGGAGGTCGCCCGGCGCGGCGAGCTGACCATCGCGGAGACCGCGCTCAAGGCCCTGCTGGAGAAGTCCCCGAAGCTGGGCCCCGCGTGGACGAACCTGGGCATCGTGCAGGAGCGCCAGGGCCGCTTCCCGGACGCGGAGCGCTCCTACCGCCAGGCGCTGGCGCTGGACCCGGACCAGGAGGCCGCGTGGGACTGCCTGGTGCGGCTGGCGGCGCGCACCGGCCGCGCGGCGTCGCTGGAGGCGGAGCTGCGCGAGGCGCTGACGAAGCAGGACTCGGTGGCCCGCCGCACGGCGCTGGCGTTGAACCTGCTGCTCCAGAAGAAGCACCCCGCCGCCGTCTCGGAGGCCCGCCGCGCGCTCCAGGTCAGCGAGCAGCACGTGCCCGCCATGCAGGTGCTCGCACAGGTGTACGCGCGCGAGGGCAAGTACGAGCTGGCCGCCATGGTGCTGGGCAACGCGCTCGCCATCGACGCGCAGGACGCGGCCACCCTCAACGCCCTGGGCCTGGTGCACCTGGGCCTCAAGGAGCGGCCCCTGGCGCTGGAGCGCTTCCGCCAGGCCATCGCGCTGCGGCCGGACTTCGCCGAGGCGCGCAACAACCTGGGCACCCTGCTCAACGAGGGCGAGGACTACGCCGGCGCCCGCGGGGAGCTGGAGGCCGCCGTGAAGGCCGCGCCGGACTTCGCCGCCGCCCACCTCAACCTGGGCAACGCGTACCGCGGCGAAGGCGACTTCCCCCGCGCCCTGGCCGAGTACGAGCGCGTGCTCCAGCTCCAGCCCGACGCGAAGGACGTGTACTTCAACCTGGGCCTGCTCCACCTGGACCTGGAGCCCGCCGGCATGGACGCCCTGGAGCGCCTCCAGAAGGCCGCGGCCTTCCTGGAGCAGTACAAGTCCAGGGGCGGCACCGACGAGCGCACCGCGCAGTACCTCAAGGACGCGCAGAAGGGCATCGACCGGGAGACCCGCCGCCGCGAGCGCGAGCGCAAGGAGGGCCTGAAGAAGGCCGCCGGAGCCGCCGCCCCCGCGAAGACTCCCGAGGCAAACCCGACCCCTGCTTCGCCCCCCGGGCCCCCTGCCACGCGGCCGGGCGCCTCGGGTAAGGTGTCCCAAGACGTCCGGTAGCCACGACCTGAAGCCATGCGCCCCGCCCTCCTCCTGCTGCTCGTCGCCATCGCCCGCCCGTCCTGGGCGGAGGACCCCGCGTCCACGAAGAAGGCGGCGGACGGCGCGACGCCAGCGCCCCAGGCTCCGGCGACGAAGAAGCCAGCCAAGGCCATCCGCCTGGAGGCCATCAAGGTCGAGGGGCGCATCCAGAAGCCGGAAGCCTTCTATTTCCTCGACCGCTCCAAGCCGAGCTTCGACGACCTGAACCGCACGGAGAGCTTCGTGCCCAAGGTGGTCCAGAGCGTGCAGCAGGACCCGTTCTAGTTCCATGGCCCTTCAAACCCGCCCCAAGCTGCTGCGCGTCGGCGTCATCCAGGACGGGCGCATCGTCGAAGAGCACCACCTGCTCCACGACTCCGTCACCATTGGCGAGGACGCCCGCAACACCATCGTCCTGCCCCCCACCCAGGAGCGCCCGCCGCGCTTCAAGGTCCTGGAGAACCGCGGCCAGCAGTTCCACCTCATCATCGACGAGCACATGCAGGGCCGCGTCAACCTGGGCTCGTCGGACGTGGACTTCGACGCGCTCCGGGCCCAGGGCCTGGCCACCCGCCGCGCGGACGACACCTTCGATTTGCCCCTGCAGGAGAGCGCCCGCGGCAAGGTGGACCTGCCGGACGCCACGCTCTTCTTCCACTTCATCCCCGCGCCCGCGGAGGGCTCCAAGCCCGCCCTCCCCCCGGAGCTGAAGGCCAGCCCGTGGCGCACGGTGGACCGCGTCTTCTTCGGCATCCTGGCGACGATGCTGGTGCTCTACGTGCTGAGCGTGGCGCTCATCGTCGCCCAGCCCGCGCCGGTGGAGGCGGAGGTGGAGCTGGACCAGTTGGAAGACCGCTTCGTGCGCGCCATCATCCCGCCCCAGCCCGCGAAGAAGGAGGAGCCCAAGGACACGGGCCCCGCCACGGAGGAGAAGAAGCCGGACGAGCAGAAGGCCCCCGCGAAGAAGGCCGCCTCCCCGGATTCGCCGGCCGCGCCCGCCAACAGCGCGGAGCGCCGGCAGCAGATCGCGGAGAAGGTGGGCAACGCCGGCATCCTCAAGCTGCTGGGCGGCACCGGCGCCGGCGGCGGGGACGCCATCGCGAAGCTGATTGGTGACAGCAGCAGCGCGGGCAGCGTGGAGGAGGCGCTCAAGGGCGCGACGGCGGGCGGCGCGCTCGCGGTGGGCTCCGGTGGCGGCAACGGCATCGCCAACCCGCAGGGGGACACCGGCGGCAAGGTGGCGGGCATCGGCGCCACGCAGACCTCCGGCGCGGGCGCCGTGAACACCGGCCAGAAGCAGGCCGTCAAGGTGCCCCAGGTCGCGGACTCGGTGCCGGAAGTGGACAGCTCGGAGGTCAGCCCCAAGGAGCTGGCCCGCTTCATCCAGCGCATGAAGGCGTCCATCCAGCGCTGCTATGAGAAGGAGCTCAAGCGCGACCCCACCCTCAAGGGCAGGGTGATGGTCCGCTTCAACCTCAAGCCGGACGGTCGCGCCGGCAACGTGGAGGTGGAGGAATCCACCCTGCGCTCCGAGGGCGTCAGCAGTTGCATCATCACCACCATCCGCGCCTGGAAGTTCCCTTTCCAACCGAGTGATGACGTCCCCGTCAGCTACCCGTTCATCTTCTCGCCAGGGGAATAGGCTGGACCTCCCGGACCTTCCGGAGGCACCGGAACCGCGGGGAGCACATGGAGAAGCTGGCAGTCATCGCCACATCCCCACTCTTCGAGATGCTGGCCCCGGCCGAGCTCGCGCGGCTGGCGGAGCTGGCACGGCTGTACCGCTACGCGCACGGTGAGGTGGTGTTCGAGGAGGGCGACCTGGGTGACAGCCTCTTCGTCATCGTGCGCGGCCAGGTGGAGGTGGTGCGCCGGAGCGCGGGCAACGGGGTGAAGCCCCTCACCGTCCTGGGCCCGCCGGAGTTCTTCGGGGAGATGGGCCTCATCGACAAGGACCACCGCTCCGCCACCGTGCGCGCCCTGGGCGAGGTGGAGCTGCTCCAGCTCACCGCGCAGGACTTGCGGACCTTCCGGCTGGCGCACGCGGACGGCTTCACCTTCATCGTGGTGAACATCGCGCGCAGCCTGTCCGCCCGCCTGCGCGAGGCCAACGCCCGCCTGGCCCCCCAGGACTGACTCCATCCTCTGAAAACCGGACTCCGGGGCGATGGGGCATTGCGTTGACACCCCTCCCCCTCACTCCTAGGCTCGACTCTCGAAGCTTGGGAAGGGCCGGAAGGACTCGTGAGGCGAATGCGCACCCTGGGAATGCTCGCCGTCGTGGGAGGACTCGTCACCTCCGGGATGGCGCTCGCGCAGTCGCCCGCGGCGCCGCAGCGCCCCGCTCCGCCCGCGCTGGACAAGGCCGGTGACGTGCCGGACAGCCAGAAGCTGGAGCGCAGCACGCAGGCCCTGGGCGGCATGCGCGAGTCGCTCCGCCAGGTCTTCGAGAAGGTCGAGGAGGCGCGGCGCACCAAGGACGTGGTGAAGCTCAACTGCGCCAACGAGAAGCTGACGCAGATAAAAGGCCTGCTGCGCATCTCCGAGCAGGCCGACGTGGCCCTCCAGGAGGCCGTCAGCAAGAGCGAGGCGGCGCCCGGCGAGCACGAGTTCACCAAGGTGATGATCGCCCAGCAGAAGGTGGGCCAACTGCGCTCGGAGGCCGAGGAGTGCATCGGCCAGCTCGCCTTCCGCACGGACGAGAACCTCTTCGTGGAGGTGGAGGAGCCCGACAACCTGCCCGGGGGTGATCCCACGCGCCCCCCGCCGCCGTCGGACCTGATTGTCCGGCCTCCTCCCGCGAGCCCCGTGGACTGAGTGGCTGGCCTCCTTCCACCTCCCGCGGTCCCGGCCCTGGACCGTTTGTTCCGGCGCGGGAACCCGCGTGCTATGCCCGCCGTCCCACCGCGTGGAGCGCGTCTGACACCATGAAGCAGCCTGGGACATTCCGTCTGGCCCTCGGGGCCCTGGCGCTCGCGGCGCTGCTGCCGCTGACGGCGTCGGCACAGGCGTTCGTGGGCGGACGGCCCCCGGGGGGCAACGGCCTGAAGGTGGGCAACGGGCGGCTGCACCCGACGTTGGACCTGGAGACGCGGCTGGACAGCGGCGTGGGCTACTTCCGCGAGGCAGGCACCGGCCCCCTGTCCCCGGACCTCTCCGGAGAGCTGGCGCTGCACATCCGCCCCGGGCTGATGCTGGACGTGCCGTCCCCCAAGCTGGCCGTCGCGCTGCGCGGCAACCTGGACTACGTGGCCTACACGGGCCTGATTACGGCGGGCTCCGGCGCGGCGTCCCACCTGGAGGGCGCGGCGGACCTGGCGCTGCGCTTCAACCAGGAGAGCACGCTGTCCGTGGAGGTGGGCGACGAGCTGACGCGCTCGGACCGCACGCGCACGGCGGCGCTGGGCGCGGGCATCCTCAGCCTCTTCAACGAGGCGCGCGTGAAGGCGCAGTGGAAGCCGGGCGGCGGCGCGCTGGAGGTGACGCCGGGCCTGGCGTACGCGATGGAGTTCTTCGAGCCCCTGGGCGGCATGACGCCCATCGGCTGCACGGACGCCGCGTGTGATCCGCTCGCCGCCAGCCAGTTCAACTACGGCAACCTGCGGCTGGGCGCCGAGGGCCGCTGGCGCTTCCTGCCCAAGACGGCGGTGGTGGTGGACACGGGCCTGCAGTACCGGGGCTACTTCAACGACACCACCACGCCCAGCGCGGCCATCCTGCACGCCATGGCGGGCGTGTCCGGCCTGGTGTCCCCGCGCATCACCCTGACGGCGAAGGCCGGCTGGGCCCAGAACCTGGGCTCGAGCGGCGGCGGCACCGTGGTGGGACAGGTGGAGGGCACGTACCTGCTGGGCCCATCGCTCACCGTGAAGGGCGGCTACCTGCGCGCCTTCCAGCCGGTGGCCGCCTACGGCACCTTCCGCGACGACCGCGTCTACGCGGAGGGGCGCTCCGTGATGGGCAGCCGGCTCGCGCTGCACGCCACGGGCGCGCTGGACTTCCTCTCCTTCGCGGGCGGCCGCGGCGACACGCTGGTGACGCTGGACCTGGGGCCCGAGTATCAAATCCGCCCGTGGCTGGTGGGCGCGGTGGGCTACATGCTGGGCACCCGCTCCTCGTCGCTGGGCGCCGCCGGCCTCAACTACACCCGCCACGAAGGCTACGCGCGGGTGTCCGTCTCCTACTGAGGCCCTCCGCGCCCATGCGTCCCTCGCGGCTCCGCTTCGTCCTGCCCGTCCTGCTCGCGGTGCTGTCGGCGTGTCACGCGGACACGCGCCCGCCGCCCCCTCCGCCCACGCCCGCCGCGTCCGCGGAGGCAGCGGCGACGTCCGGCGGCAACCTGGGGCCCGGGGACGTGGTGGAGGTGCGCGTCTTCCAGGAGCCCGAGCACTCCGGCACCTGGCGCGTGTCGCCGGAGGGCACCATCGACTATCCGCTGTGCGGCAAGGTGTCGCTGTCCGGCCTCACCGCCAGCGCCGCGGCGGACGCGCTGCGCGACTGCCTGGCGCGCTACCTGCGCCGCCCGCAGGTGTCCGTGCTGGTGCGGGAGTACAACTCGCAGAAGATCTTCGTCTTCGGAGAGGTGCAGAAGCCCGGCACCTTCCCCGTCACCGGCGAGGTGTCCATCATCCAGGCGATTACCCTGGCCGGTGGCTTCACCAAGCTGGCGGCGAAGAACAACACGCTCGTCACGCGCGTGGTGGACGGGCAGGAGCGCAAGATTCGCGTGCCCGTGGAGGACATCGGCGTAGGGCGCGAGCGCAACTTCCTGCTCCAGGCCGGCGACATCGTCTTCGTGCCGGAGAGCTTCTTCTAGTCGCGCGGCGCCCAGCCGATTTCATCCAGGAAGCGCTTCGCCTGGGCCATGAGCTGGGGCGCCAGGTTCGCGCCGCTCGCCAGCACGTCGCCCTTGAGCACGTCGAAGGGCCGCCCGTCGATGTGCACGATGACGCCGCCGGCCTCCGCCACCAGCAGGCCGCCCGCGGCGATGTCCCAGGGCTTGAGGCCGAACTCGAAGTAGCCGTCGAAGCGGCCGGCCGCGACGTACGCCAGGTCCAGCGCGGCGCTGCCGGTGCGGCGCATGCCCTGCGCCAGGAGGATGAGCTGGCTGAAGAGGCCCACGGGCAGGTCCGGCCGCTCGCGCACGTCGTAGGGGAAGCCCGTGCACAGGAGCGCCCGCTCCAGCGTGGCCGTGGGGCTGGCCTTCAGGGGCACGCCGTTGAGCGTGGCGCCCTGCCCCTTCGCGGCGGAGAAGAGCTCGTCGCGCATGGGGTCGTAGACGGCGCCCGCCACGGTGCCCTCCGGCCCCTCCACCGCCACGCTGACGCAGAAGTGCGGCACCTGGTGCGAGTAGTTGGTCGTGCCGTCCAGCGGATCCACGATCCACCGGAACGTGTCCGTGCCCTGCGTGGCGCCGCTCTCCTCCGCGAGGATGGCGTGGTGCGGGTGGCGCTGGCGCAGGAAGGCCAGGAGCGCGTCCTCGGAGGCGCGGTCCGCGTCCGTCACCAGGTCGATGCCGCCCTTGAACTCGATGGTGCGGTGCTGGGGGAAGCGCTCGCGGAGGATGTGGCCGGCCATGCGGGCTCCCTCCTCCGCGGTGCGGCGCAGCGCGGCGGGCGTTTCCGGTTCGTGGGCCATGGATGCGTTTTCCCGGGGGTGCGCGCTAGGAGGCGGGCTCGGCGAGCAGTTGCTCGATTTCCGTCTGGAACTGCTGGAGGAACTCCTCGGCGAAGCCCTCGTGCACGTGCCGGACGACGCCCTTGCGGTCAATGAGGAAGGTGGTGGGCATCAGCCGCACCTTCAGCAGGCGCTCGGACACCAGCGCGTTGGCGTCCAGGAGGATGGGCACCTCCACCTTCGCCTCCTCCAGGAAGGCGGGGATGGCGCGCACGTCCTCGTCCACGTTGAGGGCGTAGGCCTTGAAGCCGCGCGCGCCGTACTCCTTCTGGAGCTGCGCGTACATGGGCAGCGCGTCCTTGCAGGGCTCGCACCACGTGGCCCACACGTCCAGCAGGACGACCTGCCCGCGGTCGCTCTTCAAGTCGTACGGGCTGTTGTCCGGGTAGCGCTTCACCTGGAAGACGAGCGGCTGGCCCGGGCCCCGGTTCGACGACTCCAGGGCGGCGCTGCTGCTCCGCGGACCGTCACCGGTCCGGTCCGTGAGCGGCGGCAGGGACGAAGCCGGCGACGAGGCACAGCCCATGGCGAACGCCAGGGCTCCCAGCGAGAGGAGGAACGGACGGCGCATGGCTTCAGGCCCCCTTCCCCGCCCGGGCCTTCAGGGCGGTGAGCAGCTTCTCGATGAAGCCCCCGAAGGCGCCGTTGCTCATGACGAGCAGCACGTCGCCGGACTTCGCCTCGGAGGCGACGCGGTCCACCAGCGTCTGCACGTCCGTGGCGCCGTCCGCGGCGATGCCCTGGCCCTTCAGCGCTTCGATGAGCTTGGGGACGTTGAGCTCCTCGCCCTCGGGCACCTTGTCGTGGCGCTCGGGCACCTTGAGGCTGGCGCGCGCGGCGCCGGGGAAGGCGTGCGCGTAGTCCTCCTGGTGGATGTTGCGGCGGCTGGTGTTGGAGCGCGGCTCGAAGATGGCCCACAGGCGCCGGTCCGGGTAGCGGTGGCGGATGGCGGCAATCGTCTCCCGCACGGCGGTGGGGTGGTGCGCGAAGTCATCCACCACGAGCACGCCATCCATCTCCGCGCGCACCTCCTGCCGGCGCTTCACGCCCTGGAAGGTGGACAGGCCCTGCTGGATCTCAGCGAAGGTGAGGCCCAGGCCGCGCGCGGCGGCGATGACCGCGAGCGCGTTCTCCACGTTGTGCGCGCCGGACAGGGGCAGCGTCACGGTGCCCAGGTCGTGGCCCCTCTCCACGACGTTGAAGCGGGCGCCCTCGGGACCGAAGGAGAGGTTCACGGGCGTGTAGTCCGCGTCCGCGCCCTCCTTGGCCACGTAGGTGCTGACGGGCGCGGTGCCCCCGCGCGCGATGCGCACGGCGTTGGGGTACGCGGCGCAGACGACCAACTGGCCCTCCCTGGGCACCAGGCGCACGAACTTCTCGAAGGTGGCCTCGTAGTGGGGCAGGTCGCGGAAGATGTCCGCGTGGTCGAACTCCACGCTGGTGACGATGGCGGTGCGCGGGCGGTAGTGGAGGAACTTGGAGCCCTTGTCCCAGTACGCGGTGTCGTACTCGTCGCCCTCCACGACGAAGTGCGGGCCCGTCCCCACGCGGTAGTTGCCCGCGTAGTTCTGGGTGACGCCGCCCACGAGGAAGGATGGGTCCTTGCCCGCGGCCACCAGCACGTGGGCCATGAGCGAGGACGTCGTCGTCTTGCCGTGCGTGCCGGCGACGACGACGGAGTGCGAGCGGTCCAGGAAGAGCGTGCCCAGCGCGGCGGGGAAGCTCATCTGCTTGAGACCCCGCTCGCGCACGGCGGTGGCCTCCGGGTTCACCCGGCGGATGACGTTGCCGATGATGACCAGGTCCGGCTTCGCCGCGTCCAGGTTGGCGGGCGCGTACGGCGTGCTGACGGGGATGCCCCACGTGCGGAGCATGTCGCTCATGGGCGGGTAGACGTTCTCGTCGCTGCCGGTGACGTCGTAGCCGGCGGCCTTGAGCATGCCGGCGAAGGAGCCCATGCCGGTGCCGGCCACGCCCACCAGGTGGATGCGGCGCACGGACTTCGGGTCGAGTGAGTCGAGGACGTTGCCGTTGTCGTCAGCCATGCTGCGGTTTCCTCAGGGGAGGACGTGGAGGTCGAGCGCCTCCACGACGAGCTCGTGGAAGGCGGGGCGGAAGTCGCGGATGCGCAGGTCCTGACGGCCCTGGGCCACGCGGTTGGTGATGAGCGCGACGACGAGCGACCGCCTCAGGTCCACCCAGAGGCTGGTGCCGGTGAAGCCCAGGTGGCCCACCGCGCCCGGAGGCGTGTCGCCGATGAAGCGGCCCGCGCTGGAGTAGCCCTTCGACGGCGAGTCGAAGCCCATGGAGCGCGTGCTGCCCTCCACCTTCGGGTCGGTGGCGAGCGCGCGGTGCCACAGGGGCCCCGGCGCAATCGCGGCATGCGTGCCCGCGGCGCCCTCCAGCACGGCCTGGCCGAAGCGGGCCACGTCCACGGCGGTGCCGAAGAGGCCCGCGTGTCCCGCGACGCCGTCCAGCACCCAGGCGTTGTCGTCGTCCACCTCGGCGGGGCGGGACGGCCGGGACGGCACGTCCTTCCACAGCGACTCCTGGCCGGGAGCGGGCTCGCGCGGGCGCATGGCGCCGGTGGGCGCGGTGGTGCCGTCGGTGGGGAAGTCGGTGAGGCGGTGGAAGCGGGCCTTCAGGTCCAGCGGCTCCGCGATGTGGCGGTGGAAGAGCACGTCCAGCGGGGCGCCACCGGCGCGGGCGAGGATGTCCCCCAGGAGGATGAAGCCCACGTCGCTGTACACGGACTTCGTGCGCACGGGCGAGTCCAGCGGCGTGGCGGCGGCGGCGTGGAGGACGTCCGCGTGGACCCGCGCGCGGACGGACGCGGGGCAGCCGGCATCGAGCAGCTCCGGGTGGGCCTTGAGCGCGTCCGCGAAGAACGGGACGAAGGCCGGCAGGCCGGAGCGGTGGTAGAGCAGGTCCGCGACGGTGACGCCCGCGTCGCCCGCGGGCGAGCCGGGGAAGTAGCGGGACACGAGCGTGTCCGGGCCCACCTTGCCCTCGGTCCACAGGCGCAGGAAGAGCGCGGTGGTGGAGAGGACCTTGGTGAGGGACGCGAGGTCGAAGCGCGTGTCGCCCGTCACGTTGCCGGCGACGCCGCCGAAGACCTGCATGCCCTTGTGGAGCACCACGGCCTGGGCGGCGGGGAAGATGCCCAGCTCCACGCCGTCATCGAGCACGGCCTGGAGGTTGGCGATGGGGTGCTGGCTCATCCGGGGCTCACCGCGCCTTCGAGGAAGGTGAGGCGCGCGGCGTCCGCGTCCAGGCGCACGTGGGTGCCCAGGGCCACGGGGTAGTTGATGGCGCCATGGCCGATGGGGAAGCCCGCGGCGCAGGGCACCTTCGCGTCGCGCGCCAGCTCCCGGAGCACGTCCGCGCTGGAGTAGTTCGCGTCCTTCTCCTCGCAGGCGGTGAAGTCGCCCAGGACGATGCCGCGCACGCGGGAGAAGACCCCGGCGAGCCGCAGGTGGGTCCACATGCGGTCGATGCGGTAGGGGCGCTCGGTGACGTCCTCCAGGAGGAGCACGGCTCCGTCGAGCGGCGGCATGTACGGCGTGCCCAGGAGCCGGGAGAAGACGGACAGGTTGCCGCCCACGAGGACGCCCTCGGCGGTGCCGGGGACGTAGGTGGCGGTGCCGTTGAGGGGCGGCGGGGCCTCCGCGGACTCGAGCAGGCGGAAGAGGTAGTCGTGGACCTGGGTCGACTGGCGGCCCAGTTGCGTGAGCACGGGCGCGTGGATGGAGACGCGGTGCAGGGCCTGGAGCGCGCAGTGGATGGACGTCAGGTCGGAGAAGCCGGTGAAGGCGACGGGGCCGGCCTTGTCGATGGGCAGCTCCGGCAACAGGCGCGAGCTGCCATAGCCGCCCCGGGCGCAGAAGATGGCGCGGGAGGCACGGTCGAGGAACGCGTGCGACAGCTCCTCCTGGCGGCGGGCGTCATCCCCGGCGAGGTAGCGATGCGACGCGCCGATGTCGGGCCGGACCACCGGGGAGTAGCGCTCGGAGAGGATGCGCAGGCCGGCCTCGAAGGGGGCCTGTTCGAAGGGACCCGCGGGGGCGACGACCTGCACCGTGTCGCGGGGACGGAGCGGAAGGGGCTTGAGCCAACGCACGCAGCGCTTCATAGCACCCGGTGCCAGGGCGACACGGTGTTTCAGGGAGGCCGTGGCCCGAAGCGTTGAGTACCGCAGGACGGGGGAACGAGGCCCCATGGAGCGCTCGTCCGCCCGGCCGTCATGGCAAACCTGTCCGACTGTCGGACAGGTTTGGAGCCGAGCCGCCCTCCCCCGCCGTGCCACGTTCGAGCACCGCCGCGAAGAACCCGTCCGTGCCGTGGCGGTGGGGGGTGACGAGGAGGAAGCCGTCCTGGAGGCACGCGTCCGGGAGCCAGCCAGCGCCCGGAGTGACGGCCCGGAAGTCCGGGCGGGAGCGGAGGAAGTCCGCGACCACGTCCTGGTTCTCCGCCCGGTTGACGGTGCAGGTCGCGTAGACGACGCGGCCACCGGGGCGCACCACGTCCCCGGCCCGGGCCAGGATGTCGCGCTGGACGGCGGTGTACCGGGAGAGCGAGTCCGGGGTGAGCCGGAAGCGGAGGTCCGGCCCCCGGCGGAGCGAACCCAGTTCGGAACAGGGAGCGTCCGCGAGGACGCGGTCGGCGTCGAGGCCCGGTGACGGAGGCGCCCGGAGCACCTGGACGCGGGTGAGCCCGGCCCGGGAGGCGCGTTGCTGGAGCCGGTCCAACCGCTCCGCGTCCGGGTCGTAGGCGAGCAGCCGGCCGGAGTCCTTCATGGCGGCGCCCAGTTGGAGCGTCTTGCCCCCTGCCCCGGCGCAGAGGTCGAGCACGGTCTCTCCGGGCCGGGCCTCCACGAGCAGCCCGAGGAGCTGGCTGCCCTCGTCCTGGACCTCGAACAGGCCCTCCTGGAGGGAAGGCAGGGCGTAGAGGTTCGGACGCGGACCGTCGACATGGAGGGCCAGCGGGCTCCAGGAGCCGGGGCGGGTCGAGACGCCCTCGGAGGCCAGGCGCGCGGCCAGGGCCTCACGGGAGATGCGGGCCGGATTCACCCGGAGCGTGATGGGGCCCGGGACGTTGAGGTGGGCGCAGAAGTCCTCCGCCTCCGCCCCCAGCTCCCGGGAGAAGTGGTCCGCGAGCCAGTCCGGCAGCGAGGCGCGGAGCGCCAGTGATGGAGGCGTTCCGGTCCGCAAAGGCAGCGGAGCCGCAAGCCCCGCCCACGACGCGGCATCCGAGGCGGGAACGCCTACGAGGCCATGCAGGAGCGCGAACAGGAGATGAGAGGGAGGCGCGTCCGGCGAGTCGAGGAGGAACGCCAGGCGGCGGCGCCAGAGCCCCACGTTGAAGACAGCCTCCTTCAGCGCCTGGCGTCCCTCGCGGGACAGGTCGCGGTTGGAGCGCAGGGTCCGGTCAAGGACGCGCTCGGCGGGGTCGCCTGAGAGGACGCGGGCAAGCGCCTCGGACACGACGGCGCTCAGCCCCTGGAGCGCGGACCAGGGCTGCGAAGTAAGCCGGGAGATCGGATCGAACAGGACAGTTGACAGGGCAGGCTCGGTTCTCTAGAAGTCGCATCCGTCACGGCAACGCACCGCCGCGACGGGACATATTCCCCGATAGCTCAGCTGGTAGAGCGGGTGACTGTTAATCACCATGTCCGTGGTTCGAGTCCACGTCGGGGAGCTACTTGAAAGGCCCTACCAACTGGTAGGGCCTTTTTTGTTTAACAAGGGCCTCGCGATGACATCGCGGGGCCTTCGTGCTTAAGCCGCTGAATCCCAAGGGATTTTGGCTCGCGGTGCTGAAGAGGGCGCTCTCGGCTCTCTACCCCGCAGAGCGAGATGCCCCCTCTTCTCCGCCGCCAACTGGGCTCTCTGGAGCGCTCTTTCGCCCGTTTTGGGGAGAGAGAGGCCGAGAGTGGTTAACAGTTTTGTTAACCACCGCGGGCTCTCGACTCTGACAATCCCTGGCTTTCGATGTCGTACCTTCCAGGGTTGCGCCATTTCCCTCTTTCAGAAGGCCAAAAAAGGCCACCTGTTAACCGAGAGAGCGAAATGCGGCTGGCAGTTACTGGGTACTCACGAATTCGTCGCGCGGCGCAGACTCTCCGAGACGGCTCTCAGACTCTCTTGGCCGAATCCTCGGCCACCACAGCCCCCTGCTCCGCCTCACTGCCCCTGCCCACTCGGGCCTTCTGGGCAGGGAACAGCGTCGAGGGTACGCCCCCCTGGGCCCTCCAGCGCCCGCGCAGAAGTCCGGCGGGCAGGGGTAGGCCAACAAGGAGCCGCAAAGACGCCTACGTTTGGTGCGCAGCGTGGCGAACGGGCCGTACCGGACGGCTGGGTGCCTCGCAGTCCGAACGTGCCACTGGGCGCCGTCCCGCGAAGTCACGCCGGAACTCATTTAGCGGCCCCCGCCTGCGGGATGAAACCTCGGCGTCCCTGATCGTTCCCGGTGAACAGCACGACATTCGCGTCGCCGATGGCGCCATCGTTTGGAAGCTGCTTGCTGTTCTCGATGATGAGGACTTGGGCCTCAGCGAAGGACGACTTCACGCTCTCCCAGAAGTGCTTCTTGACGTCCTGTGGGAACGAGGCCTCGTCTGCATCAGGCTCTTCATAGACGATCAATGGCGAATCGATGAGGACGAAGTTGGGGAACGGACGCTCGTCCTTCACGCAGAGGTGCAAGAGCGCGAGGTTGAATGCAGCCCTGGTGATTGCACGAACGCCCTTACCGCGACTCTTCCGTGCGCGCCCTGAAATGACGATGTCTTGGGCTTTCTCGCTGAAGGAGACCCGCTCAGCGGCCGGAAAGTGCCAGGCCTGAAGGAGTGCTTCGACCTCTCGGCTGAAGGGGTCGGCCTGCGCGGTGCTTACCGCCGAACTCGGCCCCTCAGCTCGTTCCTTCTTCTTCGGCGTGCTCGCCTCCTCAAGGAGCGCTTCCAACTCCAGGACACGCTCGAGCAGCTCGAGTGCCTTGCGAGAGGTGCTCTCATGTGCTCGCAATTCATCGACCTTCTTCGTGGCGACGTCTACGTGTCGCTCCAGTAGAGCCTTCAACTCCGCTGCAATCGCGTCGAACTCTTGTTGCCGTACCGCACGCACACTTCGGAGCTGCTCTGTCTCGGCGGCGGTCGCTGCGCGCGTCGCCTGCAGGTCCTGAAGGAGCTTGAAGGTCTTGGAAGACTCCGCCTTGCACGCCTGGGACACGTCTGTAGGAGAGAGCCGCACTTCTCTATGGCCGTTCTCGTGGTGCTCCGCGAGAGCACCGCACATTGGGCAGCGCTCTTCCTTAAGCTGGTCGAGGCGCACTCCCGCCTCGGCAATCGCTTCCAACCTTCGAAGGTCGGAAGAGTACTGCTCCTGCAGGAGGTCGAACCGCGTCTGCAACTCGGCCATGACTGCGAGCTTCGAGTCGACCACGCGCAGTGCAGTCCACGCTCCATGCCGCTTCGCCTCCAACGGTGCTACGCTTACCTGTGCGGCATTTCGTTCGGAGATCGCCGTCTCCAGCGCAGCCTCGATGCGCGCGAGGCGGTCGCGTTCGTCGGTGAGGATTCCCACGTCGCCCAAGTCAGCTAATCGCTCGCGAGCATTCATCAGCAGACTCTCGAGGAGCTCGGCTTTCCCCGCTTGGCGCCCCTTTGTAACCTTCGGGTCCTCATTCGCGATCACCGTTGAATCGTCGGTGCCCGTCAGGAGGAGCCGGAAGATACCACTCTCGGCAGTCTTGGCTGCGAACTGTCCGCTCAGGACAGGAGAGGTCTTCTTGATGACCGTCTCTTCGTCGATGATAACGAGCCGAGCGATGTCGCGGAAGCTTAACGGGCGGGTCTTGCCGCCCTCGTTGATGCGAACCTTCTTGCTGCCCAACCCTGACAGGTCGAGAAGGAATTGCGAGACCGTGTCCTCTTTGCCTCCTCGGTGCTTGGCCGCGAGGATGCGGTCCGATTGGCCTTCCGTTGTGCAGCGCACCTCGCCGCCGCGCAGACTTCGCTCAAGTTTGTAGGTCCGATGGTCTGGGTTCGACTCGATCTCGAGGAGAACAGTCGTATAGCCCTCTGCCTCTGGGATATCCTTCGGCTCCTCACCACCCCCGAGGGCGTAATCGACACACTGGGCGATGAAGCTTTTTCCAGTTTCCGAGGGCCCAGCGATGACGTTCAGGCCGCGAGTGAATACCACCTCGGCAGGCAGTTTGCCGGGGCCGGTCAATGAGAGTCGACGAAGCGCGAAGCCGAACTTCACGATGCCTCCTCTGCCCATAGGACAGACTCCATCGCAAACTCCGCCCCCCATGTGCCGATGCTCTCGCGAATCATCGCGTCAAGCTCTGTACCATCCAGCAGCCCGAAGCTATCAACAACCCAGTCAGCTCGCGAACGAAGCCCCTTGAGATACTCGCTGCTGAGCGTATCGAGGAAGCCTCCAGACCTATCGGTTGCCGAGAAGAAGATTCCGCCCTCCTGGTAGGCGCGAAGGATGAGCCCCCGACTCTCGTAGAGCGAGAGCCCATCCTGCAGCACGCCGCGACGCACAAGGATCTCGCCTCCGCGATGAGGCGTCCGCGGATGTAGGCCGGCGGGACCACCAGGCACGTCATCGGAGTGGACCAGCAGGTAGTCGAAAACCACGAGCCGCTGAAGTGCGTACGAAGTCGGGTACGCCGCCGTAAGAACGCAAAGCGCGCGAAGACCAATCTCCACCGGCCCATTGAACGGCGTGAAGAAATGGCTCGGGATCTCTCCTGTCATTTGACCCACCGAACCTTCCCGTTGTTAGCAAGCTGATGGCAAATCCCCCCACGATCTCGATTGTGGATGCGGCTGATCAGCGGGTGGCTGGTGAGCTGCAGGGTGCGTGCGGTCTTCACTACGGCCACGGCGCGCCGGTAGCCATCCGCGTGATCGCCCCGCAGGTCGTCCTTGATTCCCGAGTGGACTTCGTCTTGGAGCTTCTCGAACTCACCTGGTGGCAGCGTGTCGCGCGAGAACGTTCGCAAGCCCTCAGCACTGTAGAATTCGATGCGAGCGTCGGCGAAGTGATCCCGAAGGTCATCGCGTCCCACGAGGTCTTTCTCAATGTCGTTCACGTCCTTCTTCATGTGATCGGCGTACGCGCGACGTAGCTCACCGACGAAGACCGTCTCGTTGCCCACCGGCGCGGCCGGGGGCGTAAGCGGCTCGGGGCGAAGGGGCAGCCCACCTCCGAACTGCGCTACGTACCAACGCGTCTTTGCATGGGCTTCGATGATCCGCAGAACTGGCGTGGCCTCAAAAATGGAGAAGTCGAGGCTCTCGATGTGCGCCTTCATGGCAGCATCGCACTCCACCAACTCTGTCTTCGTGATTCCCTCACGACAGTAGTCGTTCCACTGCTTAAACAGCTCGCTCCGCAGTTCCTCCGGCTTCTTCAGGAGGTTCGATAGCTTTGTGCCTGCGCCTCTAGGCGCGATGAAGTAGTAGCGGTGCGGGTACGAGTAATCACCGCGCTTCGTGTAGTACGCGAGCTTCCCCAATTCGGTCCAAATGTCGGTGGGCGCCAACGCAGCCTTGTAGTGCTTGCACTGGTAGTTGACCCACGCGCCACTGCCCCCTTTCATCGTCGCAATGACGTCGCGCCCCATGTCCCCTGAGCCGCCGCATCGTTCGACAAGTTCGTACATGTCACGAAGCGAGTCGACCCACTCTTGGACGAAGCGCTCCCATTGCTCCGCGCTAAATAGCTTAATCCGGTCCTCGGGGTGAACCGGCAGACCCGACGCTACGACATCCGCAGCCAGTCCAGGCAGGGTCGCTGGCACCTGGGGGATTGGAACTGTTGTCGGAAACGGAGGCGGTTGAGAAGGAGATGCCTGACTCATGCCGGGATGATGACGCCTTCCCTACTCCCCTCGTCAAGCGGGCACTCCGGCTCTTGGTGAGTCTCTCTCTGGGCGCAGAAGACTGCCTCGGAGAATCGCTCCGTGCCTGCACGTCTCTGTCGCCGCCCGCAGACAGGGACTCTCCAGCAGCCGCTTGTCCACGCCTTCCGGCGCGGCGCGCTCGAAGTCAGAGCCCACCCTCTTGGTCCATACCACCCAGGGGTGAGATCCGGGCGACCGGTAGCTCCTCGATGCCCCATGGAGGGTTCGCTACTTTGCCCACGATGAGCGGCAGCTCTTCCATGCCGCGCAGGGAAGGCCCAATGCCCAAGAGGGTCCAAAGCGAGCTGACTGGCAGGGCGTTCGAGGCCGATGACTTCCGATGGGCACTGCTAAACCTCCTCCGGGAGCGGATGCTGACCGACGCCGAAATGGCGGCACCCCCAGCCCAACTGCAAGAGTCTGGCGGCTTGGCCGCGTGAGCGTGGACCGAGGGGCTGGTGCCCGTCCACGTACTGGCGCACCCAGAGCGGCCCAGTACGAATCACGAAGTTGCGATGGATGAATGCCGCCAGCTGGCAGGTGCGTACCTCTTGCGGCATCGCTACTCGATGGCGCCTCCTCTAAGCAACGTCGGATGTTAATCCCACTTGAACGACGGGGAGCCGTAGTATCCGGGTCAGGAGGAGAATGAGTCATGCCCAGCTTCGAATCGAGGCACTGCCTCAAGTGCCCCTATCTTGACCAAGTGCATCTGCCGCCAGAGTGGTGCCAAGCCCGGGAGACTGTCCCCCTCGATGTCGAGGACAATGAGAGTGACATCCTCCTGGTTGCTCAGGCTCCAGGAGAAGCGGAATGGGAAATTGGGAAGCCGCTGCAGCCCACCGTCAAACAAGGCGGAACTGCGGGAAGCCGTATCGCGCAGTCGTGGGAACGGACGAATAAGGAGCGCAAGTCCTTCAACATCACGAATGCTGTTCAGTGCTTCCCTGGAAAGGAGGACCCCCGAGAGAAGGCCCCACGGGACTTGGCCCCAGTCCCCGCTGCGGTGCGCGCCTGCTCAGGATGGTTGCGAGATGCGATGTGCTCTCGCAGGTACCGAAAGGTGATCGCCTTTGGCGAGGTCGCAGCCCTGGTCGTAGGCATCATTGCCACGCTTGAGGATCTGCCCTGCGAGGTCCAGTACGCGCGCCACCCGAATAGTGGCGTGTCAAACGAAGAGTTGGACAGACTGTGGGAGTAATGTGCCGCCCGTCGAGGCGGCTCGTACCAGCGAGTGAGGAAGGAAGGAGCCACCAAGCACGCGCACCGACGCGCGCCCTGGCTCCTCCAGTTCCTTTCTCGATTCCGACAACCCCACGCAGCAGCCGCTGCCGTCAGGGTCGGTACCGCTCCACCTCGTGGAAGAACTGCGTGAGCGAGTAGTCCAGCAGCGACTGGCGGGACTGCATGTACCGGCGGGCCCGCAGGAAGGGCAGCCAGACGCGCTTGCCCACTCGCACCTGGGACTCTTCCATCTTCTGCCGCAGCACCCACGTCCCTCCCAACCGCCGCACCAGCACGTCCCCCAGGTAGGCCCCCAGCGCAGGGGCCGTGTGACTGTCGATGAGTTCGCGCCTGTACCGCTCGGGGAAGTTGTCCCGCCAGAAGTAGAAGTCCAAGTCCGTGAGGGACTCGGCCGTCTCGTCTATGATGGAGGGCACCTTGGTGTGCAGTGCTGCCACGAGACCTTCGGACAAGTCTCCGTAGGACTCGAGGACGCGCTCCGGATTCTCCACGTCCGATGGAAGGGCAACCGGCAACCACTCTTCCGACTCAGGAGGCCGGAAGGCGTTGAGTTCAGCAATCTTCCGTTGCCGCTCGCTGATGGAGAACTCGTCTGGCAGCCGCGAGAGGAATGGCGCCACGTCAGGGTGGAAGCGCGGCTCGACGGGCACGAGCGCGGCGCTGCGCTCCCGCAGCGTGCGCAACACCGTGTCGAAGTCGAGGTCCGGCCGCAGGTGGACGTGCGCGCGGGCCTGGGCCACACGCGCATCGTCACTCGCGAATTCGGCGGGAGTTGGCCACAGCACCAGGAGGACGGAGCCGTGGGGAAGCTCCTCCACGAGGTACGCGGGCGTCGAGAGCATCCGCTCTCGGCCGACGGATTCCACCAACTTCGAACCGAAGATGTTCAGCCAGAATACGTCGTAGACCCTGTCGGTCCCATACCTCTCGCACGTCTCGTCATCGCGGCCAAACCGAGGAAAATCAGCCAACTGCCTGTCCGCTGCACTGTGCGCCACAGCATAGGGAACCGGATAAATCGAACCCCATCCGCGAACTGCCTTTACGAACTCCTGGCAGCGCTCCTGTTCCGAAAAGAAAGATACGGGCTGCACATCAAGCCAGATGCGTATTTTCGCAGGAGTGAGCGCAAGCCCAAGATCAATCGTCAACGAGACGGCCGGGAAAGCCGTGCGATACAAACCAACTGTCGAACCGTACCGATCTTGGCGCTCTTTCAGAGCCATCACGACAGCATCACGCGAATATCTACGCTGCCGACTGCCCTTTACAACGTCGGGCATCCAATCACCCGCATGCGACTCAAGCCCTTGAAGAAAGGGCTCCAACTCACGCTCTAACGCATCATGATGGCTGAATGACCCGTCGAACGAAAACCTCAGCGTATCTTCAACGTTCAGGTCTTTAAGGGTCAGCAGCTTCATTGAAACAAGACCTCCACTCCCTTGACATCCTCTTTGACGTTCCTTACCGCACTCGTCAGCATGTCCGTATCGCTTGGCGCAAGCTTGCGTTCATAGACGAGGCGGACCCTTTCGACCTTTACCGGCATACCACGGAGCTTGAATTCAGGCCGCCTAATGTCCACCGTCTCTCCGTAGTACAGTAAGGCGTCGCCTGCATCTGCTCTCATCTGCGCCGTCAGCTCACTCCTCCCCAGGCGATTGAGTTCCCGGCTCTTGAAGCTGAACGTCTCCACGCGGGGCGTCGGGCCAGCAGCGGGGCCCTCCTCGATGACGAGCACGTCTACGAAGCGCAGGTCCGCCTTCGCCACCCCTACATGCGTCTCGATGCGCGGCTGGTCGAAGTCCTTGAGCCACCTCCGCTTCGCCCGCGGCAGGGCCGCGTCCGCCTCCAGGATGGCAACCATAGTCCTCTCGAAGTCCAGGCCCCGAGCGTACCTGTCTCTCAGCACCTGGTAGCCAGCCCACTTCAGGGGCCCCTTCTCCGCGATCCCCTGCTTGATTTCTGCGGCCCTCGTCTCCAGGTACGCCACGTAGTCGGCCCAGAGGGGCTCCGCAGTGACTTCGGCAGGAGCCACCTTCCGCAGAGCCTCGCGGTGCCTCGCCAACTCCGCCACCTCCATCGACAGTCGCTCTCCCGGGAACTCCGCCTCCAACTGCTTGAACTTGGCCTCCGCCACTTCGGCCGGGAGGCCTGCCGCCTCAGGAGGCACGGAGGGCCGGGGACCACCCCTTCTCTCGGAGCCCCCGCCGGTGGACGCAACACTGGTGGGCTCGCGATACCGCACGGCCAACGTGGCCTGTGCCTGAGCGACGTTGCCTCGCGCCTCGTACAACGCCAGCGCGCCCGCCTCGCCCCACTCCCCCACCAGAATGGCTGCGTCCCGGTCCTGCTGGAGGTAGCGCGCCAACTCCCCCACGACGCTCTCCCCGACTCGCGCCTCCAACCTCTCCAGCACCGCTTTGAGTGCCTCGACGCGGGACACCACCGCCTGGAGGCGAGCGCGCTCCAGCCGGGAGACGCCAGCTTCACGAAGCGCGCGCGCCCCCTTCCCTCCCGCATACAGGCCCACCATGAGGGCCGCGGGCGCCAACTGGCGCGTGGCCTCCTCGTACTCACCCTTGGCAAGGGAAGCCCCGCCCTGCGCCGTCCCCGCCGCCAGGTGGTAGAAGCCTAGAGGCACACCGAAGGTGAGGTGGTCGAAGGAAGCCAGTGCCACGTTGCCCGGTGCGAAGGCCCCCAGGAACTGGGCGTTCTCCACCTCCCGGTACGCTTCCTGGTAGGGCGGTGGAAGCTGCAGGGGCAGCGCGGACGCATCGATGCTCCGGCTTCCTCCGACGAGAGGAATGGAGGCCGCGACGTCATCCACGGCCCGTCCCAGCCCACGCGCGATGTCGCCGCCGCGGAAGTCCCGCTCCGGGAAGTCAGCGAGGGCCATGCCTCGCTGCTTCAACTCCTCGCGCACCACCTCCATGGCGCCCAGGGCGCGCTTCAGCAGCTTGTCCTTGGCCAGCAGGCGCATGAGCTGCCGCACCTCGTCGTCGTGGGAGGTGTGCAAGACGAAGAGGGCGAGGACCTCCGCCTTGGCCAGGCCGTGCTTCTCGACGGCAGTGGAGAGGAAGGCCGCGCGCTTCTTGAGGAGGACGCGGGCAGCCTCGGCCTCCAGGGGGCCCAAGGCGCCCAGCCTGACGGCGTTCCAGTTTGAGAGGGCCTCCACCAGCCGGGGCATGTCCGCCTGGCGCTGCAAGGCCAGGAAGGCCGCTGGCGTGGTGCACTCCAGGAAGGGCGCCAGCACCTCCTCCTCCGAGTCCAGGTAAGGCCAGCCCGAGGGGACGTCCCCGCACACACCTTCCAGGGCCCCCACCACACGCAGGGGCGCCGTTTCTCCCCCTCCGGGATTCGGGGGAGACGGCGTGGCCCGGCGGCGGTGCAGAAGCGGTCCGTCCGCGGACTCCGCGTCGAAGTCCTCGTGGGCGTCGTCCTCGGGGAGACTCGCGACAGCACCGCGCCCCAAGGCCACCAGGGGCGTCGCGCCCGAGACGGACGCCAGGGTGCCTCCAGGGCCCGCCCGTGAGGGTAGCGAGGCACATCCCGACGTCAGGAGGGCCAGGGACAGCACCAAGCCCACCACGCCGCACGGCCATAGCTCAGCGCGCATTGTCCACCCCCAGCCCCACGGCCGCGAAGGCTCCCGGCCGCAGCGTCCCTTCCGGAGTGGGAAACAGCAGCGTGCCGCCCTGCCCCAACGCGTAGACGTTGCCCCCCAGGAAGCGCCACCGGGCCTCTCCCGAGACGACGTAGCGCGCCCCTGGCTGGCCCATGGCCGTCGCCAGTCCGCCGACGCCCACCGTGAGGTTGCGGTGGAAGAGCTGAGCATCCACACGCCCGTCCACGTCCACCCGGCCCCAGGAGAAGGCCTCCACCCCCAGGGAGAGGAAGAGGTGTCGCTGGCGCATGCCACTCAGCCGCACCGCGTCCCAGCCGAGAATCACCTCCCCGTAGGCCGAAGCCCCCTCCGGGAAGGACACTTCCGCCAGCGGCACGGAGGCCGGGCCCGCCACCTGGAAGCGCGCCAACTCGCAGTCCGGGCCGAAGGCGCCCTGACGGAAGCCTCCTCGCTGAAGGCGGCCTTCCAGGCGCGCGCGCATGTCCACCGTCGGCGTCAGCGCATCCACGCCCACGCCCACCACCGCGCCCCAGGCTCCGCCCTCGCTCGGGCGTCCACCCCACCCGCCCAGCAGGTGCGCCTCCAGCCTCTGCCCCTTGCGCCCGCGCCGCAGCACCACGGCGGTGGCGTCCAGGTGCGCCAGCGTCATGGGCCGCGCGGTGCCGCCTACCCTCCCCCAGTCATGCACCGCCGACAGCGCCAGCGTGTACCGCCCCGGGACAGGGGGGCGGCCGAAGAGGACGTGCTGCACGTCCAGGGCTACTTCAGTCCCCGCCAGGCGCGCGCTCAGCACGTCCGAGGCGAAGGCCTCCGCGTACACCGGCCCCAGCGTCCCCGTCGCGATGACGCCGGCCGGGTGGTAGTCGGGGTTGACGCGGTTGCCGTAGCGCCGCACCAGGTGCCCGGACAAGAGGGAGTAACCCTCCATCATCCCCAACCACATCGAGTTGGGCGTATCCCCTCCCACCATGAAGAGGCGCACCACCTGCCCCCAGTCGGACAGCGTGTCCCAGTCCTCCTTCCTCACGAGGCCCGCGCCCTCACCTCCACCCCACAGCCGCAGTCGTACCGGCGCCCCGAGAATGAGGCGGAACGACTCCCCCTTCCCCAAGGCCACCATGGGCTCCACCTGCAAGAAGCCTTCTTCGGTGCCCGCGCCCCTCCGGGGCAGCAACGTCCACGTCGCCGCGTCCATGCGCAGCAGGTTCGTCATCGGAGGTGCCGAGTCGGGCGCCGCGGGTGCAGAAGCCTCCTCCTCGGGCTGAGCCTCTCCCTCTTCCTCCTCGTCGGAAGAGTTGTCGGAGATGGCCTCCTCCAGCCTGCGCACGGTGGCGTCGAAGTCCTCTGGAGTGTTGGCCTCCTGCGCCCCTCCGGCCCCGGGCAACAGCAGCAGCAACGAGACGACGGCCCAACTCCCATGCATTCCCATGGACGCCTCCGTGGCAGGCCCCAGCAGGGGCGCTCAGCACAGAGGTTCCCTGTTCAGTCCGACAGGTCGGCAAACCGGGTAGGGAAGTTGACTGCAAGAGTCAAAGGCGACCCGGCCCGTTGGGAGTATGGACAGACGTGCCACGCCCCGTCGGGGCGCCAACCGAGGAGCTCAATGCCGAGAGCGAGAACTCCCGCGCCGCTTCTTCTGAATGCCTCGCACACCAGCGATGCGCTCCGCACTGCGGTATGAATTCGCCCAGGCTCCCGCCGTTCGCGGCACCATACGAACAGGCCCGCACTGGGCGAGGTAGCAATGCAGCCGAGGTGGTCTGACAGCCCCCGCTGTCACCTTCATCAGGAACAGGCAGCCATCGACACCTGTCACCGCTGCGGGGCGTTCGTGTGCCTCCAATGCGTTCGAAGTGCCGTGGCTACCGTCTACTGTGGCCCGTGCCTCGAGCTGCGGCCGGCCGTCCCGCAGAAGGTCTCGGCTCATGCCTGGGGAGTCCTTGCCCTCTCCTGCCTCGGACTCGTCCTGTTCCCATGCGCACTCGCGGGAGCCTTCCTGGGATGGAAGCACCTACGCGCAGTCAGGGCCGGACAGGCGCCGGATGTTGAACGCCGCCATGCCTTGGCTGCGGTGTTCCTAGGCGCACTGGGGTTTCCGTTTTCATTCGCGCTGGACGTGTTCGTGCGCAGCCGCTGGTAGGCCACATGGCAACGTCATGCGGCCTCCTTCTCGCCCAGGCCGCGAGCACGGAGGAATGCCTCCATTCGAGGCCACTGGGCGCCAAGGTAGTTGAACTTTCCAGGCCGGACTGGCTCCAAGCCCTTCAGCTCCTCGGGCGGGGTGCCGCCCGTCTCCATGGCGAGCGCGTCCCAGGAGAAAGCCCGAATAACTCGAAGCTGATTGCGGATAAGGACGCCGGACTTCTCAATCGCCTCTCGACGGTCGTCGAGCAAACGCACCGTCGCACCGTGACGTTCCTCTCGGCACAGGATGAGCAGTTCCCCTAACGAGAAGCTCGCAGCGCCTGGCCCGCGGCGACGATGGGCTTCTTCCAGCCATTGCCGCGCCTCGACCAGGTCTCCTTGGAGGGCGAGACATGCCGCCAACATGTCGGGGGCACGAACGTAGACGTCGGGCACTTCCTTGGTACGCCACCCACGAGAGAGCGCCAAGAGTACCGCGTGTGCGGCGTCCACATGCCCTTGGAACAACGCACACAACGCAAGGTGGAAGCGCGTCAGTACGCGCTCCGGAGGGCGGAGGGCGTAGCCATCGGCATCTTCGAGCGCGCGTTGGGCAGCTCCGAGGTCGCCAGCATCAAGCAGCGCGGCCCCCCGCTCACAGAGCGCCGCCCACTTCCGGAATCTCCATGACTTGTAGCCAATGAAGGCGATGAAGATGGCGAGAAGCAACGCGGTCTGGACCCACGCCATCGTCCGCTCTTCAGGCTTCCACGCGAGCCAGACTGCGCCCATGGAGCCTGCGACCATGCCAACAACAGCCGACATCCCTGGATGTTTCACACTCAACCCCACGCAAGAAACGACAGTCATTCACACCGTGGTACCCACCGCGTCTCTCAGGAACCGTCTCCCCACAGGAGGGCTGGGTGGGTGAATGGTCCAGCAGCAACGCGCTGGACGTCGTGTACCGGCGCGTGAGGCAGGAGCCGCCAGGCGCGCCTGCGGGCACGCGCCCTTGCTCCTCCTGCTTCTGCCTCGATCCCCATAGCCCGACCCAGCCGCCGCCGTCAGGGCCGGTACCGCTCCACCTCGTGGAAGAACTGCGTGAGCGAGTAGTCCAGCAGCGACCGGCAGGACTGCATGTACCGGCGGGCGCGGAGGAAGGGCAGCCAGACGCGCTTGCCCACCCGCACCTGGGACTCTTCCATCTTCTGCCGCAGCACCCATGTCCCGCCCAACCGCCGGACCAGCACGTCTCCCAGATAGGCTCCTAGCGCCGGTGCAGTGTGTCCATCGATGAGTTTCCGCTCGTACTTCTCGGGGAAGTCTTCCCTCCAGAAGAAGAAGTCGAGATCCGTGATGGACTCGGCCGTCTCGTCCATGAGGGAGGGCACCTTCGTGTGCAGCCCAGCCACGAGACCTTCGGACAGGTCTCCGTAGGATTCGAGGACGCGCTCCGGATTCGCCACGTCCGATGGAAGGGCGACCGGCAGCCACTCATCCGGCACAGGAGGCTGGAAGGCGTTGAACTCGGCAATCTTCCGTTGCCGCTCGCTGATGGCGAACTCGTCCAGCAGCAGAGAGAGGAACGGCGCCACGTCAGGGTGGAAGCGCGGCTCAACGGGCACAAGCGCTGCGCTGCGCTCCCGCAACTTGCGCAGCACGGTGTTGAAGTCGAGGTCCGGCCGCAGGTGGACGTGGGCTCGGGCCTGCACCACACGCGCCTCCTCACTAGCGAACTCGGCAGCAGTCGGCCATAGCACCACGAGGACGGAGCCGTTGGGTAGCTCCTCCACGAGGTGCGCTGGCGTCGAGAGCATCCGCTCTCTTCCCACTGATTCGACCAGCTTGGGACCAAAGACGTTCAGCCAGAACAGCTCATAGATCCTGTCGAACCCGTCCCGTTTCCATGCCGCATCGTCACGGCCGAATGCGGGAGAGTCCGCCAACTGCAAATCTGCCAAACCATGAGCTACCGAATGATGCGTAGGGTATCGAGAGGCCCAGGCACGCACCATAGCCACAAAATCGCGACAGGCCTCCGCCGCAGCAAAAAACTTGAGCGGCTGTATAGTGAGACTGACGCTCAGGTCGGACGCCCGCTGAGTGAGCCCGAGGTCGAGTGCCATCGAAACAGCAGGACTCTCCGCGCGAGACAGCCCAATGATTGAGCCATACTCATCGCGTCGCTCCTCTAGCGCGCGCAGCACAGCGTCTCGGGAGTATTTGCGTTTCCGATTGCCTTTGACAGTCGTCGGCATCCAACTGACGGAATGCCTCTCAAGGCCATCAAGGAAGGGAGCCACTTCGCGCTCCAATCCATCCTTCGGCTCGAAGGCCCCATCGAAGGTGAAGCGAAAACTATCTACCTTGCTCAGTTCATCCAGCCTCATTGAAACAACACCTCCACCCCCTCGATCCGCCTCTGCGTCCTGGTTACCGCATCGTTCAATATGGCGGGGTCGCTGGGCAGAAGTTTTCCTCCCTCGTACACAAGGCGCACTCTCTGAACCTTCGCCTGCTGTCGCAGTCCGTCCCGAACAATCTTCAACGTTCCACCGTAGTATTTCATCGCATTGCTCGCATCCGTATTCAACTGCACGCGTAGGTCCTCGGCCTCGAAAGGCTTGAGGTTTCGACTCTTGAAGCTGAACGTCTCCACCCGAGGTGGTTGGCCCGGTGGCGGGCGCTCCTCGATGACGAGGACGTCGGCGTACCGGAAGTCCACCTTCGACACGCCCACGTGCGTCTCGATGCGCGGCTGCTCGAAGTCGCCGAGCCACCGCCGCTGTGCGCGGGGCAACGCAGCGTCCGCCTCCAGGATGGCGATCATGGTCCGCTCGAAAGCCATGCCCCGAGCATAGTAGGCGCGCATCCCCCCGTAGCCCTCCCACTTCAGGGGGCCCTTGACGGCGTCACCGTCCCGAATCTCCTTCAGCCGCCTCTTGCGGTAGGCGACGTACTCCTGCCAGAGCGGAGCCCCCTTCTCGACTCCCGGCGGTGGCTCCTCCAGCTTCGGAGCCATTTCCCGCAGTAGATTCACGTCCTTCGGGAGCCGTGGGCCCGAGGCCTCCAACTCCGCCTGGAACAGCTTGACCCTCGCAGACTCCGTTGCGCCTACCTCGGCGTCCCGGGCGAAGAGGTCCAGGTTGTCGAACTGCTTCCTTCTCGCGGCAGACCGGGCGGGCTCGCGATTCGCCTCGCCTCTCGTCGTTGCAGCTTTGGAGGTCTCCCGGCTTGCCGCCTGCGCCTCCGCAGCGGACACCTCGGCGTTCTGCTCGAAGAGGTCCAGGTTGTCGGACCGCTTCCCTGCCGAGCCCCTTGTGACCACGGGCTTTGCGGACTCTCGGCTGGCCGCCTCCATCAGCAACGCCTGAGCCTTCGCGGGGTTTCCGCGGGCCTCAACGATGGCGACGACGCCAGCCCGCCCCTCCGTCAGCGCGGCGAAGGCGAGCTTCCTGTCGCCCCGCAGGATGGCGAAGCCCTCGCGGATGGCGTCGGGGCCGAATTCCTCCTCCAGCTCCTTCAAGACGGCCTTCAGCGCTTCGACTTCCGAGGCCGCGAGCCGCCGCAGACTCGCCCGCCCACCAGCGTTGGACTCCACCAGCGCGCGCGCGCCCTTGCCCCCGGCATACAGCGCCACCATCAGCGCGGCCGGCGCCAACTCGCGCGTGGCCTGCTCGTACTTGCCCTGCGCCAGCGAGTACGCCCCATGCCCTGTGCCGGCCACCAGGTGGTAGAAGCCCACCGGCACACCGAAGGTGAGGTGGTCGAAGGCCCCCGCCGAAACGCTTCCCGGCGAGTAGTGCCTCTCCATCAACGCCTTCTCCACCTCGTCGAGGGCGGACTGGTAGGGCGGAGGCATCTGCCCACGCATGGCCATGAGTTCCGTGTACCGGGCCTCGCCACTCACCAAGCTGCTGGAGAGCATGTCCCTGCCCGCGCGCCCCAGCCCGCGCAGCACATCGCGGCCTTGCTCGCCCCGCTCCGGGAAGCCTTCCAGCGCCAGGCCCCGCCGCTTCAGCTCCTCGCGGACAGCGGCCATGGCCCCCAGCGTCTCGCCCAATTGCTTGTCACGGGCGAGCAGTTGCACCACCTCGCGTAGCTCGTCGTCGAAGGCCGAGTGGAGGACGAAGAGCGCGAGCACCTCGGCATACGGCACGCCGTACTTCTCGGTGGCCGTGACGAGGAAGGCCGCGCGCTTGCGACTGAGGACGGCCGAGGCGTGTTCGTCCAAAGGACCCAGGGCACCGAGGCGGACTGCATCCCAGGGAGTGAGGGACTGAACCAGCGCAGCCATGTCCACCCCGCGCTGCATGGCCACGAACTCCGCGGGCGAGGCACACGCCAGGAAGGGCGCCAGCACCTCCCGGCTGTGGCTCAGACGGGGCCAGCCCGAGGGCAGGGCCTTGCCGCCACAGGCGAAGGCTCCGCCCTCCTCGCCCGAGCCCCGCGCCCCCTCCTTCCCGTGGACGGCGTTGCCGACGGGCACCCGCCGATAGCCCATCGGGGCCGTCTCTGGCGTCCCATCCGCGGCGCCTGACTCCTCGCCCCGATACACACCTGCCGCCGCACTCCTCGCCGCATGAGAGGGCGCGGAGAAGGGACTGAAGGCTAGAGCCGCCCCACGGCCCGCCTGGCCCGGCCTCGCCGGCAACGAAGCGCACCCGGAGGCCAGGAGGGCCACCACCAGCGCGAGGCCCAACCCGCTGCCCCAAGGCTGCTCAGCGCGCATTGTCCACCCCCAGCCCCACCGAAGCGAAGGCGCCTGGCCGCAGTGTCCCTTCCGCTGTCGGGAAGAGCAGCGTGCCGCCCTGCCCCACCGCGTACAGCTTCCCGCCCAGAAAGCGCCACCGCGCGTCACCCGAGGCGAGGTAGCGCACTCCCGGCTGGCCCGCACCCACCGCCACCCCGCCCACCCCCACCGAGAGGTTCCGGTGGAAGAGCTGCGTCTCCAGCCGGCCGTCCACGTCCACCCGGCCCCAGTTGAAGACCTCGGTACCCATCGTCAGGCGGAAGTGACGCTGTCCCAAGACACTCAGGCTCTCCGCGTCCCAGCTCAAAATCAGCTCGCCGTAGGCCGAGTACCCGTCTGGAAAGGGAGCGTCCGCCTGCGGCACGGCGGCCGGGCCTGCCACCTGGAAGCGCGCCAGCTCGTAGTCCGGGCCGAAGGCCCCCTGCCGGAAGCCTCCACGCTGAAGGCGGCCTTCCAGGCGCGCGCGCATGTCCATCTTCGAGGTCAGGTACTCCGCTCCCAACCCCGCCACCGCGCCCCAAACACCGCCCTCGCCAGGGCGTCCGCCCCAGCCCGCATTCGCCTGCAACTCGAAGCCACCTTCGGGGTTGCGGCGCCGCACAAGCATGGCCGTCCCATCCAGGTGGGCCAGCGTCATCGGCTCCGACATCCCTCCGGCCTTGCCCCAGTCATGCACCGCGGACAGCGCCAGCGTGTACTGCATGGGGTAGGGAGGGCGGCCGAAGAGGACGTGCTGCATGTCCAGGGCGACTTCCGCTCCCATCAGCCGCGCGCCCAGCACGTCCGAGGCGAAGGCCTCCACGTACAAGGGCCTCAGCATGGCCGTCACCACCGCGCCGGCCGGGTGGTAGTCGGGGTTGCCCCGGTTGTTGTAGCGGCGCACCAGGTGCCCGGACAGCAGCGTGTAGGACTCCAAGGCACCCACCCACACGAAGTTCGGCGCGTCCCCTCCCACCATCAGGTTCTGCACCACCTGGCCCCAGTCGGAGAGTTCGTCCCAGTCCTCCTTCCGCACCAGACTGGCACCCGCCTCTGCGCCCCACATGCGCAACCGCACCGGGGCCCCGAGGTCGAGTTGGAGGATGTCCGGCTTGACGAGCTCCAGCCGCGGCTGCACCTGAAGGAAGCCTTCGTCCGTCCCCGCTCCACGGCGAGGCAGCAACGCCCATGTGGTGGTCTCCAGGCTCAGCCGGTTCGCCCAGCCAGAGCCCGAGTTGGACGAGTCCGGCTCTTCCTCGACCAGGGCGTCACCCTCGTCCATGGAGGGCTCGAGTTGCTCGTCCACCTCTGGCTCAAGGAGGACGGTGTCTTCCTCGACCTTCGCCAGGTCGTCCTCATAGGCAATCTCCTCCGCCCACCCTGTTCCGGGAACCAGCAGCGGCAGCAGCACGACGGCCCAGCGCATGTACATCGATGTCTCCTGTGAAGGCCCCGCAGGCGGGGCAATGGACAGAGGTCTCCCATTCAGTCCGGCAGGGCGCCGGGCTGCAGGGTGGATGCATTGCATTGCGGGAGTCGCCAGCCGGCCGGTTGGGCCGAGCCATAGGCAGACGTGTCACGTCACGGCGCTGGGAAGCCCAGCCCCGCCCCAACAGCAGGCAGACGTGTCACGCCACGGCACCGGGCAGGCCCGGCTCCGCTCATGACTCCAAACGCGAATAGGGATGACTGAGGAAGGGCTCCTCAACGCTCATCAGGCACGCGGCCCGACGAAGTGCAGACGGCTACTCGGCGCACGAGGACCACCAGCACGCGCCTCACATGGCGGTGCGGGAGGTCCTCGACGCAGCGCGAGAGCCCAACGCCTGTTTCGAGGTGGAGCTAGGAAGGTGGCTCAGGCGCGTCGCCCTCCGGGCGCCCTCCGCAGCCACCAAGGAAGCGCGCAGTTACGCGCGCGCACTCCAGCACAGTGAGGAACACATCGCCCTCCAGGGCACGCCAGAATGAACTAGACTAATAGGTACAGTCCATTGGACCCTAGATTAACATTCGGCACAAGCCCCCAATGTCGGAAACCCACGAAAGTGCTTGGAGGCAGTGCTCGCAAGGTTAAGGGAAAGTGACGTTGCCCAGGGTGACGGTGCGGCGCCCATCCGCGTCCCAGAGCTTGAGCGTGAAGCTCCCTTGAGGGGACTCAGATGCAGCCTCGGCCTCAACCACCACTCGCTGGAACGTCGAACCGGGGGCCATGGGACCGGACTGCCACACTCGAAGCACCCTCAACTCCTCGTTGGCCTTGCCCCTGAGCATCGCCCCCACTGCTGTCCACGGTTGGTCGTCCCCCCGTGACATGAGGATGACCTCAACAGCCACCCTGCGGGCCGTGCGGTATGCAGCGACATAGTGTTTGGCGGCTGCCGCTCCTGGGCCTTCGGTCACCCCCTTGGTCACGTCGCGGAAATCAACGCCTCGCTTGCTGAGGACTTCCGTCGAGATGAGTCCTGTCAGCCCATCAGGAGCATTTCGCTCCGCGCGCAGACGCTCATTCTCCTCTCGGCATTGCTCAGCCTCGATGCGCGCTTGGCGGACTTCCTCCTGGTATGTCTCGACGCTCCTCTTGCGCCGGTAGACCTCGACGAGCGCTTCTGACCGTGCGGGGTGCGCTACCAGGACAAACGTCGCACTCGCCGGGGCCGCACCATCCTGAAAGCGCACCGTCAACTTGAGTCGGTCACCCGGATTGAATTTCTCTGAAGGAACCAAGCGCAGCATCGTACTGAGGCCAGCATCCACGACCGAGAAGCGCTCGCGCCCCTCGAGCGTCACCCCTTCTCGACTCACCTCCGAATCGAAGATAAACACCGTCGAGAGCCCTGGGCTCACTGCTACTTCAGGTGCTGGCTGAACATCATCCGAGACCAGCTCGATTCGGCGAACGCTCAGTCCCACGGTGGAGGCGGGCGACTGCGCTAGGGCCGTTCCCTCCCCTGCGAGGAGGAGGAAAAGCAGCACGGCCGACACAGAATGATGCACGCGACGTCTCCCCTACCAAGCCAGCGGCGACGCCGCTGGCGACTCACGGGCGCCTGCCCAACAACGACAGGTCATTCAAACTCACTCACTGCCTTGACAAAAACGGCAGAGTACACGCGCGCCTTTCCAGACTCCCCTCCGCCACCCTCTATCTCCAGTCCGCGGTTGTCCGAGGTGTCTCGCACCTCCAAGCACACGGGGAGGCTCTCTCCGCGAAATCGCGCTCGAGTCAGTCGGACATAGACGCGCTCGGCGATAATGAGTCGCCCAGACAGAGTGGCGTAGTCCGACCCCACAATGATCTGCGCAGTACCTTCCTTCACCGTTACGTATTTTTGCGTTCCCCGAACGAAAGTAGCCGCCTCGTCGTCTCCAATCTCCATGCCCAGCTTCTTCATGCCTTTGGTGGCGCCTGCCGGGCACGGCTCAGGCTCCGGAGCCGGGCGCACCTGGGGACCGGAGCACGCGAACGTGGTGCAGAGGGCCGCCGTCGCCACGGCACTGCTGACGCTCCTCGTGGCCTTCTTGGAAGGCACCGGCAGGGAGGTCGGGGAGTCACTCTTCGTCGTCGTCACGGTGGCAGTCACCTCGGGAAGCGTCGCGGGGGGAGCGACGGCCGCAGGTGTGGCCTCCGGCCCGATGGGAGCTGCGGCCTGGCCAGCTTGAGGTTTTTCTATATATGGCGCTACTTCTTGGCCGGTGACGGCCTGCGGCTGCGGTGAGTCCGTCCGCAGTGAGAAGTACGCCCCATACGCGAGGGCCATGGTCAGCAGCCCCGCCCCCAGCATACGCCCCATCCTGAGTCGCGAGAGGAACGAGCGCCGCCCTGCCTCGACGACGGGGGCCACAGGCGCCATTTGCCGCGCGGCGTCCGCCTCCATTGCGGCTTCCGCCCCCACCCCGCCCTCAAGCGCCAAGCCCGGCCCATGCGCCTCCACGGGCCAGGGGGCCGCAGGCGCCAGCGGGGCCTCGAGTGGCAATGCTGCAGGCCTGCCTTCGCCCAGCAGCTCCGGCCCCTGCGCCTTGCCCCGGCGCATCTGGCGCAGGGGCCGCTTCGCCCACCGAGCCAGCTTGTCCACCTCACCCTCGGTGGTGGCCGAGTTCGGGCCATACGAGTCAAACAAGGGCGTGTCCCACGCCTCCCCTTCCGCCCCGGCCAGGAGCTCTTCCAGGGCTGCACAGACAGTGCTCGCGGCAGGACGTGCAGCAGGGTCCTTCTCCAGCAGCCGCATGCACAACATGCCCAGCGGCTCCGGGACGAAGCGGTTGACGTGGTGAGGGGGCACAGGCGAATTGCCAATGACACTCCGGATGTAGTCCTCTTCCGTCCCCACGTCGAAGGGCAGCCTCGCCGTCAGGAGACGGTAGAGGAGGGTGCCCAGGGCCCACATGTCATCCGAGGGGGCGGACACGTAGCGGAAGCCTCTCTGGCCAAGGTGCTCCCGCAGGAAGAGCCAAGCCTCGGGGGGCCGGAACTCCATCGTCCCCGGCGGCAGCAGGGATTGGGTGACACCGGAGGGGGCGCCCGCGTAGTCCCCAATGCCGTAGTCCACCAGCACCGCCAGGCCGTCCGCGTCGCGCACCATGACGTTGGCGTCCTTCACGTCCCGGTGCACCACTCCCGCCTCGTGCGAGGCTGCCAGCGCCCTCGCCATGTCGAGCGTCACCTTCGCAATTCGCCGGGCCGAGGGGTTCTCATCCTTCACCCACGCGCTCAGCTTCCGCCCCTCCACGTACTCCATGGCGATGAGGGCGAAGTCGCGCTCCTCGGCTTGCCAGTAGGTGAAGCCGCGAATGCCCACCACGTTCGGGTGCGTCAAGCGCAGGAGGATGGAGACTTCCTTCTCCGCCCGCCCCTCCACGCGCTGCCGCTCCACGAGCTTCAGTGCGCAGGGCTGCCCGTCATTCGTCGCGAGGTACACGGTGCCGAAACCACCTCGGTCCAACTGCCTCACCACCGTGTAGCCCTTCACCACGTCCCCAGGGGACAGCACGGCTGGGGGGCCGTTGTCCCTCATGGCGACGTCCTCCTGGCGGCTCTGTAGGACGGCAGGACTGCAACCACGCGCATGCGATTCCCTCCCGGCGCCGGCCCACGCTACCAGAAGCCCAGGGAAATCGCGCGAAGTCTTATCCCACCTCCCACCACCACCAACCACGACAGGTCGAGCCACAGTCCAGGTGAATTCAACTAGACTATAGGGTATAGTTTACTTGGAATGCATATCCCCCCTGACGCCCTCACCTTCGCCCCGCCGAAGAGGCGCTCGCGCCCTTTGCCTGCCATCCTCGGCGAGGCCCTGCGCGCCGCCCGCCTCCGCGCGGGCTTGCAGCAGACAGAGGTAGCGAGGCTCATCGACATCTCCCGCAACGCCTACAGCCGGCTCGAGCGGGGACTGATGCTTCCCAGCGTCCCGACGCTGTTCCGCCTGTGCACCGTCGTCGGCACCACCCCCAACGAGCTGCTGGGCTTCTCCTACGCGCTGCCGCCGGGCACGAGCGCTACCGCCAAGGACGCCCTGCGACGCCGCGTGCGCCAGTTGGACGGGCGCCAGGCCCTTGCCCTCATTCAGCTCCTCTCAGGCATGCGCTGATGGAATCGCACTCCCTTGACAACGAGCAACTCAGGTATACTCCCTTGTACCTATGAACGAACAGCTTGCTGCGCACCTTGGAAGCATCGCCCGCCTTGCTCGGGAGCAGATGAGTCTGACGCAGGTCCAAGTCGCGGAGCGCGTGGGGCTGGCCTCTGCCGTCTACAGCCGTGTCGAGCGCGGACACATGATTCCCAGCGTCGAGACGCTGAAGAAGTTGTGCATTGAGCTGATGGTCTCCCCCGAGGACATGATGGGGCTCACCGAATCCCCCAACAGCGGGAGTCCAACGCGGGCGGACGACGACGTCACCCTGCGGCGGCTGCTCTTCCTCGCACGGAAGCTCGACGCGTCGAAGCTGGACGCCCTCGTCCGCATCACCACCGAGTTGGCCCGCTGAAGCAGTGCCCCGAGGGCACCCGCCCCTCCAGAAGCAGGCTGCGTGCGGCTGGCGCCTCGAGCAGGGAGCAGGCTTGGCGGGCAGAGCCCCATGCCTCGGGGCCCTGCACCGGAGTACGCGCGCCCCCAACCCGAACGGACTCCGGCGATGACGGAGCGCCTCCCCGTCCGAAGGAGGAGGCACCCCGCTACGCCGCGCCGCGCTCCGCCAACTCCTCATTCACGTCGGCGAGCTGCGCCTCCAGGGCTTTCTTCCTCAGTTGGAGGCGGGCCACATCATCCAGCCCCGCCTCCTCGTCGAGGCGTCTCTCCTTCGGAGGGTCAGGCTCCAAGTCCTCACGCACCTCCACCGTGAGGACGTCGCCCGCACGGATGTCGTTGGCGTAACACCACCTCAGGCGCTCGCGGTACTCCCTGCCCACGGAGCCCCCAAGGTGGAGGTCCACCTCCGGGTTGTCGCGCGTCTCATCATCGGGGCGGCGCACCCACGTCAGAATGGTGGAGACAACACCGAAGCCCGACACCCCCGCGGTTGCGACGTGCCGGCCATTGCGCAGTAGGCGAAAGCAGAGCATCGGCGGCCTACTCCTTCTTCGGGAGCCCCAACTCGTGCTTCTCCAACCCATCCGGGTAGAGGCCGGCCTCGCCGAACTCCACCTGGTCACGGAGTACCCCACCCTCGGACACCACGAGGGCGGCCTCCTGGGCGGCCTCCGCGCGCCCATAGGGCTTGCGGAGCTGGGCGTGGGCGACACCGCGCAACGCATCCCTCATGTCCGCCGCCGTCGCGAAGCGCTCCTCGGGGTTGAGGCGCAGGGCCGTGTGCAGCACCGCCTTGAGGTCCTCGTTGAGGTGGGCCACCGCCTTCTCGACGACGGCCGGACCGAACTTCTCCATGAGGGCCTGCATCTGCTGCAGCGGCAACGAGGGATGCGACTCCGCGACAAACCGGCTCTCCTTCGCCACCACCGGGACGTCGCGCACCTCGAAGAGGTGCTTCCCCGTGAGGCATTCCACCAGCAACACCCCCAGGCTGAAGACGTCGGAGCGCGGTGTCAGCCCTTCCTTGCGGAGGTATTCGGGAGAGGCATAGGCCACATCCCCTCGCAGCAGATTCTCCGGCGACTCCTCCCGCCCCACCAGCAGCGAGAATGCCGAGCCGAAGTCCAGCACCTTCACCTCCCCCTGCAGGCCCAAGGCGATGTGCCGGGGACTCACGTCACGGTGGACGATGCCCAGGGGCACGCCCTTCTCTGACGTCAGCGTGTGCGCGTAGTGCAGCGCGTCCGCGACCTCCGCCCCCACGTACAAGCCAAAGCCCTCCGAGAGGGGCTTGCCCCGCACCAACGCCGCGCACACCAGCGTCTCCAGTGAGGGCCCGCCCACGTACTCCATGACGCTGAAGGGAACGTCCTCTTCCTCATCCACCTGCATATGGAAGACTTGAGCGATGTTGGGGTGATTGAGTCGGAAGGCCAACTGCACCTCTTCAATCATCCGCTTGCGCATCATGTACGTGGAGGGGCTGGCAATCTTGCGGACCAGACACGGACCGGACAGCGCTCCATCCGCCACACGCCGCTCCGCCTTCAGGAGCTTCTCGCCATTCGACCGCACTTCGATTTCCCGCACCGCCTCGTAGCGGACGCCCTCCACTTCGAAGAGGAAGCGTGGCGCACTGGGGCTGGGCGGAGCGGAGGGCTTGGGCGGTAACTCCTCCGTCGACACTTCATCTTCCGAACGCTTCGTCATGGCTGTGAATCCTCCTGAAAGAAGGGGCGCGGCCCCACGGACACTGAGATTCGCCGTCGCGGACAACTCTCCGGAATCTGCTAGGTACAGTTGACTGGACCGTCGAATTAACATGACCTTTGGGAGGCTGTGAAGCCCTCTGCCCCTCGTAGCGGACAGGCCGCCTCCCATGAGCGCCTATCCCCGCCTGGGTGCAAGCGGCCCCAGCCCCGGCTTCGCAGAGAGGCATGGGCTGCTCGCAAAGGAAAAATGACGCATGAGTGAAACCGTTGACTGGGGTCCGATTCGCGAACTGGCGCGTCGTGTCTCCACCACAGGAGGGCGCCTGGCCCTCACAACTGAGGCGAAGGCGCTGCTGAGGCGCACGGCCTCCGAGGTGGGCATCAGCGACAGTGAGGCCGAGAGCGCGCTCGCCACGGAGGAGGGTGCGTTGGGCCTCTTGAGCGAGGAGTCCCGGCGCATCCGAGAAGGCTCCCATCGGCTCATGGATGCGCTGCACCGGATGTACCAGCACAAGGACAAGGGGGACTTCGGCCGCGCCCGCCAGGAGATGCAGGACGTCCTCAAGGTGGAAGTCGTGCCCCACTACCGCGCCCTCGCCGAAGGGCAGCTCGAAGACATGGCCGACGCGCCGTAGCGACGAGCGCCTTCCAGCAGCGGTGTTCCGGGCGAAAGTGTCACTTTCGCCTTCGAGCTACTTGCCGCAGGAGCGCCCTCCAGAGAGGGCGCTTCGCGGCCCAGACTCAGGCTGGCGTCACCTTGTCGAAGGGGCGCACCACCTTCCTGGCGTCGGAGACGCGCTCCAACGTCACCGTCTTCGCCTTCTCGTCGACGGCCTTCACCTTCGCATTGAAGGCGCCCCGCCCCTGCTTGTAACGCACCTCCTGTCCCACCTCGTATGCGACGGGCGTCGCGGGGCTAGGGCCAGGGCTGGAGCTGGGGACGGCGGCCGTCGCGGTGCGTCCCGCCGCACTCGGACGCCCTCGGCGCTTCTGGGGTGCAGCCTTCGTCCGCGTGGGCTTCGGCGCAGCCTCCGGCCTTACATACTTCCGCACGGGCACCGAGGGCGTGCGCTTCGGCGCGGACGCGGGTATGCGCTGCGACGCGGGAGGCGGTACGGGGGCCCGCTTCGGCGCGGACGCCGCATGAGCCGAGCCGGACCCAATGCCCAGGAACTGAGCAATCTTCCCCAGCAGCTCCAGTTGCCGCTCCTGCAGCTCCACCTGCCGGCCCATCGTCTTCTCCACCGCCTCCGCCACCGCAGTCTGGATGATGCCCTTCATGTCGTTCTGCATGTGCTTTCGCTCACTTTCGTCGCGGGACGTACAACCCTCGCGCTCTCAACACGGACAACAATTCAGCCTCTTGCACTCACGCTACACCAAGGAGTCCAGGCATCCGGACTCCTGTCTCAAAATGAAGCCTTCACCTCGCGCCAACGCTCGCGCTGCACCGCCCACGTCCCCGCGTGTGCAATGGCCCGGAGGCTTCGCTCGCTGAGGGGCTCCTCTCCATCCACGGCCTCGAGGAACAGCACCTCCTCCTGGATGTCGGGCGCCAGCAACTGCAAGTCCAGCAGGTGCGTCACGCGCGCGCGGGTGAAGCCCAACTGGGCTGCGACGTCCGCCGCGCTCCCCACCAACCCTCGCGCAATAGCGGACTCCACGTGGTGCGCCAGGGCCAGCATGCGCGCGACGTGCGCTGGCCGGCGCGCCGCCTCTCGCGGCGGGGGGCGCACGCCCTCCCGGAAGCGCACCTTCGAGCGCCGCACGCGGTGAAACTGCGCGCTGACGAGGCCGGCCTCCGCCGGCCGAGACTCGGGACTCGCGCTCACGCCGCCACCTCGCGCGCGGGCGTTGCGGAGGCACCGGCATGGGCAAGGTGCACATCCACTCTGTCCGTCTCCTCGTCCACCACGACCCGGCCGACGAGGGCCTGCAGCAGGCGCCCCCGGTTGGCGGCCGTGAGGGCGTCCCACACCGCGTCGAAGTCCGCCAAGGCCTGGGCCACCCAGGCCGCCTCCAGCTTCTCCCCCTCCATGGCGTCCAGGGCGCGCTCCACCTCCGCCAGCCGCTTCTTCATGCCGACGGACTCTTCTTCAGCGGCCGTCAGCTTCTCCTCCAGGAGGCGCCGGGTGGGGCCCTCCAGCTTCGAGAGGGAGTCCACCCACTTCGCCGACTCCCCGGCGCGCTTGGCCAGGTCCTTCGGGAGCTGCGCGCGCTCGGCGCGCAGGGCCTTGTGCTTCTCCTCCAGCCGCGCCGTGAGGCGGGCGTGTACCTGCGTCGCGAAGCCCCCACCTACCGAGACTTCCCGCAGCCGGGCGACGACGAAGTCCTCCAGGGCGGCTGCCGGGAGGGGCGAGGCCCGGCACCCCTCCTTCCCCTGCTTGTCCCGGGTGACGCAGCGGTAGTAGCGGTACTCGCGCGTGCCCTTACGCGTGGAGCCGGGCGTCATGGCCTCGCCGCACAGGCCGCAGCGAAGGAGGCCTCGCAGCACGTAGTCCGGGTTGCGCCCGTGGTACTGGATGCCAGGGCCGCGACCCTCCAGGATGTCCTGCACCTGATGGAAGGTGGCTCTGTCCACGATGGGCGAGTGCTCGCCCGGATGCGCCTCGTCGCCATACGGCACGAAGCCCGCGTACAAGGGACTCCTCAAGAGGCGCAGCACGTCCTGCGTCGTCCATTTCCGAGCCGCGCGCGTGGCACCGCTCTGGGCCTCGTGGCGCTTCGTCTTGCGCCCTGTCTCGTTGAGGAGGCGCGAAACCACCGAGGCCTGCTGGTGCTGGAGGTACAACGCGAAGGCCTCCCGCACCACCACCGCCTCGTACTCATTCACCACGAGGCGCTTGTCCTTCACCTCGTAGCCCAGTGGTGCGCGTCCTCCCGTCCACTTCCCCTTGCGGCGCGCGGCGGCCACCTTGTCCCGCGTGCGCTCGGAGATCATCTCGCGCTCGAACTCAGCGAAGCTCATCAGCATGTTCAACGTCAGCCGGCCCATCGCGTCCGCCGTGCTGAAGTTCTGCGTCACCGAGACGAAGGAGGCACCCGCCGCGTTGAAGCGCTCCATGACTTTCGCGAAGTCGAGGAGGCTGCGAGAGAGGCGGTCCACCTTGTACACCACCACCACGTCCACCCGGCCCGCGTCCACGTCCTGCATCAGTCGCTGGAAGGCGGGCCGCTCCATGTTCGCGCCGGTGAAGCCGCCGTCGTCGTAGCTCTCGTCCACCAACACCCAGCCGGGCTGGCGCTGCACGTAGGAGACACAGGACTCGCGCTGGGCGTCCAGCGAGTTGAACTCCATCTCCAGGCCTGCAGCCGTGGACTTGCGCGTGTAGACGGCGCAGCGCTTCGCGTCCGAGGGCGCTGGCTTGCTCTTCCTCATGGCCCCTCCGCCCCCTCTGTTGTCGATACCGGCTCGACGCTCGGCGACGGCTTCTGTCCGGAGAGTTGCTCCGCCACGGCCACCAGTCGCTCCACGTTGTCGTTGAGGCGCTTCAGTTCGCGGACGAGGCTCGGCATCGTCGACTCGAAGAAGCGCTGGCCCATGTGCGTTTGAAAGAAGGCGGGGCCGCTCATGACTTCACCGCCTTCGAGCTGCCGGCCTTGAGTCCAAAGAAGCTGAAGCCATTCCAGGCCGTGCCAGTAATCAGCTTGGCCACGCTGGAGAGGCTTCGGTGAAGCTGGCCTTCGTACTCAATTCCGTCCGCGCGCACCGTCACCCGGTGCTGCGTGCCCTTGAACACGCGCGTCAGCACCGTGCCCGGCGGGGGCAGGCGCGCGTCGCGACCGTCCGCAGTCCCTGCGCGCACGTCCGCAGGGGCTGGAGGAGGCGTCGCGGAGGGCTTCGCCTCCTCCACCTGCCGCATCCTCCAGCGCTCGGGCAGCTTGTCGCCCAACTCTGAGATTCGTGCGACGGCGCGCGCGGAGAGTCCCCCTTCGGCCAGCTCCTGAATCCGGAAGGCCAGGCGCTTCTTCAGGTAGTCCCGGTTGCGGCTGCGCGTGGGCTCGCCGTACAGCTCCTGGTACTTCTCCGCCAGCTCCGGCACCGACATGCTGGCCAGCGCAGCCAGTTGCTGTGGCACGTCCGCCAGCTCCTTACGGGCAGCCCACGCAATCCCCTTCTTCGCCATGGTGGTGTCTCCTTCGTCCGGGGCAGCACGCCCTCGGGCGAAAACCATGGACGCTCTGTCCCCAGAAGAAGACAAGTCGAGAGTCTGCGGCTCAGCCATGCGCGCTCTCCTCTTGGTGCAACTTCATTACGTGCGGCGCATGCTGCGAATGGCGACGAAGCAACAACTCCCAGAGGGCCTCCGAGAGAATCTCCACTGCGGCCTCGCACTGTTGCTGCGGGGCGCGCCGGGTCACTACTCCGCCCATGGGTCGACCTCATCTACCTCTGCGGCAGCCATGTCTGCATTCACCTCCGGCTCGCCTCCCAACTTCTGGAGTGCGTACATCGTCCGCTTCTTGCGGTCCTGGTTCCGCACCACCACCCGCAAGTCCCCAAAGACTCTGTCCCTCGCCGTTTGCAGCGCTCGGCCCAGCCGGCTCTGCTGCGAGCGGGAGCCGCCCTCGCCTCGCACCTGAAGCATCAGCTCGTCCTTCTCGCACAGCTCGTTGAGGCTCGAGACGAGCACCTCCGCCGTGCCATGCGCTCCCCACCAGGCCTGGACGAATTCGCGCCAGGACTCCCCTTCGACGTCCGCATTCGCATAAAGCTCGTCGAGGTTGCCGAGGAAGCCCTCCACCCCAGCCACATTGAGAAGGCCGCCCATGACGGCCGCCCAGTGCTCGAAGGAGCCCAGCCGCTCGCGCCCCAGAGGCCTCCCCGCAGCAATCCACGCCTGCACGAGCGTCAGGGCCGCACGCACCAACTCGCTCCGGTGCTCCTTCACCCAGAGGATAATCGGGTCATGCTTGAAGCGACTTCGCGTCCAGGCCCTGTCCAGCTTGGGGTCGATGCGGATGCGCACGGAGCGACGGGCAATGTCCTTTGAAAGCTTCGGGTTGTTGCCGGTGAGCATCCACATGGCGGTATTGGGCAGCGTCAGCTTCTGCGTCTTGCCCAGGAGACGGTCCGTCCAGGAGGTACTCGTCAGCATGGCGGCGAGGGCCGCGGAGGAGAGCGTCGCCTTCTCATTGGCGTTGTCGAGGAGGATGAGGGGGCGCGCCAGGGCGAGCTCGGCGGTGAGCGTCTTTCGAATCTCCTCTTCATTCTCAGGCAAGGTGCCAATGGCGAACGCCCTGCCCGTCGCCACCCACGAGACGAGGTCGCACAAGAGGCCCTTGCCGGAGCCGACAGCGGGCGCCTCTACGACGTGGAGGGGGGTGCACCCCTCAATCATCCGCCGGACGAAGGGGAGGAGGACGGCGGCGAGGGCATGTGCCTTATCGCTGGGGTGGGCAAATGGGAAGTCCACGAAGACGTCGTCAGAGAAGAGGGCACGTGCGGCGGCAACCTCCTCGGGTGTCGGCCGCTCGGACACGGCGCCGAGGTGAAGCGCAGGAGCGGGCTCCAGCCAGAGTCTGTCCTCCGGGTGCAGCCCAGGCGTCAGGAGGAGCTTCCCGTCCTGTCCGAATACCGGCGTGGTAATGACAGCCTCCACTGAGGGAAGGCCCGGAGGCGGGTACGCGAGGAAGTCCCGCGCGACGTCTTTCGGCGGGAAGACGGAGTGCGGCCTGCCCTCGACTTCCGCTACCCACGTCGCCTCCCGGAGGAGGACTCCGTAGACGGCGGCCTCCGTCATCTCCGAGAGAATGGGCGCCTCCTTCTCGGGCTGCGCGAGTTGCACGAGGGCGTTGCCTCGCACAAAGAGTGGCGCCGCCTCGTTGGCGAAGCCCTGCGTGCTGGCAGCCCGCATGCGACGCGCATTCGCCTGCACCACCGCTTGGCGCGCCTCGGTGACAATGGCCCAAAGTTGGCGGTTGCCCACGTTGATTTCCGGGCGCGCGGCGGACGCACGGCGCTGCGCCATGGCCGCCGCCTCCTTCTCCGCCACCACCCCCTTGAGGTTGGCGTTGAGTGCCCGCCTCCGGAGGCCAAACTTCGCCGAAATGGCGTCCAGCACCACGTCGGCTCGGACTGCCGTGCATTGCTGCAATGAGGCCAGGAGGGGCGCCAGCGCCTTGTCCAAGTCTGCCTTGGGCGCACTCTCTGGAATGCCATCCAGCAGGTACTCCGGGTATGCCCTCGCGCGTCCGAGGACTTCGTGAAGCGTCGCGGCGCCCTGCGACGCGACAAGCGCGTTGACGTCCACCTTCTCGGTGCCCTGCGGACGTGGAAGCAGGGCGACGCACGCCTCTCGGCCCTCGGCCCAGAGGGCTGCGGCAGTCTCCCGCGCGCCCGCCTCTCCGGCGCCGCTGGCCTCGGCGTCATTGCAAATGACGACGCGCCTCGCGTCGCGCGTGAGCTTCAGCAGCCGAGGAATGTCCTGCTTGCGAAAGCGCGTCGTGGCGGGAGAGAGACAAGGAATGCCCGCCTGCATGGCGCTGATGCAGTCGGTGACGCCTTCCGTAATCAGCAGCGTGTCGGCCTTGCGTGCCGCGTCCTCGTTGTAGAAGTAGTCGTTGCGGACGGTGGGTGAGACGTAGGGGTGCCGCTCCGAATGGGTGAGGAGCTTCTTGTACTTCGCCTTCTCCCACTCTTCGTCGCCCGTATATTGCGTCGCGCGGGCGATGAAGTAGACGACGCGGCCATCCTTCCAATATGGGAAGACGAGGCGCTCCCGGAAGAAGTCCTCGACGTGGCCGCCCGGCAGTTGGACGAAGAGGCCCGTCTTGAGGGCCGCCTCGCGGCTCGCGCCCATACCCTCTCTCAGGTGCGCGAAGAGGCCGCCGTCTGCCCACCCCAGCTTGAAGCTGTCCACCACCTCGTCGGTGAAGCCGTAGTGCTGTTTGAAGGACTCCTCGCGAATGTTCGCGGGCAGGTGGCGGTGGTAGTAGTCGGCGGCGGCCGTGAGGAGTCGCTCGACGTCGCGGCGCTCCACCAGCGCCTCGAGCTCACGCGCGTGGGACTCGTCATGGGGCGCGGGCAGGGGAATGCCGGCGCGCCCTGCCAGTCGGAATACCGCCTCCTTGAAGTCAACCTTCTCCCTCTCCTGGACGAAGGTGAAGACGTCTCCCCCCAGGCTGCCGCCGTTGGAGAAGTCGTGCCACGTCTGCGTGGCGGGCCACACGACGAAGGAAGGCGTCTTCTCGGGGTGAAAGGGTGAGAGTCCCTTGAGGGTGCTGCCCGAAGGGCGCAACTCGACGTGGGCGCCGACGACGTCGGTTATGTCCGAGCGGCTCCGCACCTGCTCCACGAAGACGCGAAAGCTCATGGCGCAGGCACCTGGGGGCTGCGCCTCGCCGCCGCGGAGTCCAGCCCTCGACGCACAACGGGCTGACGCGCACGCCACGCCAGCATAGCGCCGGGCTGCATCTGCCCAATGACTGTTGGGAGGCCGAGGACATGAGAGGCAACGCGCCCCTCGTCCCCGCGGCTCGCGGAGAAGGAGTCCTGCATGGGTTTCTTTCCGGGGACGTGTAGACGTGCTGCCTCGCAGCACGCCCTCGCTTGGAGGCTCAATTCACCTCGGGCTGGCGCTCAGCAGTTTCGTTCCCAAAACGCCCGGTACTCGACGGCAACCGCTTCGACGAAGGTTTGCCACTCCTCGCCGCGCATGGCTGACACGTCCCCAACCTGCTGCATTCCGAGGTGGTGGTGGAGGAGGCGCTCCACCCTCTTGCGCGGCATGGTTTTCAGTACGTCAGAGAGGTACTGCACGAGGCGCGCGTTGGGTGGCCTTGCGCCCGCGTCGCCGCGGCGCGCCGCTTCGGCTTGCGTCGCCGCGTCCACCCGGAGCCTCGCCAAGTCGTGAAGCGGCAGCCCCTGGAAGGCCTGCTGCTGCTCCGGGGACAGGCGGCGCTCGGGCTGCAGGGAGTAGCGCGTCTGCCACCAGTCCTTCGCGGCCCCGTGACGCTGGACTTCAACAGCCCACGTCTCAAGCCCAAACGTGTGCCGCATGCGCAGGGCTTCCTTGAAGAAGGCAATCCCGTACTCCAGCACCTTCACCTCGCGCGTCTCGAAGAGGGCGACGTTGTGGGTGAATCGCAGCACGGGCTTGTGTCCCTCCACCTTCAGCCTCCGGGTGAAGGGGACGAACTTGTTGTCAATGAAAGCCACGTCGCGCGGGTGCGGCTCCCCGAGGAAGACGACGACGGCGCTGTCTCCGTCATTCTCCAGCTTCAGCCAGGCGTCCCCGGCCTCCTTGGGCTGCTTCGCCAACTCCTGCGTGCGGCAGTCCTCCCTCAAGGACTGGGCTGGGGCAGGGCTGGGCGTCTGGGTAACTGGCCTGGGGGAGTCGCTCTCGTCACGCATGTGTGCCTCGGGGCCGGAGGAGGTTGTGGCCGCTGCTGCTGAGAAGCCGCTCCGTCCCTGCAGGGACAAAGGCTCGGGGCCCGCAATCGGGGACATGCTGACGCGCCCGAATTTCCACCGGGGCCTCCGACTCGCCAGGTACTCAGGTTTTGCGGGAGTCCTGGTGGCTTGCCCGGCGTCCGGCAGCACCATGAGGAGGCTGCGGCGGGCCATCCCGCATGGAGGGGCGCTCCTTCATGAGGGCGGCGATGGCCTCTGCTGGGCGGGCCTCATGCCCCTGCCTTGGACACGGGCGGAGTTCCCACCTCCTCCATTCGGACGCCCACGCTGCGCTCCAAGGGAAGAGGCCACGAGCACTCCACGAGGGGCTGGCCTACGACTGCTCGGAACGAATGAGGAGTGCGTGGGCGAGGCAACCTTTGCGCCGAAGGGCCTGGACAGCCGCCTTCCCCAGAAGCCGCTCTCGCTCGAACCAGGGCAACCCCAGCAGGACGCACGGGGTGGTGCTCACCGGTGACGCGCAACCGGCGGCCCCAGCACGACGCGAGGGCAAATAGGACGATGAAGGCGGGGAACAGGAGAGTGAGTCGCCTCACCACCTACATTCTCCCCTCCGACTCTCGCATTCCTGCCGGACTGCCGGACTTCATGCCGGACTTCCCCCGCTGAAGTCCGGCACCAAAAATCGCTGTAACTGCGAGGGGTTAAACCATCCTGCCGGACTTGCCGGACTTCCTCCCCCGTCCCGCCCCTCTACGGGGAAATATTTTCTGCGCGCTTCCCTCCCAAAATATTTTCCCTCGCGTACGTAAAAGTGGCTTTGAAGTCCGGCAAGTCCGGCAGAGTGACTCAACCCCATGAAGTTGTTACGGAAATTACTGCCGGACTTCATGCCGGACTTCTGCCGGACTTTGGAGAAGTCCGGCGGCTGAAGTCGGGGTGTTGGTGCCTTGCTTCAACTGGAGGTACAGGGCGCCTGGGTGAGACCTCGGCACCTCCGGCTTCCCTGCCCTGGTTGCTCTGGACGCCAGGGACCGGCTCAACGGATCGCATCCGGGTCGGCCAACCAGCTCGCGACTCCTGCGCTCTCAGGACTGGCCACTTGCGCCCGGTTGCCCTTCGCCTGCGCGAGGAAGGCGGGGCAAGGGCGAGAACCGTTCAGGCTTCAGCGAAGCGGCCCTTTGACGCTCCTGAGCACCCGGGCTGCTTGAGCGGAGCTGGACTTCGATTCGCGCAGGTGCCCCACAGTAGAGGGCGGCCCATGACAGTTCGAAGGCGCGGCTGTCTCGGCGGCTGCGCGAAGCCCGAAGCTGTTCGTCCAGGTGGGCCCTGGGCCAGCGACACTCCCGCGCTCGGGACGATGCCCCTCCAGCAGGCTCTCTTCCCCCCACGCCCCCCTTTGGGGCGAATCCCAAGAAAGTGAACGGGCTTCATTCCCGAGCTTGTTCACTTTCAGGCCCGTTCACTTTCACCGGACCAAGCCCCACCAGGCCAGGCTCCGCCGTGGAGCTCACCTGGCGCGCGGAAGCACACGCCTGGCGCCGCAGGTCTCGTAGTTTCGCGGGGTTGGGGCGCCAAGCCACCAGGTGCTCGAGCACCGCGGTCCGAGTCCGAGCCTGAACTCGCGCCCGGAAGTACACTCCGTCCAGCGGGCCGGACTCCAGCGCGCCATTCACTTCCCCGGCCCACCTGCCCCCTCCCCGCTGGGGTCCGCTTGCCGCCCCTGGCCCCTAGCGCGCGCCCCCGATTCAGCCCCGCGCACCAACGCCTCCTCTGCGTGGCGCCCCGTTCGTGCGCGCGTGTCCTCCAGCGCTTCGGGCCGCAGGGCTTTGTGCTCTCCGTGAGGCCCACGACTCCCCGCGACCGCCCTCGAAGCACCGGCCCGCCGTCCCGCGCGCAGCTGGGCGCGCGTGCCGTTACCAGGGCCGAGCCGAATGGCCGAAAACAGGTAAAGGCGGCCATTCGGCGTCACGGACCCCACGCTGTTTCGCGCGCTTACGAGGCCTCATAAAGGGCCGAAGCGCCGAGGCCGATTGCCGCTTTCCGCTGGTTGGGGCCGCCTGCCGCGCACCCTCGCGGCCCAGCTCCTCCCCCGTCACCGTCACTGCCTGCCCCTGCCGGGCGCCACCATGCCTACCGACGACGCCAGCACGCCTACCCCGCCTACCCCTGACGCCAGGGTGGGGGGTGGTGCGTTTTTTCGTGCGGGCCTCGCCGCCGGGGCGTGTACCTGGGGCCCTTTTCGAGAGAGTCACCTCTGAAAAAGTGAACACCCCGCGCCTGTTCATTTGCACCCGGTAAGTGAACGCCTCGCGCTGTTCACTTTCGCCGGCCGTGCCTGGGGCAGCCCGCGCGATCTCCGCGCACAACTGCCCTCACCGCCTCCGCGCGGCACCCCGGCCCAGCCAGGGGCTCTCGCGGGCGCTCAGCGCGGAGGCGGCATTCCCCATCAGCAGGGCAAGTCCTGCGTCACGCGCACCAGCTCGTCGTCCGAGGGGTGCGTGTAGATGACCGTGGAGTCGATGCTGCGCTGCCGCGCGAAGCGCTGGGTGAGGCGAATGTCCTTCGTCCGCCGGTACACCCCGGTGCACGCGGTGTGGCGCACGGCGTGGAAGTTGAGGTGCCGCTCCAGGCCCGCGCGCTGCTGCCACACCGCGAAGCCATGGCGCACCTGCCGCGTGGAAAGGCGCAGGCCCTTGCGGCTCAGGAAGAGCGGAGCCTGGGGGCCCACGTCGTGCCCCAGCGAGCGCTTCAGGCGCAACAACTTCTCCAGCTTCGCGCGCACCGTGTCCGAGAAGACGACTTCCTGGGGGCCCGGGTGCCGGCGGCAACCCTTGAAGACGCGCAGCGGTACGTGCCGGCGTGCGCGTCCGCGCTCGTCGAAGATGTCGCCGACGTTGAGGGCCACCAGCTCGTGCTCGCGCAGGCCCGATGCCAGCGCGAGGCTGTAGAGGCAGTGGTCCCTGAATCCCTCCTTGTGCAACCCCGTGGTGCGCAGCAGCAACGCCACCTCCTTCTCCGTGAGAGTGCGGGGTGCGCGCGCGACAGCAGCATAGGCAGACATGGAGACTCCTTCGTGAAGAGGACGCGGCCATGCACGCTCTGTCGCCCCCACAAGACAAGTCATTAACCACGCTGCGCATTCTTGAGTCGGGCCCCGCGCGGCCTCGGCGTTTCCCCGAAAGGAGTCGCTGTGCATCCGCTGGCCCATTTCAACTTCGAGACACACCGCATCCGTGTCTCCATGGACGAGCGGGGTGAGCCATGGTTCGTCGCCGCCGACGTCTGCGCGGCCCTCGGCATCGCCAACAGCCGGGACGCCCTGAGCCACCTGGAGGCGATGAAAGGGGTGTCGGCCCTACCACCCCCCTGGCGCTCTCCAGAGCCATGGTTAAAGACGTCGCAGCTGACCTTGAGCATCGTATGTCCAGCCCCCCATACGGACGCTTGGCCAGAGGACGAGGTCGATACGCACGTGGTGCGTACCAAGGAAGGCGGCTCAAACGGTACCCATCATCAACACCATGCATGATTACGACCACCTCGTCGCGACGTACTGGCTCGGCGCGTACACCGCTCTCGCGTGAGGACTCGAACGGCCCTCTACGAAATCACCTCGACTGAAGTCCTGCAGCGCGGCATCAGGTGCGGCAGAGACAACCGCCTTGCCCTCGACCCTCAGGAGGTGGGCGTCGCCCGGCGAGGGGACGCGGATGACAGCCTCGTCCAACTGCCCCCCTGCCCCGCCTGCCGATCCACCGAGTTCCTCACCCGCGCAGCCGAGCGCGAGCCGGGGCACCCCGTCCCAGGCAGCTTCGGGCACCTGCACCGGCTCCTCGTCGCCCACCTCCATGCCGAGCTGGTCCAGCGCGGGCGACTGCACACGGTGCTCAAGCCCAAGGGGGGCAGCGCCGGCAAGGTGCTGATGCGGCCCCTTTCTCAGGAGGCTCGCGAGCGCTGGCTCCCCCAGGGCCTCCGAATCGCGGTCCCCGCCGACGAGCAGCCCCGCGCCCCTGAAGAGTCCAGTCAATAGACATACACTGTCGGCAAAACAGTCCCTCGCGCCGCGATGCCCCGGGGCGTCGCGAATCCCTCGTTCCTCGACTTGCTATGTCCCCAAGACAGAGCGTGTATGTCTTCACGCGCCGCCTACTGCGCGCCAGGGAGACACGCATGTTTATCGGCACTGACACCACCTACATCGGCAATGAAATCCCCGGGCTCCGGGGGCAGAGGGTCCGCATCTTCGCGGTGTTGCGAGGCAGCCTCCGCCCCGACGCCAACCCGGACGCGGACGACTACTACGTGAATGACAACGAAAAGCTGGCGCGCCTCGGGGGTGTAACGGCCGAGGACTGCATCGACGCGGCTCCCATTCACCCGGACGGAACCACCTCCTTCGTGCATGTCGACCCGCGCGCCATCGATTTGGAGTGCTTCGCGCACCTGAGCAAGCCCAACGAACAATGACTTGTCATACGCGCAAAACAGAGCGCGTATGTCTCACGCGCGCCTCCGAAAGCGTACGAAAAGACGAAACAATGACACCCCGCAAGCCCCGCCCCGCCACCGCCGCGAAGCCCACCCGGGCGCCCGAAGAAGTCCTTGAGCGCATTGCACGCCAATCGCTCAACATCGAAACCCTGAAGACACGCAACAGCGACAGCCTCGACTTCCACGACGTGGCGGTGTGGGGCCTGAAGGAGGCCCTCGAAGCGGCCTATCAGGCCGGCCTGAGCGCCGCCAACAGCGCCCGCAGCAAGTAGCACCTCCTCTCACCACCCACGCCCCGCCCAGCGGGGCACCAGCGCATGAGGGACACCGGGCCGCCCTCGTGAACGGCAGACGTGTACCCACGGCCCGGAAAGGAAAACAGCACCATGTCCCGCACCACCGCCCCGAAGAAGAAGCTGGAGTCCATGAACCTGACGGAGCTGCGCGCCCGCTACCGCGAAGTGGTGGGCGAGGAGACGCGCAGCCCGAACAAGAAGTTCCTCATCCGCCGCATCGAGGAGTCTCTCGCCGCCAAGAAGCGGCGCAGCCCCTCCCGCCGGGCGACGGCCACCGCCCCCAGCGCGCCTCCGGCGCCTGCCGCACAGCCCCCCACGTCGGTCGAGGGCACGCAGTCTGCCAACCAGCGCGGGCGCTTCGCCGGCATGTCGCTGGAAGCGTTGCAGGCGAAGTACCGCGAAGTCGTGGGGCGCCCGACGGGCAGCAGCGACATCCCCTACCTCAAGTGGAAGATTCGGGAGGCGGAGGCCGGACGCGTGCCGGTGGGTCCCCGTCCCGAGCGCGAGGTGAAGGTGCGCGAGGACGGCAAGCGCGTCATCCCCCTCTCCTTCGACGCGGAGGACTTGGCGGCCCTGGACAAGGCCTGGCGCGACGCGGGCATCCCGAGCCGGACTCGTTTCTTCATGCGCGCGGTCCACCGAGAACTCACGGCCATGGGCGCCACCGAAGCCGCCGCGCGCTTCGCCCCGAAAGAGGAGGAGTGAGGCCCGCATCCACTCGCCCCAGCAGGACAGCGAATAGGCCGAGAGGCCCTCCCAACCCGGACGCGCTCCGCCCCGCCGTCCACACGCGAGGCGGGCGCCAACATCGCCGTGAAGTGAAACACCGCCCGAGACCTTCGACCGGCCCCTCCTTCAACGCAGTCCCCACGGGAACAACATGAAGACACGCGAAGAATTGGAAACGATGACCGTCAAGAAACTGCGCCGCTACGTCATCGACACCGGAAACAGCTTCCCCTACTTGGGGGAAACCAAGAAGGCCAAGATCATCGACAAGCTCATGAAGATTCGAGCAGAGCGGGAGGACACGAAGCCCACGCCGACCGCCAAGGGTGCAACCTAGCCGCAGCCCCTCGCCATTCGAGGGCCTTGCCGGGCTGCGACAGGCACGTCCGGCAAGCCACTCGAAGCGGCCGAAATAGGCCCCAAGCGCGCACGCCCAGCCTCACCACCAGACACACGCTCCATCGGGAACAGCGCCCCAGCCAAACGCCAACGCCCCGCCACAGAACATACACCCCAAAGACAGCAGAGAGGACTTGATACACCCGCCCACAAGAGCGTGTATGCCCCTCGCGACGGGCACAAAAAAGCACCGCGCAATCCCACAGGAATACCGACCATGAGCGCGACGGCCATCCCTTTTCACGTTATCCCGATGAAGGTGATTGACTTCAGCAACGCCAAGCTGAGCCTCGACCTCGGCAAAAGCCGGTACGGCACGGCCCAGCCCCAACTGGACATCTTCCTTCCGCCCAGCGCAACCCACCGGCAGATGAGCGCGTTGCTCCACGCCTTCGCCGCCAGCCTGGAGCTGAGCACCCCCGCCAGCGAGCGGTGGATCGTGCAGAGCGAGCGCCTCTCGGAGCCGAACCATGGCCGCATCTACCTGGAGCTGGCCGAGGGGGACCATGCCGAGGCCATGCGCGGGATGATGCTCCTCAACACCCTGCTGGGCTGAGCGGAGAGGTCAGCGGGAGTCCGCGCCGCAGCACCGCGCAGGTTTCCCCGTCCATCCTCACCCAGTCAATCACACACACTGGAATTCCCCCACCAGCCGCAACCCAAGCGCCTGAAACACGCGCCACCCGTCGAGAGCGGACGAGAAACCCCGCATATTCTCGCGAATACTCCAGACGCCCAAATCCGCCCTTCCGGCCGTCGAAGTGGACTTGCTTCATTCGCATACAAGAGCGTGTATGTGTTTCGCAACGGGCGCCACAGCCCCGCGCGAACGCGAGAGGCAAACTCCATGAAGACGCTCCGGTTTGGAATTGAGATTGAGACGGTTGGCGCCAGCCGCCAGAAGCTGGCCCACGCGATTCAGGGCGCGGTGGGCGGGCACGTTTCCGGCGACTACCGGGGCTGGCAGGTGATGGACTCCCAGGGCCGCGCCTGGAAGGTGGTGCCGGACGGCTCGCTGAGCGGGGGCGAGTACAGCGGCGAAATCGTCTCCCCCATCCTCACCTACCAGGACCTGGAAGCCTTACAGCAGGTGGTGCGCGCCGCTCGCGAGGCCGGCGCCCGCGCCGACGCTTCCACCGGGGGCCTCATCCACGTCGATGGCAGCCGCTTCGACGCCAAGGGCGTCACCAACCTCGTCAAAATGGTGCACAAGCAGGAGCGCCTCCTGGAGACCGCCCTCGGGGTGAGCGCCGCGCGGCTGAACCGCTTCTGCAAGCCCATCGACGGGGCCTTCCTCCAGCGGCTGGAGGCCCGGCGCCCGCGCACCCTCCAGGACGTGAATGAGGCTTGGTACGGGCGCCGCAACCTCGCCCCGCAGCGCTACGACTCCAGCCGCTATTATGTGGAGCCCGTGATTATGTGGCGTGGCACCCAGCCAGCGTCGACGTAGCGGCGCGAAGCTCGCGCCAACTCCACATAATCCGGATCGTGTCCTCCAGCCGGAATCCCCCGGCGTTCAAGGAGGACTCGCATGTTGGACAAGTACTTCATTCGCCCCACGAGGCTGCGTCAGCTCCGTCGAGGCCCGCTCGGACCGCACCTCGACGACCTCGCCGCTGAGCTCCATCGCCAAGGCTTCGCGCTCTCGACCGGGCAGAACCGTCTGTCGTTGTGCGCTCGGTTCGGGGCATTCGCGCGCAGCGAGGGCGTTGACGTCGCGGACTTCGACGATTCCCTCGCGCAGCGCTTCCTCGAGGACCTCGCCACCGAGGGAGTGTTCCCCGAGGCGCAGCTCGCAACCAGCCTCTTGCTCAGCCATCTGCGCGCGAAGGGCGTGAGCGCGCCCGCCGTGTCGACGCCGCCGCTGGTGCGCGCCCCGCTCATGGACGCGTACGACGTCTACCTCCGCGACGTGAAGGGGCTGCAGCCGTCGACGCGCGAGGCGTACCTGCGCACCGCGACGCGCTTCATGCAGTGGGTCGGCGATTGGGGGCGCAAGCTCGCCAAGGTTTCGCGGGCCGACGTGCTGACGTACGTCTCGTCGTCGCTGGCGAGTGCCCCGAGTTCGAGCTGGGGCAAGCACCTGACCAGCGAGACGCGTGCCTTCCTGCGCTTCCTCGGCGGTGAGGGGCACGCGCCGCTCGGGCTCGAAGCGGCCGTGCCGCGCACGGCTCGGTGGCGGCTCGACACGATTCCGAAGCACCTTCCTTGGGAGAAGGTGCGGCAGCTCATCGACTCGGTCGACGTCATGCATCCGCACGGAATGCGAGACAAGGCGGTGCTGCTCTGCCTGGCGGTGCTGGGCCTCCGCAACGCCGATGTTCGGCGGATGCGGCTCGCCGACATCCGCTGGCGCACCGGGGAGCTGCACCTGCCGCAGACGAAGAGCGCCAAGGCTCGCGTGCTGCCGATGCCGAAGGAGGTCGGCGCGGCGGTCGCCGACTACGTGCTCCACGGCCGTCCGATGGTTGACGACCCCGAGGTGTTTGTTCGTCACAAGGCGCCTCGTGGTGTGTTCACGACGCCCAGCGGAATCAACGCGATCGTCAGGGAGCACCTGCTCCGCACGGGCATCGCAGCGCCCAGCAAGGGCGCGCACATGCTTCGCCACAGCATGGCCACGAGGCTCGTCAACGCGGGCGTGCCGATTAAGACGATTGCCGACGTGCTGGGGCACACGAGCATCGACACCACGGCAATCTACACGAAGGTCGACGTAACGCGGCTCGCGATGGCGGCTCTGCCGTTCCCGGCGATGGGAGGTGCGCAATGAAAGCCTTCCTGAGTTGCTTCGCGCCGCACCTCAGCGAGTACGTCGCCCTTCGTCGGCGCCTCGGCTTCCAGTTCAAGACCCAGGCCGAGCTGCTGATCCAGTTCGACCGGTTCACGTACGCGCGCCGCCACGAGGGCGCCATGACTGCCGAGCTGATCGTCGCCTTCGCGACTTCGGGCAACGTCAGCGAGGTGCACCAGTCGCGGCGCTACCAGGTGGTCTGCAACTTCACCGAGTACCTCGCCAACTTCGAGCCGAAGACGCCGCTCATGGACCCGAGGTTCATCCGCTGGCCTCGGCAGCGGCCCGTGCCGCACATCTACACGGACGACGAGGTGCTTCGGTTGCTCAAGGAGGCCAAGAAGATCTCCAGCCGCCACCCGGTGCGCGGTGCCACCGTGCACGCGATGGTCGGGCTCGGAGCTGCCACCGGTATGCGCATCAGCGAGGTGCTTCGGCTGGACCGTCACCAGGTGGATCTCCGGACCGGCGTGCTGACCATCGTGCGCACGAAGTTCAACAAGGACCGCCTCGTCCCCGTGCATGCGACGACGCTGGAGGTACTGCGACGCTACGCAGAGCTGAGAGACGCGCACTTCGGCGAGGTCGCGGAGCCCGCGTTCTTCCTCAACCTGCGCGGGCGCCGCTACTCCCGGCACACCGCGCAGCTCGACTTCTGGCGGCTCGGGCGCGCCGCCGGGTTGCGCGAGGCAGCCGGTGACGGACCTCGGTACCACGACCTGCGCCACACCTTCGCAGTGCGACGGCTCGCCGGTTGGTATCGCGAGGGGCTCGACCTGATGGCGATGCTGCCCGTGCTCGCGACCTACATGGGCCACGCGCACTACAGCGACACTGCGTACTACCTCACGGCGACCGCCGAGTTGCTCGGCCTCGCCGCTGATCGATTCGCGAGCTTCGTGGGTGACGCGAAGGAGGTGACGCTGTGAGCCGCCGCAAGCCCTCGGCACTCGCCGGACTCATTGAGTCGTTCTTCCGCCAGCGCCTCGCGGCGCAGCGGCGCGCGAGCCCTGCTACCATCGCCACGTATCGCGACGCCCTGCGCCTGTTGCTCGTCTTCGCGGCGGAGAAGCTCGCCAAGCCGCCGGTCGCGTTGGAGGTCAAGGACCTCGATCGCGACCTCGTGCTGGCGTTCCTCGACTTCCTCGAGAAGAAGCGAGGCAACAGCGTGCGCTCGCGCAACGCCAGGCTCGCGGCGATCCGCTCGTTCTTCCGGCACGTGACCTACGCCGACCCGTCGTCCGTAGCCATGGCCCAGCGAATCCTCTCCATCCCGGGCAAGCGCGCCACCAGGAAGGTCGTGTCGTTCTTGAACAAGGAGGAGGTTGCCGCTGTGCTCGCAACCATGGACCGCGCGACGGCGCAGGGGCGCAGGGACCACGCGATGGTGCTCTTCCTCGTGCGCACCGGCGCGCGTGTCTCCGAGGCGATCGCCATCGATGTCGGAGACCTCCGGCTCGCCACACCCACGCAGGTGCTGATGCACGGCAAGGGCAGCAAGGACCGCGTCGTCCCGCTGCTACCCGAGCTGGCGACGACGCTGCAGTCCTTCGTGAAGAGCAAGCCGCGCGGGCAGCAGCGCGGTCCGCTGTTCACGAACTCCCGTGGTGAGCGGCTGACGCGCTGGGGCGTGAACCATATCCTCGCGCGCGCAGTGAACGAGGCGGCAGCCAAGGCTCCGAGCCTGCGAGGTCGCTCGGTGACGCCGCACCTGCTGCGCCACACGACGGCGATGGACATGCTGCAGTCGGGCGTCGACCTGACTACCATCAGGTCCGTGCTGGGCCACGCGTCGGAGGAGACCACGCACCACTACGTCGAGGCCAACACCGAGATGAAGCGTGCCGCGCTCGCCAAGGGACAGCACGACGAGGCGGCAGCGCTCGACAAGTACGAGCCGCCCGATGAGCTGCTCGCGCTCCTCGAGAAGCTCTAAAGGATTATGTGGAGTCGGCCGGCGCTCGACGCGGCTACGAGAGGCCTCGTCGAGCGCCACGCCACATAATCACGGGCTCCACATAATAGCGGTTATGTAGCGCGCTACATAACCGCTACCACGGCCTCAACCTCAACAGCCTCTTCTTCCGGGGCACGATTGAATTCCGATACTTCAACGGCTCGGTGCACGCGGGCGAGGTGAAGGCCTACGTCCAACTGGTGTTGGCCCTCGCCGCCCGCGCCCTGGCCTCGAAGGCCGCCTCCAGCAAGCGCCGCGACTTCAACCCCGCCACCGCGAAGTACGACTTCCGGGTGTTCTTGCTCCACCTGGGCCTGATTGGAGAGGAGTTCAAAACGGCGCGCCTGCACCTTCTCAAGCACCTGGAAGGCAGCGCCGCCTGGAAGGGCCAGCGTCGCGACGGGCGCGGGCCGGGTGGGGAAGGCACGCCCGGCAGCGAAGGCGCGCAGGGCGGCAGCGGCAGCGCCCAGGGCGGCACGAACGAGGCCCTGGCGGCCGCCTGAAGCGGACTCAACGCCGGGGCCCTTCGGGGCCCTGGTTGGCACTGACAACGGCGGGCCGCGCGCCTGCCACCCACGGGAGAATCCCCATGCTCTACTTCGCCTACGGCTCCAACCTCGACAGGGCCCAAATGCGCGTGCGCTGCCCCAACGCCACTGTCGAAGCCCGGGCCACTCTCTCCGGCCACACCCTGGTGTTCGGCGGATACAGCCGCCGCTGGGGCGGGGCCGTCGCCAGCCTCCAGCGGGTGCGCGGCGCCCACGTCGAGGGACTGCTGTACCGCCTCACTCCCGAGGACCTGCGGGCCCTCGACATCTTCGAGGGCCACCCCTTCGCGTACCGGCGCGCCATCCGGCTGGTGATGGACAGAGCTGGCCTGCGCCGCCGCGCGCTGGTGTACCTCCAGCCCGAGACTGGCTTCGAGGCCTGGCCGCCCGCTGGCCGCTACTTCCGCGTCCTCTGGCACGCCTACGGGCGCCTGGGCTTCAACCGCGCCGCGCTCGCGGGCGCCCTCGGAGGTGTGGCGTGACGCGCGCGTCGACATCGACACGCGTTTTCGTCTACGGAACGCTGCTGTCCGGCGAGCCCAATCACCGCCTCCTGCGCGGCGCACGCCTCATCGGCCCCGCGCGGACGCGTCCGCGTTTCACGCTTCACGACTACGGGCCCTTCCCCGCTCTCGCCTCCGGCGGCAAACACGCCATCGAGGGCGAAGTGTACGAAGTCGACGCGCTCATGCTGGCGGCGCTCGACAGGCTCGAGGGGCACCCTCGCTTCTACGAGCGCACGCCCATTGCCCTCGACGGTGCCGGCCGCGTCGAGGCATACCTGTTTCCCAAGGGGCGGTTGGCTGGCCGCCCCATCATCGAGTCCGGTTGCTGGCGCACTCACCTGAAGGAGAAGAAGTCATGATGATCATCATGCGCGACGGACGTGTCTTCGAGGGCACGGCCGTCCAAATCGTGAAGGGAATGCAGGACATCGCCTTCGGCGTGGAGCGCCTTTCCATTCCCGAGTACATCGACTGGGTGGTTGCCAATACCCAGCGTTTCGAGTCCGTCGCGCTGCGCGTGCAGGGCGCAACCGCCGAGGAGAAGGCCGCGTCACTCGTGGATGAAATGCTGCGCGAGGGCCTGGCGACGCGAGGGTGAGCCGGGCCGGTATGGCATGCCTCTCAGGGTATGCCCATGCGGCCCGGGCCCGTCCGCCTGCCGAAGCGCCCTGTTTCACCTGATGGTTCACGCACGTCCAGGAGGCGCGCCCCTCATGCGTGGTGCTCGCCACTGCGGAGGGGCAACTCTCTCGCCCCGCGAGTAACCCACTCCCGCAGTGCTTCCTGCTCCGGGGCGTGAGCGCACGCCGAGTCATTCGCCTCCACCAGAGCCTCAACGCATCCTCGGCGCCCAGCGCGTGCAGCGCCGCGGCCTCTGCCGTTCGGTACTCCGCCTTCGCCCTGGCCATCCGCGTCCGCGATTCGGCACTCCCGTCCATTGTCGCGTACGCTCGCTGCAACGCCACCTCCACCCGCCGCAGTGCTTCTGCGAGGGCCTCCCGCTCGCTCATCGTCATCCGCACTCCCCATAGCACGCGACGTGCCAGTTCGACGGGCGACGCATGCCAACAACCATTTCCGTGAGGTCGCTTCGTATTGTCACCAGAGGCGGGCGCTCCCTTCCTCCACTCAAGCACTGCTCGACTACGACACATGCCCAGAGGATGGTAATCATTACCCGCCGTCCCAACGCGCATTCGCCCCGAATACACAGCAATGCGAGCAAAGCCACACATGCCCAAAATCCCACGCACTCCTGCTTCGAAGGCTCACGGCACATCCTCTTCCACGAGGGAGCCGCTCCGCTCGTCCGCTCCGAAGCCCACGGGCTCTCTTGAGTCGGCCTTCCGCTCCGCCCTTGATGAGGAGTTGGCGCGCCCACTCGCCAGCCTCGTCGCGAGACTGGCCGGGGTGGCGAGGCGCCTCGCCCCGGAGCCCCAGCAGGAAGTGTCGAGCCAGCGCCCAGGCCCCGACGCGAGGCGTCCTCCCCCTACGCAACAGCAGCGCCGGCCCCCGCTCCCGCCTCCCGCGCAACAACAGCACCGGCCTCCGCTCCCGCCTCCCACGCCTACAGCCAGGGCATGCGCCGTCATCGGCTGCAAGCGCCCCCACCGCAGCCAGGGCTACTGCGGGGCGCACTACCAGAAGCGGCGCCTCATGTTGGCCACGGGGCGCCTGCACGCCGCATGGGTGGAGGACGCCGCGCCCCACAGCATCCCCGAAGTCATCCTGCCGCGCGGGCGCAGGCCCAGGGCTGACGCCGCGCCTGCTACGCCGGCTCCCGCCGTCACCCCTGCCCCTCGCATGTGGGTGCGCAAGAAGGGGGCAACGGGGGCGGACGGCGCCGCCGGCCCTGGGGCGCCCACGCCAGCCGGGCAACCCAACGCGAGTTCGGAGCAGGAGCGCGCCAAGGCCACCGTCCAGCGCTGGGCCAGCGAGTTCCGCTCGGGGAAGCGGCGCGCCTGAAGCGGCCCCGTCCGCGCCAGGCCCCCTCCTGCCCCAGGAGGGGCGCCCTTCCTGCGCGGTGACGTCAGGGCCGCCCGTCCGGTTCGACGGGGGTCAGGCGCCCGTCCATCGTGACGCGCAGCACGTGGGCGGGCGCGGACACACCAGCCCGGCCGCAGAAGACTTCGTCGAGTCGCTGATTCGTCGTCCCCACCACGAGGCTCCCCGCCTCATCCAGCGCGTGTGCCAGCGGCGCGCCTGGGAGTTCCACCCAAGGCGTGGCGCGCCACCGTCCCTCGGACGCGTCGACACGCACCAGACGCCCGTCTCCACCAAACAGGTGCGCGAGTCCCTCCACCACCACGAGGGTGCCGTGCACCCGCACGGCCAGCAGGGGGTTGGCATGTGGTTCCTCCAGCACCGTCACCCGCCCTGCCTCGTGCACTTCCAGCGTGCCGCCAAACTCCCCGGAGTCCCGGCCGACGAGGCAGGCCTCCCCCATGGCTTCGAGGACGGACGCGAAGTCCGCTCCAGGTACGTGCGCGCATGGCCCCTCTCGTGACGGCGCCTTCGGCTTGTCCCAGTGCAAATGGATGGACGTGGGGCTCTGGCACATCTGCCAATCCGGGCCGCGCCCTGGAAGCACACTGGGGGGCTCAGAAGGCGACGCCGGCTGCACCTCATCACCGGAGAGAGCCTGCAGGGCCCACCTCGCGTGGCTCCGCGCCACAGGAGAGGCATGCGTCGTCAGCACCTGATGGAACAGCGGCTCCAACTCTTCCCTATGGGCCCGGAAGGTGGAGCTGCCCAGCGCCCGGACAGCAGCGGCCTGAACTTCGCTGTGCGGCGCATACACCGCCTGGCGCAACGCATCGAGAGCGGCTGGGTCTCCCACGCGTCCAAGAGTCTCCGCCGCCCGCGCGCGCTCCCACCCCTCCTCCCCCGTGGCCAGCAGGCGCAGCAGCGGCCCCGTCGCGACTGGCCGCGCCACCGGCCCCAGGGACGCGAGGCTCGCGAGGGCCCGGGCGCGGCATTCAAGCACGGCGAGCTGCTGGAGGACCTCGGGCACCGCAGCAGGGCTGTTGAAGGCCACCAGCGCCTGCAGCGCCACGGGCGTGAGGCGCACGTCCGCCCGTTGTAGCCCCTGGAGTACCTCGGGCTCGGCCTTCGCCCCCTGGCGCTCGTAGGCCGCCAACACCGACGCCACGTAGGCCGCTCGCGGGGTACACCCGTCGAAGATGGCCTCGCAACTTGGCGCTGGAGCTGCCGGGCAGGACATCCCTGGCGGGCGCCGGAGAGTGGGCTCCGCCAGCTCTCGCGCAAGGAGCGTCCGTAGGCGCGGGACGAAATTCTCAGTGAGCATGGAGGCGCGCCGGGCGAGCACGTAGCGCACCCGCACCAGCGCCTCCCAGCTCGATTCCGGGTTCTCCAGCACGTCCAGCAGCACCGGAACCAATTTCGGCCCGAGGTGCTCCAGTGTCGACGTGGGCGACTCCATGAGGTGTCGCACCATGGCTGGAGCTGCTCGCGCGTCATCGAGTGAGGAGAGCGCGTGCAGAGCCATTCCACCGGGCTCGCGTTCATAGGCTTCGAGGAGCGCAGGCACAGCCTGCCTGGCCTTCTCTTCCATCGACGCCAGCGCGAGTGCTGCACCTCCGCGGACCCGACGCTCCCCATGGCAAAGAAGCGGAATCAGCCGGGGGACGACGTCCTCCCCCTCTCGCCCCAGCTTCCACGCAGCACACTGCTGCTCCGGCGGCAGCCATCGCTCCCCACTGTCTGGGCCGTGGACTTCCTGCAGGAGCGCAAGGCACGCGTCGGCCCCCTTGCAGCAGCCCTCCCACGTCATGACGTCGTCCCGCCTCCACGCCTGCCGGGCACACCCCAGCGACAGCGCCACCACCGCGCACACGAGCCCAGCCAGCCAGCGGGGGCGCCCGGACCTCACCTCTCCCTCCATGTCATCGCCTCTCATTCTCCCTTCGCGGTGAAGGGACTCCGAACCCAGCGCTTCAGCCAGTCACGAGCCGCGCAGCGAAGGAGCGCTGTGCGCGAGGGGCCTTCACGACGCGGGTGCCGGCCATCCAGTCGTGAAGACACCGCCGGTCCTCTCCAACGCAGAAGAGCGCGTCCACGAGGCCGAACCACCCGCAGTAGCCGCAGAGCGCAATCGGGAGCGCGTTCCTCAGCAGGGCGATCCTCCACACCTCCGCTGGACGGCCATCTCTTCGGACGACGCGGATTCCCAGGAGCCTCTTGCCGAGACTCGCCCCCGTCCCTCGAATCAGGCTCGCCTGCACGAACAACACGAGGAGCGCCGGGGCGTAGACGACCGGAGCCTTCATCGCCGCCTCGTCCGGAATGGCCAGACACCGAAGGACGCCCAGGAGCAGGGACGGCAAGAGGAGCGCGAAACCATCGACGAGGCTTGCCGCGAGCCGGGCCCTGCGCGTCGCCAACTCAGGAGCGGCGTGAAGGCACCCGAAGCACCGGCCCGCCCAGGACAAGGCACAGAAGGCACAGACGAAGGTGCCGCAACGGGTACAGGCACCGGCAACGGAGAAGCCTGGGTGCTCGGAGCATTGGGCTTCCGAAATCGATTCAGCGGCCTCGCGGAAGTCGGACATGGGGAGCCGCAGCACAGCTACCCCGCCCCAAGACGGCAAGTTCCTTCAACGAGAAGTTCCCCTTGCACCCACAAATGCAACCCAACAGGTTTAGTCCACTCGACCTTCCCAACATTCTCCTTGCCACCCACGGGTTACCGCGACGCCTGTTTCCACTGATTGGGGGAGCGTCCCGCTCAAGAAATGAACCCTTGAAGCGCACTGCTCCAGGGAAGATCCACGGCGGAGGGACCCTATATTTGGCGGGCGGAGCGACCAACCTCGATTGCTGCGCCTCGATAGCGTCAAGGCTACGCGAGGACCTGTATCATCATGGTCCAGCGAGGCGCGTGGAGAGCATTGTCGGCTTGGCGCGTCCACGGGGGCGACAACATTCCTGCCCCAAAGGGCCACTCGTTGGCACTCGCAAGGCCTCGGTGCAGGAGTCTCGGGGTAAAGAGTCAAATTCTACGCCACGGAGAGGGACACGTTATAGACCGACGTGTCCCGCAAGCCGGTGTCAATGGCGTTACGAGGATGAGCCGGGCTCGACCGGTGCCGGTGCATTCACGTCGATTCCGTCCCGGCGAAGCTCGTCCGTGCCGGCCGCAATCGCCAGTGTACCGGGCGGGTTGTCGTACCAGCCCGGGTCCGCGTAGCTCTCCAACCTTTCGCGAACCTTGAGCACGGTGAACATACCACCTGCGGTTATGTAGTCGTGCTTGCCCCGGGCCCCCAGCATGGGAATGGAGTTGGGTGGAACGGGCATCCCCATTTCGGCCATCTCCGCCATGCCCGTCTGTCCCATCGTCATGTAGCCCGGCAGCAGCGAGCGTACCTTCGCGTCCAGAGTCCCCGGATTCACGCCAATCATGTTGGGGAACTCATGGCCCATCTGGTTCATCATGTGGTGGGTCATGTGGCAGTGCAGGGCCCAGTCACCGGGCGCGTCCGCCACGAACTCGATGACACGTGTGCTGCCCACGGGGACAAGCACCGTCCCCTCCGGCTGCCGCGCAGACTCGGGGACGCGTCCGGCGTCCGTTTCGGTGATTCGGAAGTGGTGGCCGTGAAGGTGGATGGGATGGTGGTTCTGCGGGCTCAGGTTGCCCAACCGGATGCGCACCCGCTCGCCCTGGCGCACCACGAGCGGCTCCGTGCCTGGAAACGCCTTCGCGTTCATGGTGAGCACGTTGAAGTCCGTCATCTCGTTCGGATTGGGCCGCCCCGTGCCGACGTCGATGCGCCATTCATGCAACAGGATTGCGAAGTCCCGGTCGACGCGGGGCCCCGCAGGCTGGCGAGGATGGATAATGAACATCCCCGTCAGGCCGAGGCCAATCTGCGTCATCTCGTCATGATGCGAGTGGTACATGTTCGTACTCGCTTGGCGCAGGGTGAATTCGTACCGGAACGTCTCACCCGGGGGGATGGACTTCTGGCTGAGGCCCCCCACGCCGTCCATGCCGCTTGGAAGCAGGATGCCGTGCCAATGGATGGTGGTGGCCGCTGGTAGCCGGTTCGTGACGTAGATGCGCACTCGGTCACCCTCCACCGCTTCGATGGTGGGTCCGTGGACCCGGCCGTTGTAGCCCCAGCAAAAGGCTTTCAGTCCCGGAGCAAACTCGTGCTCCACCTCCTCGGCCACCAAGTGGAAGACCTTCACGCTGTCCACGACCCTCCATGGCAGCTTGGAGCCATTGGGCACCACCACGGGTCGGTAGTCCCGGTTGGGCATTCCGGGGCGCAGCCAGTCCTGCCGCGTATGGCGCTGGCCGATGTCTGCGGCGGAGCCCTCGCGGGGCCCCTGGGCCCTTGGGACGTCTGACTGAGCGCGAGCCGCAGAGCCGCTCAGCAGCAGCGCGCCTCCCGTGAGCGTGACGCCGGCCGTGGCCAGCATGCTCCGCCGCGTCAGCGTTCCCTCGGCTCCAGTCTCGGGAAGGTTTCCAGGGGGGCCCCTGCGCTCCGGAGTCCGAGGAGCGTCATCCTCGCGGCCCGGTGCGTGCTCGGTCTCAATCGTGCGGGTTCTCATGGGGAGTCTCCGTGCCGTTGGCGGTGTCCTGTCCATGCCCGGTGTGCGTCCCAGGCTGTGCTGGCTGCGAGGGTTGCGCGGGCTGGATAGGCGGCCCGGGCTGCGCTGGTGGGGCGGGCTGCACCGGCTGCGTGGGTGATGGCGTGGATGTCGCACGACCCTCCCGAAGCCGGCCGCCTACGAGCCGCTCGAGTTCGGCCCGCGCCATCCAGTAGTCGCGGACGGCCTCGATGTAGCCTCGGTACGCCTCCACCTGCTCGCGCTTGGCGGAGAGCAACTGGAAGAGGCCAATCTGCATGGCGTTGTACTGGAGTTGCGACTGCTCGACGACCTTCTCGCGCAGCGGCAGGACCACCCGCCGGTAGCGGTCCGCCACCCCGCGGAGCGCCAGCAGCCGGGCGCAGGCGGCGCGGACCTCCGAGCGGGTGTTGACGGACAGCTCCGTGAGCCGCCGCTCGCCCTGGCGGTGCTGGGCCTCCAGGCGGGCAATGAGGGCTTGGCGCTGGTCGAAGATGGGCAACTCCAGGGACAAGGTTGGGCCGAAGAGCCTCGGGCCGTCCGCGTCCTGGTGCGTGTGGACGCCCACTTCCACCCGGCCGAAAAAGCGCGTACTCCGCGCTAACTCCAGCGCGTTCCAGAGCAGCGCGGCCTGCTTCCGGGCTGCGTCGATGTCCAGCCGCTGGCGGATGGCAAGCGACTCCAGGTGTTCCAGTGGGGCTTCCTGCTCGGGCAGCGGCGGGAGCTTCTCGGACACGGTCCACTGCGTGCGTGGGCCCCACAGTCCCATGAGGCGGTTAAGGTGCTCCCGGGCCTCCACCCACGCGACCTCACCCTCCGACAGCTCGAGCCGGGCTTCCTCGGCAGCAGCCTGCTCACTGGCAAGGTCCAGTTCGGTGATGTTACCTGCGGAGCGCAGCCGCACAGCGAGGTCCGCCGCCGCTTCAGCCGCCTGAAGCGCCATGCGTCGCAGTTCCACGAGCTGCTTGAGGGCCTGCACCTCACTGTAAGCCTTCCGCACCTCGGCCGCGGTGGCCAGCGCTTCATGCGCCACGCGCAACGTGTCGGCCATGAATTGTTCCCGGGCGACGCGCTTGCGCAGGGGAAGCGTGAAGAGGTTCACGAAGTCCTGCACCAGCGAGACCTCGTACTCTTTGGAGCCAACTCCGGAGATGGGAAAACCGAAGCTCCCGTCCAACGTCGGGTTGGAGAGCAGCCCGGCCTGCACCATGTCGGCCTGCGAGACACCCAGTTCCTCGTAGGTGCCCTGGAGCGCCGGATTGTTGAGCAGGGCCACCTCCACCGCATGGTCCGAGGTGAGGTCTTCCTTCAGGAGCGCATCGAGATGGCGGGCGACCTCGGCATCCTCCGGGGTGCCCTGGTTCCAGCGCGTCTTCCTGCCCAGCCGCTCCTCGACGAGAGCCGCCACCTCCGCGTGGCCACGCTCCTTCTGGATGGACGCGCAGCCGCCCGCCATCAGCGCCGCGCCAGCGAGTACGGCCAGCCTCACGGATGCCCTCCGTGTCCATGCTCATGGCCCGCAGGCGCTGAGCCTGGCTGCCCCGCATCGGTGGCCTCCGCGCCCGAGGGCTTCTCCGGCACCAGCTTCATGCCGCACTTCGGGCAAGTGCCTGGCTTGCTGGACCGCACCTCCGGGTGCATCGGACACGTGTAGACGGTAGTCCCAGCATCCGAGGCAGAGGCTGGAGAGACGGCCCCGTGCCCGGCGTGCCCCGCGCCTTCTGGCGCCTTGGCGGGCGCGGGCACTTCCGGAGTGGGGGCCGCGAATGCGGTCGGCTGGGCAGCAGGTGGGGCCTCGGGCGCATCCGGATTCGAGGGGTCCATCGCAGCGGGAGGCCTCTTCTGCTCGGAGACGCAGGCCGCGAAGGAAAGGATGCTCGCCAGCACAACAAGGGTTCGGCGCATGGGAGACCTCGGGGACATGCAGCCATGGCATCTAGGAAGAGGCCCAATGTCGATGGCCCAGTGGTTCATGGGGTTCACAACCTCACGGCTCCGTGCAACGAGGCCGCTTCACGTTCCACCTGTGACCGAGCCGGTTACAGCGAAACCCGTCTGGGCACTCCGGACAGGGGCCTCGCCAAGACAACTCCGCCTGAACGGGCGCGTTCAGCTGCCGGCACGCGTTGTGCTCTAGCGAGCCGTACCCACAGGATGCCGGACGTCCCCGAAGGCATCCTCACTCCGGAGCAACCAACCGATGAAGAAGAGCCTGATGGGAGTCCTTGCTGCCCTCCCCCTGTTCGCCGCGGCCCCTGCGGTCGCGTGTGAGGAGCACGCCAAGCAGAGCGAGCACGCCAAGCACGGCGAGCATTCCGCACACGGAGGCACGGCCAAGGCCGCAGCGTCTACGCAGAAGCCCACCTCGGCCCCTGCCGCCAAGAACGGCCTCCAGACCGTGGCTCTCACGGTGACCTCCAAGGGCTTCGAGCCCGCGAACGTGAAGGTGAAGGCCGGCCAGCCAGTCCGCCTCGTGGTCACCCGCAAGACGGACAAGACATGCGCCACGGAGATCGTCGTGGCCAACCTGGGCATCAACCAGCCGCTCCCCCTGGACACGCCAGTGACCGTGGAGTTTACCCCCAGCGAGTCGGGCACGCTGCGCTACGCCTGCGCGATGGACCACATCAGCGGGCTCGTCACCATCCAGTAGTCCGCCGCGCCGTGGCGCGGGCCTCGCGTAGGGCCGCGCCGCAGCTAGGCATCCAGCCGTTCCGGGACGACGTTGCGCCGGGAGAACATGGTCTCCAGACAGCGTCCCCGCGCCGGTTCAGCACGCAGCTCGCGGTGTGATTCCCGGAGTTACACCGTGACTCCACGGGCTCCGACTTCCTCGGGCCCGCACGCGAATCTCCCCTGGCGCTCCGTCTCACCCACGAGGGCCTACCCATGGCACAGGCCCTGCAGCCCTCTCTATCGTGCAATCAACTCTCGACATGTCCCAGCCAGCCCTCTCCCCTGTGTGGCGATGCGGCTCGATGAGGCACGTGGCTCTCATGCTGGCGCTGCTCTCTCCGGTGGCGGCGCTGGCCCAGGAGGACGCCCGCGCGCCAGCCATGCAGGCCACCTCCATGCCGGCGCTGTTGACTGACCCAACGCTTGCGCAGCTCCTCACGGAAGCCCTTGAGGCGCGCCCTGAGCTGCGTCAGGCCAAGGCACAGGTCCAGGCGGCACAGGAGCGCGTTCCTCAGGCGGGTGCCCTTCCGGACCCGGTCCTGCAACTGGGCATCCAGAACGACGGCTTTGGCGAGCTGATGATCGGCGAGATGGAGGGCAGCTACTACAGCATCATGGCCTCACAGGCCGTGCCCTTCCCTGGCAAGCGTTCGCTGCGTACCGAGGTCGCACGCCTGGGGGCCAAGGCCGCGTCAACGCAAGTCCTGCGAGCGCGGCTGTCTATCGAGGCTGAGGTGTGCCGTGGCTACCTCGACCTGGTGCTGACGCGCGAGCGGCTCAGGCTGTTGGACCGGCTTGAGGCGCTCTGGAAGCAATCCGCCGAGACAGTCCGCATCCGCTACGAAACCGGTGAGGGCGCCCAATCCGACCTGCTGCGCTCCCAACTCGAACTCAACCGGCTGCGTCAGCGCCGGGTGGCACTGAACGCCGACGAGCGCACCCGGGTGCAGACCCTGAACCGGCTGAGTGGCCGGCCTCTTGATGCGCCCCTGCCCACCACTCTGCGCGTGCGCGACCTGGGGGTGCCGGAGTTCGGTGACGCCGAATCAGCGACGAAGGACGCGCTCGCCCGCAGCCCCGAGCTAGCCCAGGCGCGCGCAACGGTGGAGCAGGCCAGCCAGCAGGTGGCGCTGGCGCGACGTGAGCGCCTGCCCGACTTCACCGTGAGCGCGGGAGTCATGCCCCGTGGCGGCGACTTCCCACCCATGTGGCAGGCCAATGTCGGCGTCACCCTGCCCATCTTCTCCGGGAGGAAGCAAAACCGCGCGGTAGCGGAGAGCCGCGCCAATGCCGAGGCCACCACTCAGGCCACGGAGGCAGTGGAGCAGGTGCTGCGGCTGCGGGTGCTGGAGCGCCTTACCGCCCTGGCCGCGCTGCGCGACACGGTGACCCTCTTCCGCAGTGGCATCTTGATGCAGTCGTCAGCGACCGCCGAGAGCACCCTGACGCAGTACCGCGTCGGACGCGCCTCGTTCGCCTCGGTGCTGGAGGCCAACACCGGCATCATCCGCGACGAGGAGGAGTACCTGCGGACGCTCGTGGATGCGCAGCGCCTCGCCATCGCCCAGGCCGAGGTGAGCCTGGAGCCCGTCGGCTCCATCGCTGCGGGCGGCCTCGGCTCGGGCGGCATGCCCGGAGCGGGCAGCACCCCGTCGGGCCCCGCCCCCGCCGCCTCGTCTGGTGGCACTGCCGGCGCCGCTCCCGCCGCCGCCTCCTCGTCTTCCATGTCCGGAATGTAGTTCTGGAGAACCCATGTCTCTTGAGAACCCTTCGCCGTCCCCCGCGCGCCGCCGCTTCGGAGCCGCCGCGCTCGCCGCCGCGGCGCTGGCCAGCGCCGTCCTGGGCGGAGGCGCCGTGCACCTGCTGTCCCACCAGGATGAGGCGCATGAAGCCCTCGCGCCGGCTCCCTCGGCCAGCTCCACCCCATCCGCCTCCGAGCCAGCCGCCACTCGCTACCAGTGCCCGATGCACCCGAGCATCGTGCAGGACCACCCGGGCAAGTGCCCCATCTGCGGCATGGATCTGGTGGCGCTTTCGCCGGCTGCTCCCGGAGGCGAGGGAGCCGCAATGGTGCAGGGGCTGGCCCCCGTCACCATCGACGCCTCGCGCCAGCAGCTCATCGGCCTGCGCACCGCTCCGGTGACGGAGGGCAAGGTCGGGGGCACCTGGCGGACCAACGGCCGCGTGGCCGTGGACGAAACCCGCGTGCGCCGCGTCAACATGAAGGTCGCCGGCTTCGTCGAGCGCGTGCACGCGGACTTCACCGGCAAGCCCGTGCGCCAGGGTGAGCCGCTCCTCTCCCTCTACAGTCCCGAGTTGCTCGCCGCGCAGGAGGAGTACCTGCTGGCCCTGCGCACCCGCCAGGCCCTGGGCGAAGCCGAGGGAATGGCCACGGACGGCGACACGCTGGTCGCGGCGGCCCGACGCAAGCTGCTGCTGTGGGACGTGCCGCCGGCCGCCCTGGAGCGGCTCGCCCGCGCGGGCGAGGCCACCCGCACCCTCACCCTGGTGTCGCCCATCTCGGGCGTCATCACCAAGAAGGATGTCGTGGAGGGAGCGCGCCTGGAGATGGGTGCCACGCCCTATGAGGTCGTCGACCTGTCGCGCGTGTGGGTCCTCGCGGACGTGTACGAGAGCGAGCTGCGCCACGTAAAGGTGGGCATGCCCGCCAACCTCCAGCTCAAGGCCTTCCCCAACCGGGTATTCGCCGGGAAGGTGGCCTTCCTGGACCCTGTGCTGGAGCCGGCCACGCGCACCGTCAAGGTGCGCCTGGAGTTCCCCAACCCTGACGGCGACCTGCGCCCCGAGATGTTCGGTGAAGTGGTGCTCCGCGGCATGACGCGGGACGCGCTGAAGATTCCGTCCGACGCCGTCGTTCCCACCGGCACCACCCAGGTCGTCTTCCTGGCGCTCGGCGACGGGCGCTTTCAGCCCCGCGAGGTCCGCCTGGGCGAGTCGGATGGAAAGAGCGTGGAGGTGACGTCGGGCCTGAAGGCCGGCGACCAGGTCGTCACCGGCGCCAACTTCCTCGTCGACTCCGAGTCGCGCCTGCGCGCGTCGCTGGCCGTGCTGGCCTCCTCTTCATCCGGCAGCGCCACGGCAGAGCCTCCCCCCTCCTCGCCTCCGGCGAATGCTCCCCCGGCCCCCTCCGGCCACGAAGGTCACTGAGCCATGATTCGCGCCATCATCCGCTTCTCGGCGGAGAACAAGTACCTGGTCATCGCAGCCACCGTGGTGGCGCTCATCGGCGCTTGGTGGACCATGCGGAACATGCCGCTGGACGCGCTGCCCGACCTGTCCGACACCCAGGTCATCGTCTACGGCCGGTGGGACCGCAGCCCCGACATCATCGAGGACCAAGTCACCTACCCCATCACCACCGCGCTGCTGGGCGCCCCCAAGGTGAAGGCGGTGCGCGGCTTCAGCGACTTCGGCTTCAGCTACGTGTACGTCATCTTCGAGGACGGCACGGACATGTACTGGGCACGCACGCGGGTGCTTGAGTACCTGTCGAAGATAACGCCCCAGCTTCCGCAGGACGTGAAGGTGGAGCTGGGCCCGGACGCCACCAGCGTGGGCTGGGTGTTCCAGTACGCGCTCGTGGACAAGAGCGGCAAGCACCGGCTGGACGAGCTGCGCTCCTACCAGGACTGGTTCCTGCGGTATCAGATTCAAAGCGTACCCGGCGTCTCCGAGGTGGCCACCGTGGGCGGCCAGGTGCGCCAGTACCAGGTGACGGTCAACCCCAACACCCTTGCCAGTTACGGGCTGTCGCTAGACGCGGTGGTGCGCGCCGTCCGTCAGGGCAACAACGACGTGGGTGGACGGCTCGTGGAGGTGGCCGGGCGCGAGTACATGGTCCGGGGCCGTGGCTATGTGAAGAACGTGGAGGACATCGAGAAGCTCGTCCTCAAGGCCCAGGGCGGCACCACCGTCACCATCAAGGACGTGGCCAGCGTGGCGTTGGGCCCCGAGCTGCGCCGTGGCGTGGCCGACCTGGACGGTGAGGGGGATGCAGTGGGCGGCATCGTGGTGATGCGCCAGGGAGAGAACGCCCTCAACGTCATCGAGCGCATCAAGGCGAAGCTCGAGGAGCTCAAGCCTTCGCTGCCCGAGGGCGTGGAGGTCGTCACCACCTATGACCGCTCGGACCTCATCGAGCGCGCCATCGACACGGTGACGCACAAGATGGTGGAGGAGATCATCATCGTCTCCATCATCATCCTCATCTTCCTGTGGCACGCGCCTTCGGCCCTCGTACCCATCGTCACGATTCCCGTGTCGGTAGCGCTGGCGTTCATCCCCATGTACGCGATGGGGCAGAACGCCAACCTCATGTCGCTGGCCGGCATCGCCATCTCCATCGGCGTGCTCGTGGACGGCGCCATCGTCGAGGTGGAGAACGCGTACAACAAAATCCACCACTGGATTAAGGACGGGAAAAAGGGCGACTTTCACCAGGTGCGCCTGGAAGCGCTGATGGAGGTGGGGCCGGGCGTCTTCTTCAGCCTGCTCGTCATCGCCGTGGCCTTCATGCCCATCTTCACGCTGGTGGACCAGGAGGGCCGCCTCTTCCGCCCGCTGGCGTACTCGAAGAACCTGGCCATGGCCATCGCCGCGCTGTTGGCGATTACGCTCGACCCCGCGATGCGGATGCTCTTCGCCCGCGTGGAGCCCTTCCGCTTCCGCCCGAGGCTCCTGGCGTCGGTGGCCACCACGGCCCTGGTGGGCAAGTACTACTCCGAGGAGCGGCACCCCATCAGCCGGCTGATGCACCGGCTCTACGAGGGCCCCTGCCGCTTCGTGGTGCGCCACGCCAAGGCCACCATCGCCGTGAGCGTGCTGCTGGTCGCCACCACCATCCCCGTGTACCTGCACCTGGGCAGCGAGTTCATGCCGCCGCTCAACGAGGGCACCATCCTCTACATGCCCTCGGCGGTGGAGCCCGGCATGTCCGTCGCCGAGGCGCAGCGCGTGCTGCAAGTCCAGGACAAGCTGCTCATGCGCTTCCCCGAGGTGGAGCGCGTCTTCGGCAAGGCCGGCCGCGCCAACACCTCCACCGACCCCGCCCCCTTCACCATGATGGAGACGACGGTGCTGCTGCGCCCCGAGTCCCAGTGGCGCGAGGTGCCACGCTGGTACAGCAATTGGGCTCCCGAGTGGCTGAAGAGCGTCCTGCGTCCCTTCTGGCGTGACCGCATCACCCAGGCGCAGTTGGAGTCGGAGATGAACGCCGCGCTCCAACTACCGGGCATCTCCAACGCGTGGACCATGCCCATCAAGGGCCGGCTGGACATGCTGACCACCGGCATCCGCACCCCCGTGGGCATCAAGATCATGGGCGCCGACCTGGCCACCGTGGAGCGCATCGCTCGCGAGACGGAGGCCGCGGTAGCGAAGGTGGAGGGCACCCGCAGCGCGTTCGCCGAGCGCGTGGCGGGCGGCTACTTCCTGGACTTCGTCCTCAAGCGCGACGAGCTGGCTCGCTACGGCCTGAGCGTGGACGACGCGAACATGATGGTGATGACCGCGGTGGGGGGCGACAACCAGTCCACCACCGTGGAGGGTCGGGAGCGCTACGGCATCAACGTGCGCTACGCGCGGGACTACCGCGAGGACCTCCAGGCATTGAAGCGCGTGCTGCTGCCCCTCCCCGGCGGCCAGGGCCAGATCCCCATGGAGGCCATCGCGGACGTGGTGCTCGCCCATGGCCCGTCGATGATCCGCAACGAGAACGGCATGCTCACCGGCTACGTCTACGTGGACTTCGATACCTCCAAGTACGACGTGGGCGGCTTCGTGGAGCGCGCCAAGGAGGCGGTGGCCAGCGTGAAGGTGCCCCCGGGCTACTCCATGACGTGGAGCGGGCAGTACGAGAACATGCTGCGCGTCCGCGAGCGGCTCCAGCTCGTCATCCCGCTGACGCTCGTGCTGATTTTCGGGCTGCTGTACATGAACACGAAGTCAGCCTTCAAGGCGGGCCTGGTGATGCTGGCGGTGCCCTTCTCGGCCATCGGCGCGGTGTGGCTGCTCTGGGCGCTCGACTACAACGTCTCCATCGCGGTGTGGGTGGGCATGATTGCCCTGATGGGACTGGACGCGGAGACCGGCGCCTTCATGCTCCTCTTCCTCGACCTCTCACATGACGAGGCGAAGAAGCGCGGGATGCTTCGCACCGAGGGCGACCTGGTGGAGGCCATCATTCACGGGGCCGTGAAGCGCGTGCGGCCCAAGGCGATGACAGTCATGGCGGCGATGCTCGGCCTGCTGCCCATCATGTGGTCCACTGGCACGGGCGCGGACGTGATGAAGCGCATCGCAGCGCCCATGGTAGGCGGCCTCGTCACCAGCTTCCTGCTGGAACTGCTCGTCTACCCGGCCGTCTACTTCCTGTGGAAGCGCCGCGAGGTGGTTCCAGGGCCGGCAACTTCCGAGCCGGAGGTCCCTGGAACCGCAGCGGTCGCGGCCTGACGCTGTACCCGTCACAGTGTGACCATCCCAGTTACGCTCCCCACATCCCTCTCCACAGGGCCGGGGCCTGTGTCAGGAACGAATTCAGGCACTTGCTGCGAGCGCGGTGTTGGCCTGCGCATTGCTAAACTTTCATCTTCGTTCGCTGGGGGACGCTGTGTCCGGAACTGCTCGCAGGCTCCTATACGCCTTCTCGCTCCTCGTCCTGGCCTTCGGCGCAGCGGCCTATGCCGCGCTCGAAGGCATGGCGGAGATCCACGAGGCCCTGCACAGCGTGCGGAGGCAGGAGACCGCCGTGCGCACCACGTTGTCGCTCGCGACCGCAGTGCGAGACCTCTACGCTCACCTGGCCCATACCCTCATCCTCGGCAATGCCAGCCACCTGCCGCTCTACGACGGTGCCCACCGCCGCGCTCTGGCGCTCCTTGAGCAGGTCCAGGCGCAGGCGATCACCCCCGAGGAGCGAGCCCAGGTAGACACGATGCGTCGCACCACTGCGGAACTGGACCTGCTCTTCCGGGAGGCACTCGTCCCGGCCGTCCTGAAAGGGGACCGCACCACAGCGGTCCGTGAGCACTCCCGGGCACTGGAGCTCGTCGGCGTCATCCAGGAGAGCGCGGACACCCTGGCTTCGCACTACGAGCGCGCCATCGGGAATTATGAGGAGCACGCGAGCACAGTCCAACACGGCAGCTTCCAATGGACCGTCGTGATCCTGGCCGCCGCGGCCCTCCTTGCGGCGGGTGTGGGCCTCTATATCGGCCGTTCGGTAGCCCGTCCTGTCTCCCTATTGGAGGCCGGCGCGGCCCGCATCGCTGCGGGCGACCTCACCACCCGCATCGCGCTGAACCGCCCGGACGAGTTCGGAAGACTGGCACAGCAATTCAACCGGATGACCGCCGCGCTTCGTGAGCACCAGGAGCGTCTGGTGCAGAGCGAGCGGCTGGCGGGCATTGGCCGCCTGGCAGCGGGCGTGGCGCATGAAATCAACAACCCCCTGGGTGTTATCCTGGGCTACGTGCGCCTGCTTCAGCGCAAGGCGGAAGGCGCGCTGGCCGATGACCTGCGCATCATCGAAGAGGAGACGCTGCGCTGCCGTGACATCGTGGAGGGGCTGCTCGACCTGTCGCGACCGCTCCAGGTTCCGGGTGAAACGCTGGAGCTGCGAGAGCTGGTGGAGGAGGTCATCTCCCGGCTGCGAGAGTCCGCCCAACTCTCCGACGTCTCCTTGACGGTGGAAGGCGAAGCCCAGGTGGCCGGCCACCCGCAGCGGCTTCGCCAGGTGGTCACCAACCTGCTCAAGAACGCCGTGGAGGCCGCAGGGCCTTCGGGACAGGTGACGGTGGCCATTCATGCGCGCGAAGGTGAGGTGGCGCTCACGGTCCGCGACACCGGACCAGGCCTTGCTCCCGAAGCGCACGAGCGGCTCTTCGAGCCCTTCTTCACCACCAAACCTCAAGGCACCGGGCTGGGGCTGGCCGTGTCACAGGCCATCGCCCAGGCCCATGGAGGCCACATCCAGCCACGCAATCTCCCCGGACATGGCGCGGAGTTCACCCTGCATCTCCCCCGGAGTACGCCGTGACGAACAGACCGAGCGTTCTCGTCGTCGACGACAAAGAGAACATGCGTCACCTCTTCACCCGGATTCTGGGTGACGCCTACCAAGTGAGGACGGCTGAAGACGGCGGCCGTGCGCTCACTCTCATCCAGACCCAGGAGTTCGACCTCGTAGTGACGGACATCCGCATGCCGGGGGCAGACGGCTTCGAGGTGCTAAGGGCCGTCAAGCAGCACTCGCCGGCCACCGAGGTCATCATGATGACGGCGTATGCCTCCGTCCCCAAGGCAGTGGAGGCCATCAAGGAGGGGGCCTACGACTACCTGCCGAAGCCCTTCGACCCGGACGAGGCATCCCTGGTCGTGGCTCGCGCTCTTGAGCGCAAGCGGCTCAAGGAGCAGGCGGCCACATTGCGGCGCGAGTTGGAGGGCATCTACAGCTTCCAGAACATCATTGGCAGGAGCCCACCAATGCGCACGCTCTACGGCCTGCTGGAGCGCGCCGCCGAGTTGGACATCACGGTGCTCATCACCGGAGAGACGGGAACGGGCAAGGAGTTGGTGGCCCGGGCCATCCACCACCACGGCCCGCGGAAAGACCGGCCCTTCGTCGCCGTCAACTGCGGCGCGCTGCCCTCGGAGCTCATCGAGAGCGAGCTGTTCGGTCACGCCCGGGGGGCATTCACCGGCGCGGTGGAGACCAAACCCGGCCTTTTCGAATCCGCGTCGGGGGGGACCATTTTCCTGGACGAGATTGGCGAGCTGCCCCTGGCTGTCCAAGTAAAGCTCAACCGAACTCTCCAGGATAAAGAGGTCCGACGTGTCGGTGACTCGGTGGCGCGCCGCATCGACGCACGCGTCATCACCGCCACCCACCGCGACCTCAAGGCCGACGCCGCCGCAGGCCGATTCCGCGAGGACCTGTACTACCGGCTCAATGTCTTCCCAGTACATCTGCCGCCCCTGCGCGAGCGGCGCGAGGACATCCCGTTGCTGGCGATACACTTTGTGCAGAAGGCGGCGAAGACCTACCACCAGTCGGTGGACGGCTTGGAGCCGGACGCGCTACGCGCGCTGACCGGGTACAGCTGGCCCGGCAACGTGCGCCAGTTGGAGAATGCCATCGAACGCGCGGTTGCCATCGCCACGGGCTCCCGCCTGGGCCAGGGCGACCTTCCACCGGAAGTCGCGGGGGCGCCCCAGGGGGCACTGCCCGCGAGCCAGCTGGTAAAGATGCCCTTCCGTGAGGCGGTGGACCTGGCGCGGGACCACGCGTCCCGGGACTATCTCATCGCCCTGCTGAGGGAGTTCGGGGGCAACGTGACTCGAGCCGCGGAACGGGCGGGCATGGAGCGCGAGAGCCTCCATCGACTCCTCAAGCGCTATGGCCTGCGTTCCGATGACTTCAAGGAGCCAGATTGAACGTCCAGCTCACGCACGCCAAGGAACGCTTCGCCTCCAGCAACGCCACAGCAGAAATTAAATGCAACCGAGTTGCACAAACACGCAAGCACGTCTATTAGGTCCCCCCTGGTCTGACTCTTCACGCGGACATTCCGAAAGGCTCGACTGATGGAACTCCTCAAGCGGACGCTGTGGGCACTCCCTTCCCTGGCGTTACTGACCATAATCGGCTGTGACGACGACTCGGACACCTTCCCCTCCGCCGAGAAGGACGTCGTGTTCGTTGTGAATGGCGGGAGCCACTCTCTCAGCGTCATCGACGTGGAGCAGTTGGAGGTGGCGAGCACCCTCCAACTGGAAGATGTGAGTTATCCGCACCACGTCAACCTGAGCCCGGATGGAACCTCGCTCGTGGTGGCCGTCCCTGGCATGGACCTGAGTGGAGGGCACGGCGGCGGCCACGCGGGCCACACCATGCCGGGCAAAGTCCTCCTCCTGGACGCGAAGACGGGCGAGACCCGGGCCATACGGCAGTTCGACGCGATGCCCCACAACGGCGCCTTCTCGCCAGATGGCACCGAAGTCTGGACGGCGTTGATGTCGGAGCCGGGCACGGTCCTCGTACTCGACAGCCGGACGCTGGAACCAAGGCAGACGGTCACCGTGGGGGACATGTCCGCGGAGGTGACGTTCTCACAGGATGGCCGATATGCCTTCGTTGCCAACGGTGACTCCAACAGCGTCACTGTCATCAACGTTGTGACCAAAGCGGTGGAGAAGACAGTGCCCGTCGGTGCCAACCCCGTGGGGGCCTGGCCGGGGAACGACGGCCTCATGTACGTGGACAACGAGGACGGGAAGAGCCTGACCGCTATCAACTCCGGGACGCTGGAGGTCGCGCGCACCTACGGATTGGGCTTCACGCCGGCCATGGCCGCCACGGCCCCCAACGGCGACCTCTGGGTGACGGACACTGACAATGGCAAGCTCATCTTCTTCGCGGCGGGAACCACGACGCGCCAGGGGGAACTCGCCACAGGTGCCGGCGCTCATGGCATCACCTTCTCCGCCGACGGTGCCACCGCCTTCGTCACCAACCAGGCAGCGGGGACGCTGAGCGTCGTGGAGGTTGCGACCCGTACCATTCGGAAGACGCTCACTGTGGGCACCAAGCCCAACGGTCTCGTCTTCCGCAAGAACTGATTTCTTCCAACAGCAGCCCTGGCCTGAAGTCGCAGTGCGCGTTGGCTCGCCAAACCGCACAAGTAAGCCTCGCGGGCCAAGCCTGTAACCTCGCCGCTCACAGCTGACAAGGAACTGCTCCGTGCTCAGTTTCTGGTCCTGCGAGCGTTCCTAGTGCCTCGGCTCGGCGAGGCGTACAGGGCGTCGAGCGTGGAGGTTGCGAACATATGAGTTCCCCTATGCTGTGCCGCGCACTGACGGTCGTATTGCTCATGGTGGTGGCAGGCTGCGGAGACGACGAGTCGAGTTCCCATGGCATGTCCATGGGCGATGACGTCGCCCCCGAACAGCTCGTCGTGGACGGCAACTACTCCGACGAGCGGTTCATCGACATGATGGCCGCGCACCACCAGATGGCCACCGAGATGGCCATGGTCGAGGAGCAGCGCGGGACGCGCCAGGAGCTTCGGGCACTGGCGACGAAGATGATCCAGGATCAGCGGCAGGAGATTGACGAACTGAAGGCCCTCAAGCAGGCCCATTTCGGCTCCTCGGACGTGCCGACCATGATGAGCGAGTCCGAGATGCAGAACAGCGGCATGCTGATGCCCGACGAGCTTGCGCAGAAGCCGGACGTCGACAAGGCGTTCATCGACTCGATGATGCCTCACCACGCGGGCGCCATTCAGATGGCGACTGTCGCGCTCCAGCGGAGCAGCATCGCGGAGATCCGCGCCATGTCCCGGAGAATCATCGACGCGCAGGCGGAGGAGGTCGGCCAGCTGATTGAGTGGCGTAAGGCGTGGTACGGCAGTCAGCCATAGGAGAGCCGGGCGTGCTCAGGGTTGTAGGCGGCAAGCCACCGCTTACACCGCCATCCCACTTTGGCTCGGCCAAGCCATCCTCCAGCTCCGGCAGCAGCTTTTCTTTGGGGAAGCTCGAGTCAGGGAGGAAATGCCATGAGGAATTTTGGGTACAGCCTGCTCATCACCACGGGACTGCTCTTCGGACCACTCGCTGGAGCCCAAGGCACCAGTCAGGCGCCGAAGGCGGAGCGCCAGACGGACGCATCCGCGCAGCAGCAATCCGGCTGTCCCTGCGAAATGATGGGCGGCGGAATGATGGGTGGCGGCATGATGGGCCAGGGCATGGGCGGCGCGGGAATGAACTGCTCCATGCGCGGAATGGCGGACGTGAAGGTGGAGCAGACGCCGACAGGGGCCATTCTGCGGCTCACCGCAAAGAACGCCGGCCAAGTCGAGGAAGTTCAGCGCATGGCGCAGGGGATGCAGCGCTGCATGAGCGGAAGCGGCACCCAGCAGCAGGGCCAACCGGCCTCGCCCGGTCAGTAGCAGCGCTGACGACAGCGTGCTGTCTCGGTCTGGAATGTAGTGTTCCTGAGAGGCACGCTCACGGATGGAGGCGGCGAGCCACCGCCTGCACGGCCTTGAGCCCCTGCCCGAAGCGGCCCATCGCCTCGCGGTGGCGCTCCAGCTCACCGTAGGGAAGGTAGCGCACGTCGAGGTCCGCGACTCGGCGGAAGGCTGGGCGCGCGAGTTGCTGCCGGACATCCTCCTCGCGGCCGTCTGGCGCGACGAGGAACAGGCCCCTCGTGGCGGAGCCCGGGGCCCCCAGCGCCAAGTCTAGCAGCCGCACGATGCCGGAGTAGATGGACGTCGTGTGCTCCACCTCGAACGCCGCGGCCACCGCGGCGCGTCCCTTCTCCAGCCAGAGCACGTCGATGAGACGGACCGCTTCGCCCCCTGGTGCCGTCGCCACGACTGACGGCAGCTCCGCGAGGCACCCATCTCCGAGCAGGCCCGTGCCGCAGCGGCGTCCGCGGTCATTGGCGGCCACCCACACGTCGTAACCGAGTGCGGCGCCCAGGTCTCTCAGCCAGCCCTGGACCTCGGTGTGGGTGAGGTCCTCGGCCTCGGCAGCCTCGCGGGCCTTGCGTGCCCCCGCTGCCTCGGTCCGCACCTTGGCCAGGTCCGCCTCCCAGGCAGCTCGCGCCTCGACGTCCTCCTCCCCGGGCGGTGGCGCATACCGGCCACTGCCGATGTCGAAGAGCAGCCCGCCCACGGCGCCCAGGTCATTGGAGAGCAACTCGCGGTGGGTCGCATTGAGCCGGAGGACGCCCTCGCGCATGGCGAGGTACTCCTCCCACTTGCCCAGCTTCACCTTCGCACCGGTGAGCGCGTTGTAGCCGTTCACGATGGCCGTGTTGAACGGCGGCATCAGCGTGGGATGCAGGAAGTAGAGCAGGTTCGCCGCGGCGGGCCCGAGCCCCTTGATTTTCCGCTCATCGAGGGCGCGGATGGCCGCCACGAGCCCCTCACCGTCACCACAGCAGGCACACGCGGACAGGAAGCGGCCGAAGGCGCGCTGGTTCTCCGGGGACTCGTAGATGTCCGGGATGCGCAGCTTGGGCTTCCACAGAAAGGCGTGGTCCGCGCCCTTGAAGATCTGCCGCTGCTCGGACACCGAGCCCACCACGGTCTCCAGGGACGAGCCCTTGTACACGTTGCCGAAGGTGCCCTTCTCGATCTCCTCCACCACCGTGGCCAGGCCGCGGCGGATGGAGCGGAAGTTCTTCAGGCGCTCCTCCCAGAGGAACCAGGAGCGGTAGGTTCCGCCCGGGTCTTCGCGCCACCGAGAGATGAGGGAACGGAGCGGTTCGGACATGCCCTCATGTTCCAGCGCGCCCGCGGGGTTCGCAAACCGGGTGTGACCGACCTCATCAGGGTGTAACAGCACCGGTTACGCCGCGAAAGCGTACGCCTGAGCAGAATTGCGGACTTACCTCTCAGGCATGGCTGGCCTCCGGGTTGCTTGTTACCGGGATGGGGAGGCCTCCTCATCGAGAGCATCCCTCCGAAGCGGGCGGGCAGCCGTGGGCCGCCTCCAGATTCACCCGGAACTGTAAGAGGGGATGGGGTGCTTCGTGAGCACCGGTGAAAGGAAGCGCGACGATGACGACGCATCACCCCCCAGATGTCCACGCCGGGCACCACCCTCCGCACCTGCCGGAGGACAAAGTGAAGGACCCCGTCTGCGGGATGTTCGTGGACCCCCATGCCGCGAAGGGCGGTAGCCACGTGCACGAGGGGCACACCTACTTCTTCTGCAACCCGAAGTGCCGCGAGAAGTTCAAGGCGGAGCCGCAGAAGTACCTCTCCCCCGAGACCCAGCCGCCACCGGCACCTGCCCCTGCTGGCACCGCGTACATCTGCCCGATGGACCCGGAGGTGCGGCAGGACCACCCGGGCACCTGTCCGAAGTGTGGAATGGCCCTGGAGCCCGAGCAGCCAGCCGTCCAGACACGCACCGAGTACGTCTGCCCGATGCACCCTGAGATTGTTCGGCCCGAGCCCGGGACGTGTCCCATTTGCGGCATGGCGCTTGAGCCACGGACTGTCACCCTTGAGGAAGCGCCGGACCCGGAGTACCTCGATATGCGGCGGCGCTTCTGGGTGAGCCTTGCCCTCTCGCTCCCCCTGTTCGTGCTGGGTATGTCCGAGATGATTCCCGGGCAGCCCGTGCAGCGCCTCGTTCCAGGGCCGCTCATGGCCTGGGTGCAGCTCGCCCTGGCGACGCCCGTTGTGCTGTGGGGCGGCTTCCCCTTCTTTCAGCGGGGTTGGGCGTCGGTACGCAACCGGCACCTCAACATGTTCACGCTGATTGCACTGGGAACGGGCGCGGCCTACGGCTTCAGCGTCTTCGCCACCCTCTTCCCCGGCCTCCTGCCCCATTCCTTCATCGGCCACGGGGGCCACGTGCCCGTGTACTTTGAAGCCGCAGCGGTCATCACCACTCTGGTGCTGCTGGGCCAAGTGCTGGAACTCCGGGCTCGTCATGCCACCTCGGGAGCCTTGAAGGCGCTCCTCGGGCTGGCTCCGAAGACGGCACGGCTGCTGCGCGAGGACGGGCGCGAAGAGGACGTGCCGCTGGAGCGGGTCCACGTGGGTGACCGCCTCCGGGTCCGCCCTGGTGAGAAGGTGCCCGTGGATGGCATCGTCCTGGAGGGCGAGAGCGCCGTGGACGAGTCCATGGTGACGGGTGAGCCCATTCCCTCCGAGAAGGCGCCCAATAGCCGGGTGACGGGCTCGACTGTCAATGGCACGGGCAGCTTCGTGATGCGGGCGGAGCGCGTCGGCCGCGACACCCTCCTCTCACAAATCGTGCAGCGGGTGGCCGAAGCCCAGCGCAGCCGGGCCCCTATCCAGCGCATCGCAGACACCGTCTCCGGCTGGTTCGTGCCCGCAGTGGTGGGAATCGCCGTCCTGACGGCGTTCGTCTGGGGGCTGTGGGGGCCGGAGCCCCGCCTCGCCCACGCGCTGGTCAACGCGGTGGCCGTCCTCATCATCGCGTGCCCGTGCGCCCTGGGCCTGGCCACGCCCATCTCCATTGTGGTGGGCATGGGTCGCGGCGCGCAGGTCGGCGTCCTCATCCGAGACGCGTCGGCACTCGAGGAGTTGGCGAAGGTGGACACTCTCATCGTCGACAAGACGGGCACGCTCACGGAGGGCAGGCCAAGCCTCGCCACGGTGGTGCCGGCCCCCGGCTTCGACGAGGCGCGGCTGCTTCACGTGGCCGGCAGCATCGAGCGCGGGAGCGAGCACCCGCTCGCGTCCGCCATCGTGAAAGGCGCACAGGAGCGCGGTGCCGTCCTCACGGAGGCCACCGGCTTCAAGTCCGTGACGGGCCAAGGAGTGACAGGCCACGTGGGCGGTGCACAGGTGGCGCTGGGGAATGCCAGGCTCCTCGCGGGGCTCGGCATCGACGCCGAGCGACTCGTGCAGAAGGCGGAGTCCATGCGGCGGGAGGGCCAGACGGTGATGTTCGTCGCCGTGGATGGCAAGCCTGCGGGGCTATTGGGCGTGACCGACCCGGTGAAGGCCACCACGCCCGAGGCCATACAGCAGCTGCGGGCCGACGGGCTGCGCCTCGTGATGCTTACCGGCGACAGCCGGACGACGGCGGAAGCGGTGGCCCACCGCCTGGGCATTGACGAAGTTCATGCCGAGGTGCGCCCCGAGGAAAAGAACGCGTTGGTGAAGCGCCTGCAGGCCGAGGGGCAGGTGGTGGCCATGGCCGGAGACGGCGTAAATGACGCGCCCGCGCTCGCCCAGGCCAACGTGGGCATCGCGATGGGCACGGGCACCGATATCGCGATGGAGAGCGCTGCTGTCACGCTGGTGAAGGGTGACCTCCGCGGCATCGTCCGCGCCCGGCACCTCAGCCGCGGTACCGTGCACAACATCCGCCAGAACCTCTTCTTCGCGTTCATCTACAACGTGCTCGGCGTCCCCATCGCCGCTGGGGTCCTCTACCCGTTCTTCGGTCTGCTGCTGAGCCCCATGATTGCCAGCGCGGCGATGAGCATCTCGTCCGTCTCCGTCATCACCAATGCCCTGCGGCTCAGGCGGCTCGACCTCTGACCACCGCCCCCGCCAGCTTCAGGAGGAGAAGCTACCGTGAGCATGCGCCGCAACGTGGTGGGAGGACTGGCCGTGATAGGCGCTCTGGCGCTCGCCCTGGGCGTGGGTGGCGGGGTGTATGGGCTGGCCATGGCGCGACGCGGCTTCTCGGCCCGAGACGAACCCTCGGCGCTCGAAACAAAGGTGGCACGTGCGGCACGGAGCCTCAGCATGCCTGCCGGCGCACGGGAGGTGAACAATCCACTCGTTCCCGTCCCGTGGCAGGCGCTCGCCGACGCACGTGCTCATTGGGGTGACCACTGCGCCATCTGCCACGCGGCGGACGGCAGCGGACAGACCCCCATCGGGCAGGGGCTCTATCCACGCGCCCCCGACATGCGCGCGGCCCCGACCCAAGACCTGAGCGATGGCGAGTTGTACTGGATCATCCAAAACGGCATCCGCCTGACGGGTATGCCCGCCTGGGGGCAAGCCCACGACGAAGTGGGCAACAACGACAGCTGGGCTCTCGTCGGGCTCATCCGCACGTTGCCGCGCCTCAGCCCGGAAGAGTTCGACGAAATAAAGGCCGCCATGCCCCAGTCCCAGCACGAGTTCAACGAGAAGCGCATGGAGGACGAGTTCCTCGACGCGGAGTAGCGCCCAACTACGCAAGGAGAGCAATGCCATGAGAACTAAACTCCATCGTCCTCCCCTCACCGTCCTCACCGTACTGAGCCTCGCCCTGCTGATGCCGGCCATAGCACTCGCCCACGGCAAGGACGGGGCGCACGTCATGGGAACAGTGAAGGAGGTGAAGCAGAACACTCTCGTAGTGGAAACGAGCGACGGGAAGCAGCAGGAGGTGATGACGGACCCCAACACTCGTTACGAGAAGAGCGGCGTGGCAGTCACCGCTGCCGACCTCAAGGCAGGTGAGCGCGTCGTCGTCCACGGCATGAAGATGAACAACGGACAGGTGCATGCGCAGTTGGTGAAGTTCGGCAAGCCGCACGCCAATGGCCCTGAAAAGCAGAAGGGCGATACCAAGAGAGCCGAGCCAGCCCCCACTCCGCCGGCGCAAGGTGAAAGCCACGAGCACTCAGGACACTGAGGCCTGCGTCTATCTGGCGCTCGCGACTTCGAAACCTGGGCCGAACCTCGCAACAGACCATGAGGGGGCCGACCGTCCCTCCCCCCATTCAATCGCTGCGTCAAGAGCGCGGCATAGCCACCTTCGGCACCGCGTCAATGCGAGTGAGCGAGGCGCGCAAGGGGCCAGCGAGTTCCTCTGCAAGCGCGGTGGCGCCGGAATCACCAAGCGCACTGCAAACAGCCTTGAGGGTGGGGCACCGGCCCTCACCCCGCCCGAGCGAATTCGAAGCAGCGTTGAAGTCCGCGTCCTCGCCCATGGGACCAGGCCACAGCCCCAAGCCTGCCAACCGAACCGCACCCGCTCACCCCCCCACGGGCTCTGAGGCGGCAGGGAGCGCGGGCGGCCGGCCGAAGCGCCGGAAGAGGACTGGCACCACCAGCATGTTGAGGAAGGTGGAGGACAGCAGTCCCCCGAGGATGACCACGCCCATGGGCGCCTGAATCTCATTGCCCGGCTCGTTACCCGCGATGACGAGCGGCACCAGGGCCAGCCCCGCGCACAGTGCCGTCATCACCACGGGCGCCAGCCGCTCCAGCGAGCCCTGCACCACGGCCTCGGCGAGCGTCTTCCCTTCCTCCTTCATCAGGTGCTCGTAGTGGCTCACCATGAGGATGCCGTTGCGCGTGGCGATGCCAAATAAGGTGATGAATCCCACCAGCGACGCCACGCTCACCACGCCGGAGGTGAGCGCCACCGCCACCACACCACCGATGAGCGCCAGCGGGAGGTTGATGAGCGTGAGCAGCGAGTTGCGCACTGAGCCGAAGGCCACCACCAGCAGCAGGAATATGCCAACCACCACCCCTACGCTCAGCCAACCAATGGTCCGCGAGGCCTCCTCGGCGCTCTCGAACTGGCCGCCGTAGTCCACGTAGTAGCCAGTCGGCATGGGCACTTCGCGGGTGAGGCGGGACCGCAATTCGTCCACCACCGAGGTCAAGTCTCGGCCCGCAACGTTGGCCTGCACTACCATCTTCCGCTGCACGGCTTCGCGGCTGATGGTGTTGGGACCTGACTCGCGCGTGAGGCTCGCCAGCATCTTCAACGGGATGCGTTGGCCGCTGGGTGTGTCAATGAGCGTGGAGGAGATAGCGTCCAGGTCCGCACGCGAGGCGTCATCCAAACGCACGGCGATTTCCACCACCCGCTGTCCCTCCAGCACGGTGCCCACTGTCTCCCCGGCAAAGGTCCGCTCCACCGACTCGGCCACCTCGCCCGCGGTGAGCCCGTAGCGAGCGACCGCATCCCGGTCCATGCGAATCTCCAGCTCGGGGATGTCCACCTGCTGCTCAATCGCCACGTCCACCGCGCCAGGGGTGCCCTCGGCCACCTTCTTCACCTGCTCCGCCAGCGTGCGCAGTCGGTCCAAGTCATCGCCATAGATTTTCAATGCGATGTTGGCCCGCGTGCCCGACAGCATGTGGTCGATGCGGTGGCTCAGTGGCTGGCCGATGGTGACGATGACACCGGGCACCTGGGCCAGGGCCTTGCGCATCGCCTCCAGCACCGCTTCCTTGCTCCGCTCTCCCTTCGAGAGGTCCAGCCCTACGTCCAGTTCAGCGGCGTTGACGTCCTGCGCGTGCTCGTCCAGCTCAGCGCGGCCGGTACGCCTGGAGGTAGATGCCACCTCGGGAAAGGACAGCAGCACTTCCTCCACCCGTCGGCCCAGTTTGTCCGACTCCTCCAGCGACGTACCCGGCAGCGTGACGACATTCAGCGTGAGGGTGCCCTCGTTGAACTCGGGGAGGAAGGAGCGTCCGAGGAACGGGACAACGGCCAGCGTGGCAAGCAGCGCCAGCGCTGCCCCGGCGAGGATGGCGCGAGGCCGTGAGAGTGCCCACAGCAGCACCGGCCGATAGCGCTCCTTCAGCCAGCGCAGAACCGGCCCCTCATCCGCGCCCAGTGCCTTGGCCTTGGGCAGCAGGTACGCACACAGCGCGGGCGTCAGCGTTACCGCCACCACCAGCGAAGCGGCGATGGCCACGATGTACGCCAGGCCCAGCGGCGCCAGCATCCGCCCCTCGAGTCCCGACAGGAAGAAGAGCGGCAGGAAGACGAGGATGATGATGAGGGTGGCGAAGACGATGGCCTGGCGTACTTCCACCGAGGCCCGATAGATGACCTCCAGGGCGGGACGGCGCTGACCTTCTGGCAGGTGAGCATTCTCCCGCAGGCGCCGGAAGACGTTCTCCACGTCGATGATGGCGTCGTCCACCAAAGCGCCGATGGCGATGGTGAGGCCGCCAATCGTCATGGTGTTGAGCGTCACACCCATGACCTTGAGCGCCAGCACCGCGGCGACCAGTGACAGGGGGATGGCGGTGAGGGAGATGAACGTCGCCCGCGCGTTCATCAGGAAGACGAGCAGGATGAGCGCGACGAGAATGGCCCCGTCTCGCAGCGCCACGGACACATTGCGCACCGCAACGGAGATGAAGTCCGACTGGCGGAAGATGTTGCGGCCCACCACCATGCCCTGCGGCAACGTGGCCTGCACCTCGTCCAACGCCGCGTCCAGCCGCTCCGTCAGCTCCAGCGTATTGGCATCCGGCTGCTTCATCACCGCGAGGATGACGGCGGGCTCTGCGTTGGCACTGCCCTCCCCGCGCTTGAGGCGAGGCCCTACTTGAACGTTGGCAACCTGCCCCACGGTGATAGGCACACCCCCACGGACGGTGACAACCGTGCCCGCCAGGTCCTCGACACCCTTGGCGCGCCCCACGGCTCGCAGCAGGTATTCCTGCCCGCCTTGCACGTAGAAGCCGCCGGAGGCGTTGTGGTTCGTCGTGCGCAGGGCGGTGGCCACCTGCTCGAAGGAGACATTGAGCGATTGCAATGCCTCCGGGCGCAGCAGGACCTGGTACTGCTTCACCACCCCACCAATCGGCACCACCTGGGAGACGCCCGGAACGGACAGCAGGCGCTTGCGCAGCACCCAATCCGCCGCCCCTCGCGCTTCCATCATCTGCGCCTCGCGGCCCGCCGCGTCCGCCGCCAGCGCGTCCTTCTGCCAGGAGACGGAGAGGAAGAGGATTTCCCCCATGACGGAGGAGATGGGCGCCATGGAGGGCGGGGGCACGTCCGGCGGGAGCTGCGCGGCGACGAGTTGGAGCTTCTCGTTCACCACCTGCCGGGCCGTGTAGATGTCCGTCCCCCACTCGAACTCCACCCAGACGATGGAGATGCCCACGCCCGAGGCCGAGCGCACCCGGCGCACACCCGTGGCGCCGTTGACGGCCGTCTCGATGGGGAACGTGACGAGCGTCTCCACCTCCTCGGGCGCCAGGCCATGGGCCTCGGTGAGGACAGTCACGGTAGGTGCAGTGAGGTCTGGGAAGACGTCCACCGGCATGCTCCGGGCTACCTGAAAGCCCAGCACCAGCAGCAGTACGGAAGCGGCAACCACCAGCAATCGATTGTCGATGGCCCAGCGAATGAGGCGATTCATCGTCGTCGTGCCTTTAGTGCTGGTGGCCATGCTCCGGGATGGCCCCGGTGGCGGTAGACAGCTTGAGCTCGTAGGCGCCACGCGAGACGACGCGCTCGCCCTCTTTGACTCCGTCCAGCACCTGCACCCAACCGCCGGAGCGCACTCCAGGGCGGATGACGCGCTTGAAGAAGGACTCACCACCCTCCATGACGAAGACAGTGGGACGCCCGTTGTCGTCCACCACCGCTGCCTCCGGCACGGCCAGCGCGCGCACCGTCTCGCCCGTGAAGAGCGTCACCTTGGCGAACATGCCCGGCTTGAGGGCGCCATCCGGGTTGGGCAGCTCGAAGAGCACGGGCACTGTGCGCGTAGCCGAGTCCACGACGCTACCCACCGCCACGCGGCGGCCTGACTTCTCATCCACGGTGAACTCGCGCGTGAAGCCCGCCACCGTGAAGGCCGCGCCGGGCGAGCGCTCCACCTTCGGCGCGTCCGCCTCGTACACCTTCGCCTCCAGCCACAGTCGCGAGGGGTTGATGACGGACACGAGCCGCGTCCCCGCGACCACCACCGCGCCTGGCATCACCTCCGCGAAGGACACCACTCCGTCCAACGGAGAGCGCAACTCGAAGGCGGCTCCGCCCACCCCACCGCCCGACCCGCTCTGCGTGCTGCGGTACAGGGTGAGCTGGCGCTCTGTCGCGGACACCCGCGCAATCGCCATTTCCCGCGCCACCCGGGCAGCATCGAGCTGCTTCTCGGGGATCGCCTTCGCCGAGAACATCTCCTCGGCCCGAGCCACCTCGCGCTCCGCCAACCCCTGCTCGGCCCGGGCCCGCGCGGCCTCCATCTCCACGGTAGCCAGGTCCATCGCTCCTGCCACCGTGGTGGGGACCACCCGCACCAGCACCTCGCCCTTCTTCACCACCTGCCCCAGGTGCGGCACCGGCCCGCCCACGGGGATGCGCCCGGCTACAGGCGCGGACAGCTCCGCGGCCTGGCCCGCCACCGGCTTCAACTCGCCGTTTGCGCGCACGCCTCCCTGGAGGACGCGCACCTCAGCGGGCGCCGTGGCATATTGCGTCTTCCACTGCTGCTCTTTGAGGAATGGAACCGAAGACTCACCAACCGCTTCGGGAGGAGCGGCAGACACGGCTGCGGCCACGGTGGGGTACACCGTCACCTTGCCTGCCCCCACCGTCCCGGCGACTTGCTCTCCCTCCAGCCGCAGGGTGAGCGTGGCTTGGCCTGATTTCGTGGGACGCACCTCTGGCTTGAAGATGCCGTCACGCAACAGCTTCTCGGCAACGAAGCGCTCCTCGGTGCCATCGGCGTAGCGGAGGGCGGCCGTCACCTTCCCCTTCGTCACCACCTTGAAGCCGTCAGGGGCGCGTGCGTCTGTGAAGTGAGCCACCAGCGCGGAAGGCTGCCCCACCACCAGCGCCGGGTATTCCATGAACAGCTCCAGGCCGTCCTGATAGGCAGTCACGGAGAGGTCCGGACGCTCCGCCTCCGCGGCACCATGCGCGCCACCCTCGTCGTGGCCGTGGGCGGCCTCCCCCTCGTGGTCATGACCGTGCTCCTTGCAGGACACCGCGAGGACAGACGCGAGGACCAGGGAGAGAAGATGCAGGCGACTCATGGCTGGACACTCCGAAGTTCGGCGCCGTCCCAGGCACCCAAGAGAAGGAAGAGGTCTGCTTCGCCCTCAGCGACGCCGAGGGACAGGTCCACTGCCGTCAGCTGCGCCTCGCGGGCAGTCCGCTCGGCATCCACCAGGACAAGGAGGTCCGCGCTTCCACCCCGGTAGGCCACCTGGGCGATGCGGCGCAGTTCCTCCGCGCGGGTGAGCACGCCCTGGCGCTGCCTCACGCGCCGCTCCCGCCGGCTCGCCACCTCCTCCAACACCGTGGTGAGGCGGGAATGCGCGGTGTGCAGCAGCGCGGCGCGGCGGGCCTCGGAGAGCCGCTGTCGTGCTTCTGCTTGGGCCTCCTGCCCCTGTCTCCGCTCGAAGAAGGGCAGCGGGATGGCGAGCCCCACCACGTACCCTCCTCCTGCCCCGGGCAGGCCCACGTCGAGGAGTTGAATGCCAGCGTTCACCGTAGGGTCCGGAATCCACCCACGCGATGCCGCCTGGCGGGCCAACTTCGCGCCTTGCGCCTCCAGCTCCAGCGCACGCGCATCTGCACGGCGGGCCTCCAATTCAGCCTGCAGTTGGCTCGAGGCGGGCAGCGAGCGTTCCGGAGCCAGGGGACCCTCGAGCGGAGGCAGCACACTCACCCCGGGCCCCAACAAGCGCAGCACCTCGGCCCGCGCCCGACGCTCTTCGAGAACAGCGCCACTCAACCCGTCCTCCACTGCGGCGGTCTCCGTGTCGATGCGCAGTCGGTCATAGCCCGCGGCGTCGCCCGCGCGCTCTCTCGTAGCGATGGCTTCCGCCAGGCGCCGCAAGGCGGACAAGGACTCCTCGAAAATGGCCCGTCGCTCCTGTGCAGCCAGGGCCGTGGCGAAGGAACGGGCTGCCTCGTGGCGCAGTTCTCCCCGAGCCCGCGCAAGGTTTGCCTCCACGGCCTGGGCACTGCGCCCAGCGGCCTCTGACTCCAGGGCCAGACGGCCAGAGAGCACCAGGGGAATGGAAACGCCCACGATGTCCTGGCTCGCCCCATCCGCCACGCCGGAGGTGGCCTTCTCACGCTGCCACTCCAGTGTCGGATTGGGCCAACGTCCGGCCCCCACAGCCGCAGCCCGTCCTACCGCTGCCTCCGCGTCGGCGACACGCGCCTCCAGGCTCGCGGCGACCACCTGCTCCACGTACCGCGACTCAGTGAGCGGCGACTGGGCCGCCGCACCACCGGCCATCAGCACCAGCAAGATACTACTTGCGATAGTAGGTGAGGACGAAGAACAGCAAGGCGCGCGCATGAGCATGGCCATCGTTCAGGAGAGGATGTGAAGGGCGGTCTCTACCGCATGGTGGAGGAAGGCCGCGTGGAGCAGCGCGAGAGTCAGCACCCCAGACGCAGCGCCCACCGCGAACAGGAGCGCGCGCGAGGGGAGCGAGGGCGGTGCGTCCTCGTCCAAGAGGCGTCGCACCCGCTGCTCGAGCGCCAGTTTGCCGAAAGCAGGCACGCCAGCCACGTCGCGCGCCCTCCGCTGCAGAGCCGCCATCTTCACCAGCGCCCCCGCCACCACCGTCCCGTCACCGACGATGCGCACCGCTTCCGCGTCGCAGGCCTCCTCGGCCGCCGTCTGGTAGGCAGAGAGGAAGACGCGCGCCAAGGGCGGAGGCACAAAGAGGCCCGAGACAGCGAGCAGCAATGCCGCCAGGGGGTCTCTGCGTCGCAGGTGCGCCTCCTCATGGGCTAGCGCTCCGCGCAGCTCCTGAGGGTCCAGGGCTCCTTCCAAGCTGGCGGACAGGAGGATTCGCCGGTGGAACACCCCAGCGGCATGGCAAAGCCGCGGCGCTCCCGGAACGGCCACCACTGGGAACACACCTGGGCGAGCGGAGCCCAACGTTTCCAGCGCGGCCAGCCGGGCCCTCGTATGCCGCACGCGCCACAGCAGCGCACCCGCGCGGAAGACGAACACGGCGAGCGCCAACGCCCCCACCACCGCGAGCACCGGCCTCAACCCCGACGAGTGCAGGATGCACAGATGGAGATGGTGCCCATGACTGCCACAATGGTCATGGCTCCAGCCCAGCATTGCGGACAGGGACGGCGCGGCAGCGGCGGACACCACCGCCAGCGCCACCACTGCGGGGAGGGTGCCCACGACAAAGGCCGCATCTGCACGGAGCGCCGGGCGCATCCGTGACGCGGGCCACGGCAACAGGGTGGCGACTCCCACCAGAAGCGAGGCCAGCACTCCGGTGGCAGCGGCCACGGCTGCACACTCCAGGAGGAACGCCAGGGCCGCTATCACTTGTGCCCTCTGCGCCGCTCGGCGATGAGCTGAGAGAGCCTGTCGAGCAGCGATTCGTCCACCTCAGCCGCGGCGTCCACGAACGCGGCCAGCGCCGCATCGCCATGCGACTGGAGAATGTCGGCCGCGAGCCCGTCCGCCAGCGCCTTCTCAAACTCAGGCTGGGAGAGGGCCGGGTTGTAGCGCCAGGCTAGGCCGTCCTTCTCGCGCACCAGCAGGCTCTTGCGGTGCAACCGGTCCATCGTCGTCATGATGGTCGTGTATGCCCGCTCCTCGCGGCCAGTCATCCGGTCGCAAACCTCTCGGGCTGTAACGGGCGCCTGCGTCCAGACGACCTTCATCACGGCCGCTTCCAACGTGCCCAGCGGCTCCCAGGTGCGCTTCTTCACGAAGACGGTTCTATCCTCAGCCATCTACTATCGTCAATAGTACCTACCAACAGTCCAGGCGCAGGCATGATTCGAGAGGAGGAAGCGTGACGGTGTCTCCACGTGTGAAGGGCGCGGTGCTTGGACTGTCCGCCGCGGCCCTCTTCGGGGTCAGCGCGCCCGTGGCGAAGCTGCTGCTGCCCTCCAGCACTCCTCTGGTGTTGGCCTCGCTCCTCTACCTGGGAGGCGGGCTGGGGATGGCCTGTCTGGAAGCGCTGCGCCGACTGCGTCCGGTGGGAGCCCCCAGCCGCGAGGCACGCCTGGGGCGCAACGACGGCGCCCCGCTGCTGGGGGTCATTCTCTGCGGCGGGGTGCTTGGCCCGGTGCTGATGCTGATGGGCCTGCAGCGGCTCTCCGGAGTGGCAGCCTCACTGCTCCTCAACCTGGAGGGCCCCTTCACCATCCTCCTGGCGCTGCTCGTGTTCGGCGAACATCTGGGCCGGGCGGGCGCCTTCGCCGCTGGGTTCATCATGGCGGGCGCCGCGGTTCTCGGCTTCCAGCAGGGCGAGTTGCACGGGGACGTGCTCGGCGTGCTGGCCCTGGCCGGCGCGTGCCTGGCGTGGGCCGTGGACAACAACCTCACGCAGCGACTCTCCCTCAAGGACCCGCTCGCACTTGTGCGCATCAAAGCGCTCGGCTCCGGCACGTGCACCCTCGTACTGGCCTGGCTCACCGGGCAGCCCTTCCCCTCCTTGCACATCTTGAGCGCGGCCCTGCTGCTCGGCTTCGCCAGCTACGGGCTGTCCATCGTCCTGGATGCCTATGCCCTCCGCCTGCTGGGCGCGGCCCGCGAAGCCGCCTACTTCGCTACGGCTCCGTTCGTGGGAGCCCTCGTAGCGGTGCCCCTGCTTGGCGAGCGGATGCAGCCACTGGACCTGCTGGCGGGCGCACTGATGGGCGCGGGCGTCTTCCTTCTGCTGCGCGAGCGGCACGGCCATGTGCACACGCACGCTGCACTGGAGCACGAGCACCTGCACACCCATGGCACGCACCACCAGCACTCGCATCCCCCTGGCGTTGATGTGACCGAACCACACAGCCATCCCCACCGGCATGTGCCGCTCACGCACGACCATCCGCACGTGTCGGACCAGCACCACCGCCACAAGCACTGACTGCCTCGGCTCGTTGTGCCCACCCGAAATTCGCCCGCTGCATCATCGGTGCGTCAAAGCCACGCCAAGCAGTGCGTCAAGGCGAGCGAGCGATGCGCGCGCAGGGCATCGTCAGCTCGGTGCGTCCGCCGAGCCGACTACTTCCCTGATACAAAGGGCGAAGGCTGGCGCCCCATGACGCGGCACATCACGACCGCGCTCGCAGGGCATGCTCCACGGAGTTCCTCGGAGGCATGCAACTCTGGGGGGAGGGCAGCGCGGTCGATGCGGACAAAGCCGAAGCGCGGGAAGTAGTCCGCAGCAGTGGTGGTGAGGAGGAACAAGGCCTCGAGCCCATCTGCGCCGGCTCGCTCAACGAGCCGTTGGACCAACTCTGCCCCCACGCCCTTCCCCTTCTGGTTCTCGTTCACGACAACGGAGCGAAGGAGGGCGCACGTCCCGTACAGCTCCAACCCTGCTGCAGCCACGAGCGTGCCTTCGCTCTCTGCCACGAGGAAGTAAGGCAGGTGGTCGGCCACTCCTTGTCGGGGCAGGTCTGCGCCAGCGAGGAGTGCTTCAACTGCGCCGAGGTCGGCGGGGCGGGCGGGCCGAAGGGTGGGCATCATCGCGTCCACCCTTCGCTGGTCAGGAGTTCAACCACCCGGGCGCGCACGTCGTCGCGAATCTCGCGCACGCGCTCCACCGACTTGCCCTTCGGGTCTTCCAGAGGCCAGTCGCCGCGCTTCAGCCCCGGCACGTACGGGCAGGCATCGCCACAGCCCATGGTGATGAGCCACTGAGCGCCCTGGGCCAGCTCATCGGTGAGGCGCTGAGGCTTGGCGCCCGACAGGTCGATGCCCACCTCCGTCATGGCAGCCTGCACTTCGGGGTGAACGCGCTCTCCCGGCTGGGTACCAGCAGACACGGCGCGCGCCTTGGCTGGGTCCGACAGGGCGTTGAAGAAGGCCGCCGCCATCTGCGAGCGGCCGGCGTTGTGTACGCAAGCGAAGATGACCGTCTTCATCGTGACGACTCCTTGGAAAGCCGGCTACTGCTCACCAATGCCGCGGGTGAGCGCCGTCAGGCGCAGCCGGTCTAGCTTCTCGATGGGTAGTGCGAGGAATAGCTCCAGCCTGCGGGAGATCTCCATGGACACCTTGAGGAAGGCCGACTCCTTCTCCGCCTCGCCACCCTCTACTGCCGCCGGGTCCGCACTTCCCCAGTGAGCGATGACGGGCTGATACGGCCACACCGGGCAGGACTCACGCGCCTTGTCGCAAAGGGTGATGACGAAGTCGAAGCGCACGTCCCGGAACTCCTCCCAGGACTTGCTGCGCGCGTCGGCAGCGGGAATGCGGAAGCGCTCTCGAAGCAGCCGGAGGACGAGGGGATGGACGTCACCTTTCGGCGCAGCACCCGCGCTGTGCACCTCGAAGCGCTCGCCCCCCAAGCGCTTGAGCAGGAACTCGGCCAGGATGCTACGGGCAGTGTTGCCCGTGCAGAGGAAGAGCACTTTGAAGGGCGTTGGAGGAATCACGGGGCCTCGAGAAGGAGCACCTAGGGGACGACGTCGGCAGCCGGGTCCTACGGGTGCGCTTCGCCAGGCCCGGACGCAGGCGCCTTCCCCTCGAAACGACGAGGCAGCACAGCTTCACCGGCTCCGGGGAAAAGCCGACGCCTGAGCCAAAGCGACAGGTAGACCAAGGCGATGAGGGCGGGAACCTCGATGAGCGGCCCCACTACGCCCGCCAGCGCCTCTCCCGAGGCCATACCGAACACGCCCACCGCCACGGCGATGGCCAACTCGAAGTTGTTGCCCGCGGCGGTGAACGACAACGACGCCGTTTCCTCATAGGAGAAGCCCAGCTTCCTGGAGAGGAAGAAGGCACTGGTGAACATGATGACGAAGTAGACAATCAGCGGGAGGGAGATGCGCACCACGTCCAGCGGGAGGCGGGTAATCTTCTCCCCCTGCATCGCGAACATGAGGACGATGGTGTAGAGCAAGCCAATGAGCGCGGTAGGCCCCAAGCGCGGCAGGAAGCGCTGCTCGTACCATGCCTCTCCCTTGAGCCGAGTGAGGCCGATGCGCGTCAGCGCGCCAGCCACCAGGGGCACGCCCAGGAAGATGAGCACGCTCTTGGCGATGCTCCACATGGATACGTCGAACGCCGCCACATCCGCGCCGAGCCAGCCAGGAATGACGGTGAGGAAGAGCCAGCCGAGCACCGAGTAGAAGAGAATCTGGAAGACCGAGTTGAGCGCCACCAGCACGGCGGCCACCTCATTGCTCCCGCACGCGAGCATGTTCCAGATGAGGACCATGGCGATGCAACGGGCCAGGCCGATGAGAACCAGACCGTTGCGGTAGTGCGGAAGGTCCGGAAGGAAGAGCCAAGCCAGGGCGAACATCAACACCGGCCCCACAACCCAGTTCAGCACCAGGGACGTGGTGAAGAGCTTGCCCCGCGCGCGCAACCGGCCCAGTTCGCCGTAACGCACCTTCGCTAGCACCGGGTACATCATCCACAAGAGGCCAATGGCGATGGGCAGGGACACGGTGTCCAGCCTCACCGTGTCCAGCCTAGCGCCCAGGTCCGGGAAAGCTCTGCCCAGGCCGATGCCCAGGCCCATGGCGGCGAAGATCCACACCGGCAGGAACCGGTCGATGACGGAGAGCTTCTTGACGATGCTGTCTGGAGCAGTGGTTGCGGTCATGAGAAGGCTCTTGGGTCTACTTGCAGGCGTTGGGGCCGCGGGACTTGAGGAGGCGCGCGACGTCTTCCCGGAGGACATCCCTCTTGGTGAAGGCGGACACGAGCGCCTTGAGCTGGGCCTTGCACACCTCGTCCAGTTGCGGAGCCAGTCGGTAGTACACCCAGCTTCCGTCTCGGCGGGCCTCGACGATGCCTGCGTTCTTCAGCACGCCGAGCTGCCGGGAGGTGTTGGACTGGGTCAGGTCCAGGGCTGACTCGAAGTGGCAGACGCACAGCTCCCCATGACTGAGGAGCGCGACGATGCGTAGGCGAGTCTCGTCTCCCAACGCCTTAAAGAGGCGGGAGGCGGACCGAACATCTAAAGAGGCGGCGGCAGGTGCCATGAGGATATTACGATATTCGAATATCCTATGGCCCACCACAACATCGGCCTCTGCAAACTTCCTGTGACACCCCAGAAGCGATGACCAGGAGGAGGGTGGCAGGGCGGCGAGCGCAGGCCTGGGAACAGACCTCAGCGCGTCAAGGCGGGTGGGCGAGGCGCGCACGGTCATCGCTTTGCCTGGGCTGACTAGAAAGGGGGGAAGTTGCCCCGGTTTCGTGGAGTCCCACCCGCTGTGCGAAAAGGGTCCCACGATGCCGAAGTCACGCCCTCCATACCCGCCGGGGTTCCGTGAGCGGGTCGTCGATTTGGCTGCTGAGCCGCACACATCGTGGCGCCCTAACGTCGGACCGTGAGATAGCGTCTGGAGTGATGCGCATCCATCGTCCCCCATGTCTGCTGGCGCTCATTCTTCTGGCAATGACCTGTGCCTGCCGGAACGAACCTCCGCCCAGCTACATCCGGATTGATGGACCTGCACCGATGCTCGCAGATGCACCGGGCCCACTCGCACTGCTGGTAGTCTTCTGGGCTTCCTGGTGCCCTCCATGCCGGGAGGAGACGCCCCATCTCCTCTCCCTGGCCGAGTCGCCTCCCGAGGGACTTCGGGTCGTCGTCTTCAGCCACGATGCGGACCTCAAGGCAGTGGAGTCATTCTTCGAGGGCCCTCCCCCGCCGGAACTCCGCCTGCGCCTGGATGTGGGCGAGAAGGTCGCCCGCGAGTATGGGGTGGAGCAGCTCCCAACGAGCATCCTCGTCGTCGAAGGGCAGCTGGTCGCCCGCTTCCCTGGCCCACGGGACTGGGACTCCAGAGCCATGCGACGCCTCCTGGAAAGGTTGACCCGCGAGCGTGCCACCCGGGCGACCGGCTCGGCGGATTGACTCTTCCCCTGGGCCTTTGTAAGCCACCTACTGGATGCAGCTCCTCTTGCGACTCATGGTCGTGCTCCTCGTCCTGACGACGGGCGGCGTCTTCCAGACGCTGGCCTTCGCTTCGGACACGCACGCCGACTGCATGGAGGATGAAGGCGATGACTGCACGGACTGCGCCCCCAGCTGCGTCCTGTGCCCATGCTGCCCGCTGAGAGCAGCCCCCGCTCCGGTTCCCGTCATGGGGGACCTCGCGGCCGCGCCCACACCGCCGCTGGTGCCCAGCCACGTGGACGAGCCGGTCCTCTCCGGGACCGCTACCGACATCTTCCAACCGCCTAGAGCCTGACGCCTCCCTTCACGGGAGACGTGTGCCGTGCGCGAGCCCTGCCGGGTCCGTGCGTGCGCATGCGCGTCCTCTTCGCCTGAAGCCCTGTCCATCCTCCCCGCGCACTCTCGCGCGGGAATTCACCGCCATGGGCGACTGCCCCGGCTGGAGTTTCCTCATGCGTTCGTTGCGCACCCTGTCCATCGTCGTCTCGCTTCTCACCCTTCCCGTCATCCCCGCGCTGGCCGAGGAGACCAAGCCCACCGAGAAGGCCCAGGCCGCCGAGGCCGAGAAGCCCAAGTGTGAGCACGGCATCCAAAAGTCCCTGTGCACTCGCTGCAACCCGAAGCTCGCGGCCGTCTTCAAGGCCAAGGGCGACTGGTGCGCGGAGCACGAGCGACCTGAGTCCCAGTGCTCTATCTGCAACCCAGAACTCTCCAAGAAGGGCGTGAAGTAGATGATGCCAGCCTCCCGCGTCGGTCCGGTGATGCTGTTGGCCCTGCTCGCCCTGGGCACAGCCAACTGCTCGAAGGGGTCGAAGCCCGCCGTGGCGGAGAAGTCCTCCGCGCCTCCGGCCGCCGCGGGAGGCGCTTCCGGCCCCTCCCAGTCCCTACATCTGTGCGAACACAAGGTGCCGGCGGAGCTGTGCACCCGGTGCAATCCGGACCTCATCGACGTCTTCAAGGCGCAAGACGACTGGTGCGAGGAGCACGGAGTGCCAGAGTCCCAGTGCCTCCAGTGCAACCCGAACCTCGCCTTCACCGCACAGGCCACCGCGCCAAAGGACTGGTGCAAGGAGCACTCGGTCCCCGAGTCGAAGTGCACCAAGTGCAACCCGGCGCTCGTCGCGAAGTTCATCGAGGCGGGCGACTACTGCCGGGAGCACGGCTTTCCGGAATCCGTCTGTCCGTACTGTCACCCTGAGCTGGTGAAGGCGGCGGGCGCGGAGCCGCCCACCTTCCCCGAGCCAGGAACGCGCGTTCGGCTCGCCTCCGCCGAAACCGCTCGAGAGGCCGGCATCCAGACACGTCGCGTGGAGAAGCGGCCCTTTTCTCGCACCCTGGACGTTGTTGGTCAGCTCGCCTTCAACAACAACCGGCTGGCTCAGATGTCGGCCCGAAGCGAGGCGCTGGTTCTGGAAGTCCGTGTGGACGTCGGCGACGAGGTGAAGGCCGGGCAACCCCTCGTGGTGATGACCTCCGGCGCCGTAGGCACAGACCAGGGGCGCCTCTCATCGGCCCAGGCACGGCTTGGAGTCGCGCGCGCCGCGCTCACACGCGAGCAGTCGCTCGTCGAGCGGGGCATCAGCGCACGCAAGGACCTGGAGCAAGCCCAGGCGGAGGTGGCCGAGGCCGAGGCCGAGCGCGACGCGGCCCGCGCATCCCTGACCGCCGCAGGGGCCTCCGTCCGCAGCCAGCAGGGGACCTACGTGATGACGGCGCCTTTCTCCGGCACCGTGGTGGCACGTGACGCCGTCCCCGGCAGGCAGGTGGGTGCGGGGCAGACGCTCCTCCAAATCGCTGACCTGGACACCATGTGGGCCCTCCTAGAGGTGCCCGAAGCCGACGCGGGAATGGTGCGCGCGGGCCAGCGCGTCACGCTCTCATTCGAGAGCATGCCCGGCGAGACGCGTGAGGCAACCCTCACCCGCGTGGGCGCCTCCGTGGACCCGGCCACCCGCACCGTGCGCGCCCGCGTGGAGCTGCCCAACCCGGACGGCGCCCTCAAGGCGGGGCTCTTCCTCCGCGCCAGGGTGCAGGTGACCGCCGAGCAGGAGTCCGTGCTGGTCCCCCGCGAGGCCATCCAACGCGCCGAGGGCCGCGCGCTCGTCTTCGTGAAGAAGGGCGCGGGCCTCTATGAGCCCGTCGTGGTGGAGCTGGGTGCCGGCACCCGTGAAGAAGTCGCCGTGGTGAAGGGACTCTCGGCTGGTGCGGAAGTCGTCACCACTGGCGCGTTCCTCCTCAAGACGGAAATCCTCAAGGAGTCCATCGGTGCGGGCTGCTGCGAGACAGAGGGAGGCGAATAGTCCCATGCTGACCCGAGTCATCGACTGGTCCCTAGCACACCGCTGGGCCGTCCTCCTTGGCACCCTGGCCCTCGTCATTTCGGGCCTGCTGGCCTTCCGGGCACTTCCCATCGACGCCATCCCTGACACCACGCCCACGCAGGTGCAGGTGAACACCATGGCCCCGGCCCTCACCCCTATCGAGGTGGAGCGGCAGCTCACCATCCCCATCGAGCAGGCGCTGGCGGGCCTGCCCCACGTCAGCGAGCTGCGTTCCATTTCCAAGTTCGGCCTGTCCCAGGTGACGCTCCAATTCAGCGACGGCACGGACCTGTGGTTCGCGAGGCAACAGGTTTCCGAGCGGCTCGGCCAGGTCTCTGTCCCCGCGGGCATCGAGCGCCCGACGATGGGGCCGGTGGCCACAGGCCTGGGCGAGGTCTTCCACTACCTCGTCAAGAGCCGGACGAAGAGCCTCGAGGAGCTGCGCACGCTGCATGACTGGGTCATCGCTCCACAGTTGCGCAGCGTGTCCGGCGTGGCAGAGGTGAATGCCTGGGGCGGCCAGGAGAAGCAGTGGCACGTCGTCGTGGAGCCGCGCCGCTTACAGCAATTCAATCTCTCGCTGCAGGACGTCTACCGCGCGCTGGAGGAGAACAACGCGAACGTGGGGGGCGGCATGGTGGAGCGCGGGGGCGCGGCGAGCCTCGTCCTCGGCGTGGGTGTCCTGGAGGACGGCAAGGCCGTCGAGGACGTCGTCGTCGCGGCGCACAACGGCGTGCCCGTGCGCATCCGGGATGTGGCCCGTGTGGAGGTGGGCCACGAAATCCGCCGGGGCGCCACCACGGCGGATGGTGAAGGCGAAGCCGTCCTGGGCCTGGGCTTCATGCTGGTGGGCGAGAACTCCCACACAGTGACGAAGGCATTGGCGCAACGGCTCGAGGAGGTGAAGCGCACCCTACCCCAAGACGTCTCCGTGGAGCCCGTCTACGAGCGCACCGAGTTGGTGGACCACGTGCTGCGCACAGTGCGAACCAACCTCCTTGAGGGTGCGCTCCTCGTCATCGCCGTCCTCTTCCTCTTCCTGGGCAACTGGCGCGCGGGGCTCATCGTCGCGGCGGCCATTCCCCTGTCCCTGCTGTTCGCCTTCAACGCGATGCTGCGCTTCGGCATCGCCGGCACCCTCATGTCGTTGGGAGCCATCGACTTCGGGCTCGTCGTCGACTCCTCCGTCATCCTCGTGGAGAACGCGGAGCGGCGGCTCGCCGAGGCCAGGGGGAGTCGGTCCATCCTCGAGGTGGTGCGCGACGCCGCCGTCGAGGTGCGCGGGCCCACCCTCTTCGGTGAACTCATCATCATGGTGGTGTACCTGCCCATTCTCGCGTTGGAGGGCGTGGAGGGAAAGCTGTTCCGCCCCATGGCGCTCACGGTCATCTTCGCCCTGCTGGGCAGCGCGCTGCTCTCCATGACGTTGATGCCGGTGCTGGCGTCCTTCGCCTTGAAGCGTGGCGGAGGGCACCACCGCGAGCCGCGCCTCGTCACCTTCCTCAAGCGCTGCTACCAGCCGGTCCTCGACTGGGCCCTCACTCACACTCGGGCCGTCCTCGCCGGCGCGGGGCTCCTCGTCGTGGGTGCACTCATCGCCGCCACGCAGCTCGGCAGCGAGTTCGTCCCACGCTTGTCCGAAGGCACGCTCGTCATCAACACCGTGCGCCTAGCCGAGGTCTCCCTCACCGAGTCCGTCCGCTATGGCACCGAGATTGAGAAGGTGCTGCTCGCCCGGTTCCCTGACGAGGTTCAACGCGTGTGGACGCGCACTGGCACGGCGGAGGTGGCCACGGACCCCATGGGCATCGAGCTGTCCGACGCCTTCATCACCCTCAAGCCGCGCGAGGCCTGGAAGCGGGCCGCCACTCAGGACGAACTCGTGGCGGAGATGAAGGCGGAGCTGGCGGACCTGCCCGGGATGCGCATGGCATTCCTCCAGCCCATCGAGATGCGCGTCAACGAGATGATTGCGGGCGTGCGCAGCGACGTGGGCATCAAGCTCTTCGGGGACGACCTGGACGTGCTGAAGGCCAAGGCCCGTGAGATTGAGGGCCTGGTCAAGGCCATCCCAGGCGCCGCCGACGTCACCGTGGAGCAGCTGACGGGCCAGCCCGTGCTCGAGGTGACAGTGGACCGAGAGGCCGTGGCCCGTCACGGCATTTCCACCCGTGCGGTGCTCGACATCGTCGAGGCGGTGGGCACCCGGAGCGTGGGCGAGGTGCGCGAGGGCGAGCGGCGCTTCGACCTGGCCGTGCGTCTGTCCGAGGAGTACCGGGATGACCCGGCGAAGCTGGCCACGATACCGGTGACGGGGCCCGGGGATGCACGCGTGCCGCTGGGGCGGCTTGCCCGCATCCGCGAGGTGTCCGGGCCCACCACGCTCCAGCGAGAGTGGGGCAAGCGCCGCATCGTCGTGCAGGCCAACGTGCGCGACCGAGACCTCGGCGGCTTTGTCGAGGCGGTGCGCCACGCGCTGGACGAGAAGCTGGAGCTGCCCGCGGGCTACTACCTCCGCTTCGGCGGACAGTTCGAGCACCTGGAGCGTGCCCAGGCGCGCCTGCTCATCGTGGTGCCGCTAGCCCTGGCCCTCATTTTCCTCCTGCTCTACCTCACCTACCGGCGCGTCCTCGACTCCGTGCGTATCTTCGCGGGAGTGCCCTTCGCACTGGTAGGCGGAGTGCTCGCGCTCCTGCTGCGGGGACTGCCCTTCTCCATCTCCGCCGCAGTGGGCTTCATCGCCCTCTCCGGGGTGTCGGTGCTGGGAGACATGGTGCTCGTCTCACGCGTGCGCTCCCTCCTCGATGCAGGCCACGCATTGAGCGAAGCTATCCGCGAAGCGGCCCTCTCACGCCTGCGGCCCGTGCTGATGACGGCCGCCGTAGCCGCCATCGGATTTCTGCCCATGGCGCTCAACACAGGCGTGGGAGCGGAAGTCCAGCGACCTCTCGCCACCGTGGTTATCGGCGGCATCCTCTCCTCCACACTGCTCACCCTGGTGGTGCTTCCGGTCCTCTACTCCGTGTTCGGCGGTGGGCGGCAAGCCCCCCTCCTGAGCCCCCCTGCTCGGGCAAGCGTTACGCAGGCACCCGAGGGGGAGTCAACCCGTGCGGCGAGTTGAGAGGCCCAGCCCATGAGCCCAGAGACACTCACGCTCCTGCTCCAAAACCGGCAGCGATTCCTCGCCTTTCTGACGCCACGCATCGGCAGTGCCGAGGGGGCCGAAGAGGTCCTCCAGTCCGCGCTCCTTAAGGGAGTAGAGAGTGGGGCCACCCTGCGCCATGAGGAGAGCGCGGTGGCCTGGTTCTATCGGCTGCTGCGCAATGCACTCATTGACCGCCACCGGCGCCAAAAGCGCGAGGAGCACGCCCGGCGCGAATGGGTCGGTGACAGCCTGCTGTCCACTGAGGATGCAAACGAGCTGGAGAGGACTGTCTGCACATGCATCTCTGCCCTCGTCACTACTTTGAAGCCGGAGTACGCGGAGGCCCTGCGCAGGGTGGATCTAGAAGGTCAGAGCCTCGCGGCGCTCGCCGAAGCGGCTGGCATCACCCCCACCAACGCCAAGGTCCGCCTCCACCGGGCCCGGCAGGCACTGGGCAGGAGGCTGGTGCAGTCCTGCGGCCCCTCCTGCTGCGAGCGAGGCTGCGTGGACTGTCCATGTGAGCCAGCCTGAGATGAGAGCCCTGCATCGCACCCGGGACCGGACCAGCACATGCCCACCCCTATGATGGAACGCCTCGCGGATGGCGACGCTGCAGCCGCCTTCATCGCCGTTGCGGCGCTGGGCCTCTGCGGCGCGATGCTGCACGAAGGCTGGCGAGGCACTAAAGCGCGCTGGGCGCGCACCGCGTCCATATTCGTGATGGTCCTCGTGCTCGTGCTGGCTGCCCTACCCGCCCTCGAAACAGTTCTGCCTGGGCAGCCACTTGCTGCCGTCGAAGTGACGGAGAAGGGACAGAGCATCCCCCTCCCTCCTTCTGTGAATGGAAGGGTCCTCGTCGTGGTGAGGGGCAGGCTCGCCCAAACAGGCGACACCGAAATCCTGTTTTCGATAGCGGGAATGGAGGAGATGATACGTGGGACGCTGGAGCGGTCGCGTACCTACATCCGGGCGAAGCGCGGGCGCACCCATGTCTGGCGCAACCGATTGAGCTTCCATCAGCGAGGCTCCATCCCGCGAGGCGTACACGCGCTGACGGTGGAGCAGTTGGAGGGGAGCCTTGAAGGCCCTTTGCGCGTGGAGTTCTACCGCAACCGGTGGCCCCCCCTTCTTGTATCCTGGGCTGCGGGCCTCGTGCTGCTCACAGCCTCGGTGCTTCAAGCCCGCCTCCAGCTCCGCCGATACGCGCTCTGGGCTGGTACTGCGCTCGGAACGAGCCTGTTCATCTACAACTGGGGCGAACCCCGCGCCGACATCACGTTCGCTGCGGCCTGCCTCTTCTTGGGATTCACAGTGGGCGCTCCCATAGGGTGGTTGGCGTCCCAAGCACTGCGGGCGCGGTCCCCTTCGCCTGCTCGACGGCGAAGAAACCGGAGCTGAGCTCCAGGCAGCCATGAGAATTCGGAGGTCGGGGAAGGCGTGCACTCCCATCGGGCGCTGGCGGGGCCGCTTCGTCAGCGTCCGCGCGCGACAAAAACGTGGAGGTGTAACCCTGGGCAAATCCGTTCGTCAGCCCAGGTAGATTTCAGGAAGTCCCTGCTGGCACACCGGAAAAGGAGTGTGCAGCGGAACTGTTTTCACTCTGGAGGCACCCACGCCCATGTCAGGTTCCCACAGTCACGCACCCGATTCACCCGGACGGGCATTTGCCATCGGTGTAACCCTCAATTTGGCCTTCGTTGCTGTCGAGGCCACCTTCGGCGTCATCTCCAACTCTCTGGCGCTAGTGGCGGATGCCGGCCATAACCTGAGCGACGTCCTCGGGTTGATGCTCGCCTGGGGGGCGAGCATCCTGGCTAGGCGAAAGCCGACAGCCCGCCACACCTATGGTCTGCGCAGTTCGTCCATCCTGGCAGCCCTCCTCAATGCCCTCCTCCTGCTCGTCGCCGTGGGCGCTATCGGATGGGAGGCTGTGCAGCGCGTCGGAGAGCCCGCTCCTGTCTCCAGCGTCACCATCATGGCGGTAGCCGGGGTGGGCATCATCATCAACACCGCCACGGCCATGCTCTTCTGGAAGGGCCGCAAGGACGACCTCAACATCCGGGGTGCATTCCTCCACATGGCTGCGGACGCAGGAGTGTCGCTCGGTGTCGTCCTGGCCGGCGCCCTCATCCATTTCACCGGATGGGCATGGCTCGACCCCGTGGTGACGCTCCTCATCGCAGTCCTCATTTTCTGGGGGACATGGGGACTACTCAAAGACTCCGTCAATCTCGCCTTGCATGCAGTGCCGCAGAACATCGACATGACCTTGGTACGGGAGCAGCTGAGCCGAGCACCTGGCGTCGTCGACGTGCATGACCTGCACGTCTGGGCCATAAGCACTACCGAGGCGGCCCTCACCGCGCATCTCGTCGTTCGGGGGATACAACTGGACGACCCGCTCCTCGACCGCATGAAGCGGCAACTCCACGATGAGTTCGGCATCGAGCACGTCACGCTCCAGGTGGAGGCGGGGCAGCTTTCCAACTGCTGCAACATCGCGCCCGCCGAGGAGCCTGTCGTGGCGCACCCTGGAGAGGAAAATCATGTCTGAGACGGCCACCTTCCCCGACGGAAGACTGCCGATTCTCAAACGGGCCAAGGCATTGACGCTGGTCACCGTGGGATGGAACCTCATCGAGGGCACCATCGCCGTGGCCGCAGCCCTCGCTGCCGGCAGCGTGGCGCTACTCGGCTTCGGAGTGGACAGCTTCGTGGAGAGCACTTCCGCAGCCATCATGCTGTGGCGCCTCTCGGCGGAGCGGCGAGCTCGGCGCACTCCCGGGGAACTGGAGCAACTGGACCGCCGCGCGCACCGGCTCATCGGACTGTCACTCTTCGCGCTGGCCGCATTCGTGGCATGGGAAGCATCGACATCGCTTCTGAACAGCGAGCGGCCCAAGACGAGCCTCGTCGGCCTCATTCTTGCGACTGTCTCACTGGCGGTAATGATGTGGCTCGCGCGCGCGAAAAAGCGGACCGCCGTGGCCCTGGGCAGCCGCGCCATGGAAGCCGATGCCCTCCAGACCACTGCGTGCTGGTGGCTGTCCCTCATCACCTTGGGTGGTATCGGCCTCAACGCGGCTTTCGGTTGGTGGTGGGCGGACCCAGTGGCCGCCCTTGGGATGACGCTCTTCCTTGTGAAGGAAGGCCGGGAAGCGTGGCGGGGCGAGGACACCTGCGCTGCGTGTCACTGACGCATCAGAAGGAGGCGCCTTGATGGAACCGAAGTTGCGAATTCATTTCGAGAAGGAACTGCGACAAGCCTCCGAGGCCGAGGCCAAAGGCCACCTCCAACTGGCGTGGCATTCGCTGGAACGCGCTCACATTCTGAGCCAGGCTCACGCGTGGCCTCATCTTCAGGTCCACCTAGCCATGTTCTGCTTCGCATGGAGGAGAGGAAACCTGAGCGAGCTGGCCGGACAGTTGCCCCGATTGCTGCTGGCCGCCCCTGGCTCCTGGCTCGGGCGCGCTCCCCTCGGCAACACCGGAGGCGCCAACGTGGGCATCTTCACGCCCATGCCCATTCCAGGGGACCTCCAGGCCATCTTCCAAGAAGCTGCCCGGCAGGAAGGGCAAGGGCCCCCCAGGCAGGCCCCCTGAACGAGGTGAATCCGTGCGCCAGCAAACCGTGACCACCAGCCGTATTGCCTTCTTCCACTAAAGTCACTACGAAGACACCGTGCTGCGCCTTCTGATGTTCATCGTGCTGGTCAACGGCCTCGTGCCTTCCTTCGGGGAGGCCGTCGAGATGGCCGTTCACTACGCGGCGTCCGGGCATCTCGCGCACTCCATTGCGGACGAGTCAGACCTGGGAGAGTCCAGCCGGGAGCACGGCTGTGGCCCAACCGAGCACCATTGCGGGTGCTGCCCCAGCCAGTCCGTCATTCCTGAATCCCTGCCGTCACCGGGTTGGGCCATCACGGTCAAACCGCCGAAGATTGTCGGGCAGAACCAGGAGGCGGCCGAGGAAGTGCGTCCCCGCCTCCTGCGTCCGCCTATATCGGCCTAACGGCCGGTTCGTGCGCCCCTCCACCTCCAGCCGTGCTGTGGCCGTGACGTCCCGCGGCCATGCGCGTGCGGCAATTCTCGCACGCTTACGGGGACTCTCGCTTCGAGAGACCGGGAGATAGGCCGCGCCTTCGCGCCGATGACGCGCGAACGGACCGGACGCATGTGCCTGCTCAGGCGTGCCCGGTACCGCCATGCGCGGCGCCGGCCTTGGGCCATCTCTCATCCACTCATCAGCTGCGGCTGACGCTGCAGGTGTGCTCGCGTCCTGACGGTCTGACTCCGCCGGTTCCGCACATCCTCCAGCCCAGGCGCGGCCCTACCTCTTTTCAATTTGGTGAGCGTCGTGTCTCCATCAATCCGTCTCATAAGTCTGCTCCCGCTCCTGCTCGTCGCGGTGCCGGCCTTCGCGGCCCGCCCTCTCACGATGGAGCAAGCTGTGGCACTCGCACTCGAACGCAGCCCCCGACTCATTTCCACCCAGGCCGATGCCGCCGCAGCTCGAGCTCAGCTTTCGGGAGCATCCCTCCTGTTCCAGACCAATCCGGACCTACAAGTCGCCGTCGGCCCACGCTTTCGCGCGAGTGGGAACAACGTCGACGTGGGCGCCGGGGTGAGCCAACAACTGGAACTCTTCGGCCAGCGCGGAGCGCGCAGGGACGCCGCAGCGGCGACACTTTCCGCGAGCGAGTCGCGCCTCGCGGTCTCTCAGGTAGAGCTCGCGGCCGAAGTGCGCCAAGCCTTCGGCAGGGCCCTCGCGGCCGAGCAGGAACTGCAACTGGCCAATGATGCACTCGTACTCGCAGAGCAGGGCCGGGATGCCGCAGAGCAGCGACTGCAGGCTGGAGCCGCCTCTCGCATCGAAGTGAACACCGCGCGGGTGGCGCTGGGCCAGACCCAGCGTGCCCGTGTTCGCGCCGTCCAGCGCCGGACGCAGGCCCTCGGAGAGCTGCGACTGCTGCTGGGCATCGAACCAACTGAGGACATCGCACCCGAAGGGAACCTGCGCGCGGAGGCGGCCGCGCCCCCAATCCTTTCCGTCCTCCTGGAGCGAGCGGCGGCGCAACGCGCGGACCTCAAGGCAGCCAAGGCCGAGTTGGAGGCAGCCCAGGCAGAGGTCCGGCTCGCCAGCCGGGGGGCGCTACCCCGCCCTCGATTGGGGGTGAGCTACAGCCAGGAGGAGGACGCCCAAATCGTCCAAGGCACACTCGGCATCGACCTGCCCCTCTTCAACCGCAACCAAGCGGCGCGAGGGATTAGCACGGCACGGGCGGCCCAGGCGGAGCGGGCGCTCGCCGCCACCGAACGCTTCGTGCGTTCCGAGGTGGTGCTCGCCCTCGAGCGCTACCGCACTGCCCTGTCAGCCGCGGAGGTGTTCGGCGGCGATGTGATGGCGGCCGTGCAAGAGAACTTAAAGCTGATCAATGAGGCCTATCGGGCCGGGAAGGTGGACTTCCTGGAGCTGCTCATCATCCGGCGCGAGGCCCTCGATACGAGCCGTAGCTACATCGAGGCCCTTGAGGAACTCAACGCCGCGGAGGCCCAACTCAAGAAAGTGGTGGGGAACATCCAATGAACGTTCACACGAATCTGTCCATCGTCCTGGCGGCGGCCCTTCTTCTGGCCAGTTGCTCCGACAAGAAGGCCGCCCCCCCCTCCGATGAAGCGAAGACGGCCCCGTCCGGCAAGGAGACGAAGGGCAAGCCCCACGCCGAAGAAGAGGGCCACGACCACGAGAAGGAAGAAGGCGAAACCCATGGTGAGGGGGGAGAAAAACATGACGAGGTCATCACCCTCACGCCAGAGGCGCTGCGCTCGGCGCAGCTCCAGTTGGCCCAGGCAGAGGCAAAGCCCCTCGTAACCGGCCTCATCGTGCCAGCGCGTATCACCTTCACCCAGCAAGGCGTAGCCAGAGTGGCCTCCCGCGTTCCAGGACGACTCGCCACCATCCAGGTAGCTCTCGGCCAGAAGGTGAAAAAGGGGGAGGTGCTGGGCCATCTCGAGAGCCCTGAGCTTGGCCAGGCGCGAGCGGACTACCTCTCCGCCGCGACCAAGGCGCGCGTGGCGGAGCAGAACTTCCGCCGGGAGAAGGATCTGCTTGCTAAAGGAATCACCAGCGAGCGGGACATGCGCGAGGCGGAAAGCACCTTCGTCACCGCCGAGGCGGAGCGCAACGCCGCCGACGGCCGGCTTCATGCGCTCGGCCTTTCCGACGGAGAAATCAGCACGCTGCGTAGCAACGAGCACTACAGCTCGCGCTTTCCGGCCATCAGCCCACTGACAGGCACGGTGGTGGAGATTTCGGGCACGGTGGGCCAGGCGGTGGAGGCGGCCACGTCCCTCTTCACGGTGGCGGACCTCACGGAACTCTGGGTGCAGTTGGACCTGACGGAGTCTCAGCTCCCGCAGGTCCATGCCGGTCAGCCGGTGGAAATCACCGTCCAAGCACGGGCGGGCCAGCGCTTCACGGGCCGCGTGGACTACATCGGAGACGTCGTTGATGAGAAGACTCGCACCATTCCGGTACGAGTCGTGGTGTCCAACACCGATGGGGCGCTCAAGCCGGGCATGTTCGCCCAGGCGGAAATCGCCACCACCTCGGGAGAGACACGAGACTCTGGCTCCGCCTCGCCCACACGCATCGTTGTCCCACGAGAGGCCGTGCAAAAGGTCGGCGAAGAGCAGGTGGTCTTCGTCCCAGCCGGCGAGAACCGCTTCCGCCCCGTCGAGGTCCAGACTGGCGCCAGTTCCGCCCAGGACGTGGAAATCCTCTCAGGTCTTCAGCCCGGTACCTCCTTCGTCACGCAAGGAGCCTTCATCCTCAAGTCCGAACTCTCGAAGGAGAGCATGGGCGAGGGCCACTCCCACTAGGCGGGCGCCATGTTCGACAGGCTCATCCACTTTTCCATCAAGAACCGCATCCTCATCTTCATCCTGACGGCGGTGCTCGTCGGCTTCGGCCTCAACGCGCTGCGCTCACTGCCCATCGACGCGGTACCGGACGTCACCAACGTGCAGGTCCAAATCCTCACATCCTCGCCGGGCCTTGGGCCCGTAGAGGTGGAGAGGTTCATCACCGTGCCCGTCGAGACCGCGATGAGCGGCTTGCCGGACACCGAGGAAATTCGCTCCGTCTCCAAGTTCGGGCTGTCCGTCGTCACCGTCGTCTTCAAGGACGAAGTGAACATCTACTTCGCGCGGCAGCTCATCCAGGAGCGGCTGACAGCGGCGCGCGAAAGCATCCCCGAAGGCTACGGCTCTCCGGAGATGGGGCCCATCTCCTCGGGCCTGGGAGAAATCTACCAGTTCGAAGTACGGGGCGAGGGTCAGGGCCCCATGGAGCTGCGCAGCATCCTGGAGTGGCAGGTTTCCCCGCGGCTACGTGCCGTGCCCGGCGTCGTCGAGGTCAACGCCTTCGGCGGAGAGCTCAAGACTTATGAGGTGCAGGTGGACCCCTCCAAGCTCACGGCCTACGGCCTGTCTCTGGGCCAGGTGTTCCAATCCCTGGAGGAGAACAACGCCAACGCCGGAGGCGCGTACATCGCACGCGGCCCGGAGCAGGTGCTCATCCGTGGCGAAGGCCTTGTGGAGACACTGGATGATATCCGCAGCATCGTCCTCTCCACGTCTCCACAAGGAGTCCCGGTCTATGTCCGAGACGTTGCCAACGTGGCGTTCGCTCCACAGGTCCGCCAGGGCGCTGTGACGCGTGACGGCCGGGGCGAGGCCGTCACGGGCATCGTGATGATGCTCATCGGGCAGAACTCGCGCGAGGTGGTCAACGACGTGAAGGCCGAGGTGGAGAAGATCCGCCCCACCCTGCCTCCTGGCGTCACCATCGACACCTTCTACGACCGCACGGACCTCGTCCGGAAAACCATCCAAACGGTGGCGAAGAACCTCGTCGAGGGCGGTCTGCTCGTCATCGTCGTGCTCTTCGTCATGCTGAGAAACCTGCGCGCGGGACTCCTGGCCGCCGCGGCCATTCCCCTGTCCATGCTCTGCGCCTTCATCGGGATGCGGGCGCTGGGCGTCTCCGGAAACCTGATGTCCCTGGGAGCCATCGACTTCGGCCTCATCGTCGACGGCGCGCTCATCATCGTGGAGAACGCGGTGCGGCACATTTCGGAGCAGAGCCACACGCTGGGCCGGGCCCTCACGCGTGAGGAGCGCGACGAAGTCGTCTATCGCAGCGCGGTGGAGGTGAGACAGGCGGCCGCGTTCGGTGAAGTCATCATCGGCGTGGTCTATCTGCCCATCCTCGCCCTGAGCGGCATCGAGGGGAAGATGTTCAAGCCCATGGCCATCACGGTCATCTGCGCCTTGGCGGGGGCCTTCGTCCTGTCACTCACCTTCATCCCGGCCCTCGCCTCCGTCCTGCTTCCCCGAAGGGCGAAGGAGCAGGAGAGCTTCATCGTCCGCGGGGCGCGCCGTGTCTACGAGCCCGCGCTGTCCTGGTGCCTCCGGCGGCGCGGGGTGGTGGTGGGCATCGCGGGAGGCCTGCTCGCGGTGAGCCTGGCCACGGTGCCCTTCCTGGGTGCGGAGTTCATTCCCCGGCTGGATGAGGGAGCCCTCGCGCTGCAGGCTTGGCGTGTGCCCTCGGTCTCGCTGGAGGAGTCGGTGCGACAGACGGGCCTCATCGAAAAGGTGCTCAAGCGATTTCCCGAGGTCACCACCGTAATCTCCCGTACGGGGCGCGCGGAGATAGCGACAGACCCCATGGGCGTGGAGATCAGCGACATCTTCGTCATGCTCAAACCGCATGAGGAGTGGACGACGGCGGAGGACCGCGAGGGGCTCATCGCCCGCTTCAACGAAGCGCTCACGAAGGAGGTGCCCGGCACCCTCTTCAGCTACTCGCAACCCATCGAACTTCGGGTCAGCGAGCTCATCTCCGGCGTGCGCTCGGACGTGGCACTCAAGCTCTATGGCGAGGACCTGGACGTGCTGAAACAGACGGGAGACAAGCTCGCCGCCGCGCTGGCCAAGGTCCCAGGCGCCGCAGACGTCAAGGCCGAGCAGGTGGCGGGGCTCCCTGTCGCGCGCATCCAGATAGACCGGCAGGCCATCTCCCGCTACGGCATCAACGCCCGGCAGGTGCTGGACACCATCGAGGCCATCGGTGGCAAGGAGGTGGGAACGGTGCTGGAGGGCCAGCGGCGCTTCGCGCTCCAGGTGCGCTTCGCACCAGGCGCTCGGCAGAGCGTGGAGCAACTCGAGGGAATCCGCGTGGCCAGCCCTTCCGGACAACTCATCCCGCTCTCACAGCTCGCGCGCATTGTCGTGGAGGAAGGCCCCGCCCAGGTGAGCCGGGAGAACATCCAGCGACGACTCACCATCGAGGCCAACGTGCGCGGGCGAGACCTCCAGAGCTTCGTCACGGAGGCCCAGTCGGTCATCGCGCGCGAGGTCAAGCTGCCGACGGGCTACTGGGTGAGCTGGGGCGGACAGTTCGAGAACCTCCAGTCCGCGTCGAGCCGGCTCGCAATCGTGGTGCCCCTCACCCTCTTCCTCATCTTCGTGTTGCTCTACACCACGTTCAACGCGGTGCGGCCGGCCCTCCTCATCTACCTCAACATCCCCTTCGCGGTGACAGGTGGACTGCTGGCGCTCTTGGTGCGGGGAATGCCGCTGTCCATCTCCGCGGCAGTGGGCTTCATCGCCCTCTTCGGAGTGGCGGTGCTCAACGGACTGGTCCTGGTGGCCTACATCCTAAAGCTGCGTCAGGACGGCCTGTCGCCGGCCCAGGCCGCCCACGACGCGGCCCACGTGCGCCTTCGGCCGGTCCTCACCACCGCGCTGGTGGCCTCGCTGGGCTTTCTCCCCATGGCATTCTCCACCGGGGCCGGCGCGGAGGTGCAGAAGCCGTTGGCCACCGTCGTCATCGGCGGGCTCTTCAGCTCCACGCTGCTCACGCTGCTGGTCCTGCCCACCGTCTACACCTGGTTCGACCGCGGCCGCCCCAAGGTCGTCCCCGTCCCCCCAGAACAGTCCCCTGCACCCACGGGACACTCTCCGGTCGCCGAAGGAGGGGCCGCATAAAGGGCTGTGCCTACCGAAAACTCGGTCGCTGCGTCATGGGGGCATCTGTTCAGCATCCGGCAGTGCGACAAGGCAGGCTAGGTCATCAACCCAGCCTGCCAAGACCACGGCCCAGCCTGCCCCCTGCTTCAGGCTGGGCGCCCTCCCCGTGAACGGCCACCGGCGCGCGGCTTTGAGCGACGCCCACCACCGGAATGCACGGCCGGCAGGGCTTCCGCCGGGGGCCACAGGCAGGACCGAACCGTACCGGCGTAGGTGGTAGTCGAGCATGGGGCAGCACCAGGACCCGCATGTCCCGCCCAGACCTGTGCGAGGCATACCTACTCCCTCCCCTTCTGAAGGATGCTGGACGCCATCCCCAATCCGCGCTACTCGGGGAAACAGCCGCAGGGAAGTTTGCGGAGACTCAATCGGCCCCCGAATTTTCCCGACTTCGCCTAACCCCAGGATTTTTCTCGTGTTTTCCGTCGCAGTCTCTGGAGAGGGCGCAGAGAACGAGTTCGCGCAGGGCTTCGTTCGGGGAGCAAAAAAGAAGGCCCTGCCCTAACCCGGCAGGGCCTTTTTACTTGTCCAGTGGCCTCGCGCTGAACGTCGCGGAACCTTCGTGCTTGAGCCGCTGAATCCCAAGGGAGTCTGGCTCGCGGTGCTGAAGAGAGCCTTCTCGGCTCTCCCCCCGCAGAGCGAGATGACCCCTCTTCTGCGCCACCGGCTGGGCTCTCCGGACCGCTCTTTCACCCGTTCTAGGGAGAGACAGGCCGAGAGCGGTTAACAGGTGCTGTTCACTTTTGGGGCAGCGGTTAATCCTACAGCTGCAGTTTGAATCGCGCCCTTCGGGCCCGGAAGTGACACTGCATGGCCACGGCTTGGTGGTGGCGTCTCCAGCGACTCCACGCCAGGACATGCGCAAGTGGAGCCGCCACACGCCGCAGAAGCGCTACCAGAAGTGCTCGCACTTCCTGGACGGACTAGCGGACGAAGCCTGTCAGTGAAGGCCGCGCCGGGCGAGAAACGTGCGCATGGGGTTTCTGCGCCTCGGCAGGCCGAGCGCTTTGGGGGCAGGCCCTCCTGGAGTTGCAGATTGGCCACGGCACGCGCGGCGGCGAGAAAGACGTGTGCCACCAGGCACAGCGTCAAATGCCGGTGCCAGGCCGTCCAGGCGCGCACCTCATAGTCGGCGAGGCCCACCTCGTTCTTGGCGGATTCGAAGTCCTCCTCCACGGCCCACCGACTGCCCGCTGCCTGCACCATTGACTCCAGCGAGGCGTTGCGCCGGGCATGGGCGACGTAAAAGGCCACCTTGCCGTCCGCGAGGCTTCTGCGGAATAGCAGCCACCGCGACAGGCCCAGGTGCTGGTTGCGACGCATGCGCGCCCAGTCATAGAGACGTGGGCCTTTGCTACCCGCGCCCGCCGACAGACGCACCCAGACCTCCGGTGGGACTTCTTGCACCATGTCGCCCGGCTTCACTTGGTAGAAGCCACGCCAGACGTGCGTGTTGGAGGCCACCGCCAGCACGTAGGGCTGGTGCAAGTCTTCGAGGAAGCGGCGAAGCGTGTTGTCGCGGCCATAGACTTCGTCGCCCACCACCCACGCGGGCTTCAGTCCCGCGCCCAGCGCCCGCTGCAGCATGCCTTGCGCCAAGGCCGGTTTGGATTCAAAGCCCACCTCGTCCGGAATCCCTCCCGCATGGCGGCGGGCCGCGTCCTCCGTCCACGGCTCCGGCAGGTAGAGTTCTCGGTCCACCAGCGCATGCCCCAAAGGCGTCACGTACGACAGGAAGACGCCCACTTGCGCGTTCTCCACCTTGCCCGCAGTGCCCGTGTACTGGCGCGCGACGCCCACGGACTTCTCCCCCTTCTTCAAAAAGCCCGTCTCGTCCACCGCGAGAATGCCGCCTTCGCCCAGCGCGCTGCGTGCGTATTCCAGCACGTCGTCGCGCACCGCATCCGCGTCCCACTTCGCACGCAGCAGCAGGTGCTGGAAGGCATAGGGCGCTCGATGCCCTGCCTCCTCCGAAAGGCCCTACACATTCTTGCGCTGCACTCGCCCCAGCAGCGCCTTCACTTACTCGACTGCGGTGGCATGCGCCTCGCGCCTGCGGAAGTGCGGCTGCAGCCAAGCACCTACCGCCTCCAGTTCCGTCGCGAGACGGCCGACCAACCGGACTTCCGGCGCCTGCGCTTCTGTGGCCGATAGCTGCTGCATGGGAAGCCTCGCTCCTCCCCCTCTTGTTTCTTCAACAGGAGGAGGGCCGCAGAGACTTCCGAACTACGGCTGTAGGACTAATCCTTTGGCCGGGTGAAGTCCGTGGGTTGGTAATGGAACTTCGCTCGGGCCTTCGGCACGGTGAATTGCCAGCGAATCTGGATCCGGTGGCGGTTGGCCCACTCCTGCCATGCCTGCGTTTCACAGCGGAGCTTGTCGAGCGTGGGGGTGCGCCGACGCCCCAAACACTGACGGGAGAGCAGGGAAATTTCCACCTCCGCCTGATTGAGCCAACTGCCGTGGACAGGCGTGTAGTGTGGAGTGAATCGACGCCAGAGCCGACGCCCTGCACGTACCCCGTACCGCACCTCCAACGCATGGCGGCTGTGGGCACTGAGATTGTCCAGCACCAGGTGGATAGTGCTCGCCTCCGGGTATCTCTCGGCGATGCCCTGGAGGGCTTCGGCAAACGCCGGACTCTTTCTATTGGGCGTGGCCTTCACGAAATGCCACCCCGCCTTGGGCTCCACCTCACAGAAGAGATTGGCCGTGCCACAGCGTAAGTAGGCGTAGTCCCTACGTGCCTCACGCCCAGGGCAGGCGGGTGATGCTGGGCGCACCCACTCCAGCAACTGCACGGGCCGCTCATCGAAGCATACGACGGGTTCAGTGGAGCACAAGGGCTGCTGGTACAACTCCAGCACGTCTTCCATTCGCTCGGCGTACTGGGCGTCCAGCTTTGGCACGCACCACATTTTTTTCTACGTCGGCAAATATGGCCTGAGCGTCTCTTCGACGCCTCGGAGGTAGCCGTCCGGGTCGTCGCGAAAGCGTCGGCCCATGATGCGGGGGACGCGTCGGGCTTCGAGTTGAGCACGGAGCTGCCGCCAGTCGTCGAGGTCCCCAGGCGCCAGGAGGGCGGCGTCGAGTTCAGGCAGCAGTTGGGCCGCGGCGATGGCTGGCAGCCGGACTGCACCGCGCACGACGAGGCTCGCGCTGCCACGCACGCGGCCCGAGGTCCGCCGCTCATGGTAGCGGCAGGTGCCGAAGAGGTGCTCCAAGGCATTATCGGTGCGGGGCAAGTCTGACACGTCGTAGCAGTGAAAGAGGCCCTTCCAGTAGCGACGCGTTTCCAGGAGGAAATGGGCCAGGGCCTGGCGCAGCAGGCCCCGGTGGCGGCGCGTCCAGCGCACCAGGGCGGCCAGCAGGGCCGACAGGCGGCGGCGCACGCCCGCGGCATCCAATCCAGGCTCATTCTGGAGAATGGTCGCGGTGCGCTCCACCCACCGGTAGGCACGTGCGAGGGCGGGCCACATGGAGGCGGTGGCGTGGCGTGCTTTGCGCAGCACCGCCCGCAGGCGGCTCAACTCCGGGACGCAGGCCCCCCTTTTTCCACCCGCTCCAGGC